>JAEWXG010000015.1 GCA_023396095.1 Bacillota bacterium | reverse complement strand
TTAATCATGGGAAACAGGTATTCAATCAAAATAAAGAGAATAACGCAGCTTATAGAAAATGGCAAAATTCACAAAAGGAAATGATGCCAAAAGGAAGAAAGGAAAGGCAGGAATTTAGAAAGCGTGTAACTAGTGCACAAATAAATAAATACAAATAACACAATAAAAGGAGAATTAAAAAATGAGTAAGAATTTAACAGCGGAAGAAAAGAAAGAATGGATTTTAGAAAATTGTATTAATAAAAAAGGTGAGATTGATTTAAGCAATTTAGATTTTAGCGATTTCGAAGGCATTGTTAATATTTCACACATGAAAGTAAAAAAGAGTTTGTGTCAAGATTGCCAAGAAGTAAAAGGAGATTTAATACAAAATGAGCAAAAAGTGCAAGGCGATTTGTTCCAAAGGTGTCAAACAGTAAAAGGCTATTTATGGCAAGAGTTTCAAAAAGTAAAAGGCAATTTATATCAAGATTATCAACAGGTGAAAGGCAATTTATATCAAGGCGGGCAAAAAGTAAAAGGGGATTTATACCAAGATATGCAAAATATTGAAGGAAATTTATATCAAGATTATCAACAGGTGAAAGGCGAAATATTTCAAGATGATATTTAGAAGATAGAAGTGGAGATATAGGAATGAATATACAAGACAAAGAAATATTGGATGTGTGTTGTGGCGGTAAAATGTTTTATTTTAACAAAGCTTATGACAAGCTATTAACTCTTGACAAGAGAAGAGAAACCATAGATCTAGCTCGTTATGATAGAAATAACTTAAAAATAGAACCAGATTTTATTGGAGATTTTACAGAGTTACCTTTTCCTGATGAGAGTTTTTACCATGTTGTTTTTGACCCGCCACATTTAATTCACGGCGGTGATAATTCATACATGATTCAAAAATACGGAAAGTTAAACAAGGATAGTTGGAAAACAGATTTATCAAAAGGGTTCAATGAATGTTTTAGGGTATTAAAACATCACGGCACAATGGTATTCAAGTGGTCGGAGTATCAGATTAAGATTAATGACATTTTAAAGTGCTTTGATAAAAAGCCGCTTTATGGGAGTAAGAATGCAAGTGGCCACACGTATTGGTTTGTTTTCTATAAAGATTAAAAAAATAACAAAGAAAAGGAGAATTAAAAAATGGCAAATTTAACACAAGAAGAAAAGAAAAAATGGATTTTAGAAAATTGTATTAATGATAACGAATATGATGAGCGATTAATTGATTTAAGTGATTTGGATTTTAGCGATTTTGACGGTGATGTTCTTATTTCAGGAATGACAGTTAAAGGCAATTTATGGCAAACTCGTCAAAAAGTAGAAAGCAATTTATATCAAGGTTATCAAGAAATAAAAGGCGATTTATACCAAAATAGACAAATAGTAAGTGGCGATTTATGGCAAAGTGAACAAATAGTGCAAGGCAGTTTATATCAAAATAATGAAGAACAAAAGGAGAATTAAAAAATGGCAAATTTAACACCAGAAGAAAAGAAGAAATGGATATTGGGGAATTGCATTGATGGGTTAGGGAACATTGATTTATCGAATTTAGATTTTAGCGATTCAAATAAAAATGTTTATATTTCACATATGAAAGTTAAAGGCGTTTTATATCAAGAGAGTCAACAAGTTAATGGTACTTTATTTCAAGGCGGACAAACAGTAAACGGCGATTTGTTTCAGAATTGTCAAAAAGTGCAAGGCGATTTGTGCCAAAGGCGTCAAACAGTAAACGGCGATTTATGGCAAGATTGTCAAAAAATAGAAGGCAATTTATACCAAAACGAACAAATAGTGAATGGTAATTTGCGTCAAGATAAGCAAAAAGAAAAGGAGAATTAAAAAATGGCAAATTTAACACAAGAAGAAAAGAAGAAATGGATATTGGAGAACTGTATCGACAGTTGGGGCAACATTGATTTAAGGCGTTTGGATTTTAGTGATTTTAGAGGTGACGTATATATTAGCTCTATGAAAGTTAAAGGATCATTAATTCAAAGCAATCAGCAGGTAAGGCACAATTTATATCAGGATCTACAACAGGTAGAAGGTGAAATATTTCAAGATGATATTTAAAAAGACATCAAAGAGGTGAAAGGATGAAAGTAATACCGAAGGATACAAAAGTAAAAAACTATATATGGAAGAAGTTTACACTTCTCGATGCGGTAATTGCTGGAATAATTATATTTACTGTAATAGGCATTTTTTCAAGTGGGGCAAAGTATAAATATATAATCGGGATAGTAGTATTGGTTTTAGGAAGCGCCCTATTTCTCCCTATTAATAACAGACTTTTATACAAAGAACTTATTCAGGCTATAAAGTTCCTTTTCTATAAAAAAGAGTATATGGGGAAAGAAGTAGATCGATTAATACCATTTCATAAAATTGATGATGATGGATATATTATTTATCCGGGATATTTTGGGAAAGTATTAAAGATAGGTTCTAAGGATTTTTCATTACTTGATGAATTTATGCAGGACTCGGATATAGAAACATTCGCAAGAGCAATTAATACAATTGATGCTATGGATGTTATCGATATTGTTAAAATTGATAAAGCCATAATCATGGATGAATACATAGAAAAGTTAAAAAGCATGATAGAAGAGGAAACGGATGAAAAAAGGAAAGCTGTGCTTTATTCTAAATTGTCCGATATAGATATATTAAACGATGTAGAGAAACCTATTTATGAGCCGGCGTATTATGTTGTTTTTTACTGTGCAAAAAAAGAGAATATTGATATAGTTTTATCAAGCTTTGTTGAAAGTTTTTCGGAAACTGGATTGTCTACAACAAATCTTGGAAAAGTAGAAACGGCGATATTTTTAAAATATAACTTTACTAGAGATTTTGATGAAAGAGAAGCATACGAACTTAACGATGATGAGTTAATATCTTGGATTAAACCGGAATATATCAAATTTACCAGTAATTCTATAACAGTAAATAACAAGTATGGCGTAACATTTGCTGTGGAAGATTATCCTATTGAAGTAGGAGCTGCATATTTAGGTGGAGCATTTAACATAGATGGAATAAGGTCTGTTATGCACATTTCAGCGGTAGAGCAGGATAAAGGTGTAAGGAGAATTG
>JAEWXG010000018.1 GCA_023396095.1 Bacillota bacterium | reverse complement strand
TTTGCAAGAAAACCTGCTTTTTTCCTTTTTAATTTGTTTTCTAAATAAATTTCTAACTTTGTATCATAATCTAAACACATTTGTTGAACCTCCTTTCTGGATTGTCCAACTTTTTGGGTTCACCTCAATTTTACTTAATCAGATAGATATAGGATTTCCTATTTAATAATGGCACATACTAACTAGCACACTACTACAGCCTATCAATACAAAATTAGAAATATGTTAATTGCAATTTTATTTTTTTAGCAGATAAAAATCTCTGCTTGCATTACATCTATTTTTGTTTAAACAAAACAGGCACATCATTCTGATATAAAATTGTTGATGCATTTTGTATTACCGGATAACCAGCATATGTAGTTATTGGTTTGTCAAAATCTATTAATTCATAATCTTTCGAATAAGCCTTGAAATTTATATTAGCGTTAAATAATTTTTGCCCTTTTTTATCAATATATGTTACGCTATTTCCTATTCTTACTTTTGCATATTTATCTAAAAATGGACCAACGTTAATAAATTCTGGCGGAATAACAACTTTCCCTGATTTATTAATATACCCCCAAAGCCCTGTCTCATCTTTAAATGCAGCTAGTCCATTAGAAAATGACCTTGTTTCAAAATATTTATTAGATATAGTTTTACCACTTTCATTAATAAAATATTCTACAGCCCCTTTTTTAACCCTCGCACGATGCTCTTTGAAATCACTTGCTTCAGATAAGGCAGAAACCACTAAGTTTCCTTTTTTGTTAACAAACGCCCATGTCAAATCTAAATCTTGCACTCTTGCCAAAGTTGATTTTCCTTCTTCTTCTCTAAAAATTCCTGGCGAATAAAACTCTGCACTTCCAATTTGTTTTCCACTCTTATTAATCATAATCCAAACATCTTTGGTTGCTGTTTGCGTCTCTTTTCTAATGAAAGCAAATGCAACGCCTTGTGAGAATGGTGTAACATCCAAATATTTTGCTGGAATCTTTTTCTTTCCATTTTTATCTTTAAATCCCCATCTATAGATTGGATTACTATGTTGATCAACCCCAATATATTCTTGATAAGCTATTAACCCGTCAGAAAAAACCTCGTATTTTTGTTCTTTTTGAACATTTATCCTAAATGGGGACACAATTATCGATATAAATATTATCGTAAAAATTATTGCAACCGCAGCGCGAATATACTTTAAGGGAAGCCCCTTTTTGAATATCCATTTAATAACTTTATTAATTCCTAATGAAATTGTTAAATTTATTGAAACGATTAAAGCCCAAACCTTCATCCAAAAAATATCGTATTTATTGATTTTTCCAGCTTTTACATCTCCGACATCTTGAACTAAAAAAGGATTCTCCTTTATATTAACAAATTCTTTATTTGAAGATTGATCATTGCTCTCCGTCGATGCGGATGATTGTTCTTCGCCAGAGCTTTTAGTGTTCTCATCTCGATTTGGTAAGTCCAACTCCGAATTATGCAATACCTCTTCTTGCATTTGCTGGTCTTTTACTTGCTGGTTATGTTTCTTAATTCTTTTCATAGGCATCCTTAATTAATTTTATTTATATTAACATAAAATAGGTAATTTTTTGACCACTTTTATTTTATCATCTTTTTGCGTGTTTTCCGATTTATTATATCCATTCATCATAAATATACAAAAATTCACATCTTTTATTCTATAGCATTATCGTAGAAAAGTAACTTTTTTCTTTAGATTAAATAAAAGTGAATTTAGGATTTTTCATATCACTAATACGAACATTGTAAAGGGATAAATATTACTTCCTAAACATCTTTAGCATAAGTCGCATCTTCATCCGATGTAGGCAAGCAAAATACAAATAGATTAACCATATTGTTAAGAGTAACCCCTACAGTTTTTAGATTTTAGGCACTCTTTTGCTATTTCGGCATATGTTTTTATATCACTCTAAATTTGACTGGTTTTAATAAGTTAACTCAAAACAACAAATTTTCAAGACATAACCATAACAATATAGCAATATTAACAATTAAAACACCGACTTAAATATTGTTTTTTGAGTGTTTCTATTGAAAAAATTAATTAATTACTATAATATATATAAATAGTTATTGCGCATTTATGAGGACGATATCTTTATGCGTTATTAAGACAAGGAGTGGAACCTTTTTTAGTTACGTCCAACTAATTGGGAAAATTATTATTATGAGTAAAAAAGTAGTTTTCATTACAGGTGCTTCCGGCTCAATGGGAAGTGAAGTTCTAAAACAAATTGCTGACACTGGTAAATTTAAATGTTTAGTTCTTTTAAGAAAGAAGGATTCAAATATCAAGTTAGCAAAAAAATTAGAAAAGAAATATGGCGAAAATATCCAAGTTGAGTTTGGAGATTTATCAAACAAAGACGATTGCCAAAAATGCGTTAATATGTCTGATTACATTTTGCACTGTGCGGCAATTATACCTCCATATTCTGACAAGCATCCAGATGCAGCAGAAAAAAGTAACACTTTTGGTGCAAAAAATTTAGCTGATGCAATTGTTGCTTCTCCAAGAAAAAATGAAATTAAATTTGTTAACATAGGAACTGTTGCAGAATACGGACACAGAGATTACAAACACCCTTGGGGACGTGTTGGTGATCCTCTTATGATTAGTGCATATGATTTTTATGCAGTAACAAAAGTTCGCGGTGAAAGATATATTCTAGACGCAGGAATTCCTAATTTCGTAAGTTTACGTCAATCTGGAATTTTATATGATAAATTAATCTTGAACAATATGGATGATGGCCTTATGTTCCATACAGGCTGGAATGTTCCAATTGAATGGTCAACTGCTAAACAATCTGGACTATTGTTAAAGAACCTTGTTATAAAAGATTCAGAGGGAACTTTAAAACCTGGTTTCTGGAATAAAGTTTATAATATCGGTGGTGGCGCTGGATGCCGTGTTACTGGATTCGATACTATTGATGCTGGCTTTAAATTAATGGGCGGTTCTGCTAAAGATTTCTTTAATCCTAATTGGAATGCTGCTCGTAACTTCCACTGCTTCTGGTTCTATGATAGTGGCGTATTAAATGACTATTTAGATTTCCAAGGTGATACTTTTGAAGCATTCTGGGCAAATATGGCCAAGAAATTTTGGTACTTTAAATTTGGAAAACTAGCACCAAAGAAACTTATAAGAAAATTAACTATTGAAAAATTACTAAAAGATACTAATGCTCCTCAATATTGGGTAGACAACAATATTACTGGTCGCATTAATGCATTCTTTGGCTCACGCGAAGCATATGAAAAAATTCCTTCAACATGGGAAAATTATCCACTTCTTGTTGAGGGCAATTTACCAAATGGCGAAAAAGTTGACTATGAAGATTTGAAAGATATTACAAAAGTTAAAGAAAAGGGTCTTCTTCTAAATCACGGCTATGACGAAAGCAAACCAGATTCAGAGCTAGATATTAATGACATGAAACAAGCAGCTAAGTTTAGAGGTGGCGAATGTATCAGTGAAACTATGGTTAAGGGCGACTTGTATACACACTTAAAATGGAGATGCCACGATGGTCACGAATTTTCTTCAGCTCCTTATACAGTTATAAAAGCTGGTCACTGGTGCCCAGTATGCTGTACTCCAGCGCCATGGAACTTTGATGCTCTTTCTAAAAAAGTTCCTTATTTCGCACAACTATGGTACGATACTCACGACAAATTAGAAGCAAACTTCTATTCTAAAGATTGCTATAAAGATATATTAACTGAAAACAAAAAATAAGAGGTGTTAAATTATGGGTAACAAATTAAATGTTAAAAAAGTATTTATTGCGGGTGGTACTGGATTTTTAGGGTACTATTCTGCTCTTGAATTCCTTAGACAAGGAGTTAAAGTTGGAACAATTTCTTTACCAGATATTCCATTAGGTAGCTGGTTCCCAAAAGAAATAGGTGTTGAATATGGCAACTTATTCAAAATGGAAAAAGATGAACTTGTAAAAATCTTCTCTGGATATGATGCTTTAGTATATGCAGTAGGTCCAGATGATAGAGTTCACGCTCCAGTTGAAGAAGGAGCATATATGTTCTTTAAAACAAGATTAGTTGATGCTGTTGTTAAGGTTTTCCAAGCAGCAAAAGAGGCCGGCGTTAAGAAAGCTGTTCTATTAAACTCTTATTTTGCTTATTTCGATAGAACTTTCCCTGAAAGGAAATTAGCAGAAAAGAATCCATATATAAAAGTTAGAGTAGAACAATCTGCTGAGTTAATAAAAGTTGGCGAAGGCGTTGCTAACAAAGGGATGGATGTTGTAATTCTTGAACTCCCTTATATTTTTGGAAATATGCCAGAAAGAATGCCTTTATGGAAAGAGGTTTTCTTAGATAGATTCGCAAATATGCCTGCTGTTTATTTCCCTAAGGGTGGTACAGCAATGATTCACTGCACTGGTGTTGCAGAAGCAGTTGTAGCAGCTACTTTCTATGGTGAACACGGCAAGAGATATCCAATAGGTCATACAAACCACAAATATAAATATATGATCAATACAATGATGGAAGCTTGCGGAGCAACAAAAAGATATAAAGGTGTACCTACTTGTTTCGCAACTCTAGGTGGAATTGCTGTAGCTAGAAAATTAAAGAAAAATGGTCAATGTTCAGGTCTTGACTATACAAAGTTAATGAAGGACATTCAATCAAAAGATTATTATATTCCAGATGAATTAACTCAAGAAATTCATAAGGAATTGCATTACGATGATTTAGGATTTAAAGGTGGAAAATCAATTGAAGATGGTATTTTAACTACAATGCAAGCTTGCTATCCTCATAGATTTGATAAGAATGGAAAACTTTTGGATAAATGGAAAGGTATTAATCCAACAAAAGATGAGCCGAAAGATAATGACCCTGATTTAAAAAAGAAAAAGTAAATTTCATTTATATTAATTAGGATAAATAAAAAAGAGACTACTTGGTGTAGTCTCTTTTTTATAATTACTTACATTTATACAAAAAATATTGCTCTGTACTACCAATTAAAAGTAAACTTTATATAAGCTAAATTTAAACGCATTATAATAAAAATATACCAGTTTAATTCAATATAAATTTGTTGAGATAATATCATAAACAATACTTAAAGATACATAAATAAAGTCATTAATTGTATAAAATCCTCTTCCATATGGAAAATCCCAATAAGAACAAATTAAATTACTTATTAGTTGTTCTTAGTTCCCAAGTTTTTCGATCTCCTTCTTAATAGGTTTCAAAATTGATTCAAGAACCTTTTTATTTAATTTGTATCCAGTTTCATTATTATTTATTGTATATAATTCATTTTGCTTTGTTTGCTCTGCAATATTAACTTTACCGTTTAATATTTGCTCTTTAATATATGCATTATAATCAGCATAACCATATTGAGTTAAGTCATAATTTATGCCACTAACATAATAAGCGATTTTCTCAACATCTGCTTTATCAACAACTTCATAATTACTATTATAAGCGACAACACTTTCTTGTTCGATATTTGGAGTAGCCGCAACTACCATAATAATATGTATCCCAAAATCATTAACAACAAAAGAAATCCCATTTTTAGTTGTTATCTTAGAATTTAAAAAGTCAAAATCTCCATCCTCATCAGACACAGAATATACACCTATTTCTCCTTTATGATTTTTATATATAGCATTACCTAAAGCAGAAAATTCTTTTACATACTTTTCATCAAAATCTGTTTCAGAAACTTTTATAATATATTTCTCAGCATCACTCTTCATCATACCAGGGTCATCGTTTACTAAATTTAACCATTTTACAAATACCTGTTGTTTTTCATAATTGATATAATAATCTCTCTTTCCATCTGCTACAGCATTTGGATATTTTTGATCAACAACAGCCTCTACTCCTTCCAAATCAGCCTTTATTTCCGCTAAAATTTGATCATACGAATAAACGTTATATTCAAATGTATTACCGTTTAATTCTCCTTGATATGGAGCATTACTTGAACTTAAAGGTTTATCGGAATCATAATCAAGATTGCTCTTGTAAATCTTTAATCCTGCTTCTACACTAATACCATCTATATCTATTAATCCTGTTTGCGTTGCTAAAGCAATACGATTCGCCTTATATTCATCAGAATCTGCGCCAAAAACTGCCTTCATTTTTTCTAATGCTTTCTTCTGATTTGCGTTAAATGACAACAATAAACTCTTAACTGCAATTGCCTGCAATGGAACATTCTCAGATGTTTTTAAGACTGGGAATATATGGTTATATGAACTTCCTTTGAGCAATGCCTCAATTTCAGTTGCATTAGCGTCTTGTGTATTTTTTGAATAGATTTCTTTTTTATCATTAATTAGTTTTTCGTATTTTTCATTAATTTCTTGATCTGTCACACTAATTTGATCTCTAATTTTTTCTTTATATTTGTTAATCAAAGCATTTTCATAATATTGCACTATATAAGTGTTATAGCTCAACCCATTTTCATCATACTCACTAATTACTTGATCATATGCTTCTTCATAAGCTGCTTTGATTTCTTCGATTTTTGCATGATTTAAATATTCGCTTGGAATTGTCGATTTATGTTTATCATTACCATATTTTTCTATCCAAGTTTTTTCGATATCAGATGCTGCAAGATTTTTATTTTTTGTATACTCGATTTTATCTTCAATTGAAATTTTGGTTCTTGCTTCTAATGAAGGAGAATATGTTATTTCTGAATTACTTTCACCATCTAAATTCATTGTTGAAATTAGCGCCTTTACTTTTTCCTGAAAATTTTTCTCGAAAACATTATTCATCTGTTTAATGGTATAATCTTTTTCGTCATTATCTAAATAATCTACTACTTTTAGATCACTAGGATTCTTACCATTAGCAAGTTCGGCTTTTGCCTCCATAATATATAATTTTCTTTTGATTAATATTTCTGAAATTTTTTCCACTGTCTTATTGATATCTTTGTTATATGATGAATAAAATCTATACCATAATTGTTGAAAATATCTATTGTACTCTTGATATGTAATATATTCAGTTTGTCCCTTATGATGGATTGTGTAAACTTTCTGATTATCTATTCTTTCTTGATTTTTCACAAATAGCCCACAGCTAGTTAAAATCATCATCATTAAAATAATTGTAGTTAAAATTGCAATAATCTTTTTCTTCATTTTTACCTCATGCATATACACATAAAATTATATATTATTAAAAAACAATAATCAAATTTATATTATAATGATTATCAGCCAAAGAAATGCTTTTACATTATAAACAACTAAATCTCTTAAATCATTTGTTTCTACTTACTCTTCCCTGTATAAAAATCTGTTTCCAGCAAAACTATTTCATTTCTAACTTTTAGCATGTTTTTCGGCACATAAAATTCTTTTTGAGGTCCAATATGATTATATCGTCCTAATAATTTGTTGTTTATAAAAATATAGCCCTTTGTAGTTTTTGGTAATTTCAACATTAAATCTTTAGACGAGTCACACTCAAAACACCCACGAATAAAAGCTGGATATTTAATTATGCTAAAGTCATTAATTTCCGCATATTTTAAAGAACTTATATCAATCAACGGAATGGAATAAATTTCCCACCCGTAAATATATTGATTCCCTATCAAAACATTCTTAAGCCCTTTTCTATCCCCTATTTTTCTTCCATAATTAATTCTTCCATAACTTTCCACTAATATATCTATTTTTATCTTGTCTTTGAACGCTGGAAGAATAAATTTAAAATTAGAAATTTTCTTACCTTTTATAAACTTATTTTTTTGATGTTCTATTCTATAGCAAACCTTTTTTAACATTCCATCGATATATATGTATGCATTATCGTGAACATCTTCTAATGTTACTATAGATTGAGAATAATCACCTTCCAAAACTTTAGAATATAAAATCAATCCATGTCTTTGATTAACATCTTCCATGCTACATATAGATTTTGTATATGTCTTATTTGAAATAAAATCTAAATTATCAAATAGATTAGCATACTGATTAAATGTAATATTACTTAATTTTTGAGTATCATTTACGTATTCTTTTTTAACATATTCCTTGTTGTCAAAATTATAAATAACTTCTTTTATAGCATGGTAAAGTTCTGTTAAACTTCCATCTTCCGAAACCGGAGCATAATAATCATACGATGTGGTTGTTGGGGTATACGAATTTTGATAATTGGCACCTGCGTCAAATCCAAAATTAGTTCCACCATGAAACATGTACAAATTAAAACTAATTCCATTTTCTAAAAATGTTCTAATATCTTTTTTTACTAATGCAATATTTTTTCTAAAAGCTTTTTGCCCCCATCTTGAAAACCATCCGCACCAATATTCCATACACACATATGGAATATTCGGTTTAATCGACTTAATATAAGTGAATTCTTTTTTTATATTTCCTACACCTGTATTAAAAGTTGGTAAAATATTTTGAATTGTTCCCCCAGAAATCATGTTGTTCCATATTCCATCTGAGGTAAAGAGAATCTCTTTTATTCCCAGTTTTTTATTTATATTAACTAGCTCCTCTAAATATTCTTTACTATTGCCATAGCTGCCATACTCATTTTCAACTTGAACAGCAATAATGTTTCCACCTTGACTAGAAAAACAATCGTGCAAGTATTTGTATAGTTCCACCAAATATCTTTCCACATAAGATAGATATTGTTCATCATATGTTCTCAATTTGATATTGCGATCTTTTAATAACCAATATGGCAACCCTCCAAAATCATACTCGGCGCAAATATATGGGCCAGGTCTTAAAATAACATTCAATCCTAAATTTTCTGCAATTTTAATAAACTTTTTAAAATCTCTTTCCCCTGTAAAATCAAATTGCCCGGGAATTTCTTCGTGATAAGACCAGGCTACATATGTCTCTACAGTATTAAGGCCACATTCTTTTAACTTTTTTAATCTATCTTCCCAATAAATACTAGGCACTCTAAAATAATGAATGGCTCCCGACCTTATAACATATTCACTATCATTTAAAAATAACTTTGCCCCTTTAATTTTTAACATATCTATTTCCTCTATTTCTACAATCATCCTTCTATCTTTATAAATTGATTTGCTGTTTCCCCAATTATATTTTTATACAAAAATAAATTCTGTTTAGCTTTTTGCGCTGTTAACATATCTATCACTATCTTACCAGAAACTGTATTAATACTATAATTACACTCTGCCGGAACTTGCTGCGCAAAAAACAATGATACTTGCCTCTCATCATCTTCAATAGTAATTTGTATTTTGTAATCTTGAATAATAATTTTTGTAATACCTAAATTCGACGATATATTTTTTACTTGCGAAACATCAATTAAATTTCTCATTTCTTCTGGCATATCACCATAAATAGCCTCATATTTATTAATAAATTCCATTTTCACGTTATCATTAACAATTTCACTAATTTCCTTATATATTGCCAAACGAGTTGGTAATGATGTTATATATTTTTCTGGTATATATGTGTTTAAACTAATATTAATTGATGTTAATGAAGTTTCGTTTATCAACTCACCCTTTGCTTTAGCTATCTCTTCATCTAAGATTTTACAATATAATTCGTACCCTATATTGACGATATGCCCACTCTGCTCTGCCCCCAAAAGATTCCCAGCTCCACGTAATTCTAAATCCTTTAACGCAATTTGAAACCCACTTCCTAACTCATTAAACTCTTGCAATGTATTAAGTCTTTCTCTAGCTTGATCGGAGAGTTGTTCTTCCTTATAGTAGAAATATGCATATGCTTGTATGTTACTACGTCCAATTCTTCCCCTAATTTGATAAAGCTGTGATAACCCATATCGTGTTGCATCTAAAACTATTAAACAATTTGCATTAGGCACATCTATCCCATTTTCTATAATGCTTGTGCTAACTAATATATTTGCCTTCTTATCGAAAAAGTCACTTATATTTTGCTCTATTTCATTTTTTGGCATTTGGCCACTACAAATAACTACTTTGCATTTATCAGAAAATGACGACACAACAGTAGCTATATTTTTTAACTCATCAATCCTATTATTTAAAATAAAAATTTGTCCATCTCTTGACAGTTCATATTCAATTACTTTCTTAAGATCTTCATAATCAAATTTTCTTATATAAGTTCTAATAGGCAATCTATTCTTAGGTGGCTCCGCTAAAACCGAGATGTCCCTAACTCCTATAAGTGAAAGATTTAATGTTCTAGGAATTGGCGTAGCAGACAAGGCAAGAACATTTATATTCTTTTTTAAATTTTTTAGTTTTTCTTTTTGACCTACTCCAAATCTTTGCTCTTCGTCTAAAATCAACAACCCTAAATCGGAAAATTCTATATCGTGACTTAAAACTCTATGTGTCCCAATGACTATATCCACAATTCCTTTCTTAATATCTATTACAGTTTGTTTATATCCGTCATTGCTAGTTAACCTAGATATTTCTACAATATTTACACCATAACTCGCTAAACGACTTTTAAACAATCTATAGTGCTGCCTTGCTAGGATTGTAGTTGGAGCAATTAAAACAACTTGCTTATTATTTAACACGCTTTTCACGGCAGCTCTTAGCGCCACTTCGGTTTTACCAAACCCAACATCACCACAAATTAATCTATCCATTAATTTTCCATGTTCCATGTCGTTTTTAATATCATTTATTGCATTAACTTGATCTGTAGTTTCTATATATTCAAAGTCAGCTTCTATTTCTCTTTGTAAATCAGAATCTGCATCATAAAGAAATCCATTCATCTTCTCTCTTTCTGCATACAGTTCAATAAGATTAAAAGCTAACTTATTAATCGATTTTCTCGCTTTAGACTTTGCTGAAGAAAAATCTCCACTTCCAAGCTTGGATAACTTAGGGGAACTATCACTCCCTGTATATTTATGAATCTTATCAAGCTGATCAATCGGCAATGAAACTTCTGCGTTTTCCGCATAACTCAATAAGATATATTCTCGCACAATTCCATTAATTTCTTTTTGAACAAGCCCTTGGCATAACCCTATTCCAAAATATTCGTGCACTACATAATCCCCAATTTGCGGTGGTGTAAATATTTTTTGAAGATTCATCTTATTTTGGTTCCCAGCTGCAGAACCGATAAGATCTCTCACTCCAATAAACATCTCATTATTAGCTATGCTATAGAAACCTTGATCAAGAAACTCATCGATTAATACAACATCTTCTTTTACATCAATTCCATTTGAAATATTAATATAGATATTTTCTTTTTCTAAGCCTTCTTTAAAACTTTCCGCCCTCTGTCTATTCCCCGCAAAAATATACATCTTGTGGCCATTCATTCTAGCCGTGCGGATATCATTTATAAGCATTTTATGATTTTTAAAATATTTTTTAACTGGAGCAATATGTATGTCGTAAGATTCAATTGCATTATTATCCCCCATAATAAAATATTTAGTTGAAAATTTTTCTAAAATTTTTGAAACTGTAGCATAGTCATTAATTAACCACAAATGTTCATTAAAAATTTCACCTTTATTTTTTCTGTCCCTCATTAAATTTGTTATATGCTCAACATTAAAATTAAATGTATCTAAATTCAATTCAAAATCAAAAATTATTTTGTATTTTGTTTTATCCAAGTTTTCTAATAAAGTTGTATAATTTGATTTTGAAAAAGGTATAAACCAAGGTAAGACTGCATTATTCCCAACAAATAACATGTCTATCTTTTCATCTACATAATCGGCAACTTTAACAGTTAATTCTGTTGTAAAAGGTGAAGTATTTTTAATTTCAGTTCTTTTTACATCATTAGTGTTAATTTCGTTTATCCAATGTTCTTTTGTTGTTACAATCTCTACTTCTTTTTGCGATTCAATAGAAAACCCCGATAAAATATCATATTTTTTTATATCCTCAATTATATTATCAAAGAAACTAATCCTATATGGATGAGAATACGTTATAGGGAAAACACTTAAACTTTCCCCCTTTAGAGAAAATTCTCCTTTCCCAACAACTTTTGAAACATTTGAATAACCTAAATCAATTAAAATATTAACTAAATCTGGAATATTGATTTCATCTTCAACTTTTAGTTTAATTTTTTTATCATACAAAAGAGATTTATTTATACAAGGTAAAATGATTGATTGAATAGTTGTGATAATAATTTTGACAGTATCATTAACAATTGAAAACAAAGTTTTAATTCTTAAAATGTTTAACTCATCTAAAAAATTAGCTTCCGTTTTATTGAAAAAATCTTCACTCTGAACGTAAAAATCAACATTTTCAACACCAAAACTTTTTAAAAAATTGTAGCATTCTTCTGCTTTTTCTGCATTGTCAAATATAATTACATTATGTGATTCTAAAAATGCATATAAATAGTGTTTAAAATTTTGATTTGAGCATTTTATATAATTTTTATTTATTAAATTAAATTTTGAGACCTGGTTCTTTAAAAATTGACCTACTACAGTCTCTTTAATATTAGCGTAACTCACTTAGTATTTGCACCAATCATTAATTTGTCAAAATTAAAATCTTTTAGATATTCCTCAATTAATTTTCCCGCTTTCTCTACAGCTAATAGAACTTCTTTATCCTTTTCGCTATTTATTTTAGATAAAACTTTATTTATCAAAGGAATATTAGTTTCACCACCAAAACCAATTCTTATCCTTTTAAAATTTTTATCAGACAATCTATCTACTATATTTTTCATGCCATTGTGCGTTCCCGCAGACCCATTAACCCTTGCTCGTATTGTTCCAGATGGGATATCAATGTCGTCGTAAATAACAATTAAATTATCCAAACTATCTAAATATTTACCCGCTAATTCTTTAACGCTATCCCCGGACAAGTTCATAAATGTTTGAGGTTTAGCAAAAATAATTTTTTTATCTCTTTGAAAGAATGTATAAGTTTCCGCTTGGCACTCTTTTTTAAATTTCGATACATTCAGATTCTTGAGTACAGAGTCTACAACCATAAATCCTAAGTTATGATATGTTGATTCGTATTTACTCCCTGGATTACCTAACCCTACAATAACAATGTTATTTTCTTTCCCAGTCATCTTTAATATATTCTCTTTCTCTTGCGACACAGAATTCATTATCCTTCAAATTTTTTGTAACAGTCGAACCTGCAGCAATATAAACTTTTGAACCAATTTGTAATGGAGCAATTAAATTAACATTACTTCCAATAAAACAATCTTCTCCAACAATAGTTTTTTGTTTTATTCTTCCATTGTAGTTAACAAATATTGATCCACATCCAATATTAGTTCTAGCACCAACTTCGCCATCTCCAACATATGCTAGGTGCGCCATTTTAACGTCATCTCCTAAAATTGAATTTTTAACTTCAACATAATCCCCTAATCTACAACGTTTACCAATTTTTGCATGATTTCTAATAAATGCGAATGGGCCAACTGATGCGTCGTCATCTACTTCTGAGTCTTGTATCTTAGCATTCTTTAAAACAACATTATGCCCAATCGTTGCGTTTAATAAATTTGTTCCTTCTTGAATAACAGAGCCACTTTGTATAGTGGTGTCGCCTCTTAGTTCAATATTCCCGTGCAAAATTACTCCTGGGGCAATTCTTACATTATCTTCTATAATAGTTGTTTTAGGAGATAAAATAATAACGCCGTTATCAAAATGTTTTTCTATATTAAGCATTATTAAATATTCATATAATTGCGTAATTGCTCTTGTTGTTGTAATTAAGAAAAACTTCTGTTCGCTTATTTCTATTTTTTCTGTAACTTGTTTGCGTTTTGCCAAATTGCCAAAATATGCAACTTCCCCGATTTTAAAAGACTTATCACAATTATTTTCTAAAATATTTAATAACTCACCTTTCTTAAAAATGCATATTGAATCAATTACTAAACCAACACCTTTATTTGGAATCTCAGCCTCAGACTTAATTTCAATAACCTTTGCCCCTATAACTTCCAAAGTTTGAATGGCTCTTTCATAAATTTTTGTACCTAATATTTCTATGTTGTCATATTTTCCATTTTTAATCATATATGCTGTAAAAATCGGTTCTTTCATTATTATCACCTCATTAAATTAAAGTATAAAATATATTATATTTTTTTATCATTATCTTGTCTAACATTTAAATCTTTTCTCTTTTTCTTAGTTTTGCAAAAAATTCTTTAACTATGTTCTCACATTCAGCTTCTGATATCCCACCTGTCACATTGTTTAATTTATGATTCAAAGAATTAGAATAATATATTTCTTCATTAATCAAAGAATTTCGAGCTCCATAATATAAGTTTTTTATTCTAGCGCTAATTATAGCTCCTGCACACATTTCACAAGGCTGTAATGTAACATACATATCACATTCATCTAATCTCCAAGTACCAAGTTTTTTGGAAGCTTTATTAATAACATTAATTTCAGCATGACATATGGCCGATTGTTTTCTTTCTTTGGTATTATAACCTTTGGATATAATTTTATTATCTTTAACAATAACAGCACCGATAGGAATTTCCCCTTTTTTCGCAGCTTTTTTTGCCTCATCTATTGCTTTTCGCATGAACATTTCTGGCGTATTATTCATTTATGGTATGCACTTCCTTCTTTAATTTTAAACTGTCTATATATCTGCTCAACTAATATTACTCTCATTAATTGATGCGGATAAGTTATCTTCCCAAATGCAATTTTATCGTTTATTTTTTCTTTAACCTCACAACTAACACCATAGGAACCACCTATAACAAAATTGATAAGATTATTGCTCAAATATATTTTATCTATTTTAACAGACAACTCTTCCGATGTAATATTAACACCTTCCAAATCCAACAAAATATTATATCCATCATTAAGCTTAGAAATAATTGCTTGCCCTTCTTTTTCTTTAACTTTATTTATTTCAGATTCATTATTCTTAACAAGCATTGATTCTTGAATTTCAATAATATTTAGGTCACAATACGGCTTTAATCTTTTTTGATATTCGGCTACTGCTTCTTTAAAATATTTTTCTTTTAAATTACCAACACAAATAATATTAATCTTTTTCATAATCTATTCCTTATACATCAAAAACATAAACAAAACGTTAACTAAAATTAATGAAAACTTAATTAAAAACATTGGGAATTTATTGTTTTTTCGCAATTGTTTCAACTCTTTACGATTTGCAAAATTAATAGCCAATTCATGATTTTGTCCATTTTTCTCATATAATTTTAAAATTTTCAATACACTCAAAATCATAAATAAGCCAATTGCTATCATCTTAATTATATTGAAAATTTGCCCGAAGCTAGTATCTAAAAATGATTGATAATTTTTATCAAAATTATATGCTCCATTCAAATGTTCAGATGTTACAGCTATAAAATTATTAAGAAAATGAATTACTACTCCTGCCCAAAATGAATTCGTCGCAATAACAGCTATAGCAATCATATACCCTAATATAAAAGTGAATAACAGTTGTGGCATATTCATATGCATTAACGAAAAAAACAATGAGCTTAAATAAATACTTTTTTTGACGCTATATTCTCGAGATAAATATCCAAGTAACATTCCGCGATGAGTAATTTCTTCAAATAAGGCAGGAAATAAACAAGTTAAAATTACATTTCGTAAAAAATCAATTAAAAAATATGTTTCTTCTCCTTTTGATGGCTCTTTTGAAAATCCTAAAGATTCCATTGCTATTACAAATACTGTATTTAAAAAATTCGCAAGATACATAGCAAATACGCCAAAACCTATCACAAATATTAAAGTTTTAAACGATAATCCTTTGTCTACCTTAAAAGTTGAAAAAATACGTGCTTCGCTGCTTGAAAAAGAAACAAGTAATAATATTGGTAATACTCCAAAAATTAAAACTTGTGAAACTATGGAAAAAGCCATTTCTGCTGCAATTGGATCCTTTATATTTTTAAAAAGTGGAAAAATTTGTATAGATAACAGAGCAAGAATGATCAGTATATAGTAATATAATACTTTTTTTGTAACTCTCATCTTGTTTTTCATATTCACTATTTCCTCACATACCCTAATACAAAATTTAAAACCCAAGGGATAAACAATAAAAGCACGCTGATAATTAATAACCACTGTTCTTTTAAAATCATCTTTTGCGACACATTGACAGCTTCTACAAATGTATCACGTAAATTCCTTACTTCTTTATTTTGTCTCTTATTCGAAACTCTTACTAATAAATAAATTGCATTGATTAACAAAATAAATGAAATGACTGCAATAAAAATATACATAATTATATCTTTATTTGATAATGATTGTAATAATTCAATCTCTGTATTTGTACTCTCAGAGTTTTTATTTTGCTTTATATATAATAAAATTATTAAAAATCCATTGCTGCATGAGTGCATCATAAATGAGCTCCAAAACGATTTTGTAATGTAATACACTAAACAAGCAACAAGCCCTAATCCAAACTGAAAAACAAATTGTGCCGGGCCTCCATGAAATAGCCCGAAAACTAAAGCAGATAGTAATGCACCTCTAAAATATCCATAATCTTTATATGCGTAACCTATAGAAACTCTAAATATGCTTTCTTCTACCAATGGAGCAATTATACCTGCTGTAAATAATCCAAAAAACATTAACCCTAGATTATTAGTCCCCAAATAATTGTTCCCTGACGCTAATTCAAAATTATACCCTGTCTTTAATAAAACAAATTCCCACAAACTACTTATTGGAAAAAATAGCCCATAAACTAATACTAAAATCACTAAAACTAAAACTGTTTCTTTTATGGATAAAGTCTTTTTATAGGATGCAACATCTATTACCTTCTTCGCCATCAAAAAATGACAAATCAATAACGCTAAAAACATTGTAATTTGCAACAACATAGAAACAATGTAATTTGTATGTTGATTTTTTTCTACATATTTTAAAATTGCACTGAATAATACACTGGCAAATATAGATGCTATAAATACGCATATCGAAACTATAGAGCCACTTTCATAATGCTTTTTTTCACTCATAATGACATTACCTTTTTTGCTAAAAATATTGACATCTTATTTAATCCAATATCCTTAATATTATTAATTTTTAATGCACTAATAATTGCATCAATTATTAAATCGCTTGAATTATTTTCTTCACTCTTATGAGCAACTGCAAATTTTTTTAATTTATTATTTTTAAGTATTTTATTTAAAATTTTTGCTGAATTCTCATTTGACATATGCCCACAATCTGAAGCAATTCTATTTTTAATATACAATGGCAATTTATAATTTGCATACAATAAATCTTCGTTATAATTTGATTCTAATATTAAATTATCACAATCCTCTATTGCACGTAAATTTGCATCTGATATAAAACCGGCATCAGTTATAATTGATGTTTTTTCTCTATCTAAAGAAATATTATAGCCATAAGTTATTTGTGCATCATGTGAAACTCGAAATCCTTCAACTAAAAATTCTCCTATTTTAAGGCCTTTTTCCAAATTGCTTTCTCTAACTAAACGTGGATCAATTTTATAGGTTGTAATAAGTTCTTTTTTAATAATCTCATCGGTAAACACAGGAATTTTATATTTTTTAATTAAAGGAGATAACCCGGACACATGATCTGTATGAGTATGCGTCACAATAATTCCTGCAACTCTATTAATATCAACCCCAGAGACTGATAACCCATTTTCAACATATTTAGTGCTTACACCGCAATCCACGATTACAGCGTCTTTTTCCCCACAAAAAACTGACATGTTCCCGCTACTTCCGCTAGAAAAAGAAAATATATTAATAAGCGCCTCCTACTAATCTTTATCAAACAAGTTTTTACCTTTTAAATCTATCGCTAAAAAACAAGGGAACTTTTCAACTTGTATTTCTATCACTGCTTCTGCAAGTAAATCACTAAATGCAACTTCCTTTACACTTTTCACACATTTTGAATAATATGCCCCAGCTCCACCTATAGCTACTAAATATACCTTATCGTTTTTAATAAAATCATTAGTTGCCTTTTCTGATCTTGCACCTTTACCCAAAATAGCGAAAGCCCCGTTATTAAAAACCATTTCAACATATGGATCCATTCTCTTAGAGGTTGTTGGTCCGCAGCTTCCAATAATACCATTTTTTGGTTTTGGTGTTGGTCCCATATAATAAATAATCTTGCCATTTAAATCAAATGGTGCTTTTCCTGTTTCTTCTAATATTTGCTTATATCTTTTATGAGCAGCATCACGCATAACCAACAATGGGCCAGTTATGTATACTAAATCTTCAATTTTTGCATCTTTAAGCTGTTCCAGAGAATAGGGATATATTAATTCATAAACTTTATCTTTCATTTTATAATAATCTCCCCATGACGTGATGCGTGACAACATATATTTACAGATACCGGTATAGACGCAATATGTGTAGGATAGTCTTCGATGAAAACATCATATGCGGTTGCGTCTCCACAATATCCTTGCGCCCCTATTTTCAATTGATTTATCTCATTTAATATATCTTTTTCCAATTTAGATATATGCTCTTTTTTATTTCTTTGGCCTATCTTTCTAAATAATGCCAACTTAGCTAATTTTGTCGCCTGATCGGCAGACCCACCTATTCCAACGCCTACGATAACTGGCGGGCAAGGACTTGCGCCAGCTTCCTTAACCGTATTAACAACAAATGCTTTAATCCCGTCTATCCCTTGATAAGGTTCTAACATAGCTAATCTTGACATATTCTCACTGCCAAAACCTTTCAACATATATCGTATTTTAATATAATCACTCTCAACTATGTCGAAGTGTATTACTGCTGGAGCATTTGTTTTTGTATTAATTCTCAAAATTGGATCAACGATAGATTTTCTTAATTCTTCATATCCAAGTTCTACGGCTTCATTAATAGCTTTCTTGATATCACCATCTACTTGCACCATATTCCCCACTTCAACAAAGGCTATAAACATCCCTGTATCTTGACAAAATGGAATGTTTGTTTCTTTCGCGATGAAAGCATTTTCAACCATTATGTTTAATGCGGATTCTGCCATTGGGCATGTTTCCTTATCTCTAGCCATGATTAATGCCTTTTCAGCACTCTCTTCAAGATGGCATGCTGAATATTTAATAGCTTCCACCAATTGTTTTTTTATTTCATCCGCTGAGATTTTTGTTAACATGCTACACCTAAATTTTAAAGGAATCTTTCAAGGATACTATTTGATTAAATTCAATGTTATTTTTAGAATACCTGCCTACTGCACTAAAATAACCGATTCTCATAAATTGAAATCTTTCATATGGTTTAAAATTAAGAACAGATTTTTCTGCTTTTGACATATATTCAATGTGCGAATTTGGATTAATTCTTTCATCAAAATCCCCATCCCCATCTAATAACAAATAATCATACTCATGCAATTTACAATCAACGCAATCTTTAGCATTTACCCAATGAATTACGCCCGGCACTTTCATATTCGCATTTTCCTGTCCGCTTCTACTATTTTCGATAACTTCTGCTCTTACTTCTATAACATTGCCTTCATTATCAACCTTATGTGAAACATATTTTATAATGCAAGCTCCGTATAAACGAACCAAACCTCCTACAGTGAATCTTTTATACTTTGGTGGAGGATTAATAGAAAAGTCATCTCTCTCAATATATAGCTCATTAGAAAATGTAACGTCTCTTGACGATATATCATCTGGAGAAAAATTGTTATTGATTTTAAATACTTCTTCACCTTCAAAATTGGTTAATATTAACTTAATTGGCTCCTTTACAACCATTATTCTTTTTGAGTGAACATTCAAATATTCTCTTACGCAACTTTCCAAATATCTTTCATCTACTTCCGAATTAGCTTTTGCTACACCTATTCTATTGCAAAAATCTTTAATTGCCTCTGGTGGGTATCCTCTTTCTTTCATTCCGGAAAGAGTTGGCATCCGCGGATCAGACCAGCCTGCAACTACTTTTGTATCCACTAACTTCTTTAAATACCTCTTACTCATTATAGTTCTTTTAATATTTAATCTTGCAAACTCAATCTGTCTTGGCCCAGGAACAAATCCACAATTAATTTTTACCCAATCATATAAAGGTCTATGATCTTCAAATTCTAGCGTGCATATAGAATGTGTTATTCCTTCAAAAGCATCTTCCAAAGGATGAGCAAAATCATACATAGGATAAATAATCCATTGATCTCCTGTTCTATGATGGTGTGCACGCAAAATTCTATAAATTACCGGATCTCGCATGTTTATATTAGGTGATGACATATCTATCTTTGCACGTAATACTTTTTCACCATCTTTATATTTCCCTTGCTTCATTTCTTCAAAAAGTCTTAAATTCTCTTCAATACTTCTTTC
This sequence comes from Bacillota bacterium, assembly GCA_023396095.1. Classification (GTDB taxonomy): domain Bacteria; phylum Bacillota; class Clostridia; order Christensenellales; family UBA3700; genus JAEWXG01. The sequence continues at coordinate 16,835 of JAEWXG010000018.1, read as the reverse complement.
TCTATACGGACTATTTTGACCCCCAACTTGCAATGTTCCCCTTGTTTCACGAATTTGGTCAGCAGTTAAATCACAAACATATGCCAAGCCTTTCTTTATTAATAAAATTGCACATTCATACATTTTGTCAAAATAATCAGAAGCAAATATTAATTTATCCCATTTGAATCCAAGCCATTTAATGTCCTCTTTAATTGATTCTACATACTCAACATCTTCCTTTGAAGGGTTTGTATCATCAAAACGCAAATTACATTGACCATTAAACTTTTCTTTAATACCAAAATTTATAACTAAACTTTTAGCGTGTCCTATATGCAAATATCCATTAGGTTCCGGCGGAAACCTCGTTATTATTTCATCATGCTTTCCTGTTGCTAAATCATTAATTATAATGTCTTCTATAAAGTTATTACTTTCCATTAAAACAATCCTTCTATTATATTATTTTCATCTATTGTCATATTTAATGCTGCAGGATTTTTTGACAATCCTGGCATTAATAACATATTTCCTGCTATGGCTACTATATAACCAGCTCCAGCTCGTAGTTCAATACTTGTTATTGTAAAATCAAAATCAATTGGAGCCCCTAACTTCGTTTTATTATCCGAGAATGAATATTGATTCTTTGCAAGACAAATAGGTAAATTTTTATACTCATCCTCAAGTTTATTTAAAAATTCTTCTGCTTGATCACTAAATACAACATTTTTTGCGCGATAATTCTTTTTCACTATTTTCTCTATCTTTTCTTTAACGGGATCTTCCAAATTATAGCAATATTTAATTCTAGATGTGTTTGTCTCAACGCTTTCAACTACGGCCTTTGCTAAATCCCTAGCACCTTTCCCACCATTAGCCCAAGCATCACAAATTGCAAATCTTACATTGTATTTTTTACAAAGTTCTTTAATTAAATCAATTTCCTCTTTTGTATCAGTTGTAAATTTATTTAAAGCAACAACTACCTTACCATCATAAATATTGGTAAGATTTTGCATATGTCTTTCTAAATTGCATATACCTTTCTTTAACAATTCTATATTAGGTTTATTGGCTTCTTCTTTAGTTGCTCCTCCGTTATATCTAAGTGCTCTAATTGCTGCTACTAAAACGATTGTATCAACATTTAAGCCAAACCTTCTTGCCTTAATGTCAATAAATTTTTCAGCACCTAAATCAGCGCCAAATCCTGCTTCGGTTACTACATAATGAGAAAGCGCAAGAGCTGTTTCTGTCGCTATAATGCTGTTACACCCATGAGCAATATTTGCAAATGGGCCTCCATGAATAAAGGCTGGTGTTTTTTCTAGTGTCTGCACAAGATTTGGTTTAATAGCATCTTTTAAAAGAATTGCTACACTATTTTCAATCTTTAAATCTTTCCCTAAAACCTTTTTTCCGTCTCTTGTGTATGCTAAAACAATATTCCCAACTAAGCGTTTTAAGTCTTGAAGGTTCTTTGCTAAACAAAAAATTGCCATTATTTCGGATGCTGCTGTAATAGTAAATGCATCCTCTCTTTCAGGTCCATTTTTTTCTCCACCTAGCCCAACTCTTATTTTGCGCAAAGTTCTTGCATTTAAATCCATTGTTCTTTTCCAAATTATTCTATCTGGATCAATATTTAATTCGTTACCTTGAATCACATGATTTTCTATAATGGCAGAAATCAAATTATTAGCTGTAGTAATTGCATGAAGGTCGCCTGTAAAATGCAAATTTATATTTTCCATTGGAACTACTTGCGCATAACCACCACCGGTTGCTCCACCTTTTGTCCCAAAAACAGGGCCTAATGATGGTTCTCTCAATGCTAAACAAGATTTCTTTCCTATTTTTTGCAAGCCATCTGCCAATCCTATTGCAACTGTGGTTTTTCCTTCTCCAAATGGAGTTGGATTAATAGATGTAACTAAAATCAGTTTTCCTCTTCTTTTAAGATTTTTTAAATCTACTTTTGCAATATATGGACCGTAAGTTTCCAAATCTTGATTTTTAATTCCAAGTTTTTTAGCTATTGTTTGTATCCTAACTTTATTTTTGCTTCTTGCTATATCTAAATCACCCATTATAACCTCTCAATTGATATTTATTTTAACACATTTGACCATTTTATAATAAACCTTTTATTATTTTACACGTGTATATATTCATTATTTTAAGACACTTATCAAAATTAAATAAATCTCTTCTTGTATTATTAATATTAAGTCAACTCAACCCTCCGCTTTAATGTCGCAATAAAAATATCTAAAATATTCCTCTATCTTAATAAAATAAAGCAAAAAAAATCGGCATAGTTAATTTTCTTTAAACTATACCGATATTCTTCTTAATAAAATCTATAGTCTGCACACTTATTAAGTAACAGCCTTATAGTCATTAATAATTAATTATTGAGCGTCAACCTTAGCAATATGCGCGATTAAATCAACAACTTTATTGCTGTAACCCCATTCGTTATCATACCAAGCAACTAATTTAACAAATTTATCGTTTAATGCAATTCCTGCTTTTGCATCAAAGATTGATGTATTAGCATCGCCTAAGAAATCGCTTGATACAACTTCTTCGTCTACGTACTCAATAATTCCTTTCATTGCTCCTTTTGAAGCTTTCTTAATAACTTCGCAGATTTTATCATAAGTTGTAGCTTTCTTTAGTCTGCAAGTTAAATCTACTACAGAAACATCTAAAGTAGGAACTCTAAATGACATACCAGTTAACTTTCCGTTTAATTCTGGGATAACTTTACCTACGGCCTTTGCAGCACCTGTAGATGAAGGGATTATATTGCCAGATGCAGCTCTTCCACCTCTCCAATCTTTCTTTGAAGGTCCATCAACAGTCTTTTGTGTTGCTGTTGTCGAATGAACTGTAGTCATTAATCCTTCTACAATTCCAAATTTATCATTAATAACTTTAGCTAATGGAGCTAAACAGTTTGTTGTACAGCTTGCATTTGATACAACTTTTTGATCAGCCTTATAAGTTTCATGGTTTACTCCCATAACAAACATTGGAGCATCACTTGATGGAGCTGTAATAATTACTTTCTTTGCGCCACCATTGAAATGAGCTGAAGCCTTTTCAATTGTTGTATTAATACCTGTAGCTTCTGCAATATATTCAGCACCACAACTTGCCCAATTGATATCACTTGCGTTCATACAAGCAAATACAGATATTTCATTTCCATTAACTACTAATTTTCCATTGTTTACAGAAATTTTTCCGTCAAATCTCCCATGCATAGTATCATATTTCAACATGTATACCATGTAATCTAGATCAATGAATGGATCATTGATTCCTACTACTTGAACATCTTTACGTGTTAAAGCTGCTCTTAACACTAAACGTCCAATTCTTCCAAATCCGTTAATACCAACTTTGATTTTTTCCATATATTTATATATCCTCCAAAAATATCTACAAATTTAAATCGACTTAACCTTCTATAAATCACTGTCACGTCAAATATTTTCTACGCAATATTTTATTATTAATATCTAGTTTTAGCAACAAAAAAAGTATATCTTTGCCATTTTTTTAACAATTTTATGAAAATTTGCTCTTTTTACCACTTTTGGGAGAAAAAATGTATTTTTTTATAAAAATATTACTTTAATCTTAACAATTTTGCTTCTCAATATTTTAGTCCTTAAAATAAAGATTTATACTTTTTTGGCAAAACATCGTAAAGATACACTACTTTAATAAATCAAATTACTGACTTAGTTTATTTCCTCTATGATGATAGTAAAAATATATTCTATTTTAAATTTTCCGCATTCAAACATTTTAATTCTTCTACAACGAATACACCATCTTTTCTAATTAAAATATCATCAAAATATATTTCGCCACCACCATATTCTTGTGTCTGAATTAAAACTAAATCCCAATGCACAGCAGACTTATTCCCGTTATAAGCATCTTCATAGCATGCCCCTGGAGTAAAGTGAATAGACCCAGATATTTTTTCATCAAATAAAATATCACACATTGGATCTTTAACATACGGATTTACACCTATCGCAAATTCACCAACATATCTAGCACCATCGTCCGAATTTAGAACCTCGTTCAACTCTTTTGTTTTATTTGAAGTTGCTTCAATTATTTTTCCATTTTTAAAAACTAACCTAACATTTTCGTGCTTATTCCCGTTATACACAGTTGGGGCATTATATTGAATAACACCATTGACACTATCTTTTACTGGCGCAGAATAAACTTCTCCATCTGGAATATTTCTTAATCCGCTACACTTTACTGCTCCAATATTTTTAATTGAAAAACTCAAATCCGTGCCATTTGGATGAACAATCCTAACTTTATCTGTTTTATTCATTAAGTTTATAAGTGGGGTCATGGCTTCATCCATCTTTGCATAATTTAAATTACATACATTAAAATAAAAATCCTCAAAAGCTTCTGTCGACATCGAAGATAATTCCGCCATTCCTTCTGTAGGATATCTTAAAATAACCCACTTTGTCTTATCAACACGTATATTATGGTGAACCTTTTGTGAATAAATATTGTTATATAAAGTCATTTTATCTCCTGGAACATCAGATAATTCATACGAATTGTTGCCACCTCGTATGCCAATATATGCATCCATTTTTTCCATTTTAAACACATCTATCTCTGTCATCAATTCTACTTGTTCTTTTGTTAAACCTTTTAACATTTCCCTTTTGATTCTTGAATCATTGATTGTATATAAAACATTAGCTCCAACTTTATATGCTTCTTTAATAATTGCATTAACTAACTGATAATCTGCTCCAGTAGATTCAATTAATAAATTTTCACCTTTTTTAAGTGCACAAGAATAATTAACTAAACCGTATGCTAATTTTTCTATTCTATTATCTAATAACATTATTTTGCCTCACTTTTGTATTTTTTTCAGAATATATTATACCTCAAAACCATATCCACAAAACATATTTAAAAAATAAAATATGATACTGCTTTATTTTTTTTGATATATTTTGATATTTTGCAATAATTCTATGAAATATAATTCTATTTTAAGTTATTTACTAATTTTTATATGTAATATTCTAAAATGTTCTAGTAATCACAAGCAAAATGTTTTATCATTATTACATAGGCTTTAATGCATAAGGAGGTTAGATATGCCATTAATAGACACAAAAAAAATGTTTGAACAAGCATACAAAAATGGTTTTGCCATTGGTGCTTTTAATGTTAACAATATGGAAATTATTCAAGGAATCGTAGATGCCGCAAAGGAGGAACAATCACCACTAATTTTGCAAGTTTCGGCTGGTGCTAGAAAATATGCAAATCCTACATATTTAAAGAAAATGGTTGAAGCTGCGGTAGAAGATAGCGGTCTTCCAATTGCTCTTCACTTAGATCACGGCGATACATTTGAATTATGTAAAAGTTGTATAGACTCTGGTTTTACATCTGTTATGATAGATGGTTCACACCATTCTTTTAAAGATAATATTGAATTAACTAAACAAGTTGTTAATTACGCTCACGATCATGGCATCGTTGTTGAAGGTGAATTAGGTCGTCTTGCTGGTGTTGAAGATGATGTTAAAGTTTCTCAAGAAGATTCATCATACACAAGACCAGAAGAGGTTTATGAATTTGTTACTAAAACTGGAGTTGATAGCTTAGCTATTGCAATAGGAACTTCTCACGGAGCATATAAATTTAAACCAGGTACAAAACCTCAATTAAGATTTGATATTTTGGAAAAAATTTCTGAAATTCTTCCAAATTTCCCTATTGTTCTACACGGAGCTTCTTCTGTTCCACAAGAATTTGTAAAGATAATAAATGAAAATGGCGGAAAATTACAAGACGCTATTGGAATTCCAGAAGATATGTTAAGAAAAGCCGCTTCAATGGCAGTTTGTAAAATTAATATTGATTCAGACTTAAGATTAGCTTGTACTGCTGGGATCAGAAAACATATGTTTGAACATCCAGATCACTTTGATCCAAGACAATACTTAGGAGATGCAAGAAATAATATTAAAACTATTGTTAAACATAAACTTGCTACTGTTCTAGGAAGTTCAAATACTGCAAATTTAATTTTAAAATAATTTTAAATTCCTTTGCCTAATGCATAAAAGTGGCTGAAAAGCCACTTTTTTATTATTTTCACTGCTACTTTTTAATGTATTAATAAAACTAAATTTTCTAAAAACTTTGAGTTGTAATTTTAAAATAATATTTTAATGTTTTAGCAACAAAACTTAGCACATAATTTCTACAAAAAATTTTATCAAATATTAATCAAATTTTATTGACATTACATTGCAATAACATATAATTTTTATTATGTTTTGTTTAGAGAAACTAAACTAAATTCTTAGTATAAGCAAACCGGAGAAGCTGATGAAAATTGGAGCTAAATTAAAATTATTACGTTTACAATGTGGATTAACTCAGAGCGAACTCGCAAATCGTTGTGATTTAACTAAAGGTTATATATCACAATTAGAGCATGATTTTACTTCTCCTTCTATTGCTACATTAGTTGATCTTTTACAAGCCTTAGGAACAAATTTACAAGCATTCTTTAGAGAATCTCAAAACGAACAAATTGTATTTAAAAATGAAGACTATTTTGAAAAAGTATTTCCAGAGCAAAAAACAACATGGCTTGTCCCAAACGCACAAAAAAATATGATGGAACCAATTATCATGGAGATCTCACCAAAAAATAAAGTTTTACAAGATATGCCACACGATGGCGAAGAGTTTGGTTATGTTCTTGAAGGTTCAATCACTCTTATCTACGATTACAATATGTATAAACTGAAAAAGGGAGATTCTTTTTATTTTGTAGCAGATAAAGTTCATAGCATCGAAAATAATACAAATAGCATTGCAAAAATAATGTGGATTTCAACTCCACCAAGTTTTTAATATAAGGAGAAAAAATGGACAATAAATACATTATTGAAATTAAAAATGTTTCGAAAGTATTTGATGGTAAAACTGTAGTTGACAATTTGTCACTAAAAGTTAAAAAAGGGGAATTTGTTACTCTTTTGGGCCCTTCTGGATGTGGAAAAACAACCACTCTTAGAATGATTGCTGGTTTTGAAAGCCCTACAAGCGGTCAAATTTTATTTAACGGAGAAGATATAATAAATACTCCTGCACATAAAAGATCTGTTAACACCGTTTTTCAAAAATATGCACTTTTCCCTCATTTAAATGTTTTTGACAATATCTCTTTTGGATTAAAACTAAAAAGAGAAGAGATTGAAGTAACAAAGAACGGAAAAACAAAAATAAAAAAAGTCAAACTTAGTAAACAGATTATTTCTGAAAAAGTTAAAAAAGCTTTAAAAATCGTAGGTCTTTCTGAATATGAAAAAAGAGATGTTACTTCTCTTTCTGGAGGACAACAACAACGTGTTGCTATTGCTAGAGCTATTGTAAACGAGCCAGATGTTTTACTTCTTGATGAACCATTAGGGGCATTAGACTTAAAAATGAGACAAGAAATGCAAGAAGAATTAAGAGAAATGCATAAAAAACTTGGCATTACATTTATATATGTTACACACGACCAAGAAGAAGCTTTAACAATGAGCGATACTATCATTGTAATGCGTGAAGGAGTAATTTGTCAGGAAGGTTCTCCTACAGATATTTACAATGAACCTACAAATATGTTCGTTGCAAACTTTATCGGTGAATCAAATATCTTCAATGGTATTGTTGTTCAAGACAAAGTTGTTAAATTCTTAAATCACGTTTTTGATTGTGTGGATACAGGCTTTGAAAAAGATGAGCCAGTTGACGTAGTTGTTAGACCGGAAGATGTTATTATTAAAGCTCCTGGAAAAGGCTTGTTTGACGGAGAAGTTATTTCTTCTTTCTTTAGAGGTGTTCACTACGAAATAGCTATCAAAGCAAATGGTTATGATTTTATTTGTCATAGCACAAAAGATAGTAAAATTGGAGATTTGGTTGGTATTTACATTGACCCATTCAACATTCAATTAATGAAAAAAGAAGCATTCTTTAATACAATAAAAGCCGAGTTTATTTCTAATAAACAAATCTTTTTTGATAATGCAACATACGACATCGATCCTTCTATCATGTTTCCTAATTACAAATATGATTCTGAAAACGATATTTTGGCTAATGAAAACGAGGAAGAAATAATCTTAAAAGGAAAAACAGCTTTACTTCGTGTTGATTTCGATAATATTGATCTTCTTGATCATGAAGAAGATGCTCCTTTGGCCGGCAATATTGAATTCCCTATTTACAAAGGTAATAGATACGAGGTTTCAATCATATCTGACTCTAATGTAAGATATACAGCTTACACTCCTTATGTTTGGGATAATAATGATAGAGTAGGCTTGAAAATTTTGGCTGAGAATTTTATATTCTTAAATTTTATTGAGGAATAAAATGAAAAAGAAAAAAAATAATAAGAATTATTTATATGCAATCCCATATGGTGTATTTATGTTCATTTTTATAGTCCTTCCTTTATTCATTTTATTTGTTTATTCATTCACAAAAAGGGGGACTGCCGGAACATTAACAACAGAATTTACATTTAAAAATTATGCTGCTGTTTTTACTCCTATCTACTTAAAAGTACTAGGCAGATCAATCTGGCTTGGCATAGTTTCAACCATTATCTGTTTTTTAATTGGGTATCCAACTGCTTATTTTTTGGCAAATAAAAAGTACAATAAATCAAAAATGTTAATTATGTTATTTATTATTCCAATGTGGATGAATTTCTTATTGAGAACACTTGCTACTAAAGCATTCTTTAATTCTATTCATTTCCCTCTAGGAATTGGCGCAATAATAATTGGTATGACATATAACTTTCTGCCATTCATGGTTATTCCTATTTATAACTCAATAACAAAAATCGATAATAGTTTGTATGAAGCCGCTATTGATTTGGGGGCATCATCATTTAAAACATTCATTAAAGTTGTTTTACCTTTGTCTAAACCAGGAATTTTAAGTGGAATTACAATGGTATTTACTCCTACTATTACAACATACGTTATATCAGATATGCTCTCGAATAGAAAAGTTGCACTAATTGGAAACATGATTGACTTGAATATTGTTCACCAAAATTATAATGTCGCAAGTGCAATTTCATTCATAATACTAATTTTCATATTTGCATCTATGGTACTTTTAAGAAAATTTGATCAATCAACTAATGAAGGAGGACTAAACTAATGGATAAATTTTTTAATGCAAAAATGCTGTCTTTATATAAAAAAATCACTATTAAAGTTTTTCTTGCTCTCGTTTTAATCTTTTTATATTTACCAATAATTTGGTTAATAGTCTTTTCTTTCACAGAATCAGTGTCGTTTGATACATGGACAGGATTTTCTTTCAATGCTTATAAAGAACTATTCCATGGCCCTAATTCTATCGTTATTAGACAAGCATTCGGTAATACTTTATTAGTTGGTGTAATTACTGCTATCATTTCTACAATTTTAGGCACATTCGCTGCAATCGGCATTTATGCAACAAGAAATAAAATTGCAAAAAATTTATATAATAGTGTTTCTGAAATTCCAATGGTAAATGCAGAAATAATTACAGCAATTGCACTAATGTTATTATTTTCAGTTTTTAGAAGTATTTTTAAAGTTTCAAATTTGGCAACTTCTTTTCTTACATTAATGCTAATTCACATTTCATTCTGCACACCATATGTAATATTAAATGTTATGCCGAGATTAAAAGGACTCGATAAAAACTTATATGAAGCAGCAATTGATTTGGGCGCAAAACCATACCAAGCAATGATAAAAGTAATTATTCCCCAATTACTACCAGGAATCATAACTGGAGGACTTCTTGCTTTTACATTAAGCATTGATGACTTTGTTATTACTCAATATAACATTGATGGCTTCCAAACTATATCAACATATATTTATAGCACTTTCTCAGGTAAAAAGAGTTTACCTCCAGAAATTAGAGCATTAACCACATTTATTTTTATTTTCCTATTGGGAATACTAACTATTATCACAGTTAAATCAAATATGGTTGCTACAGAAAAGGAGAAAAAATAACATGAAAAGAAAACTAATATTCCTATTATCCATCATATTTTCATTAATGATTGTTTTACCTATCTTTGCAAGTTGTAATTCTACAGATTATTTAAAAATAGCCAATGTTGCTGACTACATTTGGATAGATGAAGAAAGTGAAAACCCAACCAATATGATTGACCGTTTCAAACAATATTATCGCGAAATTACTGGACGCAACATCAAAGTATTTTACGATTCTTCTTTTCTTGCACCAGAAGGTATGATGACTAAATCACAAACTTCCGATTATGACTTGATTTGTCCTTCGGACTATGTAATTGAAAAAATGATTAACCTAAAACAACTCAAACCACTAGCCACCGACTTAGGCAAAGACGTTAATGGCAATCAAATCGAGGATTATAGGCATCAAATTTCTCCTCTTATTGAAAATCGTTTAGAATTTGATCCTGGTTTCAAATATTCTTATCCATATATGTGGGGAACTGTTGGAATAAGCTTTAACAGAACTCACTTAGAGTTAATGGCAAAAAATAAACCTGAATTATTAAATGATGTAAATGAAAATGGTTATCCAGATATTGTTGAAAGCTGGGACATACTTTGGGACAAACAATTTAAGGGAAGAATCATGATGAAAAACTCTCAAAGAGACGCTTTTATGATAGCAGCAATTCATCAATCTTTATCTAACGGAAAATATAAATCTTCTGCTGACCAACAATATCCTGACGTACAAACAGTTTACGATATAATTAACAACTCTTCTATTTCATTTATAAATCAAGTTAAACAACAATTAATTGAACATAGTTATGTTAGTTATGGGTTGGAAGGCGATGAGGGAAAAATACAAGTTATAACAAATGAAAAACTAATTGGTATCCCTCAATGGGGTGGAGACGCTTTCTATAGTATTACAGAAGCTAAAGAATACAACAAAGTAATGGATTATTATGTTCCAAATGAAGGATCAAGCATTTTCTGTGATGCTTGGTGCATACCTAAAAATGCAAAAAATGATAAAGCTGCAAATTTATTCATTAATTTTATGGCAAAGCCAGAAATCGCTATCGATAATATGGATTACATTGGATACAATACTTGTTGTAATGCTCCTGAAGTAATAGATTATTTGAACGAAACATACGCAGAGGAAGATGAAATTGATCTCTCATACTTCATTGGTGGTGATACTCCTATTTATGTAAAAGTAGATACAAGACAATTCCCTGATCTTGATACAATTAACCGTTGCGCACCACTAAAAGCTTTTAGTGATGAAGCTGAACAATATCTGACTAATGCTTGGATCGAATTTATAGCCTCACAGATGTAATTTATGTTGTTACATATTAAGAACTTAGATGGGCATCTAAGTTCTTTTTTTATGGACTAATTTCCAAAGTACTTAATTCCCAATAAGCAATATATATTTCACCCAGTATGTCCGCCATTTATTTAATACAGTAAAAAATGTATTCTTTTTACTAAATATTACAAAGACATCCTTCTTTAACCTTGTTAACACAAAATTTTTTATCTCTTTTATCTTTGCTATATCCACTAATAATAGTTATGTATATTTTATAAATTTGCATAAAACGCTATACCATATAATTAAATTCTATCTTCATCTTGTTTTCAATATATGTCTCAAGAGGTAGTATATTAAAGCATTAAAACAATAACTTCGAAATAATAAAATTTTTATCATTTTCTTTCCTTTATCCATATTTCTAACAAAAGATTTTTAAAAATAAAAAAAGAGCAAAACATTTGCTCTTTTTTGTTTTACTAAATACTAAATAACCTATTCAACATTCTCCGGCTCGACAGTTTCAGTAACAGTTTCTTCTTTCTCGATTTCTTCGTCAATTTTTTCAATTTTTTCCTTTCTTTTGTTACTCTTTTGCAACTTCTTCTCTTCGGCTTTTGCCTTCTTTGCACTAATTTTTTCATTATAGAATGAATCATATTTTTTCTCTTTTTTAACTTTTTTCACTTTACCTTTCTTTGCTCTTCTTCTTAAAACTAAAGAACGCAAAATGAAAATTATTGCAATGATCAATAACAACATACCAACTAAAAATGCTACCATTGCATTATAATTAGCAATTGATGGAAGTAAGCCCCCTAAAAAGCCTCCTAATAAAGGAACACTTCTTGTATCTGGAACTTCAAAGTTCATATACTCAACAGTTGGCTTCATGGATTCTGATAATGCGAAGTTTTCAGAAATGCTATAAATTGCAATTTTATGTTTCCCTCTCTTTAAATTAATTAAGTCTTTAATGTCATTTGAAAAATGTGACCCACTATCAATACAGAAATATATATCTCCACCGCTAACAAATACTTCATTTGCTGCTAAACCAAATTCAACAATAGTATATTTCCCATTCTTTATTGAACCATCCCTGTCTTTATATTCTCCTTTCATTTCACTAACAGATACAGAATATACAGCGAATTTAGCCTTTTTAATTTCAAATTCAATTGTCTTTATATGATTAACTAGAACGTAATTAGGATCTGTAATTTCTACAGTTGCTAAATATAAACCAGCATTTTTAGGACCATTAATATTTACATTTTCATCATTAATAGCTTCTTCAATACCATTAGTAATTTTTACATACTTTGTTTTAAATTGAATTGTATCCTGAATAATATATTTTGAAATTTGCACTGGCTTTGCTTCACCATCATAAACTAACTTTTGCGCAGGGAATACTTCAAAATCTGGAAGTGGAGCTTTACTTACAATATAAATTTTGTTGAATTGAACACCTTTATTAGATGCTAATGAAACATTATATTTATTTAGTAACGCTGGATCATCTAAATCCACCAACCCATGCATTACATATGTATCATCTGCTACACTACCTTCAAATTCACCTTTCACTTTATCTACTGATATCTTTAAAACACTAGGAACAAGGTAATAGTTATTTTCGTTTGTCAATTTATATATTAAACTGTTTTTAACTTTTACTTCTATTACATATTCTCCTGCAGGTATAACTTTCATAAAGTTTGTACCTTTTATAATTCCAACAGAAGACCCTAATACTGAATACTCTAAATCCACAGGCTCTGAAGAAATTTTTGATTTTAATTTAACTACTTCATTATCTTGTCTATCATATATTTTTCCTATTCTATCTTCTGTTAAAAGTTGTACTGAATCTCTTAAGTTTATTGTTGCTTTATACTTGTCCCCGAACTTTGCTATCTTTAAAGTTTTTTGTGCTTGTAAACATTTAAATCTATAAAGTCCATCATTTATATCAAATAAACTTTGAAATAATGCTTCCATTTCAGCCATTGTTTTAGGGGCTTGCATAGAATCATTAAACTCTAAATATTTTGCTTGTTGCTCCATTGTTGAAAAAGTGTATAAAACTGGTTCAGGTAAAATCAAAATAGATACAAATGAATTTGCTATGGCAATTTCCTGAATATAATCATTTGTCTTTGCATTATATCCTAAATCTGTATATGCTCCTGGATCAGTACCTTCCAAACTGTTGATAGTATTATTATCAATATCGTTGCATAGATATATATCCTTATTTGCAGGATTCCCTTTGTAAATTAGCTTGTCATATAACGAATTGTCTTCTGCATCATTTTTCACCCTAAATTTTTCTATCCCAACATATACATCATATGAAACTCCGCCAAATATTTCCTCTCCAAAACGTGCCTCTAAATAAGCTTGAGAATATATAAAAATAGGTCTATTTGTGAAACCAGTATAATATGTTAAAATTGTTTGCTCTGGTGAACTTGCATCATATATAGTTGATATTTCATACTCATATGTCCATATATTGGATGTTAAGTTTAACTTGGGAATGTTTCCTCTAGCTGCAACTCTCACTGCTTCTTGAATTGACATCTTAGAATATACTTTGATTTCTTTTTGTATTTGAGTAAGGCCATTCGTAAATGTATCACCATTGGTTTTAGGAGTAATAACACATGTAACATTTGTTAATCCAAAACCAAAAGATTCAATTGATTCTTGAAGTTTTAAATCTGTTACCCACTCATCATGTTCTACCTCAACAAAACTCCCATCTGGTTTCATAAATTTATAAACAATTTTAATCTTAGCTTCAGGTTTTAATTTTTGTTGAGAATTAAAAGGAGTATCTGTTCCTTGATAAGCGCAAATTAATTTACTCTTATTATCAGCATTCCAAGTTGGTTTTTTATTTTCTACATTCCAATTGAATTCTACCGATCCTGTTATTGTAAAATTTGCATCAGTATATGCTACTTCCTCCGCGCTTACTAATAAATTACTAAAAATAACCGTAAGTAAAACAATGAAAGATATTGATGCTATTAATAATAACGTCTTTAGATTAAATGCCTTGACAGATTTTTGATTAATTTTTTTAAACATAACTCCCTCTAAAAAGTGACATATAATTTATTATATTTATATAATAATAGTATTTTAACATTATTTATCTGTTATATCAATAAGGAAAACGTCAATTTTTTACAAAATTTTTACATTAATAATCTATGTTCTCTCTTAAAAATTGGCTAAATAAAATAAAATTATAGACCAAATCCATATCTCATCATTGATTTTTATAAGACTTTTCTATCTGTATTTTAGCAAGTTCCTTCATTGTAATAAGGTAACTTATTTCTAGATACCTAAATTGTTTTTTAAATAGTAAAAAGCATAAAAACACTTACATATATGCAAGTTGCATTAAAAAATAATATATGATTTTGAATTAAACACACAAAAAAACATACCAATCTTTAAATCTAAATATATGCATTCTGTTACAAAAAAACATAAAATCTAATATATTTTATTTAAAGCAAGTTGGACAATTAATAAGCATTTCCACTTATAAGCAATAAATTTTCCAATAAAAAAAGCTCCTGAATATCAAGAGCTTTTTGAAAATCTGAATAGAAAGCAAAACGAATAAGGGAGTATATATAGCTGATATATTGAAATATCAGCTGAATGTATCTTTCGATACAAACTCAACTTAAGTTACAGATAAATCTGCTCCTTAAAAGGAGGTGATCCAGCCGCACCTTCCGATACGGCTACCTTGTTACGACTTCACCCCAGTCATGAGTCTTACCTTAGGCGACTGCCTCCCTTGCGGGTTAGCTCATCGACTTTGGGTACTCCCCACTCCCATGGCGTGACGGGCGGTGTGTGCAAGACCCGGGAACGCATTCACCCCGACATTCTGATTCGGGATTACTAGCAACTCCGACTTCATGTGGGCGGGTTGCAGCCCACAATCCGAACTGAGACTATCTTTTTGAGATTCGCTTACTGTTACCAGCTCGCAACTCTTTGTAATAGCCATTGTAGCACGTGTGTAGCCCAAGATGTAAGGGGCATGATGATTTGACGTCATCCCCACCTTCCTCCGCGTTAACCGCGGCAGTCTGACTAGAGTTCCTAACTTAATATTGGCAACTAATCATAAGGGTTGCGCTCGTTGCGGGACTTAACCCAACATCTCACGACACGAGCTGACGACAACCATGCACCACCTGTCTATACGTCCCGAAGGAACTCTGTATTTCTACAGATTGCATACGATGTCAAATCTTGGTAAGGTTCTTCGCGTTGCTTCGAATTAAACCACATGCTCCGCTGCTTGTGCGGGTCCCCGCCAATTTCTTTGAGTTTCAACCTTGCGGCCGTACTCCCCAGGTGGGATACTTATTGCGTTAGCTACGACGCAGAGAGAGTTGATACTCCCTACATCTAGTATCCATCGTTTACAGTGTGGACTACCAGGGTATCTAATCCTGTTTGCTCCCCACACTTTCGTGCCTCAGCGTCAGTTATAGTCCAGAAAGTCGCCTTCGCCACTGATGTTCCTCCTAATATCTACGCATTCCACCGCTACACTAGGAATTCCACTTTCCTCTCCTACACTCAAGTCTAGCAGTTTTGAAAGCAGCACCTGGGTTAAGCCCTAGGTATTTCACTCCCAACTTACTAAACCGCCTACACACCCTTTACACCCAGTCATTCCGGATAACGCTTGCCCCATACGTATTACCGCGGCTGCTGGCACGTATTTAGCCGGGGCTTATTCTTTTCTAGGTCATTTATTCCTTCGAAACTAAAGAACTTTACAATCAAAAGACCTTCATCATTCACGCGGCATTGCTGGGTCAGAGTTTCCTCCATTGCCCAATATTCCCCACTGCTGCCTCCCGTAGGAGTCTGGGCCGTGTCTCAGTCCCAATGTGGCCGTTCATCCTCTCAGACCGGCTACCCATCGTTGCCTTGGTGGGCTATTATCTCACCAACTAGCTAATGGGACGCGAGCTCATCCTACATCGATAAATCTTTTAACATTGCATCATGCGATGCTATGTTTCATACCGTATTAGCACAAATTTCTTTGTGTTATCCCGTAATGTAGGGCAGATTACTCACGCGTTACTCACCCGTTCGCCACTAAGATATTGCTATCTCCGTTCGACTTGCATGTGTTAGGCATGCCGCCAGCGTTAATCCTGAGCCAGAATCAAACTCTTTAGTTCAAATTCTAACTCTTTAATTCTCTCGAAATTAACAGGTTCGCTTATTTCTAAGCTTATTGTTTTTTGGTTTTCTTAAAAGAAATTAAAGATTCTTTTCTATCTTCAATTTCCCTTATTCGTTTGTTTTTTCTATCCAGTTTTTAAGGTACTTTTTTGCTCGCTTTTTTT
>JAEWXG010000011.1 GCA_023396095.1 Bacillota bacterium | reverse complement strand
ACCTTCTACTTCTTTTAGATCCAAGGCATTAAAATATATCCTGCCCGTATTAAACTCACCTGTTATTAACACATACTCATCATTTATTTTTTCATAAATTGTAATATTATTATCAATTAGGTTAATATCCGAAACATTAAACTTAACAGGTTTATTAGTAGCTCCACCATCTCCTACATTCTTTTTTAAAATATCTTCTATTTTAATAACAGGTTTTGTTGTGTCTACGATGATATAGCTTTCAAGAGATTTATTCCCAGCCAAATCTTCCGCATACACTGTCCACTTACCTTCTATACTTATAGGCAAATTAATATTAAGAGCGTTTTTCTCTTGAATATTCCCTTGCGGGTCTTTTAAATAAATGGCTTTTATATAACTTTCGTTGTAATTTATATCAAATGATTTGTTTGTATATTCTCTATGGTTAGTTATTACAGGCTTTGTTGTATCTACAATAACTATATATTCACCACTTTGATTGCCAGCCCTGTCTATAGCACGGATTGTATATTTTCCTTCATTTTGTGAATTTATAATTAAAGATGAACTATTAAATATCTCATCTTCGTTGTTTGAATTTTTAACTGTTACATTACTAATATTGATATCGTTAAACACAAATCTGTAACTGCTGTTTATATATTGTTTATAGTTTGTTAGTGTAGGTTTTTTTGTATCTAAAACAATCTTTTTAGTTACTATATTTCCTGCCTTGTCAGTTAATTGGAATTCATACTCACCATCAAGTTTTTCTTTAGAATCAAAACTACCACTATTATCCAATGCTGTATATTCCCCATTTTTCATTTTCCATTTAAAACTTTTTAAGTTTGCACTGTCTTTTGCTTTGATTGTAAATTCGTTGGTAAAAAGATTTTCATTCAGAGTGCCCGTAATATTAAACTCCGGTACCTTTTTTAAAATTGTAAATTTTTGTTTTAATACTTTCCCATTCTTTAGCGTAATTTTTATTTCATAAGCACCTTCATCATCAGCTCCCTTTACCTTCTTTTCTTTTATTTGTGATTCTGCATATATGTTTATTGCACTTTCGACACTGGTATATCTTCCATATAACAATCCAGAATATTTATAGCATGTCATATCTTCATACATGAAACCAATATCACCTATGGCCACAATCGCTGCATTTTCTGCTGTCGCCTCATATACTGTTGTTTCTACTTTTTTCTTTTCTTCTGTTGCTATCTCGTTTTTTAAAACTTCCTTAGCCTTAAATTCATCTTCTTTACCTAAACGATAATATGTTGTTTTTTCTGTGTTCCCATTATAGTCGTATTTTTTATTGTCTTTGGTTATTGCTATATCTTTAATGTATTCTTTAGGATCATCCTTTTCATATGTAAAACCATCGTTTACAAATTCTCCATTTGCAATTGCTTTTCCTGCAAAATTTTTAAATGTCACGCTTGGATATTCTGTTTTAAGTATATAATAGGCTTCGGTTTTTTTAGGGCTTTTCCAATCGTTGGCATAAAAAGAGATATTAAAATAACTTCCGGAAGTTGTCATTACACCTATCTCAATTTCTTTATCTTTATATTGAGCTATATTGTCATATATTTTTGTAAATTCTTTCATCGCCCCATAGCCTTCAACCTTGAATCCAGAAATATCTGCGAAATCTCCATGAAATGTAATTTCTGTTGGTTTGATGTATAAGACGAAGTTATTTTCATTATTTTTTTTAGCGAAAACTTCTGCTTTAAATCTTTTTATTACCTTTTTATAATCAGCGGTCCACATGCTATAATATTTTTCTTTATCAAGGGTAAACTCTACAACTTTAGGTGTGTTAATTAATTCCAATGTATCGCCTTCTGCCTTAACATTTAACCTTCCCAATATCACAAATATCGATGTTGCTAAAATTAATATTAAAATTATTGTTGTTTCAATCTTCCATATCTTCTTCATCTTCTTTCACCTCATTAATATCATCATCTTCTACTACACCTTCGAAAAATCCCTTAATCGTTTCATTTGCATCCACTTGAAACATTTCTCTTTTTTCTTCTGACTCAATTAAAAAACAATTACCGGTATTTGCTCTTGCAACTCTACTCCTTTCCACATCGTTTATAGGTGCCGATGATTTATATAAATCAACCAAATCTTCCACATCTTTTCCTTTTAGTTTAAATATGAATGAGTATTGTGAATTTCTAAGTATTGCAGATGTTTTGTTCCTTATCTCTTCTGTTGCATTCCAGTCGGATATTGATTGAGTCGCCGGAATAAATGCTCCTCCATATTTCCTTATTCTTTTTGTCATTTGATACATAAAATCAAGTGCTATCGGATATTTTTTATCTATAAATAAATGGGCTTCATCTACCACTATAACCGTATGTGTTAATCTGTTTAATTTGTCATTTAAATTCTTCTCTACAATTAATCGCTCTTCTAAATATCTAAAGATTAAAAGCATTTGTGCGTTTGCTACAATATCGTTTTTAGCAGCAAATAACGATTGAAAATTAAATACCGTAAAGTCTGTATCTACTTTAAGTGTGGTTGTCCCGTTCCATAAATCAGAGTATCTTCCACCACCGCCAAACTTGGAAATATATGTTATTACAGTAGATAGAATATTCCTTTTATATAAATTATCTGCATTTTTTCCATATTCATTGTTTAAATATCTAATTAAGTCATCAAAGATAGGAAAATTTTCCGGCTTTAAAGAAGATATTTCTGTTGATTCACCAATCCCCTTTATTGAATATGTCTCAATAATCGCATTATTCAAATACTCGAGGGCTTCATCTGTTATTTTAGGAAGTATTATTCTAAAAAAACTCTCAAGTGTTCTTAAATGGGCATTGAATATCGCCTTGTTTTCTAAAACATCACTTCTTTCGTCATCAATACTTGCATAAATATGAAAAGGATTAATTCTACCCTTATCACCTTTTCCGATATCTATCATTTTTCCATTAAAATTTTCACATAGATATTTATACTCATTTTCTGGGTCCAATATGTATACTTTAGACCCTGTTGAATATAAATGTGACAAAAGAACTTTTAGAAAATATGATTTCCCGGAACCGGATGTTCCAACAACAAACGCATTAGAGTTATTATGCTTTTCATCTCTCTTCCAGATATCAAGCATAACAGGAAATCCATTATCATTTGAACCTAAATACATTCCATTTTTATCCGTTATTTTAGATGAAACAAAAGGAAAGGATGCCGCTAAAGATGAAGAGTTAATTCCTCTTTCGTATATTTTAAGTGCTGTTTTTCTCGAAAGATTTGCATTGATATATCCTTCCACTT
>JAEWXG010000024.1 GCA_023396095.1 Bacillota bacterium | reverse complement strand
CTTACCTTTAATGTTGTTATTTACCTTTAATTATTCTTTATCAACCAATCTATAAGGTTTATCGTTTTTATGCCGTCATAAGATATCACAAAACTTCTGTCCATTGACAGTATGATTTTTTCATAATTATCATTGATAAGTTTAAGCGGTCTAAGTTCACGCTCAAGCGTTTCTTTTGATGCAAGACTCTCAGATACTTGAATATATATCTTTTCATTAGATTTTTCAGCAACAAAGTCGATTTCAGTATTTCCAATTTTGCCTATATAAACCCTGTAATCTCTTCTTATCAATTCAAGGAATACTATATTCTCAAGAATATGACCTCTGTCAACATCTCTGTAACCTAACAGCATGTTTCTAAAACCTAAATCAATTATATAATTCTTCTCTAAGGTTTTTAATAATTGTTTACCTTTTATATCGTACCTTTGGGCAGTAAAGAAAATGAATGCATTTTGTAGCATTTCTATATACTTACTTACCGTTTTACCAGCAATACCTTTACCTTTTTTTGATTCTATCTCACCTTCACTAGTAAGAACGTTACCTATGTTATTAGGTGATGTTATACTACCTATATTAGAGCATAAAAACAACATGATTTTTTGAAGAACTTTTTGGCCTATACCATTATTTCTTTGCAGAATATCATGCAAAACAATGGTTGAATATATACCGTCAAGAGCTTGGTTAATTCTTGTCTCGTTAAAGTTGTATTCTCTAAGAATAGGCATCCCACCAAACTGCAGATATTTTTGGAATTTCTCTTCAATTGACACGCTATTTTCAAATGTGTAGAAATCAAAAAATTCCTTAAATGATAATGGAAAAACCTTTATTTCCACATAACGCCCCGAAAGTAAGGTAGAGAATTCACTTGAAAGCAAGTAAGCATTTGAGCCTGTTATATAAATATCTACATCAAAATCAAGCCTAAATGATTCGATTGCCTTTTCCCAACGAGTAACTGCTTGAAGTTCATCAAATATTAGATAGGTTTTTCCTTCTTTTGCGATACATCCTTTGACATAGTCGTAAAAAGCAAGATAGTCAGTCAAATCTCTATATTTTAATGACTCCAAATTCATATGAAGTATATTTCCTTCATTTACTCCGCTTGCTAGCAAATATTCGTGGAATAAATCAAGCAAGGAAGACTTACCGCATCTTCTAATTCCTGTCACGATTTTTACAAGGTCTACATCTATATTGTCAATTAACTGCTTCAAATATTCAGGTCGATTTATTAATTTTGCCATTCTCTTATCTCCTTTTCCTTTTAACTATATTATACTCAAAAAAGTCAAAAAATTAATAGTTTTGGAAATCCCAATTCCAAAACTTTATTATTTTTTATAGTTTTTGATTTGTGAATGCTGAAACTCGCCAAATAAACACTAATTCTCTCTGATCATAAATTGAAACTACCTTCTCGCAACCACTCCTTATCGCTCTATCTAGAGCCATTACCATTGCGACTGTACCGTCTATTTTCTCTACTAATTTTTATTTATCCATTTTTATATTACCCGCAGGATCGGTTCTCGTATGGGTATGTTGTCCATCATCCACCTAAGCACTAAATGCGCGTTGTGTGCGAGTTTACACCCCCATTACAAGATTCATAAGCGCTTTGGTCGAAAAACTCGTATCCTTAAACCCCGTCCCAATGAAATAACAGTAAATCCCATCGCATCTAAGTTCTGTGTCATTTGAACAGCACCCCATCTATCGAACGCTATCTCTTTGATGTTCTATTTCTTATCCAGATCATCAATAAATTGCTCTATATACACGTAATGGATTACATTGCCTTCTATTGTTTTAAAATAACATTGCCTTATGTAGAATCCACTACTTTTGCAATCTATTTTTCAGGACATTCATTGTCGTCATCAGATTGATTTTCATTATTATCAAACATACTTTTCATCATTTCGCTTGCAACAATACCGCTTACAATCACCTTTGTAATACTTGCTTGGTCTTCTTTTACTTTGCGAAATTCACGGCTCTTAATACCGCCTTTTCTTCCGTTTTCTCTGTCTTCAATTTCGCTGTCGAGAAATACTTTCACAAAAATGAACGCACTCTTGATTTCCGTGTCGTTCCCGTCATAACATTCCCCATCAAAAACATATCCGATACTGCTTTAATAAGTCTTCCTGTTTGTTTATCGTCCATTACTCGAGAAACTTCTGCATAACTTTTTTTGAATTTTAAGTTTCTATCTTTCATTGTTTTCTGCTCCTTTATGTTACGGAGTTATCTTGTATACTCTTTTTAACCTCCAAAAATTTTATTTTTCTTTTTAATCCGACATTTTACCGCAAATCTATAAAGTGTTTTTGCTCAAATCACATAAATCAATCAACGTAAAAACATAAAAATGGCAATCATCGACACAAACTCGCTCATTTTTTAGTGAATATGCGAAGTGAACTCACTCATTTTTTATAAGCACGCTTGGTTTTATCTTTTTAATGTGCTGAAATAGGATTGAAGTGAGGTTATTAACTATGAGCGAATACTTGAAACGGAAAATCGACAAATTTCTTTTCGATTGGAAAGCAAGCCCGGATCACAAACCGCTTATTATAAAAGGCGCAAGACAGATTGGCAAAACAAAATCAATCGAAACCTTTGCTGAGCAAAATTACGAAAGCATTGTTGAAATCAACTTTGCTGAAGATCCCGTTTATAAGCAAATTGTTGAAAATGGATACTCTACCAAAGCCATTATTAAAAACATTTCTCGAATTAACCCGGAAGCCAGATTCACCAAAAGCAAAACTCTTATTTTCTTTGATGAAATTCAGGAATTTCCCGATATCGTAACGTCCTTGAAATTTTTTTCGCTTGACGGAAATTACGATGTGATTTGCAGCAGTTCTCTGCTTGGCGTCCATTACAAGAAAATCTCGAATATCAGCGTAGGCTATAAGACCAAAATCGAAATGCGTTCACTCGACTTTGAAGAGTTTTTATGGGCGCTCGGATACGACGATTCCTTTAAGGAAGATGTTTTGTCCCATATGCAATCGTTTACCCCGTTTTCTCCTGCCGTACTGAAAATCTATAACGACTTGTTTTTGGATTACTGCATCGTCGGCGGTATGCCTGAAGCCGTAAAAGATTTCGTTTCAAAAAAGACATTTGAAAACACTCTTGAAATTCAACGCCAAATCGTTATCGGTTACGAAGCAGACATCCGGCAATATACCATAGGACTTGATAAATCGCGTATTACCAACGTATTTCGCTCCGTTCCTTTCCAGCTCGGCAAAGAAAACAAGAAATTCCAAATTTCAAAGGTTCGTTCTGGCGCAAAATTTGCTGATTACCGCGGTTCGCTCGAATGGCTTGAAGACGCGGGCATCGTACCTCTTTCAATTCAATATTGTTTTCTTTACATAATGCGGCAATAAATACTAATGATACTAAGAACATTGTTACAATAAAACCTATTACTATTTCCATTGCTAAAAGTCTTTTATCAGAATCTTCTTTTTGTTTTTTTAATTCAATAAGATTTAATTCAACTTGCTTGTTATAATTTGTCATTTCTAAATCCTCCCCTGTTAATAATTCATTTACACTAATGTTTAAAATATCAGGTAATTCAAGCATAATAGATGGATCTGGCATTGCTTTACCACATTCCCATTTAGATATTGCTCTATCAGTTATATTTAGTTTTTCAGCCAAATCCATTTGTGTTAAATTTTGTTCTTTTCTTTTTAACTGAATAAATTTTCCAATTTTAATCATATCCATGATGTTTTGCCTCTTTTCACCATCAGTGTAAATTATTGAGTAAAACAAGTCTACATACCATTGGTTGATCTGGGGAGTTTTTATAAACTCAACTTATGGTAGATAATAATAATATTTTTAAAATTTTTGAAGCTTTAGAAACTCTACAATTTAGTGTAGCATTTAGTTATTAATAATTCTTTTATATTTTCGTTTTTATCTTCGCAATAATCAATTAGGTGTTTTTTAAATTCTTCTACTAATTCCACAGGTATTACAATTAATCCTAAACCTTTACTTATAAGATAATGATTAGCAAAGATTACTGCTGTACGTTTGTTTCCATCTAAGAAAAGTTGTTTCTTCATAACATATAATAATAATTCAATAGCAATTTCAGGGGAACTATCATTTGAAAGCAATTCATTTAAATCCTCCTTAATTTGTGGTTCATAAGGAAGTGGCGGAAGGTATTTTGAACCTCCAATCGAAACTGGAACGCTCCTAATTCTTCCTGCGGTGTAAGAAAAACCTTCTTCAATGATTTCATTTATTTGACATAAAATAGCATAATTTGTAGGATATAATATTACTCCTTCACTTAAAATGAAGTCCCATGAATGTTTTAAATTTACAACTTTAGATATATCTGATGCAGTCATATCTTTTACTTTTCCACCATTAACAATTGTTTCTGTATCAGAATAGGTAGTCACAATACATTCAAGCATAGCTTGTTTATATATAGAATCAACCATGTTTCGTCTAGCTAAATCAATATTCATTTTTACTTTATCACTTAATTCTTCAGAAGTATATTGTAATAAACCCAATTCTTTTTTTATAACTTTTAATTGTTTTTTATATTCTTTTACAATTTTATTGTTTTCTAAAATAAGGTTATTTAATTCTATGCTGTATTCTCCTGCATATTTTGATGTAGATATCCCCTCATTTCTAAAATGCACATAAATATATTTATTACCATTATTTTCTCTAATCTCTATTGAACCATGAATCATTTTATTAATTCTTGATTTTAATAATTTTTGCTCGTGTAATAATTCTGCAATATTTCTCATAGGATCCTCCTTATAGATATGAAACTTATTTTATGGTTTTGTTTCACATAAATTATATCACCAAAATCAAAAATGTGCAACAATTTATATAATAATATTTCACATTTTAATCAGTTTATTTAAATCGTGTAAGACTTGCTTCTACAAAAGCTAATATAAAAGCTGATTTTGTTCTTTAAAAATTAAAAAATGAGGCAAAAATACCTCAAAATAGGATTCAAACCTATTCTAAACATATAAAAAAGGCTTGATAACGTCGTATCAAACCTATTCTACTATTATGCCAAAGTAGAAATGTTTTAATACAATATTAGCACCCTGCCTTGTAATCGTGTAAAATTTTTAGCACCCTTGCTTTATTTTTTAGCACCCTTAGGTCAAATCGTGTAAATCTTTAGCACCTTTTGTTTTATTATTTTTGTTTCATCTTAAATCTAAATAATAGTATTGCAGAAATAAATGCTGCTATCGTATATGCTAAAACAATTATAAGTGGTAAAACGAAATCTTTGAAAATATCATTAATTCCATTCATTGTATTTTGAACTAACAGATATGAATTTCTAAATGGAAGGCATTCCATAATTGTTTTTATAGTCCCACTTAATGAATCAAGCGGAAACCACATTCCAGATAGCACTGATTGACCACAAATAATTATTGATGAAACACCGCCAATAGATTTTTCACTACATAAAGAACCAAACATGATTCCAAATGTGATGAAGAATAATGATGTAAGCCCCGCAAGCAGTATTGAATAAATCATTCCAACTCCAAATAAGCTTGAATCAAATATTCCACCAACTAAATAGAAGAAGATAGCTTGAACTATTGAAAGAGGAAATACTGATAATGCATATCCAAAGATAAATTCATATGATTTAGCTTTAGATACATATAGTCTAGTTAAGAATGATGTATTTCTATCTAAAGATATTAATAATCCTGAGAATAATGTTAGAAATGCTTGTGCAAATACTACAATTCCAGGCGCTAAATATTTCATTTGGAATTGTTCAGTAAGCTTATGAAATATTGCATAAAACACAATTTCAAGAAGAAGAGGAAACCCAAATGTGAATATGATTGATAATGGATCTCTTAATATTTCTTTAAAATTTCTGACTGTTAATACCCATATTCTAGATAATGAATTACGCATTTAATTCACCTCCAGATACAATTTTAATAAAAGAATCTTCAACATTTGTTTTATTTGTCTTTTCAAACAATTCTTCTTTTGTTCCAACAAATAAAAGCTTACCATCCCTCATAATTCCTATTCTATCAGATAAAGCTTCCGCTTCTTCCATATAATGAGTAGTAAGAATAATAGTCATCTTTCCTTTAAGTTCTCTAATAACTTTCCACAATTCTCTTCTTGCAATAACATCAAGCCCTAATGTAGGTTCGTCTAAAAATAGTATTTTAGGTTTTGATACTAAAGCTAATGCTATTGAAAGTTTTCTTTGCCAACCACCTGAAAGTTTTGATGCTTTTTTCTTTCGAACTTTATCTAATTCAAATGATTTATATAATTCTTTTTTAGATTCTTCTACTTTATCCTTATTTAATCCTGATAATTTTGCATAAAATTCTATATTTTCTTCAACAGTTAATTTTCTTGCAATTGCTGTTTCTTGCATAGAAATATCTATCAATTCTTTTATCTTATTTGCATCATTATTAATAGAATAATCATAAATTAAAGCATCACCACTAGTTGGTTTGGTTAATGTTGATAGCATTTTGATTGTTGTAGTTTTACCAGCACCATTTACACCAAGAAGCGAAAATAGTTCGCCTTCTTCAATTTCCAAATTTAAATCATCAACAGCAACTACATCTTTGTATTCTTTTCTTAAATTATTTATCTTGATTGCTGCCATTTCCAAAACCACCCATTAGTTTATAAAATTCAGTATCTTTAACCAATGCAAGCCCTTTTTCTTTATCCCCCATTACCATTAATGTGTCGCCTTCTTTAATATCAAACATTTTTCTTGCCTCAGCTGGAACTGTAATTTGACCTTTAGGGCCAACTTTTACACTAACTATAAATCTATCTTCTTTTAAATCTTTCATTTTATCCTCCGATTTTTTTTGTTATTTATTATTTTCTAACACCATTTCGACTTGTTTAATTAAATCTTCTTTATTTGGTAAATATAAAACATATTTAGATGCAAATATTTGATTAGATAAACCACCTAAAGCATATTCTAAATTAACATTTCCTTTATCCGTACAAAGAATAATGCCTATTGGATCATTATCTCCTTCATCATTAACTTCAGCTTTGTAGTAATTTAAATACATATTAATTTGACCAACAGCTTCTGGCATAAAATCAGAATTCTTAAGTTCAATAATTACATATGATTTTAATATTTTGTTATAAAACACCATATCAGCATAATAATGCTTGTTTTTATAAGTTATTCTTTGTTGAGTACCAACAAACATAAATCCTTTTCCAAGTTCAAGAAGGAATTTTTCAATTTGTTTTACCAATGCTTCTTCGATATCAGATTCCATAATAGGTTTGTTTTCTGGTAATCCTAAGAATTCAAAAACATATGGATCTTTAACAATGTCTTCTGGTTTAGATATTTCGTTACCTTTTAATGCAAGTTCTAATACTTTTTGTCTATTAGTATCTCCATTAGATAATAAAAGCCTTTCAAATAAAGATGATTGAATTTGTCTTTTAAGTTCTCTAACACTCCACTTAGCATTTATACATTCCTTTTCATAAAAAGAACGTCTATCTTTATCATTGATAGATAAAAGTTCACAATAATGAGACCAATTTAATCGTTCAGACAGTGTTTGAACGCTTCCATATTCTTGATAGAAATGAATCATATTCCAAATGTTTGCTCTAGAAAAACCTTTGCCGAATTTGTTACTCAATTCTTTTGATAATATTGTTATAGATTTATTTTCATAATTTTCTTCATTATTATGCTTGTTGATATCTTCATTAATCAATCTTCCAATTTCCATGTAAGTAGCTAATAATGTTGTATAACGGTATTAGATACAAACTTTCTTGCATTATTTAGCAATTCTTCAATTTTTAAAACTAAACCAGAATCCATTATTTCATTCATATTATTTCCTCCTTTTCTTACATTTCCTATTTTATCATATTTTTCTGATTCCTACAACTATTTTAAAATTCAAAGTTAATATTTCTAAATCGTGTAAATCTTTCCCAAAAATAACAACTATACACCAAGAGATTTGGCAAGTTCATCAATATATTTAAGCCTAGCACAGTCAACCCAAGTGTTAGGCTTTTTAACACTTCTTCTTTTAGCACATTTAGAT
>JAEWXG010000014.1 GCA_023396095.1 Bacillota bacterium | reverse complement strand
AGGACATTCCTGTTCGTTTCAAAAGCATAGAATAAAGGATAATTGCTTCAGCAGACAGTCCCTTAAATTCTTCTCCGTCTACCAATATTTCAGGTACTTTTAGAAAGTTAAATCTTTCTGCTTCTCTGTTATAGAAATAGTCAAAGTCCATCGCTTCACCTCCTCCCCAAAAAATTTGCAAAGAAAAAGACGATAGTTTTTCTTCTATCGCCTTTGGTAACCATTTGTATGAATTTTTTTAGATTGATTTTATTGCTTCATTGATTCCCTGAAGGAATGCTATAACAGCTGCTCCGACCATCGGTATTCCATAAGGACTTAACAAAAATCCTAATACCAATGCCTCAATGCCAAGTGATATATCTTTTTGCATAAATGATCCTATTGCAGCAACTATACACATCAGCATTAAGAAATACAGAATAGTTGTTCCTATGCCAAGTATAAATGTCAGAAAGGCAGTAAGGATACTCAGCAGCAAGCTG
Organism: Bacillota bacterium; assembly: GCA_023396095.1. Lineage (GTDB taxonomy): Bacteria > Bacillota > Clostridia > Christensenellales > UBA3700 > JAEWXG01. Next base: position 56,629 of record JAEWXG010000014.1, on the reverse strand, counting down.
ATTGGAAATAAGATTATTTTTATTATCCATCTCATCATTTCTTATTCCTCACTTCCCAATTCATACTTTGTATCTCCACACATCATATCAATGCAAACATTCACATCTATATAATTTTTTAGGACTTTTTTTCGTCCACCTTCGCCATCTTCTACAAATACATAATGCTTGTAAAACTGCTTAAAATGCAGGATTTTCACGATTTCACTCTTTGTATCAACGCTATGCACTCCACATGTTGCGTATTAGGGAACATGTCATAAATATTTAATTGTTGTATTTCATAACCTTTTAATAAACAAATATCTCTGGCAAGTGTTGCTGAATCACATGAAATATAGAATATATTTTCTGGTTTAGTTTCTATAATATTTTTAATAAAAGAATCCATTAATCCTTTTCTTGGTGGATCGACTAATAATGAAAAACTATCTAACTGTGTAGATAGTTTATTAATTTCAATATTTGCATCCCCCAAAATATTAGTAATATTAAAGTTTGCATTCACTGTTTTGTTATAATTAGCATCCTTCACTGCTTTTTTTTCAATTTCTATAGTATAGACTTTATTAACATTTTTAGCTAGAACATTTGTCATAACTCCAACTCCAGAAAAACATTCAACTAATTGATTTACCTTTTTTTCTAAAATTAAATTAATAGCATCTTTATATAAGACATTTCTAACATCCGAATTAACTTGCATGAATGATTTTTGTGAAGCAACAATATCCGCATCTAAGATAGTTGCTTTTTCTGCATCATCACCATATACAGTTTTTATTTCACCATCTAAAATAACATTCGTTTTCTTCTTATTTATACATAAATTAATAGCAATACCACTAATACCAGCTTTGATAAATCTATCGTATAATTTATTTAAATTTTGAATATTATCCCCATTAATTACTAGAGTCACATATATTATTCTACCTAATTGGCGCACCATAATATGTCTTAATAAACCTTTACCGGTACTTTCATTATAAACGCTAAGTTTTTCGAAATTAGCAAATTCTAAAAAAATATCTATTACCTTCTCGTGTTCTTTTTTAGAAAGTAAGCAAGTCCCTTGCTCAATTATTTCATGTGTATTTTTTTTAAAGTACCCAACAATTATTTCGCCTTTATCATTTTGCCCAATTGGTAATTGTATTTTATTTCTATAGTGAAACTGATTGCTTGCAACAACCTTGTCTACCTTTTTATTAATTTTTGCAATCTTATATAAATTGTTTTCAACTTGTCTTTTTTTTATTTCAAGTTGATGCATATAATCTAGATGCAAAAGACAACATCCACCACAAACACGATATATAGAACAATCCACTTCCCTTCTATATGAAGATGCCTCAATCAACTTAATAACTCTAGCAACAACTTCACTCTTATTGATTTTAATAATTTTGGCTTTAACTTTATCCCCTTTAGCTGTGTATGGCACAAAAACAATTCTTGAATCAAGCTTCGCAATTCCATCACCATTAATACTATCATCTATTATTTCAAGTTCTACAATATCATCTATTTTCATCATGTTAATTGTAACAAATAATTTAATTTCTTGTATTAATTTTTATAAATGTCAAAAAGATGTTAAAATATCATCGAGTTAATCAGATAATCGCTTAGAAATAAGAGGAAAGTCCGAGCACCACACGGCAGAGTGCTGGCTAACTACCAGTGAAGGCGACTTCAAGGAAAGTGCACAGAAATATACCGCAATTTTTAATTGTAAGGTTGCAATGGCGAGGTAAGAGCTCACCGCAATTTTGGCGACATAATTGGCAAGGTAAACCCCACTTGGTGCAAGAGAAAATGACAATTAGCTGCCCGCTAGTCAAAAAATCGCTTGAACATATTGGCAACAATATGTCTAGATAGATGATTATCTAATACAGAACTCGGCTTATAGATTAACTCTCCATTAAAGAATCCGTGTGATTCTTTTTTTTTTGCAAAATAAAGGCTACTCTGAGCAAGAGTAGCCTAAGTAAAAAGGATTTATGATTTTTTACTTATTTTCTTTTGATTTTTTTAATTTGACTATTTCATCAAACCATGAATCTAAATCCTTAAATTCTTTATATATAGCAGCATATCTTACATACGCAACTGGATCCAATTTTTTTAATTCTTCCATTACAAATTCCCCGATCAAAACACTGCTAATCATATCGGAATTTGTGTTATATACCTTTTGTTCAACATTATTAACAACTGCATTAATTTGATCATCAGATATATTTAGTTTTTCACACGCTTTAATAATACCATTTTTTATTTTTGATTTGCTAAACAACTCAATTGAACCAGATTTTTTATGTACTTCAACTTCTTTTTGCCAAACACTCTCGATTGTCATAAATCTTTTAAGACAATTTAAGCACTCGCGCTTTCTTCGAATAATGTTTAATGACTCGTCTTGCCTTGAATCAAGAACTCGATCTTGATCCTTCCCACAATAAGGACATTTCATTATTACTTAACAAGAAGAGTTACATCAACACCAAGTTTCTTTAAATCTTCAATAGCTGGCCCTTTAATAAATGCAGGAACTGAAGGATCCTTTACAATTTCAACTTTTGCTTCCACTTGTGTTAAATACATGTGTCCAGCCTTACTCATATTTCTAAACGCTGGATTTGTTGCAACTTCTCTTTCAAAAGCTGTTTGATTTTGAGAAGGAGCTACTGGTTGTTGCTCTTCAACTGGCTTTGCTTGTTCTTGAACCGGTTGTTGCGCAACTTGTTGTGGAGCTGCTTGTTGTGTTGCTCCTGTTTTACCTTGTGACGCTGCATTCATTGCAGAAATTCTTTGTTCATTTATATGATCTGGAAATCCTGTTGCAATAATTGTTACCTCAACTCTATCACCCATTGAGTCATCAAATCCTTGTCCGAAAATGATATTAGCATTTTCATCAACAACTTCTTGTACTAGTCTTGTTGCTTCATCAATTTTTCTTAATTTAACTGTTGAAGGAGTAATATAGTTAATAATTACACCCTTTGCTCCACTTATATTTGTTTCTAGCAATGGAGATGTTACGGCATTCTTAACTGCTGTAATAACTATATCATCATCCGGACCATACGCTTCACCAATACCCATATGCGCCAAACCAGCACCTTGCATGATTGTTTTTACGTCTGCAAAGTCCAAGTTAATCATTGTAGGCTTTGTTATTATTTGAGTAATTCCCTTAACTGCATTTCTTAACACCTCATCGGCCTTTAAATATGCTTCAGCTTGCTCCAAATCTGGATATGCTTCAAGTAATTTTTGATTTGGAATTACTAGTAAAGTATCAACATAATCCTTCATTTTTTCGATTCCCATAAGTGCGTTAGCCATTCTCTTTCTTCCTTCAAATTCAAATGGTTTAGTAACAATACCTACAGTTAAAATATTCATTTCATATGCTAATTGTGCAATAACCGGTGCTGCTCCAGTTCCAGTTCCTCCGCCCATACCAGCTGTAATAAACAACATGTCAACACCAACTAACAATTTCTTAATTTCTTCTTTAGTTTCTTCTGCTGCTTTTGCTCCAATTTCAGGATTTGCACCAGCTCCTAACCCTTTTGTTAGTTCTTCACCAATAACAATAGTTTCATCGGCCTTTGATCCATCTAAAACTAATCTATCAGTATTAACGGCTGCAAATGCTGCACCCTCTAACTCTGATATAACCATTCTGTTAACGGCATTATTTCCACCGCCACCAACACCAATTACTTTAATTCTTGCAGGAGCTAAATATCCTCCGTTCATAATATCTGCCATAAATCCTCCATTTACTATTTACTATTTTTTATTTTAAAAATTTGTTTTAACTTTTGTATAAAGCTCTTATTTGAGCCAATATTTTGTTTTCTTGATACTACTTTTAAAATGCAAAGCGCTGGTATATAGTTTTGCTTTAACTTGCCATACTCAGAAAACTTTTGATTTTGTATAGTTCTATTTATCTTTTTATTTATATATACTTCCGACCCTTTAATATTAGCCAAACTGTTTACAAAAATAACAACCGGCAAATGAGGTGGTACATCATATTTACATTCAGCAATAAGTTTATTTATTTCATTGGCAATTTCATCCAATTTTTCCAAAATAATTTCTTTTACCAATTTGTATGGAACAGGATATGATTTTCCTTTGTATATTACATTATATGGTTCATATATTTCAGAATTAGCCGAAACATCTAACGAGTAAACCATTTTTTCTGCGTCAGAATATTTTGGTAATTGCAATTTTTCATAGACCTCTTTAATAATAAAACTACAACCATTACTATTTGTTGAGTATGTTAAAAGACCATCTCCTCTTCCTATAGCAATATTGATTGCAAGTTCATCTATGTTGCAAATGATAATAGTGTTATCGCGAGTTTCAGGCGAGAACATTGAAACGCATTCAGCGAATTCTTGACTAATAAACTCTAATTGTTCCTCTTTGATAAAAAATGACTTAAATATTTCTTTAATTAAATTAATAAATTTATTGTCACACAAAATACAACTATATGTAATTTGTAACTCTTGCCCAGTTTTACCAACAACAGATTTTACCATTTTTTTATCTAACAAATAATACGTTGGAGAAATGCTGATTGTTGTATAATTTGGCACATCTTTTAACGCCATAACTGACTCTTCAAAATTCTCAATATCTTGTTGTGTAATTTTTATGTTTTTAGTAAAACGCTTACTAACCTTCTTTACCATGACTTTAATGAAAGCTCCAGGTACACCAACATAAATTTTATTAAAATTACTTTTATATTGAATTTGTGCTTGTTTGATAGCTGAAAAAGTTTCTTCCTTAAAAGCATTTAAATCAACAAAATCTGAATTAAGAATTCCAGAATGTTCTTTATCAGCTAATACTTTTAAATTGTCAAATTTATCAACGCCGTGGCTAACACTTGCAGATAATGCAACTATTCGTCTAGTGTCGAAATTTACTACTACAATATCATTAGTATTTGCCATAATCATAACTCCTACATCTTTTCCTTTATTATATATATTAATTATTATAATATCAACAGTTTTTTATAGATTTATCTCTATTTTTACTATATTATTTATAACAATTTTAACTTATTTTTTAACTATTCTATTTTGTGGCAATTTTTATAATAATTATTTTAAACAAAAAAATATTTATTATGTTAATTTGCTACTATCTCCCAGCATTTGTTTTCTTCAGTAAATACTAATTTATATTCATTAAAGAATTCAATGCCAGAAAAATATCCTATTTTATTGTTGTTTATACCATAAAGCGCAGCAATAGCCCCATCATCATTTGCAAAATATTGATTTTTGATTTCCCTATATGCCACATATGATTTTTCAACAAGCTTATCAAAATCTTCAAATTTAAATAAACCTACAGGTAATTCAATTTTTAATCCAGAATATGTAAAGTATGAAACTTTTCCTTCTGCCAAATCAATGCTTGAAACAAAGGAAACTAATCCATCATTTTTTAGCAAAACACGCCCGTTTTTATTTGGCTTAATTAAAACACTTACAAATGTATTTAAATACTGGTGCTCTTTTTTTGTTAAGTCTAATTGTTTTCCTATTATTTTGCCGGAATTATATTCTTCGCTAGAAACTTTATAGTTATCAACAGTTAGCAATTTCTTATTGTATTTTTTTGATGGCGTAATTTCTGCAATAACAAACATATCTTCATCAATCACCAAACTTATACCTTCAGTATCCGCAACATCTACTTTCATAATTCCTGTTCTATTTTTAACATTAATATATATTTTGTTAGGAAACTTCTTCTCAACATCAATTACCTTATATTGAGGATTACTTTTTTCAACATTCTCTTTAACTTTTTGTTCAGACACATTAAATATCATTTGTTTGTTTTTAATTTTTGTACTATTAAGAATGCTCATTCTCTCTTCAGCTGGTATTTGAATATTTAAGGTATTATCTTGTTGCGCTATTACCTCAACTCTGGAAATTGAAAATGTTGCAAAGAAAATAAATAGAAATAATAGGATAGCTCCTATTGTCGATAACCCTATTATTACCTTATTCCTTTTTGACATATTTACTCCAAACTAATTCTTATCTACTGTGTCGCAAACTTTATCAAACCAATTGTTTGCTATTATTTTATTATTTTCTTGATCCTCAACTTCTATATAGTATTTATTAGAATCAATTGTGCCGACAGAAGTTTGTGAAAGCATTTCCGGATCTGCGTACACAACATTTGAATCAGCGTGTACTATTTTCCCACGCTTTAAAGAATTTAAATTAGCCATCCACGCATTTGCAATTATCATTGAAAGGACCAACATTAACAAAGTTGCATAAATAACAATATGCACTCTTGCCCTATTTGATAAAGTTCTCTTTTTCTCTGTTTTTACATCATCATCAACTGCAATATTAACTACTTCTTTTGCCCCTTGATTAATATCCTCAGTAAATGTATTACCTAACGATTCATCATTATAAATAGGAGTATTTGCCGTTAAATTTGAAAAATTACATTCGTATTCATCAGATGCAGTCGAATGAGCTTTGTTAAAATCATTAATCCAATCAACATGACCATAGGCACTAGTAATTTCTTCGCTATTATTTACTGGCTTATTATTTAATTCTTGATTTTGACGATTAACAATTTCGTCCTCATATCTTTCACGACTATAATTCAACATTTTTGAATTTACCTCCTATATTCTTTCAGCAACTCTTAATTTTGCACTTTTTGATCTACTATTATTTTTTAATTCTTCTTCAGTAGCTGTAATTGGTTTTTTTGTCATTATATTAATTTCTTGTCTTTTATTACAGTTACAAATAAATTGATGTGGTGGACAAATACAATCCTTTTCTAAATAAACAAAAGTTTGTTTAACAATCCTATCCTCAAGCGAGTGAAACGAAATAATTGCTGCTCTACCACCAACATTCAACTTTAAGGTTAATTTTTCTATAATATTTTTTAGGTTTTCTAATTCACCATTAACCTCTATTCTTATTGCTTGAAAAGTTTTCTTCGCTGGATGCCCAAACTTAAAACGATACGAACTAGGCACAGCATTTTCTATTATTTTCACCAACTCACTTGTTGTCTCTATTTTATTAATTGCTCTTGCTTTGCAAATATTTTTCGCTATTACTCTAGAAAAATGCTCTTCACCATATTCATAAATAATATTTGCTAATTCTGTTTCACCGTATTCATTTACAACAACATACGCCGATAAATATTGATTACGATCCATTCTCATATCTAACGGCGCATCATGCATATATGAGAACCCTCTTTCTGGAGTATCAATTTGATAGGAAGAAATTCCAAGATCCATCAAGAATCCATCTATCTTATCAATATTTAATTCAGCAAGTTTCTCTATTGCATTTTTAAAATCACTATGAATAAAAATCACTTTATTGCCATATTTTTTTAATTTATCTTTACAAAAATTAATGGCGTCCATATCTTTATCAAAAGCAATTAACTTTCCACCAACCAAATTTTTAAGGATCGCTTCCGAATGACTCCCACCACCTAGTGTACAATCAACGTATATTCCATTTTCTTTTATATTTAATGATTTAATACATTCATTCAACATAACAGGATAATGTTCAAATTTAATCATTAATTAAACAACTCCATCGCCTCTTCTTGCCATTGAGTAAGTTGCTCTTCGTATACTTCTAATGGCCAAACTTCAATGACGTTTTGAACCGCAATAAAAACAATATTTTTATTAAAACCACATTGTTCCCTTGCTTTCTTTGGTAACGTATAACGTCCTTGATTATCTTCCTCAATGGAAACTGTATTTGCAGCAATTATTCTTAATGCTGCTTGAATTTTTGAATCATTTCCAAAAGGAGAAAATTCACCAAATTTATTTGTCAATAATTCATCAAATTTTTCAGCAGTGACAATAGTGAAATGTTTCTTGCCTGGCAATTGAAATAAGCGCAAACTAGACCCTTTTAATGAATCTTTAAGTTTGCTTGGCATTCTAAATCTATTCTTTTCATCTAATTGATAATCAAACCTGCCAGTAAAACTCATACCATTCTCACTCCTTTCATATTCACAGCTTTTTCGTTGTGTATTTTTATTATATATGCCCGTTATTTAATTTCAACCACTTTTAACCACTTTTAACCACAAATTATTAAATCAAGCTGTCAAATATTTGTTATATTTTTTGACAAAGGCAAAAAAGACCTAAAAAAGCAAAAAAAATAGCCAATTTGAAGCATTTTTTAAAATTTTATGCAAAAAAAAAATAGTGGTCAGCTATCCCACTATTTTTATTTAATTAAACACTTTTTCTTAAAATAGATTTGTAATTTCTATCAAGTTATTATTTAGATGGTCACAACTGGTCAATAAATATGTTACGCCATTTTTATAGAGTCTAGAAACTTTTCTTACTTTATTGCCGTGCAAATGACCATATACAACTAATTTAACATCATATTTTTCAATAATATCTGTTACTTCTGAATTTTTTAAATCTGCCATAAATGGTGGATAATGCAACATTAACACCACTTTATCACCTTCCCTCCTCTGTTTTTGCATATCATCCAATGTCATTTTTAATCGAAGAACTTCTCTGTTGAAAATTTTAATATCCTCTTCACTAGTTTGATTATTAGGAATTTGCCACAATCTTGTCCCACAAATTAAAATGTTTTCAATACGAATCGAATTATTTTGCACAGCAAACATATTATACCGGTTAAGCAAATTATTAACTTTTGAATATGAAGACCACCAATAATCGTGATTGCCTTTTATTATTACTTTTTTTCCAGGTAAATCTCCCACAGCTTGCACGTCTGGCAACACTTCCGTCATATTAATTGCCCATGAAAAATCTCCTGGCATTAAAACAATATCTTCATCTCCAACTTTTTCTAACCAATTTTTTTTTATTTCAGAAAAATGATCACCCCAACCGAAAATATCCATTGGTTTATTACTTGCAAACGATAAGTGTAAATCACTAATCACAAATACTTTCACTCAAAATCTCCTTGTTAAATTTTAAAAAACTTTCTATTTTGGCCAAGGCTTCTTCCTTTCCAATTTGCTTCTCCGCAGAAGTAACTATGATATCATCTCTTCCTATTTCTAATTCAGTCGCGATTTTTTGACGAGCAATTGCTCTTTGCGCCTTGGAAAGTTTATCACACTTTGTCGCTATGATAATAAAAGGAATATTATTAAATTGAAGAAAATTAATTAACTGTTTGTCGTTTTGATTCGGGATATGTCTAATATCAAGTAAACATAAAACTAATTTTAAATTTTTAGATGTAATTATATATGTCTCAATTAAATTTGCCCATCGCTCCTTTTCCATATTGGAAACTTTTGCAAAACCATAACCAGGCAAATCTACCATGTAAAACTCATCATTTATTAAAAAGTAATTTAGTAACCTTGTTTTGCCACAAGTTGACGACACTTTCGCTAATCCACGAAAATTGACAAGATAATTAATAAATGATGATTTGCCAACATTGGATCTGCCGGCAACTGCTATTTCAGGCAAATTAAATTCATTAATTCTCTTAGTTTCCCCAACTGAGGTTACAAATTTTGCGTTTTTTATTATCATAATTCTTCTAAATTAAAACTAATTTATATACTTCCTCAATGTTCTCTACAAAATATACATTAATTTTTTTCTTTATTTCGTCGCTTAAACTCAAATAATCTTTTTCATTACTTTTTGGCACAATAACATTTTTAATATTATGTCTGATTGCCGCTAAAGTCTTCTCTTTTAATCCACCAATAGGCAATACCTTTCCTTTTAGCGTAATCTCCCCGGTCATAGCAAATGACGCTTTAATTTTTTGATTCTTATACAATGAATAAATAACAGTTGCAAGTGTTATTCCCGCAGAAGGACCATCTTTTGGTATTGCTCCCTCAGGCAAATTAATATGCAAGTCGCATTTTGCATATTTTGAAACACCTACACCCTCCCTGATCAATTTACTCAACACATACGAATGCGCAATTTTAGCAGATTCTTTCATTACATCGCCTAATTGCCCAGTTAAAATTATTTCGCCTTTTCCTGGTATAAAATCAGCTTCAATAATAATTATTTCTCCACCATTTTGAGTCCAAGCTAATCCATTAATCATAGCAACACTATCTTCTTTTATTTCAACCAAAGGAACATATCTTTCATTACCCAGTATATTATAGATATCCGTTTTAGTAACTTTGATTTTTTCTTTACTTTTTGATTCCTGATTAACTTTAAGGTTGTTTTTCAAATCTTCTACAGCTAAGTGTCTCAATATTTTTACAATTTTTTGCTCAAGCATTCTAACACCAGCTTCCCCAGTATATTCGTTTACTATAACTCTCAAAGCACTATCATCAAATACAATATTGTGTTGACTCATCCCTGTTTTAATTATTTGTTTTGGAATAATATACTCTTTAGCAATTTTTATTTTTTCGTTTTCTGTATACCCGCCAAGATTTATAACTTCCATCCTATCTAATAATACTCTTGGAATAGCATTTATATCATTTGCCGTTGCAATAAAGAAAATACTTGACAAATCATAATCAACCTCAAGATAATTATCTCTAAAAGTTTGATTAACCATTGGGTCTAAAACCTCCAACAAAGCTGCTGAAGGATCACCTTGCACTGAGTTATGTGTCATCTTATCTACTTCATCTAATAAAAACACAGGATTATTGCTCTTGCATCTCATTAAATTACTAATAATTCTTCCTGGGCGCGAACCAATATATGTTCTTCTGTGTCCTCTTATTTCAGATTCATTTTGAACACCACCTAAAGAAATTCTTATAAACTCTCTATTTAAGGCTGCTGCTACTGATTGAGCAATAGATGTCTTGCCAACCCCAGGAGGTCCAATTAAACATAAAATCGAATCACTATTATCATTACCATGTTTAATTTTAACTGCTATTTCTTCTATGATTCTTTCTTTTACATCCTCTAATCCATAATTTGATTTATCAAGAACCTTTTTTGCCTTTTCTATATCTTCATTCCCTTTTTTAATTTTTCCCCAAGGCAAATTAGACATTGCATCTAAATATTCTAAAACTGTTGTATATTCTGGATTTTGAGGAGCCATAAATGACAGCTTTCCCAACTCTTTTCTAATTGCTTCACTTGCTTGATTTGAAAGTTTAATTTTTTCAAACTTATCAATATATAAATCAATTACTGGGTTACCGGTCTTTCCTTTTCCAAAGTCATCATAACCTGCATCAGTTTGTTCGCCTCTTTTGTTAAATATCGAACTGTTCTTAACTTCTCTTTGATATTCATTTATTAAATCTTTAATAATTTCTATTTTATTTATACTAGCTCTTTGTTGATCAATTTTCTCCTCTATATCTTCCCTTGTCTCTATCCAAGCTAATTGTTTTAATCTTAATTCATATAAAAAATTAATTGATGTCTCAATATCCCTGTCATACAAAAGAAAAATTTCCTCTGCTTCTGGCAAACTAGCAACTTTTAACAAATATACTAAAATACTAAACTCATCATCCTTGTTTGATAAAAAGTTTAAATCAGTCAAATTATCTTGCGATACTTGTCTTAACGAGTTTTCCAGTTGAATAATTTCTTTCTTTATGCCCTTAAATTTCTTTATATTTTTTACAGGAGGATAATATGCAAATTCTTTTGCTTTTGCAAAACTAATTTCTTCTCCATTTTCTTCAGGCATTTTAAGATCATAATAGTCAATTGGCATTATTCCTTCAATATGCGCATTAACTTGGAAATCATAATAACCATAATCAATTACTTTTGCTAAAAATAATTTTACTTTATCATTTTCATCATATATGTTAACACGACGAGACAATTCAATAATTTGCTCAAAAGTTTGAATTTTATCATCAAATATATAACCTAAGAGCACATATCCATCATGCTCATTGACACTATTTTGAATAGTTGTAATATCCCATTTTTCATGAGCAGAATAAATTAGTTTCATTCCAGGCAAAACACCATTTTTGTGCAATAACCATAAAATAGGAATCTCATCTTGTGGAATTGAATTTCTATTTATCATTTTTTACCTCTTTTTCTTTAACAATTTGATGTGTTAAAGTATCATTTTTTGAATCATAACACACTTTAACTTCCTTAATATCCTTATTTGATGGGATTTCATACATAATATCATTCATCGATTTTTCAATTATAGTTTTTAACCCTCTGGCTCCTGTTTTTAATTCTAAAGCTTTCCTAGTAACATATCTTAAAGCTTGAGGTTCAAAATCTAGTTTTACACCATCAATTCTAAATAAAACTTTATATTGTTTAACAATAGCATTTTTTGGTTTAGTTAAAATATCGATTAACGCATTCTCATCCAACTCATCCAAACCTACAATTTTAGGAACTCTTCCTGTAAATTCTGGTATTAATCCATATTTAACCAAATCATCCGGTAAAAGTTGCTCTATCATTTTAGAATATGATAACTCGTTAAACATATCATCTTTTAATTTCCCAGAAAACCCAAGAGTAGATGAATCCAATCTTTTTAGTAATATTTTATTTAAGCCAACAAAAGCTCCACCTAAAATAAATAGAATATTTGAAGTATCAAAAACAACATTTTCTCCTTGAGGATGTTTTCTTCCACCCTTCATTGGAACATTTGCTTCCGTCCCCTCTATTATTTTTAATAATGCTTGCTGAACACCTTCTCCACTAACATCTCTTGTGATAGACATATTTTCACTTTTTCTTGCTATTTTATCAATTTCATCAATATATATAATGCCATACTTCGCTTTTTCTATGTCTCCATCAGCCGCTTGTATAAGCTTCAGTAAAATATTTTCAACATCATCACCAACATATCCGGCTTCTGTTAATGTAGTTGCGTCAGCAACAGCAAATGGTACATTAACAATTTTTGCCAATGTTTTAGCCAATAAAGTTTTACCAGAACCTGTCGGCCCAATTAATAAAATATTAGACTTATCTAATTCAATTTCAACTTTATGTAAACTCTTTATCCTCTTATAATGATTGTACACACAAACAGATAATGCTTTTTTAGCATCTTCTTGTCCAATTATGTGCTGATCTAAAATAGTTTTAATTTCTTGTGGAGTTAAAACATTAATTGTATTTAGATATGATGATGCAAATTGTTTTGGCGGATAAAGTTGCTTATATCTATGATCTAAAGTTTCAATACAGTATTTGCAAATACTAATTTCTCCCAAATTCAATAATGGACCAACTTCTTTTACAGACAGTCCGCAAAAACTACAAATTTCATTAATATCACTCATGATTATTTCCTTTTTTGAATTACAGTATCAATTAATCCATATTCTTTAGCTTCTGGAGCAAACATAAAATTATCTCTTGCCGTATCCTTTTCTATTTGATTTTTTGTTTTTCCTGTAGTTTTAGCTAAGATTTCTAATATTTTTTTATTTAATTCTTCGGTATATCTCAAAGTAACTCTTTGATCTTGTATGTTTCCAGAAGTTCCACTCGAAGCTTGGTGTATCATAACCGTTGAATTTGGCAAGGCCATTCTCTTTCCTTTTGTGCCAGCTGAAAGCAAAACAGCTCCCATTGATGCCGCTAATCCGGTACAAATAGTCACAATGTCACATTTTAAAAAATTCATTGTGTCGAAAATTGCAAGTCCGGCCGTAATACTACCTCCAGGACTATTTATATACATATTAATATCCTTTTTGGCATCTTTGCTCTCTAAAAATAAAAGTTGTGCAACAATCGAATTCGCCAAATCATCAGTTATTTCGCCATTTAAAAATATGACTCTATCTTCTAACAACCTTGAATAAATATCATAGGTTCTTTCGACAGAACCTATGTTATCAATTACGTAAGGGATTATATTCATAATAAACCTCTATCCTTTTATTTTTTAAACCACTATTTGCTCAAATCTTCGTTTTCCTTAACCAAATATTCCATTAATTTTGTGGTTTTTAATTCATTCTCAATATATGGTTTGATGCCTTTCATTGATTCTTCATCTTTACCTAATTCAAAACCATACATCTTTGATAACTCTTCAACCTTTTTCTGTATATCATTCTCAGTTACCTTAATTTCTACAACTTCGAATAATTTGCCAAACACTAATTGCATTAAAACTGCTTCTTTTGCAGAATCTCTATATTTTTTTGCAACATCATCCCTTGTTGTCTGCGTATATTTATAATAGTCTTCAGCTTTCATTCCTTGTTGAGCCATTCTTGATTCAAAATCTTCGATCTGTCTATTAACTTGTTCATCAATCATTGCTTCTGGAATATCTATTTTGGTATTCTTAGCAATTGTTTTTACAATTTCATCTTCCAATTTGTTTAAAGCTTTTTCTTCTTTTTCTTTAGTCAATTGCTTCTTAATATCTTCTTTATAATCTTTCAAGGTATCAAATTCTGAAACATCTTTTGCAAATTCATCATCAACTACTGGTGACTTTTTTTCTCTAATAACATGCAACTTAATTGCAAAAACAGCATCCTTCCCTGCAAGCTCTGCATGGCCATAATCAGCAGGAAACTTAACAGTAATATCTTTTTGTTCACCAATACTCATTCCAACAACTTGATCTTCAAATCCAGGAATAAATTGACCAGCTCCTAACTCCAATGGTTGTTTTTCAGCTGTACCACCCTCAAACTTAACCCCATCGATTGAACCAGAATAATCAATTTCTACAGTATCACCAAGTTTACAAACTCTATCTGTAATTTCTACCCAAGTACTTGCTTTATCTTGAGCTTCCTTAACTTTATTATCAATTTCTTCTTTTGTAACTTTCTCTACTTTTCTTTTGATATTTAATCCTTTATATTGTCCCAATTCAAACTCAGGCTTTAATGTTACAACAGCTGTAAATGATAATGTAGCATCAGAAATTGCATCAACACTAATATCAGGTTGAGCAACTGGAATTAAATTTTCCTTTTCAATTGCCGCATAATATTCTTCAGGCAAAATAATATCTAAAGCATCTTCAAAGAATACTTGCACCCCATATAATCTTTCAATTACTTTTTTTGGAGCATGTCCTGGTCTAAATCCTTCAACCTTATATTTACCTTTAGTCTTTTGATATGCTTTTTCAATTGCATTAATCCATGCTTCCTGTTCAACACTAAATTGAATCTTAATTGTATTTTTTTCTCTTGTTCCTAATTTGTAACTCATTACAAACCTCCATTTTTTTTGTAAAAATAATTTTGCTAAATTAAAGTTTAACAAAAAAGGATGAATAATGCAATGTATATTATATATTTATATAAATTAAACTCGCACACAAACAATATAAGGAACAATAAATAATTGAAATCTAAATCAAAATTTTAAATTACAATTTTCATTTCACTTAATTAATAATTAAAGAGGTTTCTAACAGTGCATTAAAAAAAACTAAATTCGCTACCTAAAAATGCGTTTAGATTATTAAATAAAACATCACAAGAATATTATTTTATACAATTTAGCAAATAATAAAAGTTTTCTTGATTTTCAATTAATAAACGGATTATTGGTTAAACAACCTAACTAGGACTATTCTATGTTGTTGAAAAATTTTATATAATTACCATATTTTTATTGCATTTTTGGTTTAGCCCAAATTGTACAATGTTTTATATCCTTATATTTTTCTTCCAAATTATTATGTATCGTTTCAGCTATATTATTCGCCTCGACAATTGAAAGTGTCCTATCAACATATATTTCTAAATCAATATAAATTTTATTGCCAAATTGTCTTGATTTAAATAAAGCAATATCTATAACACCATTTTGCAATCTAATAAAATCTTCCATCTCCATAGCCAAATCAGGAGAAATACTCTTATCTACTAACTGATCTACTGCCGACTTTAAAATGTCATAAACAACTTTTAATATTATTATTGCAATTATAATTGCAGCTATTGGATCTAAAATTTCCATGCCTTTTCCAACAATTAACCCAATTATACCTAACACTGTACCTATTGAGGACAAGCTATCCGATAAATGATGCCAGGCATCTGCTTTTAAACTGTTTGATTTAATTTTCTTAGCATGCCGTGTCGTGTAAAAAAACATTAAACCTTTTACAACGATAGATAATATGGCACTAAATAAAGCAAAATATAAAAAATTAGTCTCTTTATTGTTCTTAAATGTACCAGTTATCAAACTTTTAATTCCTGTATATCCTATAATTATTGCAGTTATTGCTAATAAAACACCTAAAACAAAGGACGTTATTGCCTCAAATTTTTCATGGCCATATTCGTGCGTATTATCGCTTTCTTTTGTCGATATTTTAGCGCCAAACATAACGATAAAAGTCGTAAATATATCACTTAGTGAGTGAACGGCATCACTAATTAATGAGGTAGATTTTGCTAAAATACCTACTATCAACTTCAAAGCTGACAATAAAGCATTTGCTATTATTGTATTTATGCTAACTTTTCTAATAATTTTTTTATTATTATTTTCGCTCATTATAGTCCTCATTTTTATAACAATTATAAGGCTTTAATAAAGATATACAAGATTTTGGAATATTTTTTATTCTTAGTTAGCAATGCTTAATACTTGAAATATAAAATTTATTTTCATATTGTTTCATTGCATTTTCTAATATTAAATATGGCAATCTTACATTTTGTGTTAAAATATATCATAAATTGAGGAATTGATAATGCAAAATAAAATAATCCACGACAATAGTATTTTTAGAAATGATGGAAAATTACGCGAAGCCGGTTATTCTTTTAAATATTTATTAGATTTTAACAGCAAAAAAGTAATTGGACATAAATCTAAAATAAAGGCATGGGACACTTATTTAGTTCAATCTCATAATATTTTTATTAGATTAACATTATTAGAATTTTATTCTTTTGGGGTTATGCATTATACATTATTAGACACTAATACTTTGGAAAAATTATCTAAAACACGTATTATTCCTAAAACTAAAGGACGCTTGAATCCACCAGACACCCCTATCAATGGCTCTTGGAGACATATAACGCCTAGATTTTTAATATCTTTCACAAATATAAATAATCATAGGGAATTATGCCTAGATTATAAGCGTATATATAAAAAAGAAGAAAATATATCTCTTAACCTACATATAGCAAAACAAGATGCTCCTAGCTTATTTTTAACTACCGAATTATCAAAAAAATTTACTTTTAATTATCAAAGTAAAACGCTAGGATTAAAAACTTCAGGTTACTTAATTCAAAACAATGAACATCTATTTTTAAATGAAAACTCAACATTTACATCATTTTATTGGAATCGTTGTGTTTCCGACATGCACAAACACGAATTTGTTTGGACTACATTTACAACAGTCCTCGACAACAAAAAAATATTTTCTTTATCGTTAGGATACGGCTTAGGCGATGACTCTCAAGCTACTGAAAACTTTATGGTTTATGACAATAATCCAATCAAACTTGAGGATGTTTCTATTGTCCCATCACATAAGAGAAAAAAAGCTATAGACTATTCAGGCAAATGGCGCATGGTAGATAACCAACATCTAATTGATTTAACTTTTGAACCATTTTATTTAGAAAACAACTCAAAACTGCTTAAAGCTAGAATGAAGTATCACCACTTATATGGATATTTCTCTGGAACTTGTGTTATTGATAAAGAAACAACAATTGAATTAAAGAATATTAAAGGATTTTTAACCGTTAATAAAATATAACTAACCATGCAAAATGACTATATCACATATAATTATTTAAAAGATGAATTAAAAGAATATTTAGTAGATGGTACTATTGACAAAATTTTAATGCCAGAATTTGATGAAATTATATTGGGTATTAATACACAATTTAAGCATTATAACCTCTTTATATCTGCAAACGCCAATTTTTCACGAATACATATAACAAAAGAGAAAAAGAACAATCCTTTTTCTGCTTTTCAATTTTGTATGTACTTAAGAAAAATTATTCATATGGGGAAAATCAAAGACATCAAACTAATTAACTTTGATAGAATCTTCGATATTGAAATCAATTCCAGCAATGAATTAAAGGACTCACAAACCTTTCACCTAGTCTTTGAAAATATGGGACGTTTTAGCAACATTTTCATCTTGAATGAAAAATACACAATACTTAACGCCTTAAAAACTGTTCCATATAATCCGGAGGCCACACGTGATTTATTTAATGGTGCCACCTACGTACCTCCTCGAATGCAAAAAACTTCAATACAATTATTAAATCCACAAGAAAAACTGTCGACTGAAGAATTAAATGTTAAATATTCTGGATTTACAAAAAAGACTGCAAATGAACTAGTCTTTTTAATGAAAAATAATATTAATATTCAAAATAGCATACTTTCAAGAAAAAATTTATTAGAAAATAATTTATTGCCTGTTATGGAAATGAGTAACAACCAGGTTTCAAATTTTTATATATATAAGTATAATACACTAATGGATTCAGAATCTGAATTTATCAAAACTACTTCTCTTTCGGAAGCTATCGAAAAAGCTTTTAGCAACAAAAGTAAAAAACAAAATATTTTATTTAAATTGAAAATCTATATTCAATTGTTAGACAAAAAAATTAACAAACTTGTCAACGCAATAAACAACAATAACTCAATACTATTAGAACACCAAGATTATGATAATTATCGAATATGTGGAGATATATTAATATCCAGCTTGTATAAAGAAAACCAAAGAACAAAAACTAACATAATACTTGAGAACATATATGATGATATGAAACCTATTTCTATCTCTCTAGATCAAAATTTAAGCCTAAAACAGAATGCTGAAAAATATTACAAACTATTTAATAAATATAAAAGACAATCTATTTTTTTAGTGTCGTATAATGAAAAATTATCGCAAGAATTACATTATCTTGAAAAAATAAAAAAGGATATTGAGTTAACGCAAAATGAAAATGATATTGACGATATTCATAAATTATTTCTCGAGCTAAATCTTATTGAAGAAAAAAATAAAGAAAAAACAAAAAATAAAAAGCCCAAAATTCCAAATTATTACTATGAATTAATTGAAAAATACGACTTCTATATGGGAAAAAACGCAATTCAAAATGAATATGTAACATTTAAAATTGCATCATCCAATGATCTCTGGCTACATGCAAAAAACTACCACGGCGCACACGGTGTTATTATTTCAAAAGGTCAACCAATAGATATTAAAATAATTGAAAAGTGCGCAAAAATTGTCGCAAAAAACTCTGAATGCAAAAATGAAGACAAAGTTGAAATTGATTATACACAAAGAAAAAACGTTAAAAAAGATGGAAATAAAATTGGTTTAGTTTATTATACAAATTATAAAACAATTACAGTTAAACCTTAATTTTCATTTAGCTTTCAACTTCTACGACTTCTATTTTTCCTTTATTTCTCATCCTCAAAATTACAACGCAAATAATTAATGCCACAACTAGAAAAACAACACCTAATAAAATCCCCATACGCATTGTTACATTGTCTACAGATATATTGCCATTTTGTTGAGCAATATTAACAATATATTTTTGATTTTGTAAAGAATCTGAAATTTTACCCATCGCCCATGGCGCAATTGCCGAAGTAATATCTCCTGCCGTACACAATATTGTGTAAATTAATGATGATGCCATTGGAAACTTCTTAGCAGATAAAATGAGTGTTCCAGGCCATAACATACTTATGCTAAAACCAGACATCAAACAACATATAATAACAACGTATTTGTTGTATGAAAAAGATAAAATAGTAAAAATAATTAATGTGGCTGCTATGCTAACAATCAAGACGTATTCTATACTTTTATTAGTAAAAAATTTACTATGAATAATTCTATTCATTGCAATACCTATAGAGAATCCTCCAACCGCTATAATATCTAATAAGTATTTTGGCATATCAGGCACTGCCCTCTCAACAAATGATGACATCCATTGCGTCATCATAACTTCTGCAGCTCCAACAAAAAATAAAAGAAGGATACACATTTTAAAATACTTATCTTTAATTACTTGCTTATCATATTCTGGATTTTTTTTCATACCATTTTCTGGCATTTTTGCTTTTAAAAAGATAACAATTGTTAAAATTGGTAAAATCAACCAAAATGAAACAATTGTTTGCCACCTTCCTGTGCCTATTTGCCAGTTAAAAATGCTGTTAATAATAATTAAAAAAGTAAAACCAAAACTATATGAACCATGAATTAATGCTAAATATTTTTCTTTATTTTCAACTGGTAAATTAAAAACAATCGAGTTTACAATAATTTCAAAAAAACCTGCTCCTATTGAAATGAAAACTTGTCCTAACATAAGACCAATAATTATTGAAGAAGAAATTAATGGTGAGACAATATAGAAAATTAAACCTATAAGAATAGTGCTCGGACAAAAGAACGCAAAAAACTTAAAGCCAAACTTTTTTATTAAGACTCCAGATAATAAGTCAGCTATTATTTGCACAGTTGAACCTACCAACAAAAAATATCCAATTATAGTATCTGACAATCCGTAAGAAGCCTTAAATTCATTAAAAAATAAAATTAATGCGTTATACGAAACAGCTTGTGAAATGAAACCAACTATACAGGCTAAAACAGTATTTTTATATCCTTTTTCCATAAAACCTCAGTGAAAACATGAATATTATAATCACTAGTATTTAAAACTCAAACAATTTTATAACCTTAAAAAATTTATAGAAATTTAACTTTAAAATTTTTAATATATTTGTGATATAAAAAGATTTATTATATTTTTAAATATGTTGTTTTTTAAAACTATTACAAATAAAAACGCCCTAAAATTTAAATATTTTAGGGCGCTAATATTATAAATTGTTAATATGAATACTATCCTTTAAATTCAAATAAAGGATCTTCATCAGATTCATCTTTGCCATTTTGTGGCCCTCTAAATTTTTCTGCTAGTTCAAACACAGCATTAATAATAACACCTAGAATTGTAACTATAGCTAATGGTGACAAGATAAAATGCTCTGAAATCTTTAACGACATTCCTGTTGTTCCCATTCCTATTCCAATTACTAGAATTAATGAAACTGTAAATACGTTTCTCGGCTTAGTGAACTCAACATTATTATCAACTAAAACTTTCAATCCATTAGCCGCTATCATACCGAACAATAATAATGAAGCTCCACCTATAACAGCGCCAGGAATTGTCCCAATAAATCCACCTATCTTTGAAAATATGCCATAAATAATAGCTAAAACTGCTGCTAACGCAATAACGTTAGGGTTATAATTTTTTGTAATAGCTAAAACCGCCGTATTTTCACCATATGTCGTATTTGCTGGACCACCTAAAAATCCTGCAAGCATTGTTGCTGCACCATCACCAGCTAATGTTCTATGTAAACCTGGGTCAGTTAGAAAATCTTTTCCTGTTACAATACTATTTACCGAAATATCTCCTATATGCTCCATACAAGTTACAAGAGCTAATGGAGCAAACGTCGCTACTGTTACAGAATCAAACTTCATATATTTATAAAACTTTAATAACATAATTGAATCTGGCGATGTAGCTGTATTATTTTGGAAAATGATCCAATTTGCAGTTTTTAATGGAGTATAATCAACAATTCCTAACATTGCAGCAAAAATATAACCAACAATAATACCACAAAGAATTGAAATTGAATTAAAAAATCCTTTTTTCATAAATCCAGAAATTAAGATAATAGTTAATGCAGTAATGATAACTACTGCCCATACCTTTCCTGTTATGGCAGGATTATTAGCATATGATCCTTTAATATTTCCTGTTAAAACAACTGGCGCTAAATTCAAACCAATAACCATTATGATTGGTCCAATAACTACTGGCGGAAATAATTTTTGTATTTTTTTCACACCAATAATTTTAACAAGAACAGCAATTAACATATAAACCAGTCCGGCAAACATTAATCCTACACTCATTTTACCCATCGCCTGCAACCAAAGTTCACTACCAATTGGTGCATCTTTTGCACTTGGTATGACACCTACAATTGCTGGAATAAAAGCAAAACTAGATCCTAAAAAAACAGGTACTTTCCTACCTGTTATCAAATAAAACAATAATGTTCCGACACCTGCACTGATTAACGTTAAGCTAACACTAAGATTACAAATTATTGGAACTAATATTGTCGCACCAATCATAGCGAAAGAGTGTTGTAATGCCAACGCAAAATTATGTGCATAATACTTACTTTTTCTGCTATATTTCATACCATTGTTTCCAACGTACATAAAAGACCTCCAAAAAACTAAAATATTTTAAAATACTATTCAAAACTAAAACTTAATTGTTAATATCAAATAATAAAACATTTTCCTGTCTATCAATCTCTTCGATATTAACAGCTACCGTTTCACTCAAAGAAGTAGGCACATTTTTACCAACATAATCCGCTCTTATTGGCAATTCTCTATGCCCTCTATCAATTAATACAGCTAATTGAATTAATTGAGGTCTTCCTAAAGCTATCAATGCGTCAATAGCAGCCCTAACTGTTCTCCCTGTAAATAGAACATCATCAACAAGTATAACTTTTTTACCAGAAATATCAAATGAAATATTTGTAGAATTAACTTTTGCTTGATCAAAAAAACTCTCTTTTTTTACATCATCTCTATAAAGTGAAATATCTAATATACCAACTGGCACATCGACTTGATATGCTTGATGAATGTTCCTTGCAATCATATTAGCTAAAGGTACTCCTCTCTTCCTAATTCCAACTAAAACAACATTTTCAAGACCATCGTTTTTTTCAACAATTTCATGAGAAATACGAACAATTGCTCTTTGCATCTTATCGGCATCCATAATTTCATACTTTAATAACATAAACTACTCCTCTTCACTAAATATAGTAAATTTTGTCATTTTTTATTTTTTTATTATTCCACTTCCCGTTTGTAAAATCAGGAAACTCTACAACTTTATTTCCATTTTTAATCGATTCTTCACTCAACACACTAATAACCATCCAAGAAACCGCATCATATACATCAATTGGCATAATTTTTTCCCCATTCTTTATAGATTCAAAAAACGCTCTTAATACCAACCAGTCCATTCCACCGTGCCCTGCTGTTTTCTTCCTAAAATTTCTCCAAATTGGATGTTTATATTTATAAGTCATCCATTTACCGTTATTGTATAACCTAGATGGCAAGTAATGAAATATTTTATGTCTTTTATTTTGATCGTTAAAGAAAATATTTCCATCTTCTTGATACATTGCATTCGTACCATTGACAACTAACCCTCTAGAATAAAATCTTGGCAAGGTAGTATCTAAAGTCATTTTAATTAATTCACCATTATGACACTTAATTAGTGTATGCACAATATCTGCTTGTTTAAAAACTATATCTTGTAATTTTGCTAAATCCGGGTTATTTAAATTTTTTGAAATATAATTTTTTAGTCCCTTTGATTGACTAGTAAATGACACTAATGTTTCCATTCTATTTCCGTGTCCTAAATCTAATAATTTAGCAACCGGTCCAATACCATGTGTTGGATAATTTTCACAATTTCTATCAATATACTCTTGCAATCTATAATGTCTATTCTTTTCCCCATTAGAAATTTCTTCACGTAAATCATGTCGATAGGCACATTCACAAGCAACAATTTCACCAAAAATTCCCTCATTTTTCATCGCTAAACATGATAATTCATACTTACCATAACAGCAATTCTCTAAAAACATAAATGGAGTTTTTATCTTTTCATAAGCATTAACTAATTCCCAACACTCATCTATTGAAAAAGCGCCCCCAACTTCAGCGCCAACAGGAATCCCATTTTCAAGACAAGCAATTGAAATTTTTGCATGACTTTTCCAGCTTGTCGCGATAATAACACAATCGATTTTATTTTTGGAAAAATTAATAAAATCTTTATAATCTGAAAATCCTTCAGCCCTAACTTTGGTTTTATTAAATATCAAATTTTGAGCTTGTTCTACTCTATCTGGATAAAGATCACAAAGTGCAATAACTCTAACATCTTTCATTTTTAAAATTGCTAATTTTAAAAGCCCCATTGTTCTTGCACCTAGCCCAATGATTCCAATATTTAAACTTTCTTTCATTTTGACCTCGTATTAATTATACATTATCTATATATAAAAAACTATAATAAAGATTTAAAATCATGGGCGTTTTTTTAAATTTCACAAAAAAATAAAAGACTTGTTTTTACAATAATTGTTCTAAAAAAAGATATAAAATAAAGCACATACTCTGTACATTAAATTTATATAGTCGCTCGCTACATTAATTATTTTTTTAATTTATTTAACACATTTTCAAAATCTTCTGGCAAATTCGCCATATATTCACATTCTTTTCTTGTTGTAGGTGAAATAAGTATTAACTTATACGCGTGAAGTAATTGTCCATCAACATTAAATTTATTCGAGCCGCCATATTCCTTATCTCCAACTAAAGGATGATTTATTGATTTTGCATGCGCTCTAATTTGATGCGTTCTTCCTGTCATCAACGAGAATTCTACAAGTGTATACTGACCAAATCTTTCAATAACTTTAAATTTAGTCACAGCATCTCTTAGTCCATTTTTTGTAGACATTATTTTTCTATTTTTAGAATCTCTTCCTATAGCTTTATCAATAACCCCTTCATCTTCTTTAATATTTCCATCAACTAATCCTAAATAAATTCTTCTTGCCTGCTTTGTTCTTATTTGTTCTTGAATGAACAAATGCGAGTTGTTATTTTTAGCAATTATTAATAATCCTGTGGTATTTTTATCTATTCTATGAACAATCCCCAGTCTATCTTTCCCATTAATATCCGACAATTGAATTCCCCTCGCAAGCAAAGCATCAACAAGTGTTGCTCCTTTTGTCGTTAAAGAAGGATGGACAACTATCCCTCTTTGTTTATTTATGATTAGATAATTATTATCTTCAAAGACTATATTTAAATCAAAATTTATATCAAAAGATTTTTTTTCTTCGTTTATAGAGAAATTCTCTATTACAATCACTCTATCATTAATTTCTAATTTATAACTATTTTTAACTTTTTGATCATTAACAAGCACAAAATCATTATTAATTAATTTTTGAATTGCATTCCTTGATAACCCCATTTTTTGAGATAAGAACATATCAAGTCTAACAGTTTTATTTTCATTAAAAATAAATTCTAAATTATTATTTAATTTTGCCACTTTTACTCTTTTTATAATCTTGATATAACATAATAAACAAATAAATAATTATAATAAAAACCCCAAAAACTAATAATAAATCGGCCATATTTCCTACGCCGAAAGGCTTCTTCGTTATCGCTTCAATAAAATCGTATCTAATAAAATCTCTTACATAAGAAAACTTAATTCTATCGTATAAATTACCTATCCCCCCACCAATAATAAATGTAATTCCAATATATAATGGATTTGTTTTATATAAAAATTTATAACTAAACTTTTCTTTCTTTATCTCCTTAATATAGCTTAATGTTAAAAAGATAAGTAAGCCTAAACATAAAATAATTGGTATCACTATTAAAACAAATTTATTATTAGCAAATATACCAAATGTAGCACCTTCGTTTCTTACTTGTTGAAGAGAAATAAAATTTTCAAATAAAACAATACTACTTCCTTTATTTTCCAATAATGAAGTAATTTCCGCTTTTGTAACTAAATCCAAAACGATAACAAAAATAATAGAAAGTAAATTAATTATCATTTACCGTTTCCACCGCCTAATTTTTTAGCAATATCAACCGGCACTCTTATTTTTACATCTTTTGGTGTCAATAAAAACATCCCCTGACTAATTCTCTGTATGCTTCCACCTAAAGCAAAAATTGCTCCAGACATATAGTCCATTAATCTTTGAATAATTTCATTATCTACTCTAGACACTTCTAAAATAACTGTTTGATTACTTCTTAACGCTTTTATTGATTCTTGCAACTCTGAAAAATTCTTTGGCGAGCACACCATAACATTATATGTTGCAGCGGTTTGATTATTAAATTGTTGTGAGCCGGCATAATTATTTGCATAATCATCATTAGTTGGATAATATGAATTGTTCATATTTTGATTATTATATTGTCCATTATATTGATTCGAATTACTGTATTGATTATTATTCGGCATAACATTAGATCTATTGTTTAAATACTGTCTTGAATCATATTCTTTATCAAAATTGCTACTACCATTCTGCTGTTGAAAATAATCAACACCAAAATTTTCTAAACCTGTATATCTATCATCATCGAACATCTTTGCTCTCCCTTTGCCCAAAAACTAATTGCCCTATTCTCACCATATTAGATTTAGCAAATTTAATTGCGTTTAAGTAATCTGAACTCATCCCACACGATAATATATTTATATTATTATCCATTCCATAAATTTGTTCACGTAAATCTCTCAATTTTTTAAAATAATATTCTTGTTTTACTTGAGAAATATCTTTAGGCAGCATTCCCATTAAACCAACTATTTCTATATTATGATAATTATTTTTTACTTTTTCAATGAAAGGTATAACTTTATTTATAAATAATCCAGTTTTTGTTTCCTCCTCTCCAACATTTACTTCAATAAGAACTTTTTGTTTAGTGTTTAATATTAATGCAACTCTATCTATCTCGTCTGCTAATTCAAATCTATTTAATGAATGTATTAACTCAACTTTACCAATTATCTTTTTCACTTTATTGGTTTGCAAAGTCCCTATAAAATGCCAATTAATTTCAGGCGTATACTTTAGAGAAAATTCTTGGACTTTATTTTCTCCTGCAGCTAGAAAATCGAAATTTTCCTGAGCCCATTTTATAGTATCAATATCCACATATTTTGTAGCAAGTACAATATCTACATGACGACCTTCAGAGAAATCTTGTATCTTTTTCTTAATATCCACATAGTTTTTTAATATTGTATCTCTATTATTCATACTATTTTAAATTTATTGCAAGATTGTATCCGGACCTTGTTGCTTGTGCAATTCTACCGGATTTTATCGCATCACCAATCGCATAAACATTTTCACGTTTCTCTTTTAATTCATTAAACAACTTGTTGTCACTTGCTACACCTAAAGATAATATAACAATATCTCCTTCAAACTTCTTTTGCTCATGCGTTAACAAGTCCTCAGCAATAATACCGTCATCTAATATCTCTAACAACTTATGACTAGTAAAGAATTTAACACCATTTTTCTTTAATTTTGGAATAATATTATCCTTAGTTGGCTGATAAACTCCTTTTGCAATATCATCTAACATTTCAATAACAGTAATCTGATTATTGTTCTTAATTAATTCCATTGAAGATTCTAGCCCTGTCATTCCAGATCCAATTAAAATAACCTTTTTATCCTTAACTGTTGCTTTACCATCTAAAATATCTGTAACAACTATTGCATTTTTCTTATCAATTCCTTTAATAGATCTAGGTTTAATTGAAAAACCACCTGTAGCAAAAATTATTGCATAACTATCATCATTATCCAACATTTCTTTCGTCACAGCTGTATTATAAATAATTTTCGCGCCTGCTTTCTCAGCGTTAACAGCTCCGTCTAATGCAACCCACCCCAGTTTGTCCTTTTTTGGTGGAACAGATGCTAAATATGCTTGTCCACCTGGTCTAGGATTTTTCTCATAAATTGTTACATTAAATCCTCTTTTTGCTAGAATTTCTCCAGCTACTAAACCTGCAGGTCCTGCCCCAACGATTGTAATCTTACGACCATTACCATCTTTTGGCACTTTTCTAAATTCTGCTTCGTGCCCCATAATAGGATTTACTGCACACTCGCCAGCTTTACCTTCATATGCTCCCTTAAGCATTGACTCAAAACACCAAATACACGCAATACATCTTTTTATTTCGTTTTCACGACCTTCTTTTACTTTATTTACCCAGTCTGGATCAGCAATATGTGGGCGTCCAAGCGCAACAAAATCTTGAGTACCATTTTCAAGCTGTTCTTCTGCTTGTTTTGCAGATCTTATAAAATTTGCAGCAATTATTGGAACATTAACAGCTTCCTTAATGGTTTTTGCCATATATGCTCTCCATCCACAATCAAATGATGTAGGCTCTAACCAATAATTCATCGTTTCATAAGTCGCCGATGATACATTAATTGCATCTATTTTCTCTTTAGCGATAATTTTTGCAATTTCAACACCATCTTGTAAAGTATATCCAACCCCACATTTATCAATATTGTTATAACACTCATCTGCCGTTAATCTTATAGAAATTGGAAAATCATCTCCACATTTTTCTCTAATTTTTCTTATTATGTTTATTAAAAATCTAGTTCTATTTTCTAAACTCCCACCATATTCATCAGTTCTGTTATTTGTTCTTGGACTTAAAAACTGCTGTATCAAATATCCATGCGCTGCATGAACCTCAACGCCATCAGCTCCAGCCTTTTGAGCTCTTAATGCACCTTCTGCGAACGCATTTTCTATTTTTATAATTTCTCTTTTTGATAAAGCTCTATTTTTTGCTTGAGTAAATGAACAAGGATCCACTTTTGATGGTCCTACTACAGATTTTACAAATCCTTTTTCTGCTAACTTTTTCGCTGTAGGAGTCAATTTGAAAAATAACTTCTGATATCCGCTCCAAATTCTTTGCATTCTATAACTAATACCAACCGTTCCGACTAATAGCGGTTCATTTTGATATCCTGGATGATGCAATTGAACAAAAAACTTACAATCGTGTTTATGAATTCTATCTATCATTTCCTTTAGTGGCTTTATATGAAAATTCCTACTCACTGCTAATTGACCCAATGAACCTGCACCATTTTTATCATATACTCTTGCAATTTCAGAAATAATTAATGCAACTCCACCTTTTGCTCTTTCTTCATAGTAATCCATCATTTGTTCTGTCGGACTTCCATCCAACTGTCCATGCCCAACCATCATAGCTGGCATTACAACTCTATTTTTTAACTCTAATTTTCCTATTTTACCTTTTGAAAATAATACATCGTACATAAAATTCTCCCCCTCGAACCCAATTATGGTTTTATAACCTCATATTTTGTTTGATATTTGTCAATATTTTCATTTAAAAATTTAATCATGCTCTCTGGCGTACTAATAGCCCATACTTGATCTTCTAAACCATTAAATCTTACTCTATCATCTAGTTTTGTTCCAGCAAGCTTTTTACTCCATCCTTCAACAGAATCATAAGCTAACAAAAACCTCTTTAGTGCCCAAGCTGACGCCATTTCACTTAATGTCCCAGCTCCACCTCCAATTGCAATAACGGCATCAGAATTTGCAACAATTACATTTCTCATTAAATCTAAGCCTGTTGGAATTGCAATATCAACATATTCATTCGCAACATACTTGTCAAAACCTGGCAAAATTGCAATAGTGTCACCTTCTTTATAATTCGATGAAGCTTTTGCTCCTTCAAATACAGCCTTCATAACACCACGTAAACCACCAGATTTTACTCTATAACCATTATCAACTAATAATTTCCCTGTCTCAAAAGCAATTTGATATTTAGCTGGATCATTATCAATATTTGCATCTCCTATTACAGCAACAATTTTTTTCATTATTTTTCCTCTATCCTAATAGATACAATATCTCCTGCAAGTAACATTTCTGATTTAAGTTTTGATGTATCATAAATGCTCATTGTATATGTTCCCTTAGTTGTATCTAATTGAACTGAAACTAAATAATCACGCAATACATTTGCAGATGAAATTTCAATAACATCTTCAACAACTTCTCCATTTTCAATTTTAATAATTCTTACACTTGCAGAAGTAATTATATTAGCAAAATTAGTCTCAGGTCCATTTTGAGTTTTTAACAATATTGGAAATGCCAAAAATTCATCTAAAAAGTTTGACATTTTTATAGAATTGTTGATCTTTACTCCGTTAACTTCTGTGCTTGTTAAAAGCAATTTACTATTTGCAATTGCCGCAGAAATTCTATCATAACTAACATGCACACTCAATGGATTATAATATTCTGTAGAAGTTTTCTTTTGAACAATTATTACATCTTTTGAAGTAGTCTCCATTAATGAATTCAAATAAATATTATTAAAGCCTGAAGAATAAATTACACCTTTGGCATCAACCAATAACACGTTTTCGGCAGCTGGTAAAACTGAAGTCGTCTTACCCTTATATCCGTAAACAAAAAATAATTCTGTCGCAGGCTTTTCTAAGTTTGAAAGATTCATTTGATTTGGTGTAACAAACAAATTACTATTTGTATTATTTATTGAATCCAAATATTCTTTTTTGCCATTAGCAATGTTCTTTAAGATATCTACTAATTTATAGCCATAATACTCAACTGAAACATTGTTCCTTTTTGCAGAAATTTTATGCTCTTTTAATCCTTTTGTAGTCTCTTTGTTAATTGTTCCAATTCTTTGATTATTTACAACAACCGCTACTTGGAAATCAGCATAATCTTTTGGATTTTTTCCACAAGACGATAAAGCAACAATTGATGTAACAATTAATAAAACTAGTGTGGTAATTATTGATAGTCTCTTTTTCATAATTTCCTCCAGGCGCAAGTTAAATGCACTATTAATAATTATAATGATAGAGTTTATTTATGTAAATAGTAAAAATACCTTAAAAATATGAAATAAAAAATTTTTTCTCAGTATTACTATAAAATATTGAACAATATATAGCAATAAATATAATTTTATAGATATAATTATTTTCCTTTATTGTTCCAATTGTATCTTTCTTTATAATCTTTGTAAAAATCTAAAAATTTATCTTCTTTAATTGCTTGCTTAATTTCTTCCATTAAATTAATTAAAAAATGAATATTATGTATTGAAAGTAATATTCCTCCCAACATTTCATTAGCATTAAGTAGGTGCCTAATATAACCTCTTGTGAAATTTTTACAACAATAACAATTACACTCTTTATCGACCGGTGAAAAATCTTCTTTAAAAATTGCATTTCTAATTGTGACATTTCCATCTTTTGTAAACGCAGTACCATTTCTTGCCATTCTAGTTGGTAAAACACAATCAAACATAGATATTCCTCTCATAACACCTTCAATTAAACAGTCCGGGCTTCCTACTCCCATTAAATATACTGGCATGTTATTAGGCAATTTTGGCTGCATGCAATCTAACATCTCATACATTAATTCCTTTGGCTCACCAACTGAAAGTCCTCCTATACTAAAACCACATTTAGCATATTCTTGCACTCTTTCAATGGCTTCTAGTCTTAATTCCTTATGCATTCCACCTTGAACTATTGGAAAGAGAATTTGTTTATCCCCATTGTTGTCGACAGCATTATAACACCTATCCAACCAACTCATAGTTAAATCTAATGATTTTTTAGTATATTCATAATCTTTCCCGTATGGGACACATTCATCAAAAGCCATCATAATATCGGAGCCTAGAGACTGTTGTATTTCAATAGATTTTTCCGGCGTAAATTCATGGTATGATCCATCTATATGAGATTGAAATCTTACAAAATCTTTTGTTATTTTATTCATTTTAGATAATGAAAATACTTGGAATCCACCACTATCTGTTAGTATGGGCTTATTCCAATTCATAAATTTATGTAAGCCCCCAGCTTTTTCTATCGTTTTATGTCCAGGTCGCAAGTATAAATGATAAGTATTAGATAAAATAATGCTTGCTCCTAATTCTTCAACAATTTTAGGCAATAACCCCTTCACTGTCGCGTTTGTCCCTACCGGCATGAAAACAGGTGTTTCTATAACACCATGTGGTGTAGTTAATTTACCAATTTTTGCACCAGACTGTTTACAAACTTTTACAACTTCATAACTAAACATTATTTACCTCTTTGTCTAAAAACATTGCATCCCCGAAAGAAAAAAATCTATATTTGCTATTAACAGCATATTCATAAATTTGCATAGTTTTTTCTTTCCCTATTAAAGCTGATACCAGCATTATTAATGTTGATTCCGGCAAATGGAAATTAGTTATTAGGGCATCAACACATTTAAATGTATATGGAGGATAAATGAAAATTTCTGTATTGCCTTTACTTTCTTTCACTTTACCGTCTTGGCTAGCAACTGTTTCTAATGTTCTAACTGATGTTGTTCCAACACATACAATACGCCTA
Source organism: Bacillota bacterium (assembly GCA_023396095.1). Lineage (GTDB taxonomy): Bacteria > Bacillota > Clostridia > Christensenellales > UBA3700 > JAEWXG01. Next base: position 24,300 of record JAEWXG010000014.1, on the reverse strand, counting down.
TTTTCATCTTTTGCTTTATTGATAATATCAGCAGTTTCTTTAGATATTTCATAATACTCAGAATGTAATTTATGATTTTCAATTTGTTCTTCTTTTACTGGTCTAAAAGTACCTAACCCAACGTGTAATAAAATTTTTGCTATAATTACACCTTTATCTTCAAGTTTTTTAAGTAATTCATTAGTAAAATGTAATCCTGCAGTTGGAGCAGCAGCTGATCCTTCTACTTTAGAATATACGGTATTATATCTTGTCTTATCTTTTAATTCTTCTTGTATATATGGCGGTAATGGCATCTTTCCAAGTTTATCTAAAATGTGCTCAAACACTCCATTGAAAATAAAATGAACTTTTCTAATTCCATCTTCCATCACTTCGATAATTTCACATTTTAATTCCTGTGAAAATTCAACAATCGTACCAACTTTTAACCGTTTAGCGGGTCTTACAATACATTCATAATCTGTTAAATTAATCCTTTTTAAAAGTAGAATCTCAACTGCACCCGTACAATTTTCTCTATGACCAATCAATCTTGCTGGAATCACTTTCGTGTTATTTATCACTAGAACGTCGCCGGGATTTAACAAATCAATAACATCTTTAAATATCTTATCCTCTATTTTATCTTGCTCAACTATATAATGTAATAAACGAGATGAATCACGCGGTTCAATTGGTGTTTGAGCAATTAACTCTTTGGGTAAATCATAATAGTATTCTTCTTTTCTCATAACTAATTAATATTGTCTTCACTACCTTTATACTCAATATTCATATGCTCGTATGCCGCCTTTAAACAAATTCTTCCCCTTGGAGTTCTCGCTATAAAGCCGATTTGCATTAAATATGGCTCAAAAATATCCTCTAAAGTATTCGTGTCTTCACCAATTGCAGCCGCCAATGTATCTAGTCCTACGGCATGACCTTGAAAGGTGTTAATCATAGCAAATAAAATGTTCCTATCTGTATTATCCAAGCCTTTTTCATCAATATGCATTGACTCTAAAGCCTTGTTTGTTAAGTCTAGAGTAATATTCTTATATCCAAAAACTTGCGCAAAATCACGAACTCTTTTTAAAATTCTATTTGCAACTCTTGGCGTCCCTCTACTTACAGAAGCTATCCTCTCTGAAGCATTTTCATCAATTTCAGTTTTTAATATTTTTGCAGATCTTACAATTATCTTCTTTAATGATTCAACTGAATATGGTTCTAATCTTAAACTCATTCCAAATCTGTCTCTCAATGGTGATGCCAAATTGCCTGCTTTTGTTGTAGCCCCAATAAGAGTAAAATGAGGAACATCAAGTCTCAAGGTCCTTGCTGATGGACCTTGCCCAATAACTATATCAATTGCAAAATCCTCCATTGCTGGATATAAAATCTCTTCAATGTTTCTATTTAATCTATGTATTTCATCAATAAATAAGACATCGTGTTCATTTAAATTAGTTAATATTGCAGCTAAATCTCCTGATTTTTCAATAGCTGGCCCAGAAGTAACTTTAATTTGAGAATTCATTTCGTTAGCAATAATATGCGCTAATGTGGTTTTCCCTAACCCTGGAGGACCATATAATAAAACGTGGTCTAAAGATTCGCCTCTATCCTTTGCTGCTTTAATATAAATTTGCAAGTTTTCTTTTATCGAATCTTGTCCAATATATTCTTGTAAACGAGTAGGTCTTAATGGATTTTCCTGCTCTTCACTTTCAAGTTGGCTACTACTAATTATTCTATTGTCAAACTCTTCCATTAAATCCTCCTAATTCATTTTCTTTAATGCTATTCGCACTAAATCATTGAGATTGGTTGCTTCTTCATTTGCTTTTGCTACTGCAATTTTGGCTTTCTGATAATCGTACCCTAAAGACACTAAGGCAGCAATGGCATCTTTTAAATCATTATTTGTTTCATCAATGATAGGTATATTTGTACTCTCATCTGTCACAGTATCTGAAACTTTATCTTTTAAAACTACAATTATCTTTTCAGCTGTCTTCTTTCCAATTCCTTTAATTCTTGATAAATTTTTATAATCATTTCTTGCTATATTTAAAGCTACTTCATCATAATGAAGTCCGGATAAAATTTGTAAAGCAATTTTAGGACCAACAGAATCTACTGTAATTAATAAAAGAAACATATCTCTTTCTTTCTTATCCAAAAATCCAAAAAATTTCCATTCATCTTCTCGTATACTGGTATAAATATATATCGTTTCCTCAGAATACATTTTTACTTTAAATAATGTTTGAGAAGAAACAAAAACTTGATAGCCTATATTATTACTTTCTATTACAACATAGTCCTCAGATATTTCTTGAATAATCCCTTTAATATAATAAAACATAATAACTACCTATTAACCTTAAACAATCCTGCAAATTTACTAGTTTGCGCATGACATATAGCAACAGCCAACGCGTCTGCTGCATCATCTGGTTTTGGAATAGATTTTAATTTCAATAACATTTTCACCATTTGTTGCATTTGTTGCTTATCTGCTCGTCCATATCCTGTAATTGCTTGTTTAATTTGCAATGGAGTGTATTCATACAAACCATCTATCCCTATTTTATTTGTCGCCGTTAATAACATGGCTCCTCTAGCTTGAGCTACATTAATAACAGTTTTTGCATTGCTATGAAAAAACAATTCTTCAAATACTATATTGTCCGGTTTATATTTATCAATCAAAACGTTTAACGCTCCACATATTGAATAAATTCTTTCATTTATTGTTTCTTCTTTTTTTGTTTCAATAACGCCATAATCAATTACTGACATTTCACCTTTTTTTGAAACTTCCAAAATTCCAAAACCAACGATTGCGAATCCTGGATCAATACCTAATATAACCACTACTTCCTTGTTTCTCCTAAGCTTTCAATTAAATACTTCTCTGATGTTAGCTGCTCTAAGCCTATTGGCCCTCTCACATGTAATTTTTGAGTGCTAATTCCTATTTCGGCACCAAATCCAAACTCAAAGCCATCTGTAAATCTAGTTGATGTATTAACATAAACACATCCTGAATCAACCAGTTTTTGAAATAATTGTTGATTTTTAATATTATTTGAAATAATCGTTTCTGAGTGATGTGTTGAATGTTCGTTGATAAAAGAAATTGCTTCATCTACATTATCTACTGCTTTTATAGTTAAACATAGTGAAAGATGCTCATTATAATATTCATCTTCTTCACAAATTTCAATCTCTTCATACGCATTTTGAGAAAGCTTATCACCTTTAAATATACAACCATCGTTTTTAAGCGGTTCTAAAATATCCTTTAAATATTTCAAGGATTTTTTATTAACCAACAATTGCTCAAGGGCATTGCAAACAGTAGGTCTTTGCATTTTAGCATTATATATTATTTTTTTTGCCCACTCTAAATTAAAATCCTCATCAATATATGCGTGACAATTTCCACCAGCACTTGCTATTACTGGCATTTTTGCATTTTCTAAAACTGTCTTTTTTAGTCCTTCCCCGCCACGTGGCACAATAACATCAACCAATCCCTCTAAATTCAACAAATCAATTGTAGACTCTCTAGCAGTATTGTTAATAAATCCAATAAAATTCTTGTTATAACCAGCTTTTTCTATAGCATTTTGCATTATTTGAAAAAGCATACGGTTTGTGTTTATAGCTTCACTTCCGCCACGTAAAACGACAGCATTCGAAGACTTTAAAGCAAGTACTGCAACATCTATTGTTACATTAGGCCTTGCTTCATAAATAACGCCAATAACACCTAGAGGTGTTCTGATTTTTTTAAACTGTTTATTTTCTCGATTCCATTCTTTTGTAATTTGACCAATTGGATCTGGTAATTTTGCAACCTCTCTAACACCATCACTCATTTGTTTAATTCTTTTTTTATTTAAAGTGAGTCTATCCAAAAAATGAGATGGTTTATTTGATAAGTTCTGAATATCTTTGCTATTAGCTAATAATATATCATCCACACTATTATCAATGCTATTTGCAATTTCTTCTAAAATGCAATTTTTATCTTGAGAAGTTAATGCGGCTAACTCATAAGATGCATTTTTAACATTCATGACTAAAAAATAAACTTCATTATTCTTCATCTTCTTCCTCAACACCTTCACCATTGTGAAAAACTTCTTGAACATCATCATTATCGTCTAGAACTTCTATAAGTTTTCTTAATCTTCCTAAAACCTCTTCTGCAGGCTTTACATAATTAACTGGGATCATTTCAATATCGTTTTTCAAAATAGAATATTGAGCTTTCTCTAGATTTTCTCTTACTTCTGAGAAATTACTTGGTGATGATGTAATTACAAATACTCCACCCTCTTCGTCATATTGAATATCATCAGCACCAGCATCTAAAGCCGCCATCATTATCTCTTCTTCATCTAATCCTTGCCCATCTATAACAATTGTTCCCTTTGTTTCAAACATATATGAAACACATCCAGTTGTTCCTAAACTTCCGCCGTGCTTATCAAAAGCATGTCTAACATCTCCTGCAGTTCTATTTTTATTATCAGTTAAAGTTTTTACTATAAACGCAACTCCACCTGGTCCATATCCTTCATATGTAATTTCTTCATAGTTAACCGTATTAACTTCCCCAGATGCCTTTTTGATAAGTCTTTGTATATTATCATTTGGCATATTATTCGATCTTGCTTTTGCAATACAGTCACGTAATTTTGAATTACTGTTTGGATCAGCGCCTCCTTCTTTAACGGCAACTGTAATCTCCCTTCCTATTTTAGTAAATAGCTTTCCTCTTGCAGCATCCGATGCCCCTTTTTTCCTTTTAATATTTGCCCATTTACTATGCCCTGACATACTTTTATAGTCCTCCTAACAAAAATGTAATTTGATATAAAGCTACGCTCAACGCAACTCCTGCATTTAATGACTCTATTTCACCTAGCATTGGTAATGAAATAAAATCAGTTGTTTGCTTTTTAATTTTTTCAGACAATCCGTTTGCCTCATTTCCTACAACAAGTGCTATCTTTTCATCTTTTTTAATTTTTAATTCTTTATAAATATTTTTCCCTTTCATATCTAAAGATAAAACACGATAATCAGTCAAATCATACGAACTATCATTTACTTCTTTAATATTTAAGCAAAAAATTCCCCCCATTGAAGATCTAACAACTTTAGGAGAATATGGCGATACTGTATTCAAACATAAAATATCGCTTATATTTAGTGCTGCCATTGTTCTCATTATTGTTCCTAAATTTCCAGGATCTCTAATCATATCTGCTACAACTAAAATATTACTCTTGCCAAAATCTAGATCTTGTTTAATTTCAACAATAGCCAAAATACCTGAAGGTGTTTTTGTATCTGACATAGCTTCCATAACATTAGAACTTACAAGATACAAATTTTTACACCCAATTTTATTAATCAAATTTGAAAAGTTATCTAACTTAGTTTTTTCGACAATTAACTCTTTGATAATACTTACATTTTGTATAGCATCAATTAAATTTTCACCTTCAACAATATACTCACCTAATTGTTTTCTAATCTTAGAGTCATCTCTTAATAATTTGATTCTTTTAACTAAGTTGTTTGACACACTTGATATAATATCCATTTATAAACCCTAATATATATTATCACAATTATTAATAAATAATTATTAATAAGAAAGAATTTACATATAAAGTTAGAGAATACTATACTTTTTAAGCATTAAACCAACGGTAAAATTTCATACACATTGATTTTTAACCATAAAAAAACATAGATAAAATCTATGTTTTTAGTTAAAAAAATGTCTAATTAAGAACTATTTTGCTAGTTTAATCTTAACCTGTTTGCAAAGTTCTGCAAAACCATTAGGATCATTAACTGCTATGTCTGCTAGCACCTTTCTATTTAAATCAATTTCATTTAATTTTAATCCATACATAAATCTGCTGTATGAAAGACCATTCATTCTTGCTGCCGCATTAATTCTAGCAATCCATAATTGTCTAAAATCTCTCTTCTTTCTCTTTCTGCCAACATAAGCATAATTTTGAGATTTCATAACAGCTTGTCTAGCAACTCTATATAATTTACTCTTTGAGCCAAAATATCCTTTTGCTTGTTTTAAAATTTTTCTACGTTTCTTTGAAGCATTAACTCCTCTTTTAATTCTCATATTGTCTTACCTCCAAATATTATGAATATGGCAAAATTTTCTTGATAGTAGCTTCTTGTGTAGAATCTACATAAGCACCTTGTCTTAATCCACGTTTTCTCTTTGTTGTCATTTTTGTTAAAATATGACGACGACCCATTTTTGCTCTTTTAACTTTACCGCTTTTAGTAACTTTAAATCTTTTACTTGCACCACTGTGACTTTTTACTTTTGGCATATTTAATCCTCCATTATTTTTTTGCGATTGGAGTCACAACCATTGAGACAGTTCTTCCTTCTAGTTTTGGCTCCTTTTCGATTGTTCCATTTTCTTTTAATAACTCATAAAATTCCAAAAGAACATTTATAGCTGCTTCTGGCCTTGCCATTTCTCGGCCTCTTAATCTAATTGATACCCTCAATTTATCACCATCAGATAAAAATCTATTACCATGTTTTGCTTTAGTGTTCATATCATTAGTATCAATATTTGCAGTAAATCTTAGTTCCTTTAATTCAACTACTTTTTGATTCTTCTTTAATTCTTTTTGCTTTTTTGTCTGTTCATACTTGAATTTTTTATAATCCATTATTTTTACAACAGGCGGATTTGCATTTTCTGCTATTAGTACAAGATCTAACTCTTGTTCATATGCCATATTCTGAGCGTCTCTATAGGACATAATACCAAGTTGATCATTTTCAGCAGATATAACACGTAATTCTTTAGCGCGAATTTGTTCATTAATCAAATTTTCTTTAACAATTGGTGTAGCTATAGTTAATTCCTCCAAAAAAAATGAGTATCGCAAAAAATACTCATGACTCTCATTATACTATATATGATTAATAAACCTAGCATAAATAACCTTTGGCATAACCTACGGTGAGAAATCATTTTCTTCTTACTCAATAAGTTTAACAGCTGATTAATCTTCTGTCAAATAAATTTGAAATTTTATAAGACTATTTTTTTGGGTTCACCTCAGTTATTTTTTCATCATTGATTTAATTAATGTATCTAATGAACCTACTTGTTCGAATCCACCATACATGCTCATGTTAATAGTTAATCCATTTTTAGAAAGTTCTTTTAATGCTTTAACTGAATCATTATTTAACCAATTAACATCAACTGTTTTATTATCAATTCTTAATTCTATTGTCATTTTAGATATTTCATCCTCATCTTCAGTTATAGTTGTTGGATTATCATCTGATAGTGTAGCAATTATTGTACTAGGTTCATCCTTAGATGAGTGTATTGAACTATTATTTCCACACGAAACAAGAGAAAGGAACATGATGAAGCAGATTATTAATGAAAAAATCTTTTCATATTAGTCGTCATTCATTATATATTCTGCTTGTTTAATAACATCATCAACAGCTGATTTAGTGTATTCAGGTGGATAATTATATTTTTTCAAGCATTCTTTGATTTTAATACGCATCTTTGCTCTAGTTGCTTCTTTGTTAGACCAGTCAGTTGAAGCATATTCTTCTATTACTTCTTTTAGTTCTCTAGCAATTAGTTTTAAAGTTTCATCACTTAATAATTCATTAGCAGATTTATCTCTAACTAATGCGTCATAAAATGCTCTTTCTCTACCAAATATACCAAGTTTATTAGCTTCTTGTTCATCTGATACCATTTCACTAGCAAATCCAACCAAATCAATAATTGTAGTCTCAGGTACAAAATTAGCATCTCTATCGTTATATTTTTCAAGAATCTTTCTTAATCTCTTAGAATATTCTTGAGATTTAAAATAGTTATTCTTTCTTGATTCAGCAATAGCTCTTTCAAGCAACTTCTTAACTATTTCAACAAACACATGAGGTGGATTCTTCTTTCTTAATTCTTCAATCTTTTCTTTAGATAATAAATCTATAACATTAATTGAAGCATCTTTATCAGCTGTTAATACTTTCACCTCATCGCCTTTAATTGCATCAGCAAGTAAATTAGAAACATATTCATTCATTTCTTTAGTTGATACAACACCAGGTTTATTACGAAGTTTTAAAATATAGCTTCTAATTGCTAAATAATACATGACATCATCTTTTTCATCGGGTGTTGCAATACCACCACAGACAACAAATGCTTGTTTAACAGCTAATGATAAATCATTAATAAAAGGATCTTCTCTATTCTTTTTATCCGATAAAATAAATTGTGCTCCTTCTTGAATGGCTGTAAATCTTGTTAAAGCATCCTTACTATAAAATTTTGCTTTTTCAATTTTGTGGAACCATTCATTAAGAATACTTAATTTTTCTTTTAAAATGTTATAAATTTCTTTTTTGATATCTTGAACATTATTAATTCTATCTCTATCAGTATATTCAGTTAATGCTAAATCTAAAGCTTTGTTTAATCCAATATAATCAACAATTAATCCATATACTTTTCCATGATATACTCTATTAACACGAGCTATAGCTTGCATTAAATTATATGATTTTAACCTTTTTATAAAATACATTACATCAAGATCTGGCACATCAAAACCTGTAAGCCACATATCACAAACAATAGCAATTTTATATTTAGAAGTGTCTTTTTTAAATTCGTCGCCAAGTTCTTTTCTAAAATCACTATTACCAAATAATTTTCTTTGTTCTTCTGTGTCTTTATTTGATTCAGTAACAACTAAAATAGTTATGTCTTTATATTCAGACTTTTGTCTTATAATTTCATTGTATAATTTAGCTGCTGCCACCCTTGTTTGGCACACAATCATAGCTTTCCCATTTAAAAAGCCTTTTCTCTCTTCATAATGTTCTAAGATATCAGTAGCAAAAAGCTTAATCATATCATCATCTTCTAATATGACTTTAATCTTAGACATTTCTGCTTTAGAACGCTCAATTGAATTCTTATCAGCACGCTCATTATTTTCTAAATCATTATAATATTCATCAATTTGATTTAGTATTTCATCATTAGTCCATACTTTAGCTAGTCTTGATTCATAATATAGCTTGACTGTAGATCCATCAATAACTGATTGTGTCATATCATAAACATCAATGATATCACCAAAAATATCAGTTGTTTGTTTATCTTTTGTTGAAACAGGTGTTCCAGTAAATCCTATAAAAGTAGCATTAGGAAGTGCATCTCTAATATATTTCTCAACACCGTATTTAAAGACTGCCTCCATCTCATCAGTGTCTGCATTCTTTTCATAATGAACTGTTTCATAGATGCCATAATGACCTCTGTGTGCTTCATCTGTCATTACAATAATATTATTTCTTTCATTTTTTGGTAGATTTTCCTTATCAAACTTTCCAACAGTTGTAAGAATAATTCCACCTTGCTTTATATTATTTAATTTTTTAACTAAATCTTCTCTTGAAGTCGCAATTACAGGTTCACATTTTAGATAATTTTTAGCACTAAAGAATGTTTTATATAATTGATCATCTAAATCAATTCTATCAGTTAACAATACAATTGTTGGTACATTTAGACCTTTTTCAATTAATAAACGATGTGCAAGCATAACCATTGAAAAAGATTTGCCACTACCTTGTGTATGCCAAATTATACCAGCCTTACCATTTCCATTTGGTTTTATAGTTTTAATGATTGATTCAAGTGCTTTATTAACTCCAAAATATTGATGATATTGTGCCATTATTTTTATAGGTTTATCATTTTTATCAAGAATAAAGAAAATGTTGTTTTTAATAACGTCTATTAACCTTTTTTTCTCAAACAAACCATCAAATAAAACATTAAGTTTGGTTACACAAGTATCATCATATCCTTTTTCACCATTCACACTTTTCCATTCATTATACCTATCTATTTTAGATGTAAGTGTACCAACCTTTGTACATACACCATCAGATATTACTAAAAAAGAATTGTAATTAAATAATGTAGGAATATCATAGCGATACCCATCGTGTTCTGAATTAGAACCCAATTGTGCGTAAGCATGTTCTAATGTTGCGTTAGTAGCATCTTCATCAAAAGATTTTAATTCCATTACAATTAAAGGTAATCCATTTATATAAACAATGACATCAGGAATTCTTGTGTTTTTGCCTTCTCTAAATTTAACTTGGTGGCATACTTGAAAAACATTATTTTCAGGATTAATAAAATCAATAAATCTTACAAGTGGATTTACTTTAAAATCTTTTGATTCAATTGTAATACCATCTATTAACATTTTATGAAATGCAAAATTTCTTTCAAATAAAGATGGATTTTCTAATCTTTTAACTGCATTAATAGCATCTTGAATAACATTTTCATTATTAATTTTATTAATTCTACTAAGACATTCTTTTAATAGTTCTTCATTAATAAATTCATCAAGATTTCTATTTAAAATCCAGTTATCATTTTCATCTATTAGTTCATACCCCTTATTTTGAAGCAAAGAGATTATGGATTCTTCTATTACACTTTCATACACCATAATTTCACCACCTTAATCTATAACTTCCCAGTAGCCATTTTTCTTACTACCAATTCTCACAAGTTTTCCGTTTTCTTTCAATTTGTCTAAAGAGCGTTGAATTGTTCTAGCGCCTTTCCCTGTTAGTTCTGCCATTTGCTCTTTTGTATATTCAGGATGTTCTCTTAAAATCTTTATTATTTCATTGTCAGTATTGTTAAATTTTAAAGTGCCATTTATAGTGCCATTTATAGTGCCAACAGTGGCATTTTTTCTATAGAATATAAATCTAAAGCCTAAATCATTCAAATAATATTTATAAGTAGTATTACTATTTTTACATGATTCAAGTGTTTTTCTTATTCCACTTCCTTGAACTTCAACATCTTTTGATTTATACAATATATCCAATATTTTTCTATTTCTTGGCATTGAACCAATTCTATGTTCTGCAAAATCTTCGGGTTTATAATTTATAGGAAACTCTCCAGGATTATATATTTCTATAAAAGATGGAGTAATAGTAATTTCATGTTCTGTGATAGAACGATAATTTGCATGTGCAAATGCATTTACTACTATTTCTCTAATTGCATCAACTGGAACTTCTGGCACTTCTATTCTAGATGTGCTTTGTCCATCAAATTCCACCTTCCAATTCATATGTTGATTAATATAGACTGAAGCGATATCTATCAAATTATAAATATTATCATGAACTCTATTAATATCTAAAAAATTTATTCTTTGGTCTGTAGCATAAACAGCCATTTTTAATACGGTTGGTTCTTTAGATGAAAACAAAAAATAACCTGCATTATTTAGCTTTCCATCCTTGTAAAGACCAAGTATTGTAAGTAATTCTTCTTCATTATATTCTGGTAGCGGTTCTAACCTTCCACATGCAACAGATTTTTTATAAAAACTTAATAAAGCTTTTGAATCTAGAGATTCTAACCCATATGGTGTTAGATTATTTTCCCAAATTGAAGAAAAATCATTATTAAGCATCATATGTTTCAATTCATCTGGTGTAATATCTTCTGCTCTATCATGAACCCTTTTAAAATATCTACCATATGAAGAATATGGACGTTCTGTTCCAGTTAAAGTAACCTTTATGACATTTTTATCTTCAATAGTTATTTTTTCAATTTGAGGATATATCATTGGTTTAATAGCAGTTTTAATATAAGTTGCTACATCATTTAAAGAATTTGCACTAACCTCTTGCCCACAAACATCACCATTAGGTTTCACACCAAAGTATAATACTCCGTGTCCATGTTTATTTAACATTGCTGAAATGTCATCCATCGCATCTCTTAATTCACCTGTAGATTTTTTGAATTCTAAAGTTTCATTTTCAATACCCAAATTCATAAAAAGTCCTCGCTTTAATCTCTTTGAATATATTATATCATATGGCACTTTAAATGTCACTATATTTGGCACTTTATTTTGGCACTTTATTTCAAAAAATCTTTTTATAATTAACACTATAGGAACAATCGATGATTTGATTGAAAAAAAGCAAATCGAATATAATATTTTGCTCAATCATTTATCAATAATATTTAATAAATATGAAAGAGATAAAAATTTCGATTTTGGTGATTTATTTAATTGTTTTAATGGTGGTACATTTGAAAGCAAGTATTATGTAAATAAATCTAATAATAAACTTATAACGATTAAAAATGTTGATGATAATGGTTTCAATACAAATGCAGTATCATTTATCTCTAATGATAAAGCCGATGCAAAATTTTTATTATTAATTGGTGATATAGTTTTGACCATGACAGGCAACATTGGAAGATATGGAATAGTTGATGATAACAACTGCTATTTAAATCAACGTGTACTAAAAATTACTAGTGTATCTAAAAGCTACTTGCTGGCTTATTTGCAAAAATATAAGAATCAAATAATTCAATTAGGAAAAGGAACTGCTCAATTAAACTTATCATTAGAAGAATTAAAACAATTAAAAGTGTTTAATTCATATGCTGAAATAAGCGCATTTGGAAGGTATGACTATATATTTGATTTACTGCTTAATTGCAAGTTAGTTATTAAAAAAGCTAAGAAAATTAAACAGCTTCTATTATCAAAATATTTCTAATTAATTAACACTATAGGAAGTCTTGATGATTTGATAGAAAATTTAGAAAAGCAAAACAATATTTTGATGAATCTTGGAATTGTTAAGATTAATTCTTTTAATGATAGATATAATTTAGATTTATTGAAAAACATCGTTTCGTTTGAAAAAGGTTTTGAAATTGGTTCATCGAATTATATTGAAATAAAGTCGGAAGGCTTAATTCATTATTTAAGAGTAGGAGATTTACTATCATTAGGTTCTACTTATGTTGAAGAAAATAATAGTAATAAAGTTGCGAAATTTGATGATATATTAGTCGCATTTGATGGTGCACCCGGTAGAAATAATATAGGTCTAGTTGGTGCGTATTCATCAGGAATATATAATTTAAAATGCGATACTAAAAATAAAGGATTAGTTTTCTTTGGAATCAATAGTGACATCAATAAAACAATTATTGATAATCACTCTCAAGGGACAACTATACTACATGCTTCAAAATCAATTGATTATTTAGTATATGCAAATGTTGATAATTCAGAAAATCAATTTTGAACTATTACTTCAATCTTATATTACAAAATAAAAAGAAGATTAACTCTTTGAAGCATATAAAAACTAATCTTCTTAATAAATATTTTTAATATTTACCAGTCAATTATTTTATCAACAATAGCTTGTTGCTCTTCGCTGGTCTTTCTTAGATATATCCTTGTAGTTTCTATTGACTCATGTCCCATTAAGTCAGCTAATAAGGCTATATCTTTTTTTTGTCTAAAAAATTCTTGGCAAATCTATGCCTAAATGAATGAGGATATATTACTTTTAGATTCATTTTATATTTTTGAGCTAAGGCTTTTAATTGATGAGCTATTCCTCTTGTAGTTATTTGTTTTTTATCTCTATTCAAGAATAAATAACCTTCTGTTCTACCAATAGAATAATAATACTCTATTGCTTTGACTCTTAATCTTTTAGGAATAAAAATACGCCTTATTTTTCCTGATTTAGTATATAAATCAATGTATCCTCTTTTTAGATGCTCATATTTAAATTGAATTAATTCAGATACACGAGCACCAGTTGCGCCTAAAAATCTAACCACAAAATACCATTCATAGTTTTCATCTTTTATGAGCTTATTTTTTAAAAATTCATAATCAGCATCACTAATCACATTTTCAAGATAACTTTTTTGTTGAATTTTAACAAACTTAAGTTTTAATTTATCTTTTCCGATAAACTCAAGATATTTGTTAATCCCTTGAATTCTTAAATTAACTGTTTTCCCTTTGTACTTATCTACCAAAACAGCTTTAAAAGCTAATAAATTTTGTTTGTTAATTTCATCAAAATCTTTGAAGTATAAATCCACAGCTGATTGATATGAATCAATAGTGTTTTTTGATAGATTTTGATGAATTAAAAAAGTTTTAAAATCTTTCATTCGACACCTCCGTTTTGAAGGCATCAAAAATTTAAAAATATTTATCTAACAGATTAAATTTGATGGATTTTAAAGAATTAATTTTCTTTCTTAATAAGGATAATTCATCAATATAGCATGAATATTTTTTATCAAATTCAAAAATATCTTCATCACTTAATTTTGGGACTAATATTTTTAAGAATGTTTCATTATTGATGCCTGCCATTGTAGTGCCAACCGAATTTAAATCTCTTTGTTCATTAAAATCGCTAGATATTATCATTGCTGATAATAAAGAAAGAGGTAATTTAGAAGATGCTTCTACACCTAGATAGCCGGTTGAAAGAATATAATTATCGATTAAATCTAAGTCATTATTTGTTATTATTAACTTTTTATTAGAATCCTTCATTTTTGCAAACCAAATACTATTTTTAATAGGCTGCATATTTGCCCTAGAAGGTCTATTATTAAAAGTTATTACTTCACCATCAGACATATTGTTGATACCTTCAATTATAGAAGTATCAGTATATACCTTTGTTTTGTCAAATGTTGTTATTCCTGATTTAATTATTTTTGGATTATAGAAATCAATTGTAGTTTTATTTTGATATTTTTTTAATGAAATCGATAATAAATCACATGTTTTTGATACTCTTTTTTGATAGTTTTCAATCAAATCATCAAGACTTCCTATAGTGTTAACTATGTGCTGTTGTTCTTGAATAGATGGAACATTTATTGTCCAGTCCAATAAAGCGTCTTTATTACCTCTAGGCATTTTAGTTCCTTTGCAAGAGGCAACATAATACTTTATAAAATCTTCGTTATTTAGTGCATAAAATAAATACTTATCTAAGACATTTTTAGGTCGAATAACAAGGACATCATTTGAACATCCACCATGAAATTTAGCATAATATATTTTTTTGAAATATGGACGAATGTTTGATAATAGTGTATCGCCTATTTTAAATTCTGTCACATTACCTAATGGTATAGATGAAGCTTTTGTTATTCCGCCAAAATTAGGAATCAAATTTTCTGTACTGATATAAGTGTAATTATTTAAACACAAAGTATTTATTTTTGTATTAACTAAAATTGAAATATCACGAATTTTTCTTTCCATATTTATTATGAACTATTTAAAAATTAAAGATTTATCAATGCCACATAAAGGATACTATGGGATAGGTGCATCATCAACTGATTATAATAATAATTATCCTTCATATCTTAGAATAACAGACATTGATGACAACGGGCATATTACAAAAATTTTACCCACATGTGTAAACACAAACATATATCCAGAATGGAGACAATATTTATTAAAAGAAAATGATATTGTTTTTGCACGAACTGGAAATAGCACAGGCAGAAATTACTTTTGTGATAAACTTGTTAGAGAAACGGTTTTTGCTGGATTTTTAATTAAATTCTCGATAAATCCAGAAATGATTCTACCAAAATACTTAGGGTATTATTGCCAAAGCCAATCCTACTGGAATCAAGTAAAATCATTGTTTACGGGTAGCACAAGAGCTAATGTCAATGCTGAACAATATGCAGATTTGCTTATTCCAGTTGCTGAAAGAAAACAGCAACAGCACATAGTTTAACATTGTGAGGTGATCAACGACATGATTTATAAATTAAACGAACTTACTACTATTAAGAGAGGAGGTTCTCCTCGACCTATAACAGATTACATATCAGATGCTGGATATCCTTGGCTTAAAATCAGTGATTTTGAATATGGCCAAAGGGTTGTTGACGATGTACATGAATATATAATCAAAGAAGGTTTAAATAAAACTAAACTAGTGCCTAAAGGTTCTTTAATAGTAACAAATTCTGCTAGTCCAGGTATACCAATTTTTTTGGGGAAAGATATGTGTTTGCACGATGGATTTCTTTATTTTGAAAAAATATCAAATATAGTTAATCCTCTATATCTTTACTATTTTTTAATACAACAAAGAGACTATCTTAAATCACAAGGTAATGGTTCAATCTTTGTTAATCTTAAAAAAGAAATACTAGAAAGAGTAAAAATTGACTTACCTAATCTAGAAATTCAAAATCACATAGTTAACACTATACTATCTCATTTCTTCTTCTAAAATCTCTTTAGCTTTTTCTTCTAGTTCCTTACCCTCCTTCATTAATTTAAATAATTCTGCAGATGCTTTTCTTAATTCTTCTTGAATTTCTTCAGGAGATAATTTATTAGATTCATCTGCTCCTACGTATCTACCAGGATTTAAAGAATAATCTTTTGATTTTATTTCTTCTAAATCTGCTTTTTTGCAAAAGCCTGGTACATCTTCTAATGTATTAGACTTAAAGTCTTTATACGCTTTAACGATTTTATTAATATCTGCTTCTTCTAACACTCTAATCTTTCTAGATATAAGTTTGCCCATAGAATCAGCATTAATAAATAAAACATCAGTATTTGTCTTTTCTTTGTTTAATACCCAACATTGAACTGAGATACTAACATTTGAAAATAGTTTATTAGGTAAAGCTAATATTGCATCTACTTTACCAGATTCAATCATAGCTTTTCTAATCTTATAATCATCTTGTGTATTAGATGTTGTTGCACCATTAGGCATAAGTATTGCTGCTTTACCACGTGGAGCTAATTTAGCATACATTAGTGATAACCATGCATAGTTACCATTCTTCTCATCTGGTTTTCCAAATACCCATCTAGGATCCCCTGCTAATGATGGTTTCCAATATTCTTTTAGATTATAAGGTGGATTAGCAATAATATAATCTGCTCTTAATGCTTTATGCAAATCATCAGTAAATGAATCCCCATTTCTTTCACCAAGATTACATTCAAGTCCACGAATAGCCAAATTCATTTTAGCCATCTTCCATGTTCCAGGATTAGATTCTTGACCAAAGATAGAAATATTATCTACTTGGCCTTGATGTTCTTTAACAAATTTAGAACATTGAACGAACATACCACCAGAACCACAACAAGGATCATATACTCTTCCTTTGTAAGGTTCAAGAATATCAACCATCAATTCAACTACTGATTTAGGTGTAAAGAATTCTCCACCTTTTGTTGGAATATATTTAGCAAATGCTCCAACGTAATATTCATAAACTTGACCGAAAAAATCACCATCAGCATCTTCCATATTAAGATTATTTGTAAAGAAATCTACAAGTTCACCTAATGCTGTTTTATCTAAATCACTTTTAGAGTATGTCTTAGGCAAAATTCCTTTTAATTGATTATTATTCTTTTCAAGTTCAATAAATGCATTATCGATTACTTGACCCAAATCATCTTGCTTTGAATGTGATGCAACATAACTCCATAGAGAAATCTTAGGTACGATAAAAACATGGTCAGCAATATAATAATCTTCATCATTTTCGCTACCATTTCCATCTTTTTTTAATTGATTATATTTAGCGACATATTTATCACTAACATATTTTAAGAAAACAAGCCCTAAAACTACATTTTTATAATCAGCTGGATCAACTTTATCTCTAAGTTTTTCAGCAGCTTTCCATAATATATCTTCATTAATAATTTGTGACATAATTAACACTATCTCCTACTCTATAATTTCTTCAATATCATATTTTGTAAACAAATCATCTAATTTAGCCTTAGCAAGTTTAGTCGGTTCAAACTTACCATTTTCCCATCTATTAACTGATTGAAATGATACACCTAGCCTTCTCGCTAGTTCTTCCTGTGAAATATTCATTTTAACTCTAAGTTTAATTATCATTTTTGGATAATTCAATTTATCACTCATATATAATACACCCTCAATCAATTTGTACCATATTATACCATTTTTCTTTAATAAATTCCATTTTTTAATCAAAATTTCACATCATTGCTAGGCAAGGCTAGGTAAAAGTGAAGTTAGGGTTTTTGGTTTATTCTTAAACTTGATTTAAATAATTTGTTTTTTTATCAAATTCTTCTGGTTTTAGCAGATTAAATTCCCACGACTTTTTAATATTCAATTTGTTAATTCATAATATCATCCATTGGATTATAAAGTAATCCTTTAATCATTCTTACATATTGATTCATTAGCAAACACACTTCTCTTAGAAAAACACAGTAATGCTCTTTACTATGATTACAATAAAAAACATAGAAATTAGCATTAACAATATTTTAAAGAATCTTAAAATTGCACAACTTTTTGGGCCATCTCAAATTTTTTAATAAAGTAATTTATATTAGATTATCTGCCTTATTTTACACTGCCAAAGTGAAATATTCTAATATAATTTTAATACCAATTATTATTCAATATGTGCAAGCCATTCTCCAATATCCACTATTTTTACACCTTCATATATATATTCCGGATGTTTAATTCTAGCAATTAAAATTTTAGGATATGCATCTTTTATTCTTAATAATGGTCCTACTTCTCTATTAAATGTATCTTGACTACTTATGTCATCAGAAACTTGAATATATATTTTTTCGTTTCTTTTGATTGCAACAAAATCAATTTCTTTTTGATAAAGTACTCCAACATAAACTTCATATTCTCTCCTTAACAATTCCATTGCAACTATATTTTCATAAATTCTTCCATAGTTCATATCTTTCTTGCCAAGTAAAGCATACTTAAAAGTATGATCACTTAAATAATATTTTTCTGAAGACGCAAGATATCTCTTCCCTTTTATATCATATCTTGGAATTTTATAAAATAAGTATGCTTGACATAAGTTTTCAATATATGAACCAACTGTCTTATCATTTACTGTCATCAATTTATTATTTAAAGTTTTAGCAACATTATTAATAGAAGTTATATTTGATATATTATCCATAAGAAAAGATGCTATTTTTTTCAAAAGAACCTTATTTCGAATTTTTTTTCTTTTAACTAAATCTCTTTCAATTATAGTTTCATAAACACTAGCAATATAGTCATATTTACCTTTTTCAGTAGGATATAAATAAGAGCCTGCCAATCCACCTTCTACTAGATATTTATCAAATGAATCGATATTATTTTTCAAATCAAAATAATCCATATATTCGTTATATGAAAATGGAGTAACTTTTATTTCAATTGTTCTACCAGTAAATAGCGTTGCCAAATCACTGGAAAGTAAAAATGCATTTGAACCCGTAAGATATATATCGTGATTTCCTTCAGAATATAAACTATTTATAGTTTTTTCAAAATTCATACAATTTTGAACTTCATCTATTAAAACAAAATTATGCTTTCCTTCTTCATAATTTGATTTAATATAATCATACAACTTATGATATTCTAAAAATTCTTCAAATTCCAATTTATTAAAGTCTATATAAATTACATTAGAATCTAAACAATTTACAATTATATATTCATTAAATAGTTCTAATAATTTAGACTTACCACAACGTCTTACACCTGTGATTACTTTAATATCAGGAGTTCCTATAAATTCAACTAAATCTTTTAAATATTTTCGTTCAATTATTTTCATTTTATGCAATCCTCCACCAATATTTTATCATTATAAGTTCGATAAAACAATATTTTTTGATTTTTTCGAAGTATTTTTATGGTTATCTTTCGAAAACAGCGAAATAGCTTGAAGCATTCGGTGATGCAGTACTTGCTAATGCTATATTAGATAGGTTACTTCATCACTTAAAAGTTGTAATTATTAATGGACCTCTTATAGAACTAAAAATATTTATTAAGCGAAAATTAGAGTGCGCAAATTCCTTAGGGAATTATTATTAACGCTTCGCTTATTAGGAGGACACATTCCTCCTATAACATCTGTGAATCTATTATTTAAATCGTTTTATCGCTTATTCTTCTTCATAATAATAAGAATAATCAATTCCTTTCATAAAGATTTCTCTGTCGTGTATTTTGTCGGTAAGAGCATTCTTCAACAGTTTTTTTGATAGAATTTGGATCCATTACGCTTTTTTTCATCGCATCCAGATATTCTTTTTATCAATAAAGGACCAATCCACACATTTTGCTAAACGTTTTTTGAAAATTAAGTCAAGCCATATACGTGTTGCTCTTCCGTTCCCTTCCAAAACGGATGCGCAATATTCATTTCAACGTATTTATCCACGATTTCGTCAAATGTATTTTCCGGCATTTTTTCAATCTTTTCTAATGTTATAGGGAGGAAATCTCCGTTGGCAAACGTAAAACCCACCTTTAGAAATCGTTACTGTCCTGATTTGTCCAGCAAAATCAAATAAACCTGTGAAAATAAATGCATGGATTTGTTGAAGACTTTTTACAGTTCCGACTTCGAACATCGCTAAAAAATTTCCATCAAATAAATCATAAGCTTTTCTTTGCTTTTTCCGTCAAGCGTATTATCAGAATTCGTAAACCAATCCAAAAATTCGTCCGCACGCGGGTTTTAAAATATTTTCAACATAGGATTTTTCATCCTTGCCTTTTTTCTTTTCAATAAATTCAAGCTCTATAAATTCATTGTTGTATTCATCATTGCCGCCTACTTCGTGTTTAACTCCAGAAACAATCGATAGAACAACTTTTGAATAATTATTACCATTCTTTGCAGTAAAATCATTAATTTCACTTGCTTTATAAACTTTTCCGATTAAATCATTAATTTTTAACATAATACTAACTTCTCCTTACTTTATTTTTTCAACTTGCTGTTGTTTTTTTCATATAAAAAGATCGATGTTTTCACATCGACCTTCTAAATGCTTTTGTAAATTCCCTACTTAATTTTTACCTATCACAAACGATAGTTGCTCTGAAGTCATATCGATATATGCTTGAATAGACCAAGTCCATAAGAAGTGTCAATTCTACCAAATCAAATATATGGTATGAAACAAAATAGTATCTTAAATTACAAAAACTAAAGATCACTTAACAATCCCGATATTTCATTTTTCCATTTTTTTGCCTGACAAAACCACTCGGTTTTCACCAAGTGGTTTAATGCTATTTTACTTCGTATTTATTGTTAAAAAAGTTATTTTTACAACCAAGGACAAAATCATGAATGATTATAAAAATACCATATTTCATAATTTATATCTTCTATTGGCGAGACACCTTCGATAACATTCATGGAATTAATCGTCAATCTATCATAACTCGTTATAGATATAAGTATATTAAATTGATAATATGACGAATTGCCTTTTTGTTCTTGTTGCCTTTTAAATTCCATTAATTCATTATAAATTTGCTTAACTGCCGGATATTTGTCGTGCAACATTTTATTATTATACAAATCAACCATTAAAAGAATAGATTCTTCGCCATCTTCCATTTTGTCATCAGTGCAATTAAATTCGGTGTCATAAATTTTTGTAGATGAATTTATAAATTTATCACTACTAAACAAACCAAATTGAAAATTACTAGTATCACGATATGGTATATCATATTTAACAGGAATTTGTACAGCATAATACTTTTCAGCAAAATATTGACATACATCGTACACATTATATTTTTGTTTTTTGCCTAAAGTATTAATTATATCTTTCTCTGCTTTTAAATAATTATCTTCTTTATAAATACGATTATCCCAATCATCTTTGCTACAATAATTCTTTTTTTATTAAATGCACCATCAAACATATTTTCAGTTAATTTGCTTTCTTTATCAAATATGTCCATAAAATCTCAACTCCTATGCAAAATAGAAAGAATGTACACTTAAACCGTTTACCATAACTCTACTGTCGTTTGGATTTGGATTACCATTTGGCAATAAGCTATAGGTTGCATGCATATGTCTTACTCCTAATAAACCTGTTTTATTATCTATAAACACTTTTGCACCTACAAAAGCAGTTGTTAACACAGAACTTGCCGCTGCTCCATAATAGGTTAGAGAATCCTTACCAAAAGTGTCCAACTTTTGGGGGTGCATATCAAAAAAGATGATCTTTTTATGTTTTTACTTACTGCGAAATACAGTTACAAACAGTGTCTATAGGTATACTATACGCTAATCCATATACCACATTCCCTTTTAGATCTTTAACTCTAAATGTGGTTATACCAATAAGACATCCTCGTTCATCCAATAATGCTCCGCCGCTATTACCCTCTGTAATGTTTAAAGAACATTAAATAGCCATACGAGTTTTATTCTCGTATATGATTTCTATCAGAGGCATACCTACAATACCTTCAGAAATAGAAATTCCATAATTAATAGAATTCCCTATAGCATATACTTTTTGCCCGCTTTTAAGTTTATCCGAACGCCCTATCTTCGCAGGTTTAAAGTTTACACTATCTGGTTCTTTTAATTTTAAAACTGCTATATCCAGGTTCTCATCAAACTTAACAAGTTCGACTTCTCGATAATTACCCTCTGTCGCCAATCGAATCGAAAGGTTATCAAATTCGTAAGTAATGTCAAGCTTTTTATAAGTCACAACATGCGCATTCGTCACAAGTGTTCCTTCTTTATCTATAAACACCGCTGTACCGTAGCTATCGCCTACATATTCACTGCTTGCTTTTAACTCAACGACACTTTGCAAATTATTTTTATATATCTCTTCTGCATCAGGCTCTTGAATAATTAGTACGAAAATTAATGCAAGCAATAAAATAAGTTCAATTCCGCAAGCAATAACTAACGTTATCTTCTCTCTATTTGTCATAACTATTCTATAACATACAATACACCAAAATCAAACTCTAAGTTTTTGGCTTTAAAGTTTTTTCTCGGCAAGATTTTCATTTCCCATGTATCTTCAAACGAATTTTGCCCTGCATACGTTAAAAATAACGCTGCCTTTCCACCACTTTTTAGAATTTCGCCGCTCAAGTCATAAATGCTGTTATACATTTTTTCTGTCTCATGATATACTTCAGGACACTCAATTTTCGCCGCGCCTATTTTTTCATAGTTAATATTTGTCATAATGGCATAGCAATACGCAGTTTCAAATCCTAATTCACTTGAAAGACTATCTATGGATTGCATTTTTTTTAAAGTAGCACCATAAATAGTTTTGTTTTCAAGCGCTTTCGTTGATACGAAACATAAAAAATTACTCATTTTTTTTCTCCTCGTATTATACTGAATAGTTAGGCGCCCCATAAAAAGCATGCGCTACGCCTTTTCGGTTTGCCCTATGATAATGATTATAATATCCCTTTTTGTGTGCTTCATCATGAACAGGCGTTGCCCCATTACTTGCAAGCTTAGCTACCTGATAAGCATTTGAATAAGAATAATTATAACAGCTTATTCCCATTTTCATTGCTTGAGAAGCCACATCTCTTGTTACGGTTATGGTAGAAACCAGCATTGCACCTTGTTCATTTGCAAGAGCCAATCTATAAGAACCATTCTTTTGCATTTCATAACGAATCTCGTCCGTAATTTCTTTTAGTAGATACTTTACTCCTTGAAAAGTAAATTCTACTACACTCGCGGTAATCGATATTCCGGCAGAAATAGCTGCTACTGTCAAAGATGCCGTAGCGATCGCTAAAGCTCCTGATGTTACCGCTGTTGCAGTTGCAACACCGGCACCAACTACAACCGGAGCAGCCGCTCCTGCCGTTGCAACAACAACTGCTGCAACCGCTACCACAACGGCGGCCACCGTTACAACTCGCGTTACTTTCTTTATCAAATTTGAAAACCAGCCGCAATTTTGAATCATACCGGCATCTCTCATTTCACTTAGAAGAACTGGTTCGCCGTCAATATTCATCACTGCATCTATTTCACCTTCCTCGTTATAGAAAGCAGCCCCTTGCATTTCTTCAATTTCGATTTCACCCAAAGAATTTTCCATTGCCGCCGAAATAGTAACAATATTCGTTTCAGCGTCATATGTAAATTCATAACTTACCGTCGCATCCTCGAACTGCTCCTCTTCTGTTACGCTCAAATTATCTATTGTTTGCAACAGAGACGGATCCAAAGTCTGTTTACCTGTAAATTTGATAAAAGAACCATTTTGGTTTATTTCGGCATCGTCAAATTTGTCAAGAATTGTCTGATCTTCTATTGACAAATTTTCCAAAATAACAGATCTTTGAGGTGAACCCAAAAAGTTGGACAATATCTAATTAGCATAATAAACCTTGTAATCTCACTTGGCAAGGTGTTAATCCATTTAACACCAATTGTATTCTTTTGTTATTGTAATAGTCTATAT
>JAEWXG010000006.1 GCA_023396095.1 Bacillota bacterium | reverse complement strand
AAAAAATGTACTTTAAGTTATAATAATCTAATAAATTGAATCATATTAGGAAAATAAATTTTACTTAGCGAGGTGTTTTAAAGTATAAGTAAAATTAAAGCTTGAAAATTTTACTTAAAATCGTTATACTAATTCTAAGTAAAATGGATTTAACTTAGGGGTGATATTTTGAGATTAGAAAACAATAGAGCTGGACGACTAAAGAGAATGCAAAGCGATTACGAATGCTTTGTTCCACATAATTTAAAAGATATAGAATTAAGTCTTGATGGTGAAATAAATGCTTTAATCAATAAAGCATATTTATTACTGGGAAGATTGGATGGTATGGCAATAACACTACCAGATATAGATCTTTTTGTGTCTATGTATGTTCAAAAAGAAGCTGTTATAAGTTCTCAAATAGAGGGGACACAAGCTTCTCTTGTTGATGTGCTGCAAAAAGATAGAGGAAGTAAAAAAATAAAAGATACTGAAGAAATTGTAAACTATATTAAAGCAACACATTACGCATTTAAAAGACTTAATGAATTGCCGTTATGTATGAGGTTGGTTAAAGAAACCCACTCTGTTCTCTTGTTTAATGTTAGAGGTGAAGAAAAAATGGCGGGTGAATTTAGAAAATCACAAAATTGGATTGGACATGCAGGTTCAACCATAAAAAATGCAAGTTTTATTCCGCCTGCACCTGATGAAATGGATATTTGCCTCACTGATTTAGAAAAATATATGCATGAAGATAGTGATATTTCAAACTTAACAAAAATAGCTCTAATCCATTATCAATTTGAAACAATACATCCATTTTTAGATGGTAACGGAAGAATGGGTAGACTGCTCATAGCATTATACTTAAGAGAGCAAGGCTTAATTGAATACCCTGTTCTTTATTTAAGTTATTTTTTTAAGAAAAATAGAAATAGATACTATGAACTTCTCAATAATGTTCGTATTAAGGGAGAATTTGAAGATTGGATTAAATTTTTTATAGATGGAATTTGTGAAATATCTGAGGATGCAATCACTTCCATCCAAAAGATTGTTGAGCTTAAGAAGAACGATATGGAGAAAATTCGACAGTTTTCGAGTGGTAATATTTCAAATCTTCTTTTGGTATACGAATATCTATTGAAACACCCTTTTGTAGAAGCGGAGGATATTAAAAATTTAGTGAGTGTCAGTAAGCCTACTGTCAATAAACTTTTAGATAATTTAATGAATATGGAAATATTAGAGCTTGTAGAAGATAAAAAAAGGTACAGACAATATGTATATAAAAAATATGTAGATATTCTTTCAGAGGGAACAATGCTGTAAAATAAAACTTAATAGAATAAAACTATTTAAGTGGATATCGTAAACATTAAAACAATAATTAAGTGGTAAAACACTTAAACACAGAATAAAGTTTGCAGCTAAGTTTGTTTTATAACTTTTATTCTTTATAATGACATTTATAGTGTCCGTGTTTTATTGATTAAAAAATATATTAAAGCTTCAAACAATAAGACCTGTAAAATCAATGGATGAGGATAGTTAATTTTTAAAATCAATAGAATAAGGTGTATTTGAATTTTACATTATAAATTTTGGATGGTATGCTAATTATGATGTAAATGTGTTAAAATATTAACATTGCACAATGAGCAAATAATGGAGGGAAATATGAGTAAAAAGGTCGTTGTTTTAGGTGGTGGTGTTTTAGGAACACAAATAGGTTTAGTTTCAGCATATAATGGTTATGATGTAACGTATTGGTTGAGATCGGAATCTTCTGTAGGAAGAACTACTCCAAAAATTAAAATGTATACAGATTTAATGATGAAGGACTTGTTTCAAGTAAAGGCACTTATTAATAATCCTTTAGGGAAATTTTTATATCCAAAAGCATTAATTCCTAAATGGGAAGGAATAACTGTTGAACAAATTGACGGCTATATAGCTCAATGTGAAAAAAGATTAAAAGAAAATATTCATATTGAATTAGATATGAAAAAAGCATTAGATGGCGCATATCTTGTTATTGAAAGTATGTCAGAAAATATTGAATCTAAAAAAGAAGTTTATGCAGCAATAAAAGATTTGTTGCCAAAAGATACTATTTTATGTACAAATACATCAACATTATTACCAAGTATGTTTGCCAAAGATACTGGTAGACCAGAAAAATATTGTGCATTGCATTTTGCAAACAATATTTGGACAAAGAATACTGCCGAAGTTATGGGACATCCTGGAACTGATCCAAAAGTTTTTGATGAAGTGGTAAAATTTGCAGCATCAATAGGAATGGTTCCATTACAACTTCATAAAGAGCAACCAGGATATTTATTAAACTCATTATTGGTTCCATTTTTATCAGCAGCTCAACAACTATGGGCAAATGAAGTTTCAGATCCAAAAACGATCGATTTAACTTGGGAGTTAGCAACGGGAGCACCTATGGGACCATTTAAAATTTTAGACATTGTAGGTTTAGAAACAGCATATAATATTTCACTTTTAAACCCAAAATCAAAAGTTGAAGGTTCAGTAGAACAAAAAATTGTAAAATTGTTAAAAGAAAAAATCGATAAAGGTGAAACAGGAATAAACGCTAAAAAAGGCTTTTATAATTATTAAAAAATGCGCAATTTAAATTAATTAATGGGCAATAGATATTGCCCATTTCTTATATTTGATAAGTATAAAATAGTAACAATTATTATTTTACTTGCAAAATGAATTAAAAAGTTGTGTAATATAAATGTTATCAACAGTTAATTTTTTTGATACAAACCTTATAAAATAAATCTTAATATTTCTTAGATATAAAAGTGTAATCATTGTATAAGTTTATCTAATTAGCTATTAGATTTCGTGGAGGTATTATGGAAAGAAAAATTAAAAGTAAAGTGCAAGGATTTAGAACAACAGATGGTGCTGGAGTTAGTTTAGTAAGAGTTTTAGGTCATAGCACAACCAAAGAATTTGATCCAATTTTGATGTTAGATTCATTTGATAGTACAAATCCTAGTGATTATACGAAAGGTTTCCCAATGCACCCGCACAGAGGTATTGAGACAGTAAGTTATTTATATAAAGGAAAAATGGTTCATAAAGATACTTTAGGGAATATTGATGCCATAGGTGATGGGGAAATTCAATGGATGAATTCTGGCTCAGGAATATTACACGAAGAACAGGTTCCGGCATCTCCGCGTTTATTAGGAGTTCAGCTATGGTTAAATTTGCCAGCTAGTAATAAAATGAGTACTCCAACATATCATGCTGTAAGACAAGATCAAATTCCGGAAGTTAAATTTGATGGTGGTTATCTTAGACTTTTAGCTGGAAAATATAAAGATTATGTTGGTCATCAAGGGCAACATTTGCCACTAGATTATTATGATGTTCATATTGATGAAGAGAAAGAGTTAGTTTTAAATTTAAAAGAAGACGATTCAGTTATGGCATTTACATTACTAGGAGATGCCATTATAGCAGGAGAAAATGTTAAAGAGAAAACAGCAGTTAAATTAACAAATGGAGATTCTTTAGTTTTAAAAGGTGGTGAAAATGGTTCACAGATTCTTGTTATGATATCAAGAGCATTGAAAGAATCAATCGCTTGGGCTGGACCTATTGTCATGAATACGCAAGAAGAATTACAAGAAGCTTTTTATGAGTTAAATTATGGGTCATTTATTAAAGAACGTTTGGATTTTAAAAAATAGCAAGGAGATAAACAATGAAAATCGGATTAATAGTTGGTTCAATTAGAAAAGAGTCTTGGAATAAAAAGGTTGCCTTAGTTGTAAAAGATTTATTTCCAAAAGATATTGAAGTTGATTTTATTGATATTAGTTATTTGAATTTATATAATCCGGATTTAGATAACGATAAGCCGCTAGATTCATATGTTAAGATAAGAAATGAAGTTAAAAAGTATGATGGATATATCTTTTTTACGCCAGAATATAATCGTTCTTATTCGCCACATATAAAAAATGTTTTAGATATTGTTTCAAGAGATCCAAATGGAAGTGCTTGGATGAAAAAACCTGCTGCAATATTTTCAGCGTCCCCTGGTGGATATGGCGGAATGGGCGCAAATCAAGCTTTGCGTCAGGTTTTTGTAAATTTAGATATAATGCCAATGCAAGCTCCAGAGGTGTATCTATCTAAAATTCATCAATCGTTTGATGCAAATGGAATGATTGATTCAACAAAGGTTCTTTTAACTAAAGCTGTGAATGCGTTTATTGATCATGCTAAAAAGTATATAAGTAATTAGTAGTATTACTGATTTTGTTATCAAAGTTCTATATAATAATATATAATTTCAATTATGGATATTTTTGACTATTTAAACCATTCTAACGATTATACGTTACTTGCAGATAAATTAAGGCCTGACAACCTTAATGATTTTGTGGGTCAAAAACATATATTATCTCAAAATAATTTATTGTATAAAGCAATAATGTCTGATAATATTCCGTCTTGTATTTTTTACGGACCGCCAGGAAGTGGAAAGACTAGTCTTGCCAATATAATAGCAAAACATACTAAGCATAATTTTGTTAAACTTAATGCTATTTCATCTGGCGTTCAAGAAGCAAGGGAAATAATTGATAAAGCAAGAGACGATTTAAGAATATTTGGAAAAAGAACAATTTTATTTCTTGATGAATGTCATAGATGGAGTAAAGCTCAATCTGATAGTGTGTTAGAGGCGATTGAAAAAGGTATTATTATTTTTCTAGGATCTACAACGGAAAATCCATATGTAAATATGACAAGAGCACTTGTTTCTAGATGTAAAATCTTTGAATTTAAGCCACTTGATAAAGAAGATATTGTTTTTGCTCTAAAAAAAGCCTTAAATAATAAGAATATATTAGGATCACACAATATAAAAATAAGTGATGAAATATTGGATTTTTTATCTTTACAAGCTAGTGGCGATTTAAGGAGTGCATTAAACGCTTTAGAGACAATAGTCTTTAATTCACAAGTAAATGAAAATGGCGAAATTATTATTGATAAAGATAAGATTAGCGATTCTATGCAAAGACATGGCTTATCTGTAAATACAGATATTTATTATGATATGATTAGCGCATTTTGTAAGAGTTTAAGAGGTAGCGACTCTAATGCCGCATTGTATTGGGCGGAAAGGTTGATTGAAGCTGGCTGTGACCCATTATTAATTTTAAGACGGTTAATAGTTCATTCCTCTGAAGATGTAGGATTGGCTGATCCTCAAGCTTTGGTGATAGCAGTTTCAGCCTTGACAGCTTTTCAAAATATCGGTTTACCAGAAGGTAAAATACCGTTATATAATGCAATAATTTATGTTGCGGAAGCACCAAAATCAAATTCGATAGTACTAGCAAAGGCTGCTGTTGAGGATATTGTAAAGAATAAAAAAGATGACAATGTACCATCTCATTTAAGAGAAAGAAGCTATGCTGTAAATAAGCAAGATTTTGATAGCTATTTATATCCGCATGATTTTGGAGGATATATTGCGCAGGAATATTTACCAAAATCATTACAAAATGAAACAATATATGTCCCAAAGCAAAATGGATTTGAAATGGAAATATATAAAAGACAAAAGGAAAGAAATAAATGAGAACGTTAGCTATTGATTTAGGAGATGTGAGAATAGGATTTGCGCAAACTGATCCAATGGAGATAATTGCAACAGGTCTTGAATCATATAAAAGAAAAACATTAAAAGAAGATATTGATCATATTGTTGATATTGTAAAAAATAATCAAGTTGGAAAAATTGTTATTGGTTTGCCTCTAAATATGGACGGGACAGAAGGACCTAGAGTCGAAAAAACAAAAGAATTTGTTGCTCAATTGCAGCAGGCTGTTGATGTTGAAATTATTATGCAAGACGAGAGGTTAACAACGGTTTCTGCTGAAGAAGTTTTGATTGAGTCCGGAATGAGAAGAGAAAAAAGAAAGGATTATATAGATAAAGTTGCAGCGACCATTATTTTGCAATCTTATTTAAATTCGAAAAGATGATAAAAGTACTATTTGTATGCTTAGGAAATATTTGTAGATCACCAATGGCAGAAGCCATTATGAACAAGTTAATAAAAGAAAAGCATTTAGAAGATAAGATTTTGATTGATTCTTGCGGTATTGGTGGCTGGCATGTCGGGGCTCCACCAGACTATAGGGCGAGAAATATATTAGAAAAATACGATGTTGAGTGTGAAGGTTTACTTGCCAGAAAGATAAGAAAACAAGATGGTGATGATTTTGATTACATAGTTGGAATGGATGACGACAATATTGAGGACATAAAAGATGTCATTAATCCAAACAATTATGATAAAGTGTATAAGTTATTAAGTTTCACCGGAAGTGACAAAAGCGTAGCTGATCCATATTATTCCGGTAATTTCGATAGATGTTTTTCAGATATTTATTATGGATGTGATGAACTTTTAAAAAAATTGATTGTAGAAAGTAATAACGAAGCTAAACGAATTATTGACAGTAATGTTTTTTATGCAAAATAAATAATATATGTCGTTTAATAAACAAAATGAAAAAGATAATTATTTAAGCAAAAGTTTTTAAAAATTATAGTATAATGAGAAGGAACTTTGTTTAAAAGGAGAAACAATAATGAAAAATGATAATGTTAAAAATGTAGAATGTGGTTGCGGATGTGGATGTGAACATGATGAGGAGCAATTAATAGACGTTGTTGTTATGCAAGATAAAGATGGCAATGATGTTGAGTTTGAATTAGTTGCAACTGTTAACCGCGACGAAAAAGAATATGTATTAGTAAGTCCTTTAGAGGATTTGGATGACGGTATTAAAAGTGGTGAACTTTTAATTTTTAGAGTAGTTAGAGAATCGCAGGATTCAGAAGTTGGGGATTTAATACCAATTGAATCTGAAGAAGAGCTTGAAGCTGTGTATAACCAGTTTTTAGAAGATAATAATATTAGTGAAGATGGTTGTTGTTGTGATGATGAGTGTGACTGCGATGATGATTGTTGCGGTTGTCACAATGACTAACAAGCTTCTTAGTTTTTAAAATATATACTAAAAAATTGAATTTTATTTATTGATAAATTTAGTTAATTAATATTATTTGTTAAATATAGTATATAAAGTAATTAGTATATACTTTAAATATTTATAATATATGATTGCATTTTTTATAAATGTCTCATATAATTCATAAGGAAATAACACCATTATCCATGAATTTTATCCGTTGCCTAAAAGGTTAAATTTAATTCTAAGGATAGTGGGGTGAAATAAACGGAGGATTTTTTTATGGCAGTAGTTACAATGAAGGGCCTTTTAGAGGCGGGTGTACATTTCGGACACCAAAAGAGAAAGTGGAATCCAAATATGAAAAAGTATATCTATACAGATAGACACGATATACACGTAATCGATTTGGAAATAACAGAAAAATGTATTGAAGAAGCTTATGCGTTTGTTCGTGAAGTAGCAAAGGATAAAGATATCTTATTTGTGGGAACAAAGAAACAAGCTCAAGATGCAATTAAGAAAGAAGCAACAAGATGTGGAATGTTCTATATCAATCATAGATGGTTAGGCGGAACTTTAACAAACTTTAGAACAATCAGAGAGTCTATCAATAAATTAACTAAAATTAACCAAATGGAAGCAACAGGCGAACTTGACTTATTCACTAAAAAAGAAATTAGTAAAATGAAAGAAGAAAGAGATAAACTTGAAGCAAACTTAGGTGGTATTAAGAATATGACTTCATTACCAGGTGCTTTATTTGTTGTAGATTTGGAACATGACAGAATTGCTGTTGAAGAAGCAAGAAAATTAAATATACCTATAGTTGGGCTAGTTGATACAAATTGCGATCCGGAATTAGTTGATTATGTAATTCCTGGAAATGATGATGCAATTCGTTCAGTACAATTAATAGCAAGTATTATTGCAAATGCAGTAATTGAAGCAAGAGAAGGTATCACTTTCCAAGTTGAGGAAGATGATGAAGATTTTTCAGCACAATTAGATAATGCAGCTAGCATGGCTAATGAAGAAGTTGCTGAAGAAATTAAAGAATAATATAGGAGAGGTGTAGATATGGCATTTACTAATCAAGATGTAATGGAATTAAGAAGAATTACTAACGTTGGAATGTTAGACTGTAAAAAAGCTTTAGAAGAAGCAGATGGAAATATGGAAAAAGCTCAAGAGATTTTAAGAGCTAAAGGTATGGCATCTGCAGCAAAAAGAGCAGGAAAAATTGCTTCACAAGGTATTGTTGATTCATACATTCATATGGGCGGAAATATCGGTGTTTTAGTTGAAGTTAACTGCGAAACAGACTTCGTTGCTCGTTCTGATGCTTTCAAAGCATTTGTTCACGATATAGCTTTACAAATTGCCGCATCAAATCCAAAATATGTTTCTAAGGATGATGTACCAGCTGATTTTATTGAAAGTGAAAAGAAGATTGCAATTGCACAAGCTAAAAATGCTGGAGACAAGAAGCCAGAAAATATATTGGAAAAAATTGCAGAAGGTAAAGTAAGCAAAGTTTTAAAAGAAATTTGTTTATTAGATCAACCTTTTGTTAAGAATCCTGATAAAACAGTTAAAGATTTACTAAATGAGCAAATTGCTTCAAGCGGTGAAAAGATATCGATAAGAAGATTTGTAAGATTCGAAATGGGTGAAGGCCTTGAGAAAAAGACAGAGGATTTAGCAGCCGAAGTTCAAGAGCAAATTAATAAAATGAAAAATTAATAAAAATAAAAAGGGAAGTTCTTCCCTTTTTATTTGCTTTAAATGGAGTGATGAGATGTATAAAAGAGCAGTAATTAAAATTAGTGGAGAGGCGCTTGCTGGAGAGAAAGGGTTTGGATTAGATGATTGCATTATTCAAGGTGTAGTTAAACAAATTCAGAAAGTTAAAGAGACAGGAGTTGAATTAGCTTTAATTGTTGGTGGTGGTAACTTTTGGAGAGGAAGACAAGCTGGGTCAACAATGGATAGAACAACCGCAGATCATATGGGAATGTTGGCGACAGTTATAAATGCTCTAGCAATGCAAGATGCGCTGGAAAGCGCAGGAATGCCAACAAGAGTACAAACTGGATTAACAATTACCAGAGTTGCTGAACCATATATTCTCAGAAAAGCTTTAAGACATCTTGAAAAGGGAAGGATTGTTATTTTTGCTTGCGGTACAGGAAACCCATATTTTTCAACAGATACAGGAGCTGCATTAAGAGCTGCGGAAATATCGGCTGATGTAATTTTACTTGCAAAAAATGTTGATGGAATTTATGATTGTGATCCTAAAAAGAATCCTAATGCTAAAAAATATGATCATATTTCATATATGGACGTTATTAATCAAAAATTGAATGCTATGGATACTACAGCAATTACAATGTGTATGGAAAACAATATACCAATCATTGCCTTTGCGTTGTCAGAAGAAAATAGCATCTACAAAGCAATAAAAGGTGAAAAAATAGGAACACTTATAAATTAGACTGTTAAATATAAGTGTTGCCGGTAATAGGAGATTATGGAAAAAAAATTACTTGTAGATATATTGTCCCAATTTTCTGATTTAGATATTAATAAACTTAATGATGTATATTTTGAAAATATATGTCAAGGACACATTAATGATACAATGTTGGTTAAGTTGGACAATAAAAAATATATTTTACAAAAAATAAACACAAAGACTTTTGCGAATGTTGAAGGGTTAATGAATAATATACGTTTAGTATCAGAATA
Organism: Bacillota bacterium; assembly: GCA_023396095.1. GTDB lineage: Bacteria > Bacillota > Clostridia > Christensenellales > UBA3700 > JAEWXG01. The sequence continues at coordinate 38,013 of JAEWXG010000006.1, read as the reverse complement.
TATTAACAGTTTAGACAAACATTCAATTATTTTGCAAGAACTAATAAAAACTCAAGACGGTAAATATTATCTACAACATCAGAGTGGAGTTTACAGGTTATATAATTATGTGGAAGGAGTATGTTATCAACAGATAGAAACTTCTGAACAATTTTATTATAGCGGAGTTGCTTTTGGTAGTTTTGCTAAGGAACTTGATCAGTTTGATTCTACAATGCTTGTTGAAATAATAAAAAATTTTCATAACACAGAAGACAGACTAAATAAATTTCTGAAAGTTTTAAGCGAAGATAAGCATGATAGAGTTGCTAATGCAATTGATGAAGTTAATTTTGTTTTAAATAGACAATCTTTTGTTTCAGAAATTATTGATAAATTAAATAGTGGTGAAATTCCATATAGAGTTACTCATAACGACACAAAGCTAAACAATGTTGTGCTTGATAAAAATACAAATCATCCTATAGCAATTATTGATTTAGATACGATAATGCCGGGAAGTCTATGTTATGATTTTGGAGATTCAATTCGTTATGGATGCAATACTGCTGCAGAGGACGAAGAAAATCTTGATCTTGTTCATTTTGATATTGATTTATTCAAAGCCTATGCTGAAGGATATTTATCAGTAACATATGACATAATAACAAAAAGTGAATTAGATAATCTTGTGAAAGGGGCATGGATGATGACATTTGAGTGTGGAATGAGATTTTTAACGGATTATTTAGATGGAGATAATTATTTTAAAGTATCAAAAGATAAACATAATTTATTTAGAGCAAGAACACAATTTAAACTGGTTTCTGAAATAGAAGAAAATATTGAAAAATTAAATATGATTATTAAAGAAGTTTATTCAAAATACTCTAATAAATAGAATAATTTTAAAAAATGATCATATATGGTCTTAATAATGATTTATAGGCTGAAAATTCAGCCTATTTTTTATTTTGTGAAGATTATATACTATTGATTTTTTTAAAAAATATATTATCATAATAGTATATTATAATATTCTAATATATGAGGTAAATATGAGTAACGAGCAACATTGTAATGTAAAAACAAATAAGGAAAGAGAAATGGTTATTAGCCTTGCTGATAAATTAAAATCAATTGCACATCCAGCAAGACTTTGTATCGTTAAAACTTTATTTTATAGAGGTAAATGTAATGTTAGTTTTTTTTCTAGCTGCATGCCTATATCTCAATCGAATTTATCTCAACATTTAACAAAACTGAGAGATTTAGGGATTGTTATGGCGACAAGAAGCGGACAAGAAATATATTATTCGTTAGCTGATAATGATATTAAAAAGGTGGTAAATGTACTATTTGCTAAGGAGGAGATTTAAAATGGCTAATCAAAAGATGAAAGTTGTTATTATTGGCGGGGTAGCAGGCGGGGCTACAGCAATTGCGAGATTAAGAAGACTTGATGAAAATATGGAAATTACTTTGTTAGAGAAAGGTGAATACGTTTCATTTGCAAACTGTGGATTACCATATTATATCGGACAAGTAATAAAAGAACGTAAGGATTTGTTTGTATCAACTCCAAAGGCGATTATGAGTAAATACAATGTTGATATAAGGGTTAAATCTGAAGCTATAAGTATAGATGCTAATAAGAAGATTGTTAAAGTTAAAAATTTAAGTACCAATGAAATATATGATTTAGAATATGATAAGTTGTTAATTTCAACTGGATCGACTCCGATTAAGCCACCTGTTGAGGGATTTGACGGGAAAAATGTTTTTACACTATGGAATATACCTGATACGGATAATATATACAATTATATACAAGATAATTCTGTAAAAGAGGCAACAGTTATTGGAGGAGGGTTTATTGGTCTTGAAATGGCAGAGAACCTAGCTCATAGAGGAATAAAAGTAAATATTGTAGAAAAAGCTAATCAAGTGATGGCACCTATTGATTATGATATGGCTAAGTTAGTCCATAATCATTTGGTTGATAAAGGGATTAATTTGATTGTAGGAAACGGTGTTCAGAAAATTCTACATTCCTTAAATAGTTCAACAGTTGTTTTAGAAGATGGTGTAGAACTAAATAGTGATTTAGTGATTTTATCGATTGGGATTCGTCCAAATTCTATTTTAGCTAAAGATGCCGGTATTCAATTGAATCAAAGAGGTGGAGTTATTGTTGACGAATATATGCAAACCTCAATAAAAGACATATATGCGGTAGGCGATATTGTTGAAGTAGTAGATTTTAATACAAAAGGAAAATGTATGGTTCCATTAGCAGGGCCTGCTAATAAACAAGGAAGAATTGCTGCAGATAATATTGTTTTTGGTGAAAAAACAAAATATAAAGGGACTCAAGGTACAAGTATAGCAAAGGTGTTTGATCTTTCTGTTGCTGCAACTGGGTTAAATGAAAAGCAATTAAATGCACAAGGGAAAATTTACGGGAAGGATTATAAAATAACAATTATTCACCCAAATTCACATGCAGGATATTATCCAAATGCAAAAATGTTAACTTTAAAATTAATTTTTGATTTGCAAGGAAAAGTGTTAGGGGCTCAAATAGTTGGATACGATGGAGTGGATAAACGAATAGATGTTTTAGCTACTGCGATAAGACTTGGTGCAACAGTTTGGGATTTAACTGAACTTGAACTTGCATATGCTCCACCATATTCATCTGCAAAAGATCCGGTTAATTTTGCAGGATATACAGCAGCAAATCAGCTAGATGGTTTAGTTGAAGTTGAAAGAGTTGAATATTTAGATAATATGAAGCCAGACGAAGTTGTGTTAGATGTTAGAGAGGAGATCGAGTTAATGATGGGAAAAATCCCTGGGAGTATTAATATTCCACTTCCTCAACTTAGAAGAAGATTAAATGAATTGGATAAAAGAAAGACATACATTATAACTTGTGCAGTTGGACTTAGAGGGTATTTAGCAAGTAGAATTTTAAGATTAAATGGTTTTAATGCAAAAAATTTAATGGGTGGATATAGAAGTTTTTCTGACTATACTAAAGAATTAAGAGTAAATAATAATTATTGTTCTGATTTTTCAGATAGTGGTATATCAAATTGTGCTCAAGTACAACAAAAATTGAATAATAATAATGTTATTGAGCTAGACGTTACTGGACTTTGCTGTCCTGGTCCAATTGTGCAAGTAGCTAAAGCTATTGAGAAGTTAGAGATAGGGCAGGTATTAAAAGTTGTAGCATCTGATCCTGGTTTTTATAACGACATATCATCGTGGGCTAATAATACAGGACATATATTAGTTGATAAATCAGCTGAGAATGGACAATTTTTTGCAATTATAGAGAAATCTAATGGTATTGTAAAAAAAGGAGATGATTCTTGCTCAAAAGTTACAGCATGCGATAAAGAAAAAACGATGATAGTTTTTAGTGGGGATTTAGATAAAGCAATTGCATCATTCATTATTGCGAATGGAGCAGCTGCAATGGGCAATAAAGTAAATATGTTTTTTACTTTCTGGGGACTAAATATTTTGCGTAAAAATGAAAAAGTAAAAGTGAAGAAAGATGCAATTTCAAAGATGTTTGGTAAAATGATGCCACGAGGATCTAAAAAGCTTGGTTTATCAAAAATGAATATGGGTGGAATGGGATCTAAAATGATACGTTCTGTTATAAAAAAACAAAATGTATATTCGTTAGAAGAATTAATCAACCAAGCATTAAAAGCGGGAGTTAAATTAACGGCTTGCCAAATGTCAATGGATGTTATGGGAATTAAAAAAGAAGAATTAATAGACGGTGTTCAAATTGGTGGTGTTGCGTCAATGTTGGCGGATAACGATAATTCCAATATGAACCTTTTTATTTAGTAATTATCATAAATATTGCGTAATATTGATATTGAAACGTTAGTAGCTTACTAACGTTTTTTTATTTTGAATTTAATCTAAAATTTAAATTTAAAGAAGTTAAATTTATGAGGGCTTACAATTTCTATTGTTAAAATATTTAGAAATTGTATTTTAAAAAAACGAAAAGAAATTCATAAAAAAGCCTAAAAATTTTTAAAAAACGACTTTGTTTTCATTTAATGTATTTTTCAAGTTTATATTAAATATTGAACGGCATGTTTATTTTTGTTATAATTATTATAATAAAAAATTGAAGGTGAATTATGGTATTTGAAAATCCACAAGTTAAAGAAATGTTTGATAATTATTCAGTTAAGCTAGACAAATCTATTAACTCATATGTTTATGAATTAAATGATTTAAAAGTAGGAAGGGCAAATCCACATTTGGTTGAAAAAATAATGGTTGATTACTATGGTGTGCAAACACCTATTTCGCAAGTTGGAAATATTTCTATTCCTGAGGCAAGACTATTAGTTATTTCTGTATGGGACAAGAGTATGTTAACTGTTGTTGAAAAAGCAATTATTGCTGCCAATATCGGTATTAATCCAACAAATGACGGTAAGGTGATTAGATTAAATTTCCCTGAATTAACAGAGGAGAGAAGAAAGGATTTAGTTAAAGTACTTAAATCATTGACTGAGAATTGTAAAGTAGTTTTAAGAAATGTTAGAAGGGATATTAATGATTCATTAAAAAAGATGAAAAAAGATATTTCAGAAGATCAAATTAAAACATATGAAGCCGAAGTTGATAAAATCTTAAATAAGAAAATTGAAGAAGTTGATCAACTTTATAAAAATAAAGAGAAAGAAATTTTAAGTGTATAATTATTTAATTGGTCAAAATGTGAAGGATTTACCATCAACACTTGATGGTAAATTAGTTAGTATAGAGTTGTCGAAGGATAATCAAATTCAGAATTATGATGCTGAATTGGTTGTTAGGGTAAAAGAGGAAGATAACAAGATTATTCTAACAACACAATATTTTAAATTAAAATGAGTAAAGAAATAAGTCATATAGCCTTTATTATGGATGGGAATGGAAGATGGGCAAAACAAAAAGGTCTTCAAAGAGTTCAAGGGCATAGTGAAGGAATTAATGCGTTATCAAGAGTTATTAAGTCATGTGTAGATCGTGGAATTAAATATATGACTTTTTTTGCATTTTCTACTGAAAATTGGTCAAGACCCAAATTTGAGGTGGATTTTATTTTTAATTTAGCAAATACGACAATTAAGAATAAAATTGATGATTTAACAAATAGAAAGATACGTTTATTATTTATTGGTGAAATAGATTCATTACCTAAATCTACAAAAAAATTGGTAAATATGTGCTATGAGAGGCAATCGAATCTCAAAGACAATATTGCGACAGTTATAATTGCATTAAATTATGGCGGTAAACATGACATTGTTAATTCTGTAAATAAAATAATTGCCTCTGGAAAACAAAAATGCACAATTGAAGATATTACTAATAATTTATCAACATCGGGTATTCCTGATCCGGATATTATGGTAAGGTCCAGCGGTGAAATAAGAATTAGTAATTTTCTATTATGGCAATGTGCATACTCTGAATTTATTTTTATAAATGAATATTGGCCTGATTTTAATGATGATATAGTAGAAAGAATAATTCTTGAATATAAGAATCGCAATAGACGTTTTGGGAATATAGGTAGTTAGTTATGTTGGTTAGAGTTGTTGTAGGAATAATTTTATTGGTATTTACGATAGGTTTGGGTTTATTTGCTAGACAATATAGTTTGTATTATAGCGATATAGTTATTATGTGTTTTCTATATCCTTCAGTATATGAAATTGTTATGTCTCTTAAAAAAGGTGGATATAAACCTATACTTCCAGCTATAATTTTTGGAACTGTTGCTGTATATCCCGTATTAATAGGATTTAAAGAGTTAAACAAACCCTCGATCATGGAAGTAGGATTGTTTATAGTAATAGCAGTGTCGGCATTAACAGCGTTGATTTTCTTTACTTTTGATAAAAAATATGAATCGAAAGATTTGTTGGCCACATTTTTTGTTTTAATTTATCCTTTGATGCTATTTTCTCTATTTTTTATCATTAATCATCAAACTGGGGATTTACTGGGAATTATGATGGTACTCTTCTATTCTGTTATCACAGACACATTTGCATATTTCTTCGGTGTTACAATTAAAGGAAAAAAATTGTGTCCAAGTATAAGTCCAAAGAAAACTGTTGCAGGAGCTATAGGAGGTTTATTTGGAGGACTTGTAACTTCAATTATTTTATTTTTAGTTTATGATTATTTTAATTTGTTTGCTAACGTTTCTAATGTAAGGATATTTAGATTGTATGATAATTTATACATTTCATTAGCAATATATTTGGTGTTTGGACTTTTTGCGGCAGTTGCAGCTGAGCTTGGTGATCTTGCAGCAAGCAGAATAAAAAGAACAGTTGGTATTAAAGATTTTGGACATTTGTTTCCAGGTCACGGTGGTGTATTAGATAGAATTGATAGTTTTATTTTTATATTACCAATGGTGTATATTTTATTTAAAATTTTGGAGATTGTAGCATAATGAAAACTCTTACAATTTTAGGTAGCACGGGATCAATTGGTCAACAAGCTCTTGAGGTTGTAAAAAACAATAAGCGAAAATTTAAAGTTATTGGTTTATCTTGTAATAACAATTTAGATTTATTTTTAAAGCAATATATAGAGTTTAAGCCAAAATATGTTGCAATCGCTAATTCTGATTTAGCTAAAGAGTTTAAATCAATCATTAAAGATAATGATGTACAAGTTTTTTCGTCATTTAATGGGATATTGGAATTATCTAAAGTTAAAGTTGATATTTTATTACATGCTGTTGTAGGTTTTGCTGGCATGAATATTTTAATAAATGCTTTAGATTATCAAAAAAATATTGCATTAGCCAATAAAGAATCAATAGTGTGTGCTGGCAAGTATATCATGTCGTTGGTTAGAGAAAAAGGCGTAAATATTTATCCAGTTGATTCAGAACACTCTGCTATTTGGAAATGTTTAGGTTATAACTTAAATAAAAAACATAAACGAATATTAATTACTGCTAGTGGTGGAGCTTTTAGGGATTTAAACCGACAGGATCTAGAAAAAGTGACATATAAAGACGCAATTAAACATCCAACCTGGGTCATGGGTGAAAAAATAACAGTAGATAGTGCAACATTAATGAATAAGGGTTTTGAAGTTATAGAAGCAATTCATTTATTCAATACCACAATTGATAAAATTGAAGTTGTAATTCATAAAGAGAGTATAATTCATTCTATGGTTGAGTATGATGATAATACAATTATTGCAGAATTATCATATCCTAACATGAAAATTCCTATCCAAACTGCACTAATGTATCCTAAGAAGTATTGCAAAAATCAATTAAAATCTATTGATTTTGTTGCTTTAGGTAAATTGACTTTTGAAAAGCCCAATTTGGAAAAAAATAAATGTCTTGCTATAGCGTTAAAGGCTGCAAAATTGTCTGGTTTAATGCCTTGTGTATTGTGTGTTGCCAATGATATATTAGTTGAATATTTTAAAGAAGGGGTTATTAAATTCACTGAAATAGCAAAGTATATTGAAATAATTGTTGAAAAACTTAAATCTCAAAATATAATTGATTATACTTTGGAAGATTTGCATGAAATCATTGCATTAACAAAAAGTGCTGTAAAAGAGTTAGTAGAAAATGAAAAGAAAAATTTTAATTAAAAATCTAGAGATTGGTGGTGATTCTAATATTAAAATACAATCTATGACAAATACTAAAACTAGTAATGTTTTAGCAACTATAGAGCAAATTAAACAATTGGAAAAAGTTGGTTGTGATATTGTTAGAGTTTCTGTTCCGGATAAAGAAAGTGCATTAGCTATTAGTGATATTAAAAAAGAAATTGATGTTCCTTTAGTTGCTGATATTCATTTTGACTATAAACTAGCTATCGAGTCCATCAAGTCTGGTGTTGACAAAATTAGATTTAATCCAGGTAATATTGGTTGTGAAAGCAATGTTAAATATTTAGTTGATGTTTTAAAAGAATACAATATTCCTGTAAGAATAGGTGTTAATTCTGGTTCAATTGAAAAAGAATTTCTACATTTATCTTTGCCAGAGGGTATGTGTAAAAGTGTGTTTAAACATCTTAGACTACTAGAAAAATTTGGTTATTATAATATAGTTTTATCTGCAAAAGCATCGAATGTGCAAGATACAATTACAACATATAGACTTATCGATAAAGAATGTGATTATCCGTTGCATTTAGGGGTAACGGAAGCTGGTGTGTACGAAGATAGTTTAATTGCATCATCAATAGGTATAGGTTCATTATTAGCAGATAATATTGGGGACACTATAAGAGTTTCAATTACAGGAGATCCAACTTTAGAGGTTACGGCTGCAAAAGGAATATTAAAAGCTTTAAATAAGTATGATAAGCCATTTGTTAAAGTTGTTTCTTGTCCTACTTGTGCAAGAACGGAAATACCGGTTGAAATGCTAGTTAATCAAGTAAAAAAAGCAGTTGAAGGTATAAATAAAAATCTTACAATTGCAATAATGGGGTGTGTTGTAAATGGCCCAGGAGAATCTAAAAGAGCAGATATTGGGATTGCAGGCGGTAAAGATAAATCTGTAATTTTTAAAAATGGTCAAATATTAAAAGTAATAAATAATAACGACGGTATTGTTGATTATTTAGTGCAATTAATTAAGGAAATATAATGGAATTTTTAAAATTATTTAACATTTTGCTTAATAATCAATATAACTATTTAAAAGTTAAGAGTGTTTATTTGTCAAAAAAAGATGAGAAATTAAATGTTAAAATTATTTTTATTATTTCTTCAAAAGCATATGAAGAGTTAACAGTCAATGATTACATTCGGATTAGAAGAATCACACAATTAATTTTAGGAGAATATGCTTATGCAGAGATTGAATTTGAACAGTCTAACATAACTGAGATAAAATTAATTGAACGAATTAAACATTATATAGCGCATAATGAGATTCTTGTTGAGAATCCTAAAAAATTAAATATTGAGGTAGAAGTTAAATCTCAGCTAGAATATATTGTAACTATTACATTGCAAAAAAGTATTGCAAAATTTTTTGTAATAAATAATACATTAGATAATATTAAAAAATATCTATCTTATTATTTTGTGGAAAATATAGATTTATTCATTAAAGAAGTCGAAGATCCGGAAATTGATTTTGATGCTTTAACTCAAAAAACATTTAGATATAATTTTATGTCTGATACTTTTCCAATAATTATTAGAGATTATGTGGCCGGGAAAACCTTACCTTTAAGTGAAGCATTCTATATATCTAAATTTAAAGATGCTAAAAATCCTATTTCTAAAATAACGATGGCAGGAGAAGTTTCTTCTATAAAAAAATTAGTTACAAAAAAGAAAGGTGATTTATTTTATAAATTTACCTTATCGGACAGGAAAAACTCAATAGATGTAATTTATTTCACCAAGTCATCAAAGAAAGGACCTTTTGAGGAAGTTGTAGAAGGAGATGTTTTAGCAGTTTTTGGTGATATTAAATTTGATGATTACTCTCAAGGAAATGTGTTTTATGCTAACACAATTGCATATTGTGATATAAAAAATTTTGATCAATTTAAAGATAATCTTGAAAAAATCCATAATACATTACATGAGAAATATATAAATGTAATACCTGAGGCATATGATGATTCTGGAAATTTTATTGCTTCAATTTATGATATAAATAATAGCAATCAGTTTAAAAAACAATTAGAAAATAAAACATTTGTTGTTTTTGATCTTGAGACAACAGGTTTAAATATTAATGCTTGTAAAATACTTGAACTTGCCGGCGCAAAAATACAAAACGGAAAGATTATTGAGACTTTTCAAACATTAGTTTATCCTGAGATGAATATTCCACCTGATGCAACAAAAATAAATAACATTACAGATGATATGGTAGCTAATATGCCTATTATTGAAGATGTTATTCCTGATTTTTATAGATTTGCAAAGGATGCTTTTTTAGTTGGCCATAACATAAAAGAGTATGACTTACCAATTTTAAATAGAGTTGCAAAAGAAGCAGGATATATATTTGAAAATAAGTTTATTGACACTTTAATTGAGGCTAAAAAAGTTTTTCATTTTGAAAATAGTAAATTAACAACAATTGCTAATGGATTAAATATTAATACAGAAAATGCCCATAGGGCTATTGCGGATGTCGTTATGAATGCGAAAATTTTCTTATATATGGCTAATAATTTTAAAATTGATTCACTACAATAAAATTTTAAGGGACTTATTACAAAAATAGATGCAAATCATTAATGCAAAATTTTTTATTTTGTGTCATATAATTTTTGTTTTTACTAGAAAAATAAAACTAAGTCAATTTTTCAAAACCTATTTTGCTTAATATATTCTCGATTAAACGAAAAAATAAAGCTCTGCTCTTGATTTTTATGCGTGGGGGAGTGGTAGAATATAACTAGTAAATTTGTAGGGAGTAGTATATGAGTAAAATAGCTAATATTTTATGGTTTATTTTTTTTGGTCTCTGGATTGCTCTTCAATATTTTGTTATAGGAATATGTAATTTTCTATCATTAATATTTATTCCATTTGGTTTGCAATATTTTAAGTTGGGGAAATTAGCGATTAGACCATTTGGCAAGGAAATTGTTAGAGATCATAGTACTAAATATTTAGTATTAAATATCCTTTGGGCAGTGTTAGGGGGTCTTGTTTTTTCATTGGGACTATTTTTGGCTGGGGCCATTCTTTGTGCGACAGTTGTAGGTATTCCTCTTGGATTGCAAATTTTTAAATTAGGAAAAATGGCAATAGCTCCTTTTGGTGCACAGTTTCAAGAAATTCAAAACGGGAAAACACTAACGGAAGTAATGGAGCAAGAAATTTACTTAATTCAAATAATGAAGGTCAAATTAATTTATTAAATTCATCATCTCAAGGTAGTGTAAATATCTTAAATGATGTTGCTACAAAAGTAGAGACGTCTAATAAAACTTTTGAAATTAAAGAAATAAAACCAACTAAACAAATAGAATCGATAGAACCATCTGATCCTATATCTAGATTGAAATTTGCAGCTTTCTTTTTAAAATTTTTTAAAAAGAAAAAAAGAGAAAATGTATTTTATGCAATATCTGTTTGTAGTGATGATGAATATAAAAAGATTAGGACAGAATATTTTATGAGGGAAATTTTTGTTCCAGCACTAATTTTTATTATTGGTTTATATTCATTTTTATATTTTCTTATGGTTTATTATTACAGTGTCGTTAGTACAATTTATGACTTTTGGTTTATATATGCCTCATATTTTATGTTTCTTCCTGCTGCACCGATACTAACTTTAATGATAGATTCAATTATAAGTCCAATTCAAAAACACAAAAACTATAAAAAACTTTTGTCGATATTGAATATTAACGATGAACAGTTAAGAGAAATGCGTCTAAAAGATCAAACAAGCATAAACAATGTAGAACTTGGAGAATTAGTATATGAAAACTCAAAATATCAAGTTTCCGATAATGCATTTTTAAACAAATCATCTAAAAACATTTTTAATTTTAATAGCATAATTGATTACGAAATTCAAGATGTGAATTATTATATTGAATGCTTGAGTAAAAACAAAAAATATACTTTTACAGTTAAATGTCGACCAGGTTTGTTTATATATACTGATATTCCTTTCGCGGAAATTTTTTATGCTAAAAAATACAAATTAAATCCTAACAAAACAAGGGAAGGAGTTGTAAATGGAAAATAGGAGAATAAACACTAATAATGACATTAATTCTCAAGAAAAAGTAAAAACAGAATCTGTGCAAACTAATTTAGTTATAAACAAAGATAAACTAAATGAAAGAAAAGAGAACTATATAAAAGAAGAGTTAAAACTTACAGATGTTAATAAAAACGCTGAGTTAAAAGTTACTGATATTAATAAGAATGAAGGGTTGGAAGAAATGAAGACAACTCAAAAGAAAGAATATAAATATAGTAAAAATATTTTAATAGAGAAAGTAGATGATTATTTAAAACTAAATAATGAATTAATTAAAATTGATAAAATTGATAGAATCAATGTTCAAGAAAATTCTATTAAGAGCGTTGAGCCAGATAAAAAGGCATTATCATATTTGTTAATTCCTATCATTTTAGCAGGTGTTTTTGGGCTTATATTAATATTTATGCTAAGGTTTTCACATTCGTACTCCTCAGCATCGATTGGATTTATAAGTTTATTGCGATTTTTAACTTTGGGTGCAATTATTGCATCAATACTATATATTACATATATCATTAAAGAAAAAATGATACAAGTTGAAAAATATAATAAGATTTTTATAACATTCTTTTTAAATGATAATAATGAAAAGGAGTTTGTAATTTTTAATAATGGCAATAAATATATTGTTAAGGATGATAATTATAAAAAATTATATTTATTAGCAGATGAAATTATTGCAAGAATAAATGAGATTAAATAAGGAGTTAAATTATGGAAAAATGTCGCAAAGTTACATATATAATTTCAACACTTCTAATTATTATTAGTTTTGCTGTATATTTCCCAATATCTGTTTATCAGAATGAAGGACACCAGTTTATTGATATGAGGTTAGAGGCTGAAAATAGACTTGAGTCACAAAAAATGGACAATAAAGAGCGTCTTGAAAAATCGGAATTGAATAATTTAAAAAAACTGGAAAGGACTAAGGGATTTATAACATATGATGATTTGGAGGCTGTGCTTAGATTTAATAATCTTAGGTCCAAATATGAAATATTTAAGGATGTTTATGGTAGTTCTTATTTCTGTCTAAGAGATAATAATACATATGATGGTATTGAAAAAGTAGGCAAAGATGAAATATCACGAATAGAATTTTATAATAGTAATTACTATTTAGTAAAGGAGAAAACTATATATAAGATTAAAAGAAAAAGTTTCGAGTATGATAAACTAACATTGGAATTAACAAAAGATACCTTTGATGAATATTATGAACTTTATGATTATTATAGTAGTGACCATTCTACAAGCTATAATACTGAATTACCAGAAAAATATTATAACAGTAATAAATATGATTTTATTCGAAACGAGAATCGTAAAAATCGAGAAATTAACTTAAAGTTTGATATTATTTTTTATGATTTCAAAGACTATAGCTATTATTCTAGATATATTAGATTAACAGATAATTCTTCCATAAATAAACATTATTCTCCCTATAATATTTATGCAGGCTATAATTTCGGGTTATATGATGTAGAGCATGATAGACTTATATTCGAGAAAGATACATATTCCAGTAGTTGGTACGCTGTACGTAATAATACAAATGAATCTATCTACGATGAATTTTTGACATCATCTACTGCAGGAAGTTTATTAATAAAATATTTTGATAAGGTTTACATAGATAAAAACTAATTTATATTAAAATTATAAGATGAAATAACATAACAAGATAGCCAAGTGGCTATCTTGTTATATAGACAATGGTGAATTATCATATTAAGATTTTATTTATAAATACGATATTTGGAAGTTTTTGGTTAATTTCAAGTTCTTGCAAAAAAAACTGCAAACCTTTATTATTATATTATTAATATTTGGAGGAGAGAGTTATGGAAAAATCTCAAAATAAGGACCTACAAGTTACTCAATATAAAAAAGTTGTTAAATTTTTGCCGAAAGAAAGGTGGTATGGAGGGAACGTTGTTTTAGGTTCGATTTTACCTATTAGAGCGGGAAAACCATATTACATAAATGATTACACTAATAGATTATATAATCAGTCTGCACCATTTTATGTTAGTACAAAAGGAAGATATGTTTGGTGCGATTCAGGAATGAAAGTAAAAGTTATAGCAAATAAAATTATTTTTAAATCAAATAAAAGTGAAATTTATTTGCATGATGGATACCACAATTTAAGAAACGCATATTTAGAAGCATCTAAAAGATATTTCCCAGCAAATGGTAATATGCCTCCAGAGACTAAGTTTATAAAGCCTCAATATTGCACTTGGGTTGAGTTGATTGATAATCAAAATCAAAAAGACATTATTGATTATGCAAAAAGCATTGTTGATAAAAAAATGCCAGTTGGAGAATTAATAATTGATGATGGCTGGCAAAATGATTTTGGAGATTGGTCATTTAAAAAAGAAACATTTCCAGAGCCAAAGAAAATGATTGACGAGTTAAAGTCATTAGGTTTTAGTGTTTCATTATGGATTTGCCCTTTTGTTCAGCCAGGTAGTATTCATGAAAATTTCTTAAAAGAAAATGATTGTTTAGTTAAAGATAGTTCTGGTGAGTATGCAATTAGAAAGTGGTGGAATGGAGCCAGTTATGTTCTTGATTTAACTAATCCAGATGCAGTACAGTGGTTTAAAGATCAATGCCAATCATTAATTGATGAATATGGAATTGATGGATTTAAACAAGATGCAGGAGATGCTTTTTACTATAGAGATGACGATATTACATTTGAGCCAACTTCTGCAAATGAACAATCAATAAATTGGGCAAGACTTGCACATACATTTAAATATAATGAACTTAGAGCGTGTTGGAAATGTGGCGGAGAAGGTATAGCACAACGTTTATCAGATAAATTACATAGATGGATTAGGTTTGTCGGACTTAGATCTTTAGTTCCTAATATGTTAGCTCTAGGTATGATTGGTCATCCGTATTCATGCCCTGATATGATTGGTGGTGGAATGGAACTGGATTTTGCTCCAGGAAAGAAATTTGATTTTCAATTAATTATCCGTTATGCACAATGTGCCGCTTTAATGCCAATGATGCAATATTCAAAATCATTTTGGAATATTAATAGTGGAATAAAGCCAAAATTTTCTTCAAGAAAAATTACTCCAGAGCAGACTTCACAACTTTGTGTTGCTACAGCAAGCCTACATGCAAAATATCAAGATTATATAATTCAATTAGCTAAAGAGGCGAAAGATACTTGCGAACCTATTATTAGATATTTGGAGTATCAATATCCAGGAGAAGGGCTAGAAAATAGAATTTTTGATTTTGCTTTAGGTGATAAATATATTGTTGCTCCAATGGTATGGAAAAAGAAGAAAAGAAAAGTTAAATTACCAAAAGGAAAGTGGTTAGAATTAAATTCAAATCAAGTATATGATGGTGGAAAAACTTATAGGATTAATAATCCGCTGGAAATACTGTTAGTGTTTGAAAAACAATAATATTTGATAATACTTTCGCTCTAATTGTTAGATTGAAACGATGAAAAAGAAAAGTAGCATAGTTTTTTCGATATTTATTCTGATTAGTCTCATCATGCTAACTTTATTTAGTTGTGAAAAAAATGATAAAAATAAAGAAAAGGTTGAGCTTTATAATCAAACCCTAAAAAAAATTGCTAATGAGCAACGAGCTATCGATGAAATACAGGCAATGCAAATAACAGATAACGATGCTAAAGTTAGTTATATAAAAAATGCTACTGATGCAATATTTCATTGGATATTTTATCAATATGTTTATGATGATAGTCAGTCCTTATATTTAGAGCAAAAACGCAGTTTAGATGACTTTTATGTTTATAATGATGTTTATTTAGAGGTATTAAATACATTTTCATTTGAAAATAATGATAAACAAGAAAAATTACTTAAATTGCGAATAGCATATAAAACCTCGCATCTAATTTTAAAAATGGAAGAAGATAATTATTCGTTGAATTCAGTGAATTCTTTTATTGATAATGGATATTATATTAATGGCGCAAAAAAAAGTTTTACTTTCTTTAAAACTTTTATAGGAACTACTCAAGAAGATTTTGAGCTTTTTGTAAAAAACAATATTGATTTGTTTGATTATAAAGAGAATGAGGATGTAGAGAATATTACATTATTATATGAGAATCTAGATAGATATATACAAGAAGAAAAAATAAGAATGAAAAAGGAATTGTCAAAGCCGCACGAAGATGAATTAAAAAAAGCTCAAGAACTTAAAAAAATACTTGAGAAAGATTCATATATACGTTCTTATTTTAGACTCAATGGTTAAATTTGTTGATATTACATTTATTAAGGGTATAATTGTATATTATAATGATATAAATTTTTAGGCGATGATAAAGACAAGTAGTTAAATAATTTTTTATCAAGAGAGAATGTGGTTGGTGTAAACATTTTAAAAGATATTTAATGAATTCACTTTTGAGCTAGGATGTGAAGTGGTAGTAGCTCCCGTTGATAGATCGAATGCTATTTAAAACAAGGCAAAGGAATTTGCGAAGTTAGGTGGTACCGCGTATATTTTGAATATTCGCCCTAATGCAGTTAATGTATTAGGGTTTTTTATAGGAGTGTTTATGATAAAAGAATTAATTGAAAAAATTGTAGATGATTTAAAAAGTGAAAGCAGTGTTATTAATAATTTAAATGCTTTGTTAGAAATTAAATCTAAATATCTTGGTAAAAACAGTAAGTTAGCGTCATTAATGAAAGAATTGAAAAATTTGCCTCAAGATGAGAGACCTGAAATGGGTAAAGTTATTAATGAAGCACGTAATAAGATTGAAGAATTTTTTAAAGAGATTCAAGAAAATTTAGAACAAAAAGCTATAGAAAATAAATTAAATAAAGAAAAAATTGATATCACATTAGATAAAGACTTAGTTAAAAAAGGGGCTTTACATCCAGTAACATTGGTAATTAATGAGATATTGGACATTTTCATGTCGTTAGGATTTAGCATTAAAGATGGCCCGGAAATTGAAACGGATATGTTTAATTTTCAAATGTTAAATATTCCAAAGGATCACCCTGCAAGAGATATGCAAGATACTTTCTATTTTTCAAACGATATGTTGCTTAGAACACAAACATCTGCAATTCAAGCAAGAACTATGATTAAGGAAAAGCCTCCTATAAAAATAGTAACTCCTGGAAAAGTTTATAGACCGGATGATGATGCGTCACATAGTCCGATGTTCCATCAAATTGAAGGGTTAGTTGTCGATGAACATATAACACTATGTGATTTGAAAGGTTTATTGTTAGAATTTTCTAAAAAGTTGTTTGATGAAAAAACTGAAGTTAGATTTAGACCATCATTTTTCCCTTTTACTGAGCCATCAGTTGAGGTTGATGTAACTTGTGCAATTTGTCACGGAAAAGGTTGTAGAGTTTGTAAAAATACTGGTTGGCTAGAAATCTTAGGTGCCGGGATAGTTAATCCTATAGTTTTAGATAATTGTGGAATAGATTCTAAAAAATATAGTGGTTTGGCATTTGGTCTAGGAATTGAAAGAATTGCTATGATAAAATATGGGATTCCAGATATTCGTCTATTATTCCAAAATGATAAAAGATTTTTATCACAATTTAATTAAAGAGGTGCGAAATGAAAGTTTTATTAAGTTGGTTGAAAGATTTTGTTGATATAAATGTTGATATTGAAACTTTATCAAAAAAGTTGGTTAATATAGGTTTTGAAATAGAAGAAACAATTGATTTATCACAAAACATGAAAAATGTAGTTGTTGGTAAAATTGAGAGAATAACAAAACATCCAGATGCGGATAAATTGCAAGTTTGTGAAATTAATATTGGAAATAAACAAAATTTGCAAATAGTAACAGGTGCAACAAATGTTTTTGAAGGGGCTTTAGTTCCGGTTGCATTAGACGGATCCATTTTACCTACTGGGCAAAAAATAAAGAAAGGTAAATTGAGAGGAGTTGAATCTTTTGGGATGTTATGCTCTGGAGAAGAGCTAATGATTTCAGAGGCTGATTATGAAGGCGCATCTGTGCACGGCATTCTAATTTTGGATAAAGATGAAAAAATTGGCACCGACTTAAATAATGTTTTAGGTAATAACGATATAATTTTAGATGTCTCAGTTACATCGAATAGACCGGATTGCAACAGTATGTTAGGAATTGCGAGAGAAATTGCTGCTGTGTTAAATCAAAAATTACGTATGCCTAATTTTGAGTATAAAGTAACTAGTAAGAAAAACATTAATAATATCTTAAATTTAAAAACTGATAAAAAATTATGTCCACAATATATTGCGTCGGCTGTTGAAAATATTAAAATTCAAAAATCGCCAAAATTAATTTCCACAAGACTTAGAAAATTGGGATTTAAAAGCATTAATAATATAGTTGATATTACAAACTATATATTATTAGAGATTGGTCAACCAATGCACGCATTTGATTATCAAAATATTATTGGACAAGAAATAAATGTAAGAAAAGCTAAAGAACATGAAAAAATCAAGCTCTTAAATGATAAAGAGTGTGAATTAAATAAAAATATATTAGTAATTGCAAATAAAGAAAAGCCAATGGCCATTGCTGGTGTAATGGGTGGCATGGATAGTGGAATTAATAATGAGACAAAAACCATTATATTTGAATCTGCAAAATTTTTAAAAGAAAATATTAGAAGAACTTCTATAGCGATTGGAGTTAAATCTGATTCATCTTTTAGGTATGAAAGAGGTATCGATTTATACTCTCAAGAATTAGGATATAAAAGAGCATTAAGTTTAATTAGTCAATATAATATGGGCGATATTATCGAGGGAGTGCTTGTCGAGAAACAAGAAATTAAGAAAAAAGAAGCACTTGTTGTCCCAATAAAGAAAATTAATGAAATATTAGGAATTGATGTAGATATTGTTGTTGCGGCAAAAATATTAAACAATTTACAGATTGAAACAACAATAGAAAATAAAACTAATTTAGTTATTATTCCGCCAGAATTTAGAGACGATATAATTTCAGCAAACGATGTTGCAGAAGAAGTAATAAGATTTTATGGATATGAGCATATCGTTCCAACTTTAATAAAAGAAGCTCAGCATACACTTGGTGGCAGAACCGATTCACAAAAAAGAGTATATCAAACAAAACAAGAGTTAGTTGAAAACGGATATTCAGAGATATTAACATATTCTTTTATTTCTCCAAAAATGTTTGATACTTTACTTTTAAAAGATGATTCACCGTTAAGAGGAGCAATTGAAATTTCTAATCCGCTTGGATATGATGTTTCAATAATGAGAACAACATTAATCCCTTCCATGATTAATATCTTGTCATCTAATTATAAAAAAGGCGTAAAAGATACCAGATTTTTTGAAATATCAAAAGTATATATATCAAAGACAGGTAAGACTTTAGAGGAATTGCCAAATGAAATTTACAACTTATGTGTAGGAAGTTATGGCAGCGAGGAAGATTTTTATCAAATCAAGTCAATTATTCTAAAAGTAATAACAAAATATAATAAAAAAATTGAAATTGTTCGTTCTAATAAAGAATATTTACATCCTGGGATTTCAATTGATATATATGTGGAAGCAAAATATGTTGGTTCACTTGGCGAAATTCATCCGCTCGTTATGAAGAATTTATCTATACAAGATAAATTTTACATAGCTGAAATTAATTTGGATTTGTTAGAGGAATTGTATAAAAACAATTTCAAGTTTGAAGAAATATCTAAGTTTCCAGCTGTGACAAGAGATATTGCAATAGTTGTGAAAGAAGAAGTAACTGCAGCTGATATTTTATCTACAATTAAACAAAGTGCCGGCAGCAAACTTGTCAATGCTAAAATATTTGATATTTATAGATCTGAAAAACTTGGAAAAGGAATGAAGTCAATTGCAATTTCTCTAGAATTTAGATCAAAAGATTCAACATTCACCGATGAAGAAATCCAAGAAAAGGTCAATAAGGTGTTAAATAATCTCAATGATAAATTAGGAGCAGAGTTAAGATAAATGGAAATTTTAGCACCGGTTGGTTCACTTGATGCTCTTAAAGTTGCAGTTTATTCTGGTGCAAATGCTGTTTATTTAGGATTAGATCAATTTAATGCTCGTATTAAAGCAGAAAATTTTAATTTAACAAATATCGATAGTGCTGTTAAATTTGCTCATCTTTATGGTGTAAAAGTTTATGTAACAATCAATACATTGATTAAAGACGAAGAAATACCTTTAGTAATTCAATATTTAAAAGAACTTGAAAGAGTTAATGTTGATGCAATTATCGTTCAAGATTTATCAATACCTTATCTCATGAGAGACAATGATATAAGTATTGTTTTACATGCAAGCACTCAATTAGGAATTAATAATCTTCAAGGAGCAAAATTTTTAGAGCTATTAGGTTTTAAAAGAGTTGTCTTAGCAAGAGAAACTCAATTAGAAGATATTCAATTAATTAAAGAAAATACAACCTTAGAAATTGAATATTTTGTTCATGGTGCAATTTGTGTATCGTATTCTGGAGCTTGTCTTTTTTCTTCAATTAAGAACGGTAATAGCGGAAATAGAGGATTATGTTTGCAATATTGTAGAAAAAAATTTTATTCTGCCATATCAAATAAATTTGGATATTATTTATCTATAAAAGATCAGTGTTTAGTAGATAATTTAAGTATATTAGCGCAAAATGGCGTAGATTCAATCAAAATTGAAGGTAGAATGAAATCTTTGGAGTATTTAAAAAGTGCAGTTCTATTGTATTCAAAAGCGTTAAAAAATGAAGATTATAAAAATGAATTAATAAGCACTAAAATCGCATATAATAGAGGTGATTTTTCTAAAGGATATATTTTTTCTAAAAAGAGTGATTTAATTTTTCCAAATATTCAAGGAAACTTTGGTTATAAGCTGGGGACAATTATTAAATATCAAAAAATTAATAATGTTTTATATCTAGTTGTTGAATCTAAAATAAAATTGAATGTTGGTGATGGGGTGAAAATTGTTTTTAATAACAGAGAATTAGGTGGTTTTATTATAGATAAAATAATATATAAGAATAATAATCTTTGTTTAATTCCTACAAATAAGGAGTATAGATTAAATGCTGATATTCATTTAACATCTTCAAAAGAATTAAAAGATAAAATACTTGATAATAAAAAACGAATGCCGGTTAATATTTCTCTATCTGGGGAAATATCTTCATATTTAAAAGCAACAATTCGACATAAGGATATAGAAATTAATATTGTAACAGAGTATCTTTTACAAGAAGCGATAAACAAACAGAGTTTTGATCTTATTAAACAACAATTATCTAAATTAAACGAAACACCATTTTATTTAAATAAATTAGAGCTAAACTTTGATAAAGATGTATTTATTCCAAATGCTGTTTTAGGATATGTTAGAAGAACATTAATTGACATGTTAGAAAAAGAAATGATTTTTCAATATGTTAGTTTAATGGACAAAAAAACTCTTTATTGTCAGAAATTTGAATTGAATAGCTCTAATATTAAAAGTAGATATTTTATTTCTACAAACTTATCAGATATTTATAGAATTCAAGATATTAATAGCTCAAAATTTATATACTATATTGAAGATTATAACAAGATAGATTATGAAAATTTAGATAAAGTTTTAAAAATAATGCCTATTTATGTTAAATTTCCATTAATTAATACCACCAAAGAGAACAATAAAATTATAGAGTTTTTGAAAAAATATAAAGAAATAGGATTGTTTGCTAATTCAATTTCTCAACTTTATATTGCATATTCATTAAATATTAAAGTGATATTAGGTGAAAAGTTAAATATTTTAAATAAATATTTTGTTCAAGCAAATAATATTAATGAGTATATTAATTCTATAGAGATGAAATATGATTTAGCAACAGAAGGTATTATTTTAGCCTTAAAGAGAGTTGAACTTATGCATTTTGCACATTGTCCGCTAATAGCAAGTTTAGGCGTAGATTGCTTAAATTGTAAATATAGCGGTGAATTTATCTATACAAATCATGGTGAAGATTTTATTATTGATAGAAATAAGATTGATTTATGTCAATTTATACTATTTGATAACACTCCAGGTTCGTTGCTTAATAAAGAAGGTATATATAAGAGAAATATTATGTTAGATTTTACCAAAATTGATAATTTACTAATTGAAGATATAATAAAAGCGGTAGGAAATGGGCAAAAATATAATAGTAATCAATTAAATAATAAATTAATGTTAGGTGTTAATTAATGGATTTTTTACAATATTCAATGTTAGATATAAATGCTGTTTTAGAAATGTTGTCTTGTTACGCAATATCCCAAGGTGCAAAATCAAAAATATTTACAGATAATGTTAATACTCATTTAGACATAATTGAAAAGAAGTTTAATGAAATTGATGCGGCAATTGAAACTTTATATGTTAATCTAAAAGACTTAAATTTTTCATTTGATAATTTAGACAACATTATTAGTGATGTTAAAAAAGATATAGTTATTTCAATCTCAGATTTAAATAAAGTTAAAAGAGTTTTAACTACATCAAGATTAATTAAAAGCTCAATTAATGAAATAAATAGTGAAAAGATAATTTATTTAAAACAGTACACAGAAAATCTATATACTGATTTAGAGTTAGAAAAAAGAATCGATGCAAGTATTTTATCGGATACTGAACTTGCAGATAATGCTTCTGTTAAATTAAAAGAAATTAGAAAAAAGATTAGATTGTTAAATGAAAAAATAAGACAAAAAATTATCAGTTATATGACTAAAGGTGAATATTCACAATATATGCAAGATAATTTATATACTATAAGATCGGATAGATATGTCATTCCGGTTAAAGCTGAATATAAATCACAAATTAAAGGAATTGTTCATGATCAGTCATCAACTGGAGCGACAGTTTATATTGAACCACTCGAAATTTTAGAAATAAATAATGATTTATCTTTAGCTTTTTCGGAAGAAAGAGAGGAAATATATCAGATTCTTAAAAATTTTACATTAAAAATAAAGATGATAGCAGATCAATTACTTTATACAACAGAAAATATAATTGATTTAGATATTATTTTTTCGAAAGCAAAATTTGCAAAATCAATTCAAGCTACAAGACCAATATTGACAAAAAGTGAAATTAATTTAGTAAAGGCAAGACATCCATTAATTGATAAAGCTAAAGTTGTTCCAATAAATATTAAAATTTCGAAAAATAAAAATACCTTAATTATTACAGGGTCGAATACCGGAGGAAAAACAGTTAGTTTAAAAATTGTTGGATTATTTACTTTAATGGCAATGCTTGGGTTATATTTGCCATGTGATGAAGGCAGCAAAATTAGAGTTGTAGATCAGATTTTTGCTGATATTGGAGATGAACAAAGCATTGAGCAATCATTGTCTACATTTTCATCTCATATTTCTAGAATTAGAGATATTTATATTAGTGCGACTAAAGATTCATTAGTTTTATTAGATGAATTAGCTATGGGAACAGATCCAAGTGAAGGTTCAGCATTAGCAATAGCAATTATTAATGCGTTTAACAAAAAAGGTTCAACATTAGTTGTTACAACTCATTATCATGAAGTAAAGGAGTTTGCTTTAACAAATAAGAATATTCAAATTGCCGCGATGGATTTTGATCCAAAAACATATATGCCTAATTATAGATTAATTTATGATGTTGTTGGCTCATCAAATGCAATTAATATTGCGGAAAAATATGGACTAGATAAAGATATCATTTATAATGCAAAACAATATTTGAATGAAGACTTTAAAAATTTTAAGTCAATTGTTCAAAATGCTGAAATACAAAGCAGGCTCTTAGAAGATGAAAAGAGAGCTGTTCAAGATATAAAAGAATCCATGTTAAACGACAGAAAAGAGTTAAACAAGAAAATAGATGAAGTTAATAAAAAATGGGAAGAAATACATAAGAATGCAGAAATTGAAAAGAAAAAACTTATTTCATCATATGTTCAAGAGGCGCAAGAAATTGTAGAGACAATTAAAAATAAACAAAAAGAAAATTATGAATCTAATAATTTTGAAATATTTAAATTGAATAAAAAATTAAGCCACTTAGATTTCACAAACGAAATTAAAAGAGATTTTTCAAAAGCGCAAGGTGATATAGAAGTAGGATGTCATGTTTTAATTAAATCGATGAATGTTACTGCAACAGCTTTAGAAATTTCACAAAATAGAAAAGAATGCTTAGTTAAAAATGGACAAGTTTCTATTTGGGTAAAAATGAGCGATTTAGAAAAAATTGAAACAAAAACAAACAATAATGATTTAAATATTTATAAAAAACCTGTTGAAAGAATTAGAGATATAAACAATCAAGTTTTTAATAACCAATTAAATTTATTAGGATTAACACAATTAGAAGCAATAAATGAGTTAGATCAATATATTGAAAGTGCTTTAACACATGGTGTATATAATGTTAAAATTATTCATGGCAAAGGGACTGGGGCACTAAAGAGCGCAGTTCATAAATATTTAAAGGAATCATATAACGTTAAGTCATTCAGACTTGGGCAATACAATGAAGGAGATAGTGGCGTTACTATAGTTGAATTAAAATAATGGAAAAAAGAAAAGAGTATATTAAAGATATTTGCAAGTTGGATCACATGGAATTGTTGAGAAAAATCGTATTTTTGTCGTCTATCATATTCGATGTTTTATTTATTATTTTCTTGATTGTTGTAATAGCGACGCAGAAAAAAATTTATGCTTTAGGATCATTTTTTTCAATCATACTAGCTGTAATTTTGGTTAAAATTACATCAAGGATACCGTTAGAATATGTTTTTGAACTTTATTCAAACAGTATAAGAGTTTCTGTTCGATACGAATATACTTCAAAAACTCTTTTATATACAACGATTACAAATTGTAGAAGGAAATTAACATATCAATCTTTTTTTGATGCAAAACGGGTTATTAAGAAAAATGATCGTATTTATGTTAATAAACATTCAAAGCGTAGAATATTATCTTTTGGCATTTTAGGAAAAACTGGAAGATTTTATATTAGCCCCAATGATGAATTTTTTCATAAGTTAGAGGGAGGATATAATAATGATATACCTAGATAATGCGGCTACAACAAAATTTGAGGAAAAATTTTTTGATATATTTAAAAAATATGCTACAGATTTATTCTATAATCCTTCTGCATTGTATGGGCAATCAGTTAGTATTAAAAATGATATAAAAAATGCTAAGAGTAGGTTAAAAAAACTTTTAAAAGCACCTGATAACTCTGAAATTATTTTTACTGCTTCTGGTTCGGAGGCAGATAATATTGCTATATTTTCATCGGTTAAAATAAAACAATCTACAGTTATTGTTTCAAGGATGGAGCATGCTGCAGTATACAATTCTGCGCTTGAGTTAAAAAACAGAGGACACAATGTCATTTTTGCGCCAACGCTTAAAACTGGTGCTGTAGATATTGATAAATTAGTTGAACTAATTGATAAAGATACAGAGTTGGTTTCTATAATACATGTTTCTAATGAAACTGGTGCTATAAATGATATTAAAGAAATTACTAAAAAAGTAAAAAACAAGAATATTAATACACTAGTTCATGCAGATGGAGTTCAAGCTTTTGGAAAAATTAGCATTGATTTAACTGATTTAGGTGTTGATTTATATACTATTTCAGCACATAAGATAGGTGGGCCAAAAGGCATTGGTGCATTATATATCAGAAAGGGAGTTAATATAAAACCTTTTATTTTTGGTGGTGGACAAGAAAACGGCATAAGGTCTGCAACAGAAAATGTACCATATATTATGTCATTTGTTGCTGTTGCGGAAGAAAAATGTAAAAAACTTAGTGATAATTACTTACATGTTGCTAAATTAAAGCAATATTTATTAGATAAAATACAGTCAGAGTGTAAAGATTTTCAAATAATAAGTAAGAGTCATGATTTTTCTCCATATATTATTATGCTTACTAACAATAAGGTGAAAGGGGAAATTATTTTACATCATTTAGAGACAAAAGATATATTAATAGGAACAGGTTCTGCATGTTCTTCAAATAAACATACACTAAGAATTCCAGACGCATTATCAATTTCTAAAGAATATCAAGATGGGATAATACGAATAAGTTTTTCAAATAATAATACCTTTGATGAAATAAATTTATTTGTCGAAGCACTAAAAGAAGCATTTTTATTATTTGGTAATTACTTTCGAAGATAAATAAATAAATTATTATTTTAATTTAAAATGGATCCTAAAATAGATTGCTATTAAATTGAAGTAAATACTTTCTTCTTTATGTGTCTTGTTTTTAAATAAGTTTAAAGTATTAAAAAGTAAGATTTATTATGAAAAAAAAGAAGAATTGCGCTTTTAATGTTTTTAAAATATTAAAAAGATTATATATTATATATAAGATAAAAAAAATGAGAGCGAAAGATTGTGGAAAAAGTTATTTTATTAAGATATGGTGAATTGTGGTTAAAAGGTAACAATCAAAAATTTTTTGAAAATACATTAATTGCAAATATTAAAGATGTTCTAAATAAATATGAATGTAAATTTAAAAAAGCGCAAGCTAGATATTTTATAGAAGAATATAATGAGGCAGATGAATTACGAATTATTGATGATGTAAAGTGCATTTTTGGTCTTCATTCACTATCAGTTGCAATAAAAGTTAAAAACGATATTAAATTAATAGAAGATGCTGCATTGTCATTAATGGAAAAAAGTGGTTCATTTAGAGTCACTTGCAAAAGAGCAGATAAAACATTTTTAAATTCTTCGGCTGAAATAGCAAAAAGTATTGGTGGGTATTTATTGCAAAAAATAGGAGACAGTGTGAATGTAGATTTACATAATCCTGATTTTACAATTTTTGTTGATATTAGAGAAAATGGTTTTACTTATGTATACAAAAATAATATTTTATGCCACGGTGGCTTGCCTGTAGGAACTGCAGGACACGGGCTTTTATTACTGTCGGGTGGAATTGATAGTCCTGTTGCTGGTTATCAAATGGCAAAAAGAGGAATGAGAATATCTGCAATTCATTTTGCTGCACCGCCATATACTTCTGATAATGCAAAACAAAAAGTAATAGATTTAGCAACAAAGATATCAAAATTTACAGGAAAAATAGATTTGTTTATTGTTCCATTTACAAAGATGCAATTAGCTATTCATAAATATTGCGATAAAGACTTTACAATTACTATTATGAGACGTGTTATGGTTAAAATTGCAAAACAATTAGCTGAAAAAATTGGCGCAGGTGCATTAATTACTGGGGAAAGTTTGGGGCAAGTTGCTTCTCAAACATTAGAAAGTATTACTTCAACACAGGATAGTGCAGAAAACATGCTAATTTTTAGACCGTTAATAAGTTTTGATAAGTTAGATACAATTGAAATCGCAAACAAGATTGATACGTACGATATTAGTATTCAAAATTATGAAGATTGTTGTACAATTTTTTTGCCAAAAAATCCTGTTATTAAACCAAAATTATATAAGGTGAGAGAAGAAGAGAATAAAATACAAAATAAGGATGAGCTTATTCAAGAAATAATGCAAACATTAGAATTAATAAAAATAGGTTGAGAAATAGAAATTATGCAAAATTATCATATAGTTACATTTGGTTGCCAAATGAATGTGCACGAATCGGAAAAAATTGCTGGAATTTTTGAATATTTAAATTATCAAGCTGTTGACGACATAGAAAAAGCTGATGCAATAATATTAAATACTTGCTGTATTCGTGAAAATGCAGAGAATAAAGCAAAAGGTAAAATAGGATCAATAAAAAAATTAAAGAAAAGCAATCCCAATTTATTGGTCATTGTATTAGGGTGCATGACGCAGCAGCCTGGTGTTGCTGAAAAATTAAAGAAAACTTATCCTTATATTGATATAATTTTGGGGACATCTTCAATTGATAAGTTATTAGATTTAGTGCCAGAGATTTCTAAAAGCAAAAAGTCAAAAATATATATTGATGATAACGATAAACCTGAAATTGTTGAAAATGAATTGTTCCATAGAACATCAGCTCCACATGCTTGGGTTAATATAGCGTATGGCTGTAATAATTTTTGCACATATTGTATTGTTCCATACGTTAGAGGTCGAGAAAGATCTAGACAAATGCAAGATATAATAGATGAATGTAAGCAACTTATAAAAAATGGATATAAAGAAATTACACTACTAGGACAAAATGTTAATTCCTATGGTAATGATTTAAATAGTAACGAGTCATTTCCTAAACTTTTGCAAGAAATAGCTAATATAGATGGAAAATTTAGAATTAGATTTATGACATCACATCCAAAAGACTTATCGGATGAATTAATAGAAACAATTGCTAATAATGAAAAAATATCTAAGTTAATACATTTACCTATTCAAGCTGGGTCAAATATAGTTTTAAAAAATATGAATAGGCATTACACAACAGAATATTATCTTGATGTTGTAAAGAAGATTAGAGAAAAAATACCAAATTGTTCTTTAACAACAGATATTATGGTAGGATTTCCTTATGAGACAGATGAAGATTTTAATGAAACAATCGATGTTGTTAAAAAGGTAAGATATCAAAGTGCTTTTACCTTTATATATTCGCCAAGATCTGGGACAAAAGCTGCAACGATGAAACAGATTTCAGATGAAGTTAAATCCAAAAGAATACAAACATTAATTGATGTTCAAAATCAAATTTCTGATGAAATTGCAAATAGTTATGTAGGTTCGGTTTTTGAAGTTTTATTTGAAGAAAAAAACAATGATATTATTTCTGGACGGGCTGACAACGGGATGTTAGTGCATGTTAAAGATAATTCTGATGAATATATTGGACAATTTGTTAAGGTAAAAATTAATAATAACAAAAGAACCGCTCTTTACGGAACAATAATAAAATAAAGGTAGAATTATGATTATAGATAAAAATAAAATATCGCCTATGATGAAACATTATCTTTTATTGAAGGAAAAATATCCTGATGTTTTAATATTATTTCGGTTAGGTGATTTTTATGAAATGTTCTTTGATGATGCAAAATTAGCATCTAGCATTTTAAATTTAACTTTAACAGGTAGGGACTGTGGGCTTGATGAGAAGGCGCCAATGTGTGGAGTGCCTTTTCATGCTGTTTATAATTATATCTATAAATTGATTGAGCACAATATTAAGGTCGGTATTTGCGAACAATTAACTAAACCTGGTGATCAAAAAGGCATTGTTGAACGTGATATTGTTAGAATAATTACACCGGGAACTGTAATTGAGAGTAATATCTTAAAAGATAATGATAATAATTACATCTTATCTATTTATAAAAATTGTGATAATATTGGACTAGCATGGATGGATAATTCTACAGGAGAGTTTTATTGTGTTGAATTTAAAAAAGATTATAAACTTTTAGATAACTATCTATCTATTATTAGACCATCAGAAATAATTTGTAACAATGAGTTTAAAAGTGGTGAATTAAAATCTCAATTAATTAAATCACAGATTATAGTTAATCCATATGAGTATTTAGATGTTAATTTTGAATATAATTACGCTTATTCAATTTTGCTTAATCAATTTAAAGTAAAGGATTTGTCTTGTTTTGAAATACAAAATTTAAATTTTGCCATTTCTGCTGCAGGGGCATTAGTTAAATATGTAAAAGAACACCATATGAAAGACTTGTTGAATTTAAAAGATATTAAAACCATTAATCAAAATAAGCAGATGGTTTTAGATAATGCAACAATTAAAAATTTAGAATTGTTTGAAACATTAAAAGATAATAATGTGAATGGATCATTATTTAAAACTTTAAATTATACAAATACTGCATTTGGTGCAAGAATGCTAAAAAAATGGATTGCAATGCCACTATTAAATAAAAGTGAAATTCTTAAGAGATTAAATGCAGTATCACTTTTTTATGATAATAGAATGGCATTAGAAGAATTTTCTCAATTAGTATCTAACATTAAAGATATAGAGAGATATGTTACAAGATTATCTTTTGGAGCAACTGGGCCTAGAGATTTATTAACAATAGCTATATCTATTAAAAATTTTAAAGTTTTAAAAGAAATGCTAGTGTCATTTTCAGATGATATATATCTAAATGAAATTTATCAAAATATAACGGTTTTTGATGATATTTCAAATGAAATAATCAAAGCAATTTCTGATAATTCACCTTTACTTGCAAGAGATGGGGGCTTTATTAATAGAGGATACGATTGTGAATTAGATTCATTAAGAAATATTAAGACGGAAGTGTTTACCTGGCTAAATAACTATGAAGCACAAGTTAAAGCCAAAACAGGAGTTAAAACTTTAAAAATTTCATATAACAAAATTTTCGGGTATTATATTGAAGTTCCTAGAAGTCAATCGAATTTAATGGGAGAAGAGTTTTTAAGAAAACAGACAACTGTGAATAATGAAAGATTTACTACTGAGGAGCTTACA
This sequence comes from Bacillota bacterium, assembly GCA_023396095.1. Taxonomy (GTDB): domain Bacteria; phylum Bacillota; class Clostridia; order Christensenellales; family UBA3700; genus JAEWXG01. The sequence continues at coordinate 7,685 of JAEWXG010000006.1, read as the reverse complement.
AAAAAGGAAATTGATATTTTAACTTCAGATGAAAAGGTGATAGCTAGAGAAGTGGAAATTTTTAATAAACTAGCATTGCTAGTTAGTGAAAAGATTACTTTAATTTTAAAATCAATAGAATATATTTCATATCTTGATTGTATTTTGTCGTTAGCAAAAGTTTCATTAGAAAACAATTATTGTAAACCGGAGATTAAAGACGAAAATTCAGACTTAATTATTATTAATGGTAGACATCCAGTTATTGAAAAAATAATTGGATTTAATAACTATATTAAAAATGACACATTTTTAAATTCAACAACTGATTTAGAAATGATTATAACTGGACCTAATATGTCTGGTAAAAGCACATATATGAGACAAGTTGCTTTAATTGTTTTAATGGCTCAAATTGGGTGTTTTGTTCCAGCGGAAAAAGCTGAAATTCCAGTTTTTGATAGAATTTTTACTAGAATAGGTGCCTCTGATGATTTATCGAAGGGATTGAGTACTTTTATGGTTGAGATGATGGAAATAGCTACAATTTTATTAAATGCAACAAATAAGTCACTTTTAATTATAGATGAAATAGGCCGAGGAACATCAACAAGAGATGGACTATCAATTGCTTGGTCAACAGTTGAATATATTATTAACAATTTAAGAGCTAAAACATTATTTTCCACACATTATCATGAATTAACTGAATTAGAAGGATTAATGGAAGGTGTTAAGAACTATTGTATTTCTGTTAAAGAGATTGGAGATGATATTATTTTCTTGCATAAAATTGAAAAAGGTGGTGCAAGTAAAAGTTTTGGTATTGAAGTTGCTGAACTTGCGGGTGTACCTAAGGCAATAACGAAAAGAGCTCAATCAATTGCTAAAATAATAGATCAAAATAATAAAAATAGAGATAATAATCAAATAGTTTTATCAAATGTAAATAGTATAAATAAGAAAAATTCAAAACAGTTAACAATATTTGAAACTATTGATAATGAAAACAATGAAATATTAAAAAAATTGCAACAACTTGATTTGGATAGTATATCACCAAGACAAGCATTACAAATATTAGATGAGTTAAAGGAATTATCAAATGGCAAGAATTAATATATTAGATAAAACTATTTATAACAAAATAGCAGCGGGCGAAGTTGTTGATAGACCATCATCAATTGTAAAAGAATTATTTGAAAATTCTATAGATGCTAATGCAAGTGAAGTCACTATAGAGATTTTTGAGGGTGGAAAAAAACAAATTAAAATTAGTGATAACGGCATAGGCATATTGCAAGATGATGTGGAAAAAGCATTTATGCCACATGCTACATCAAAAATAAAAGATGAAAACGACTTATATGAAATTGAATCTTTAGGTTTTAGAGGCGAGGCATTATCTTCAATCGCTTCAGTAAGTAGAGTTGTCATGATTACAAAGTCAGTTGATGAAGAAATTGCGACAGAAATTAATATTACAGATGGAAAAGTTGAAAAATTTATAAATACATCACGTGATAATGGTACAACAATTATAGTTAATAACCTTTTTTATAATACTCCTGCACGATTAAAATTTCTAAAAAAAGATCATGTTGAAACTATGGCAATATCAAATGTTGTAGCAAGTTTGATTCTTTCTCATCCAAATGTGAAAATCAAATATTATGCTGATGGAAAATTAATTTATTCACATACTGGGGATGGCCTAAAAAATGCAATATTGCAAATATATGGTTTTGAACTAGTTGATAATCTTTTAGAAATAAACGAAGTAACATCATATGGTGTTAAATGTTATGGTTTTGTTTCAAATAAAATATATACAAAGCACAATAGAAATTATCAATTTTTTATTGTAAATGGACGAGTAATAAAAAATCAAACAATTCAATCGGCAGTTGCACAAGCCTATAGTGAATATTTAATGAAATCAGTTTATCCTGTTGTATTTTTAAATATTGAGGTTGATAGAAAATCTGTTGATGTAAATGTTCATCCTCAAAAACAAGAAGTGCGATTTATAGATAATCAAGTTATATTTAAGGCTGTATATAAAGCAATAAGATCAATAATTGAAACTGAAAATTTGAAAATTGCAACTTTAAATAAAAGTGAAGAAACAGCCAATTTTGAATTTTTTGAGGATAAAAGTAATAATATTGAAAATTTATTAAAAGATCTATCAAATACAATTAATGATGTTAATCATTCTCAGAAAAATGATAATTTCAATTATAATTTAAATAAGCACAATCAAGTTCAAAATGTTAATTTTACAGATGAAAATACAACTACAGCTAATATAAAATTTACTTTTAATTCAAGTGTAATGGATGAAAAAAATAATTTAAAATTAACTAGTAGTTATGAATATATTGGGCAAATTTTTAAAACATATTTAGTTATTGAATATAATGAAGCGATATATTTAATTGATATACACGCAGCACACGAAAGAATAATTTTTGACAAATTAATTGAACAAGTTAATAAAAAACAATTTCATAAGCAGCCGTTATTAATTCCATATATATATCAAGTTAACAATATTTCTGATTTTGAAACGATTAATTCAATCATTGACCTAATTAAAGGAATTGGAATAGATATTGAAGAGTTTTCTAATGATTCGTATAAAATATCGGCGGTTCCTTTAGAAATCGTTGATATAGATATAAAAAAGTTTATTGATGATCTTCTTTCTGATTCATCCAAATTAATTAATAACAAGTTAGGCGATGTTATATGGGATAATGTAGCAACAAGGGCTTGCAAAGCTGCTGTGAAAGCTAATCATAAAATGTTGCCAAATGAAATAAATTACTTATTATCTTTAATAAAGGAAAATAAGCCAACTCAGTGTCCACATGGCAGACCAACTATTGTAAAAGTAGAGAAAAAGGATATTGAAAAAATTTTTAAAAGGATTGTTTAATGATTGATCTTTATGTTGTTGTAGGGCCAACGGCCGTAGGTAAAACGAGAGTAGGTATAGAGCTTGCAAAAAAAATAAATGGGGAAATTATTTCCTTAGATTCAATGCAAATATATAAATACTTAAATATTGGAACTGCAAAAATTATGCCAGAAGAGATGGAGGGCATCAAACATCATCTAATTGATATTGTTGAACCAAATCAAAACTTTTCAGTAGCCGATTATGTTGAGTTTGCAACAAAAGTTATAGAAGATATTAATAAAAGAGGGAAAAAGCCTATTTTAGTTGGTGGTACTGGTCTATATTTTGAGTCATTGATATTTAGCTATACTTTTTCTAATGCTTTTGATTTAGCGTTAAGAAAAAATATAGAAAAAGAATTAGAAGAAATAGGTAAGGATGAATTTTATAAAAAATTATTAATGTTAGATAGAGATGAGGCTTTAAAAATTCATCCAAATAATACAAAAAGAATGATAAGAGCAATGGAAATATGTTTATTAACTCAATCTAATAAAACGAATAATATGGACGTTAAAGATTTTAGATATAACATTATAGGAGTATTTTTAAATTCAAAAAGAGATGTTCTCTATGAAAATATTAATAAAAGGGTCGATTTAATGTTTGAAAATGGTTTAACTAATGAATTAAATTATTTAATAAATCAGCTAAAATTGAATTTTAATATGCAAAGCATGAAGGCAATAGGCTATAGAGAGTTTGAACAGTATTTTAATGGTAATATTTCATTAAATGATGTTATTGAATTAATTAAATTAGATTCAAGACATTATGCAAAAAGACAGATAACTTGGTTTAAAAGGTATAATTTTATAAAAGAAATCTATGTTGATGATAAAAGTGTTAATGAAATTTTGAATGAATTTGAGGGATAAAATGGAATATATTGAATTAATAAATAAAGCTGAATTGATGTTAAAAAATAAATTCAAAGAAGTTGATAACATTGCATTATATAATTTTTCAAAAATAATGAAAGCATTTCAAAATAATAAGGTTTCATTAAGACATTTTTCTGGTACAACTGGATATGGATATGATGATATAGCAAGGGATGTTTTATCAAAAATTTATGCAGAAGTTTTTAATGCAGAAGATGCAATTGTTTCACCTTTAATTACATCCGGAACGCACGCAATTACATTATGCTTGTTCGGTTTGCTAAAATCTGGTGATTGTCTTTTATCGATTACTGGGAATCCTTATGATACATTATCTAATGTCATATCAGGTGATGGCATTGGTTCATTGAAAGATTATAATATTTTATTTGATAAAATATTTTTAAAAAAAGATGATTTTGATTATTCCAAAATAGCAAAAAAAATACAGCAAAAAGCTTACAATGTAATATTTATTGGAAGATCTAGAGGTTACGAAGTAAGAAATGCTCTTTCAATAGAAAGCATATCAAAAGTTATTAAGCTAATTAAAGAATTATCGCCAAACTCTATAATTTTAGTAGATAATTGTTATGGGGAATTTGTAAAAAAGATAGAACCGACAGATGTTGGAGCCGATGTTGCAGTAGGTTCTCTAATAAAAAATCCTGGCGGTGGTTTAGCTCCTACAGGTGGATATATTGTTGGAAAAGCAAAATTAATCGAAAAAATTGCATATAGGATGACCGCACCTGGATTAGGTTTTGAAGTTGGTTCGTATGAAAATTCATACAGAATGTTTTATCAAGGTTTGTTTTTATCGCCAACAACTGTTAAAAATGCCGTTAAAGGTAATTTGTTGTTTGGTAAAGTTTTTGAAATATTAAATTATAAAACAACACCATCAACTAAATATTTGCCAAACGACATTATTCGATCAATTGAATTTAATGATGAGAACAGCTTAATCACATTTTGTAGAACAATTCAAAAAGTTTCACCGGTTGACAGTCATGTCGTGCCTTATCCATGGGATATGCCAGGATATTCATCCCAAGTTATAATGGCGGCAGGGGCGTTTGTTCAAGGTGCGTCTATTGAATTATCATGTGACTCACCAATAAAAAAACCATATTTAGCATATATCCAAGGTGGATTGACTTATGAACATATGAAATTTGCATTACTTAACGTTTTAAAAGATTTAAATGTAAAAATTTAATCCATAACATTTTAAATTAATTTGAGTATTTTTGAAATATTTTAAAGTGATTTTAAATTTTAATATCTTTATATAAATAAAGTTATAATATTTAAAAAATTTTTATTATTATGATTTAACAAGGTTTATAAAATAAAATCATAGTTATTTGCGAAAAAAATTATTGAGTAAATAAATAATGAGCAAAATATTTTATTTTATTGAGTATAGTTTGTTGATTTTTGGAGAAATTTTGTTGTTAAATATTTATAGATGAGCATAACATCGAATGGAGGAAAAATATGTATGAAAAAATTTATTAGCATATTAATTATAATGATTTTATCAGTTATAACTCTATCTTCATTAACTTCTTGTAAAGCTCCTTGGAATATGAAATCTGAAGATTATTTAGCAAAACTGGAAGTTAAAGATTTTGTATTGACAGGTAATGGTATAGTGGATAATCAAGATATTGAAATAGTTTTTATAGATGGACTTATAGTAAAATCAAAAAACTTTTTAACTTTTAACGCAGAAAATGAATATTATGAGTATATTGGCAATAAAAAAATTACATATATTGAATCAAATAGATCAAAAGATAAATTTATTAAAAAAGAAGACAGTGATACTACAAAAACGATTACACTAAAAGAATTTATCTTTTCACTATTTATAGACAATCAAGAAATAATAAATGAAAAAATCGGTAATTTAAAATATACATTTTCTGTTGTTATTGATAAAAAGAAAGCAGATTTTTCGATTAATTATTTCGGAAATGTTAAAATTTCAATTTATGAAGACGGGAAGTTAACTGGCAATATTGAAATCAAATCAAAAAAGGCAAAAATTAAATATCCTAGTGATTCGCAAATAATTAAAGGAGAAGAGGTATATATAGATAAATTATATTCTAAAAACTTCTCATTAACTCATAAAAATTCATCTAATGAGCAAGTAAAACAAAAATATAATAATGGGTTTAAGGTCTATGAATTAATTACAAACACTAAAGATGGGATAACAAACAATACAGAGGAATATACGCGTTACGGAAATGAAATTGAAATTTTTACAAGAAATAATTTAGATGATAAATTTACTAAAATTACTAAGAACATTAGTGAAAAAGGAGATTATAAAACAATATTTAGTGTTTTAGGTATTAGTGTAAATATTCGTTCAGAAGAAGTGATTGAAAATGGCACTTTTAAATTTAAAGTTAAGGATAAATTGAGGAATAAAAATTATTCTTTTGCAATTTCTGACTATACTATTAAAGTTGTTGAACTTAATACAGATGTTACATACGAATTTATTAGTTATGATGTTGCTGTTGAATATCCAACAGCCGATCAAATCAAATAGTGAAAATTATTAGTATTTAAGTAATGTAAGACAAATTAATATTTTACTTTAAAAAATGCAAAAAAATATGAAAAATTTGCACAAAAATAATAAAAAATAGCCGTTTTAGGGCTATTTTTTTATATCAACAAAAATTCAATTGTAATTATAATTGTGTATTTATTTGGTGTAGTTTTTTTATTTCTATACAAACAAATAAAAAAGGACTAAAACTAGTCCTTTAATCGGAGCCTTGAGCATTTCCACTTAACATGGAACTTTTAGGCTTAAACTTTTCTCCGCGGGTCAACCTCTTTGAGACCTCACCTATTCGGCGCCACCAATTAAATAATATAAAGGGGGATATAAAATGTCAAGATATTTAAAAAAGGATAATAAAGCACTAGCTGGATTAAAAATAAAATTTTCTAATGCTATGAGGAATAAGAAATGAAAAAGGAATCAAACAAAAGGTATTGAGATTGTATAACATATGGTGAAGTTAAAGCTTCAACTAGTGAGTTAGCTAATCAGCATAATTTTTATTAACGAGATTGAAAATTACAAAATGAGAAAAGATTAGGAAAAATGAAAATAATGAGAATATCGGGTAAAACCATGTTTGGTGGCAAATATAATAAATCTCATTTTTATTTAATTTACAAAACAAAGCATAATAGGAAAATTAAAGGTGATAAAGGATATAGAGCATTACAGCTTAATCATTTATATTTAATTGTAAAAAGAGAGAAGATAAATTAAAAAATGGATTGTATATAAAAGAGAAATTTAGTGAGTTTGAAACACCTAGTTTAATTAAAAAGAGTTTTTATACACATTCTAAATCAGGTGTTTTAGATTTTGATAAAAATAAAGATTATCAAGCAGCTAGGGAAATAAAGAAAAAACAAAGAAATAGAATATTAAAGAAAATTCATAAATAAAAAAATCTGGCCCATTTCGGTATATCGCCAGATTAAAAACATATGTTTTTACGGTTAATACATTATATTATCACTTTCTATAAGAAAGTCAACAATAAAAAATGGAAGTTTTTAAACTTCCTAAATATGAACTTTTGAAATTGTGAGGTGAACCCAAAAAGTTGGACAATCTAGAAAGGAGGTTCAACAAATGTGTTTAGATTATGATACAAAGTTAGAAATTTATTTAGAAAGCAAATTAAAAGCAACATGGTCTCCAGAACAAATAAGTAAAGCTCCATGCGAATACAAAATGCCATCGTTTAAAACAATATACAGATGGATAGAACAAAAGATATTAGTAAATGGAGACGTTA
>JAEWXG010000021.1 GCA_023396095.1 Bacillota bacterium | reverse complement strand
ACGTAACTGTCTTTTCAGTTCCATCATACACAAATGTTGTAACATTCAATGCTGGTGCAGATATTTGTTTCTTTGTAATACTTGCACCTGTTACCTCAACAGAACTTGTAATATCATAGTTATCTTTGTCTGCTCCAGAAACATTCACCGTTACTGTAATAACATTTGCTTCTTCTACATTAGCTGAGTTGTATGCCCCTGTGTAAGTGATTATCACATTATCTCCAGATACTATTCCTAAATCAGCATTTGATTTCCCAGTAATTGATTCAGAAACACTGTCTGTTCCATCATATACTTTTGTTTTTGTAATTGTTAAATCACTAGCATTAATTTCAATAGTTTTCTTTGTAATATTCTGTGTTACACTAGGTGTTGGTAACTCCATATATGCAATAGTTCTATTTTCACTACTTTTAATAGCTACTTTGGATGCATTATTAATTGGTACAACTGTTCGATTCCCTACATTTTGATCATTTAGTTCAAGATTCGATTGAATCTTTGAATAAATACCAACATTTTCTGTTGTTCCAGTTGTTAACATATATGTACTAAATAAATTGTTATTGATATTGTATGTTTCACTGGATTGCACATTTAATCCAGCAATACTTTTGCTCCCATCATATATTTTGCTATTACTAACCGTAATATTAACATAGTTATTTAAATACGATAAATCTCTAAATAAGTACTCATTCTTATCAGCATGAATAAATTCAGAATCTGCATAATATGTCGAGATGCCAGTATCTTCATTTACATATCTTAAATAAGAAAACTGATTTTGAAAATTTGAAAAAGTAGCAATTGTTAATGGCCTTTTTTCTTCATTAATTAAATCCAACTTATATTTTACCTTTGTATCATCACTTCCATCTTGTAAAAATAAATATTGTAAATCATTCTCATTGCCTTGATAATATACTTTGTTGTGCAATGAGTCGTTAAACTTTAATGATGAACTCAATATAAGCGCTTTATCGTTAACTGGTTGATATGAATATACTTCAGGTTTCGTATGGTCTATATCATAATAAAAACTTTTTTCGTCAAATTGAGCTGCCTCCATTTTTGCAGACATATCATTAGAAGTACCATTGGTAATAACTAACAACTTATTGGAATCCATATTCTGTTCTTTATCATTATCACCAACTAAAAAAGATATATGCACTCGTCCCCAGTTGCCCCCATCATCAATTGATTCAAAATGGTCTCGTATTGTCTTATTAGAATTTTCTCTATAAAATAGGTTGTTTTCAAAAATTGTATTAGAACTAACACCACGTATTGCTCCAATAAAAGCTGATATATTATATGTTCCTATTGTAGCAGGTAAATTATATGCCTTAGTATAATGCTGTAAAGAAAAATCACCAAACCTCACAACATTATTTTTAAATGCTGGCTGTACGTTACCAGATGGAATCATCCTTCCAATTAATAACCCTGCATCTGCCCAATATCTTCTAAAACGATGAACCGCAAGCGTACCATCTATTCCAAAATTACAATTCTGTATTATTCCACCCTCAATGCGACCAGCAAATAGTCCATATGTAATATCTGTCTTCCAAGGGTCGCTTGGATTGTACTTAAAGATAACATTATGTCCAATTTCAAAATTTAAATTTTTAACTGTCCCTTTAATAGACTGAAAAAAAGAACCTTGAAAATACGGATAATTATAAGAATGCACCGGTTGATAATATTCAAAAAAAATTCTATGAAAATTACCATCAAATGTTCCTATAAATTTATTTGTTTGTTCATTTTTGTCATCAAGAATTTTCTTCCACCAACTGTCTGAACCAGTCTGTGTTTTAAGTCTAAATGTAATATTTGTATTTAGTATATACTTATTATCTACGCTTTGTTCTGCTTCTTGCCTTTTCAACATCCATAATAAGTTATTTTCATTATTAATTTGATATACACCATCAACTTCATCAGCCTGAGTTGGTTGAAGATAATTAATATAATTTCCTCTTTCCTTTACTTCTTGTGGCTCATTTAAATCATCATATATATATCTATTATTTTCTATTTCATCCCATCCACTACTAGACATTTTACGACTACTATTAATCTTAAAATTTTCTACATTGTCTACATTACTTGTAGTTATTGCTCTTTTGTCCGCAAAACTAAAAGACATTACAAAAATAATGATTGTTAAAAATGATATAATAAATAAGTTCGCAAAAATCGTTAATAATTTCTTCTTCATCCTCTTTCTCCATTGTGAAACTTAACTTCATTTTATTTCTTAAATATCGATACAACAATAAAACTAGAAACAGAAAATCAAAAAAGAATAAGTCTTCCTACACTAACACGTATATATTTACTCCGTAGCTATATAATAGCATGACTTTTATTATGTTAAAACAAAATTCATCTTTTTCCATATTATGCAGGTAAGGCTAGATAAAAAATATATGTGACAAAAAAATCAACATCCATTAATTCATTACTTTAAATGCTCTATTAACTGAAAACATATTCAAATAAGCTACATTATTATTATTTTCTAATTATAAATCACTATTACGTTTAAAACATTAACTAACCGTATTTGTATAACTCCAAATATTCGAAATGCCTATAATTATCTTGAATCATTAGAAATATTGTAGACATAATACTAGATTATCTTCATCACACATTTTCTTGATTCTTCGTTTATCATATAGTATCCTCAACAATCTTTTTATTTTCTTCTACATCTAAAATATTAATTTTGTACTTCTTAAGCAAGAACCAGTAAGTTCCAAGTGAGACTATGGTATCAAACGCATTACCTATGCCAAATAATAAAGCTATGCCTATTAATGTAGGCTGCCAGATTCCCATTAAATAAAAAATAAAAGCAATACCATAATAAATTGAATTAGTTACTATTGATTCGAAAAACATATAATGTGTCTTGCCTAAACCATAAAACGTCGCATCGAATATATTTTGAATTGCATATAAAACATAGAATCCAATCAATACCATAACTAATTTAAATAGTTTTTCTACATTGCTAAAATTAAGAACATATCGCAAAAACGGTTGATATGCTGGAATAAAAATATACCATACTAAAATTGCAATTATTGTAATTACAAAATATCCAAGCGTATTATTCTTAACAGCATCTTGATTAGTTGATATCTCTTGTTTAATTAATTCACCCAATTGAATAATTGGAAGTAATAGCCAACCCCATATAAAATTATTGGCACCCCAGTATGTCCCTTGCTCATTTACAACATTAACCATTCTTGCAATCATCACCATATATGCTAAATTTCTTACAAATGATTCAGCTCCAGAAATTACACCAACTTTAGCAAATTCTTTTATCCAATAGAAATCCATCTTCTTTCTGCAAAATAGGTTAACTCCGTTTTTAGCTAGTAAAAATAAAGTCGTTCCAAAAATTAAAGCATTAACCATAATATTAGTCAAACCAATACCGTTAACACCCAAATTAGCTGAGCATGGAAACGATGAAATGAGGTGAACCCAAAAAGTTGGACAATCCAGAAAGGAGGTTCAACAAATGCGTTTAGATTATGATACAAGGTTAGAAATTTATTTAGAAAACAAATTAAAAGGGGAAAAAGCAGGTTTTCTTGCA
>JAEWXG010000008.1 GCA_023396095.1 Bacillota bacterium | reverse complement strand
TCCACCTGTTCTCATACCGAACACAGAAGTTAAGACCTTTAACGCCGATGGTACTTGGTTGGAAACGGCCTGGGAGAGTAGGAAGTTGCCAGTTCAATTAAAAAAGGACTATTCTTAGTCCTTTTTTTATATGGCGTATTTTGATATAATATATATCATATTAATATGTGTGGTGATGTATGAAAAAATTAATATATATTGTTGAAGATGAAGAATCTTTGCAAAGATTATATGCAGTCATATTGAGAGATTCAGACTATATTGTTGAAATTTTTGATACAGCTGAATCAATGTTTGAATCTTTGGAAAATCAGTTATGTGATTTGATTATTATGGACTACATGTTACCAGGCATGGATGGAATTGAAGCAATACAAAAATTAAGAACTAATAGAAAGTTTTCTGAAATCCCTTGCATAATAGTGAGTGCAAAAGGTGAAGAAGAAAGCAAAGTTAACGGTCTTGAATCTGGGGCTGACGATTACATTTCTAAACCATTCTCAAATAGTGAGCTTAAGGCAAGGATAAGAGCCAACTTAAGAAAGAATAGTTTAAAATACATCTCTGAAAAAGAAATATATTACGATCAAGATAGCAATGGCCTTTATGTGAAAGGCCAAAAGCTAGATTTAACTGCGACAGAAAGAAAACTTCTCATGTATTTTATAAACAATCCAAACAGAATAATTACTAGAGATGAATTATTTAATGAGTTGTGGGATAAAACATATCAGGGGTCAACAAGGACGCTAGATATGCACGTTTCGAAATTAAGAAATATCATTGCACAATATACAAATGAAGAGCATATTAGAACCGCAAGAGGAGAAGGCTATAAATACACAAATTAATTCGATTAATACATATTTAAATGAATAAAAAAAGATTTATTATTAATTTAGTAATGATAGAAATAGCCATTTTTATTTTGGCGCTTTCTTTAACTGTTCTTATTTTTAGTAAAAATATAGGCGATGAGACTTTTGAGTCTTTAAATTTTTCAAAAAATGTTATTGTAAATTCAATTAAAAATAATGAGCTTAATGACAATGGCAGTTTAGATAAAGAGCTAAAGGAGATTTTTAATAATCAAAAAAATACATACTACGCTATATATTCAAAAAGCGGGGATATTATTTCTATAAATACTTCAAACTTAAATATTTTTTCTTCAACATTATCTGAAGAAGAAATGAAAAAAATTAATTCACAAAAACTATTTAAAGATAGAAAAAGAATATCTATAACGCAATATTACTATGTATTTAGTAGTATAGATATTGAAGCGGATAAAACAGCTTATATTCTTATTTGTAAAACAGCTAACATTTTTGCGAAGAGAATTTTATTTGTTCTTTTTCAATATATATTAATATTGATTGTTCTAGCACTGATTTTGTATTATTTACAGAAGCATTATAACCAATTTACCAATATGCGTATGCTTACACGTGTTAAACTTGCTAATAATGCAGTATTATCAAAATCTAGTAAAAGTATTGATCTTACAAAAATTGATGCAAGTAAGGATGAAAAAATAATATTGAGTGAAATTAATAAAATTAATACCAATATTAATAAACAAATTGCTTTATATGAAGCAGAAAGAAAAAAGAATGTTTTTATTATTGATCATATGGCGCAAACATTATTTGGCATTAATAAGAATAATAACATTGTTTTATCTAATGAAACAGCAAGAAGAATTTTTAAAGATCATTCGAACTCTGGTCAAGATGTTATTAATTTATTTTTAGAGCAAGATAAAAATGAGGTTTTAGATATTATTAAGCAAGGGATAGCTACTAGAAGGGAATATTTAATTCAATCACAGTTTTATCGTGTAGAGTTTATATTTTTAAATAATATCAATATTAATGATATTAAATATTTCATGCTGTTAACAAATATTGATGAATTAAAAAATGATCAAAAAAATAAGAATGAGTTTTTTGCCAATGCATCACATGAATTAAAAACACCTTTAACGGCTATTTTGGGATATTCTGAGGTTATTGATAGTTCTCACGACCAAAAGCTCGTTCATGAGTGCAATAAAGAAATAACACTTAATGCAACGAGAATGGTGCAGCTCATTAGATTGATGTTAGATTATGCGAGGATTGATAGTAATAGTGATATATTAAAGGCTCGCGAAGACATTGATTTAAGGGACTTGTCAGTGCAGATATTAAAAAATAATAAATACCAGATAAAACAAAAGAATATAAGCGTGAATATATTAGGAAATGCGCAAATTAATGCGAATAAAATCAATATTGAACTAATGCTTGGGAATTTAATAGAAAACTCTATTAAATATAATAAACAAAACGGATTAGTTAATATTGAACTATATGAAAATACTAAAGGGATAATTATTAATGTAATTGATTCTGGAATAGGAATTCCTGATGAAGAGAAGGCAAATATTTTTAAAACATTTTACAAAATCAATAAAACTAAAAAAGATAATTTTAGCTCAGGGCTTGGTTTGGGAATTGTTAAGAAAGTAGTCGATCTATATGGAGGGAATATCGCTTGCAACAATAACGAGTATGGTGGAGTAACATTTAAAGTAGAATTTTTAAAGCACTAATACAATAAATAGTTGTCTAGTTTCATGGCAATAAAAAAAGGGGAGTTATGTCCCCTTTTTTATTTCAAATTAATTATTAAAATGTCTAATTAATCTTCATTTGTCATGTCTTCAATTAATGTAGCGGAAACAGAGAAACGTTTTACTGATTCAATAGAATTATCGCATGAATCTTTAGTTTTATAACTTTCGCCAACACCAATCAATGTACGGCCATCTGTTTTAACAAGTTTATATCTATAATTTCCTTGTTTGTCAGCATCAACTACAAATATTCCATTTTGAACATTTTTTCTAAACGCATCGATGCTTGATTTTCTTGGTTTAATTTTATAACCTTCACTTTCGAATAGTAATTGTCCATTATTTGCCAAAAGACGGAATTTGTATGGAGCAAATTGATTTGTTTCATCCTTTATAATGACAAACTTTCCAAAAGTATCAGTAGTGTTTTCTGGTTCTATTTTTTCTGTTGTTTTCTTTACAGTTCCTTCAATAGGTTTGTTATTTTCGGTTTTTGTTACGGTAATCAAACCACGATTACGAACTTTTGCTTTTGCGACTACCGGTTTTCCTGATGCATTATTTGCAGAAAGATTAGCTTTTTTCTCAACAGGAGCAGTTTCTTCAACAGGAGCAGTTTCTTCAACAGGCGCAGTTTCTACAATAGGAGCAGTTTCTACAATAGGAGCAACTTCTTCAACAGGCGCAGTTTCTTCAACAGGAGCAGTTTCTACAATAGGAGCAGTTTCTTCAACAGGAGCAGTTTCTTCAACAGGAGCAGTTTCTACAATAGGAGCAACTTCTTCAACAGGCGCAATTTCCTTTTTCTCTAGTGGTTTTTCTTTTGGTTGAGAAGCCTCAGTAACTTGTTTTGGTTGTTGTGATTTAGTACCTGATTTTTTACTTTTAGCTGATCCAGCAATTAAAACGATAATGATAGCTAATAGGATAACTGCGATTAAAAGCACTGACCATCTTGGTAGCGTAAGAGCGCTCGAAACAGGCTCAGCTAACCATTGAATAACTTGACTAGCATCTGATAAAACATTAACAAATATATTTGACATAAATCCTCCTAATAAATTAGTCATATTCAGGATAGATTTTTCCATAAATTTAATGGCTAATTAATTTATATTATAATATAAAATTAAAATATATAAGTCAATTGTATTTTGCTTGAAAAAATTAATAATTTTTATTATTTTCGTCTATTAAACTTAAAACACATCAATTTGTCTATGCATATATCATACTTATGATTTAATAACATGATAAAAAGAAAAAATCATTATTATTGACAATAAAAAAGGGCAATTAAGAGTTAATCTTTAATGCCGTTTAATAATTAATGATTTGCGGTTTTTTATAGGTTATAAATGACATAAAAATTTTTGCTTTTCTTGTTTATCGCAGTTTCCTGTTGTATAATCATTTTCAATGAATACAGAAGTACTAAGTGGAATTGAAGCAATTATTAAGGGCAGTGAAATAATTCGAGCCGGAGGACTTGTTGCATTTCCAACTGAAACAGTTTATGGACTTGGAGCTAATGCATATAATGAGAATGCCGTTAAAAGTATTTTCGTGGCAAAAGGGAGACCGCAAGATAATCCGTTAATTGTTCATATATCTAGTAAAGATCAAATATTTCAAATAGCTAAGACGGTTTCTCCAAATGCCAAAAAGATTATTGATGCTTTTATGCCAGGTCCTATAACGATTGTTTTAAAAAAATCAAATCTAATTTCGGATGTTGTGACAGCAGGATTGGATTCTGTTGGGATAAGGATGCCTGCTAATGAAATAGCGAGAACATTTATTGAGAAATCGGGGTATCCAATTGCAGCGCCGTCAGCTAATCTTTCTACAAAAATAAGTCCAACAACTGCAGAGCACGTATACAATGATTTAAAAGGGCGAATACCATTAATAATTGATGGTGGTCCTTGTAGTGTTGGGATTGAATCAACTGTTTTAGATTTAACATCTGACAATCCAATTATACTAAGGCCAGGATATATAACAGAGGATGATATTAACAAAGTATTGAATGAGGATGTGAAAACATTTAAAGGAGAAGCTATTAAAACTTTGCCTTCACCAGGAATGAAATATAAACATTATGCACCGGTGGTGGATACGATTGTAGCAAAAGGTTTGGATGAAATTGTAAAAGAATACGATAGGGTTACTCGTGAAGGAAGAAAACCAGTTATAATAGCAAGTGGAAATATTTCTAATAAGCTTGAAGGTTATTCATTAATCAATTTGGGATATACAGATCTTGACTTAACTAAAAATATATACAGTGCACTTCATCTGGCAGAAAAGCAATATGACTATATAATTATTGAGTATTTAGCTGGGAGCAAGAAAAAAGAGTCTATTATGAATAGGATTCTAAAGGCCGCAGCTGGGAAAATTATATAAATTTTACATTAAAGACCAATAAAAAATTATTAAAAATTTATTTTTCTTGAAATTGAGTTTTTCAATTAAACCTTGAGTATATGTCCAATTTCTGAAGCACTTATTTTTTTCAATATTGATTAGTATAGTGCATATTGATATAATAATTATAAATATTTTGAAAGGTGGATATAATGAAAATAGCGATAGGATGTGACCATGGAGGTCTAATATTAAAATCATCAATTAAAAGATTATTAAACGAAAGAGGCATTGAATATATTGATTTTGGAACAAATGTCGCAGAGTCGGTTGATTATCCTGATTATGCAATTCAAGTAGCAGAAGCAATATTAAAAGGTGAAGTTGACGCAGGAATAGTTTTGTGTGGTACTGGTATTGGTATATCTATTGCAGCAAACAAAGTGAAAGGTATTAGAGCGGCAGTTTGTCATGATGCGTTTACGGCAGAGATGTGTAAAGCTCATAATAATGCAAATATTATTGCTCTTGGCGGAAGAGTGGTTTCTGCAGAACAGGCAGCAGAGTATGTTCGTATTTGGCTTGATACTAAATTTGAAGGCGGAAGGCACCAAAATAGACTAAATAAAGTCGCAGACATTGAAAATAAATATTTTAAATAAAGAGGTATCTATGAGCGAAGTGCATATAATGAATCATCCATTGATTAAACACAAAATAACATTAATGAGAGATAAAGCTACATCTCCAAAGGATTTTAGGGAATTATTAGAAGAAATTTCATTGTTGATGGCATATGAGGTTACGCGTGATTTGCCATTGCACGAAATAGATGTTGAGACACCTATTTGTAAAACAAAAGGTTATGAAATTGACGGAAGAATGATTGGGGTGGTTCCAATTTTAAGGGCTGGTCTTGGAATGGTAACTGGAATACTTAAACTAGTTCCAGCAGCAAAAGTTGGACATATTGGTTGCTATAGAGATGAAGAAACGCATCAACCAAAAGAATATTACTGCAAATTACCAGTAGATGTAAGTGAGAGAGAAATTATAGTTGTAGATCCGATGTTGGCGACAGGTGGATCGGCTTCTATGGCCATACAGTTTATAAAAGAAAGAAAGGTGAAGCATATTAAGTTTATGTGCTTAGTTGCTGCTCCTGAAGGGTTAGCAGTGTTACAAAAGAATCATCCAGATGTTGATATATATATTGGTGCGCTTGATGAAAAATTAAATAAGGATTGTTATATAGTTCCTGGGTTAGGCGACGCAGGAGATAGGTTGTTTGGAACAAAGTAGGTTGAAAATGATAGAAACAGTAATTAATTCAATAATCGAGGCAGAAGAAAAAGCATTGCAAATTGAAAAAGAAGCAAATGAAAGTGCTAAACAAATTATTGAAGATTCTTTGAAAGAAGCAGAAAAGATTGTTTATGAAAGTAAACAAAATGTTTCTAAAGAGATAGCAGATGCTGAAGAAGATGCTGCACGACTAATCAAAATTCAAAACGATGCGATTATTAAGAACGCTAATAGTATGGCGCTCAAAATGAGAGAAGAATATTTTGCAAATATGATTGATGCAAAAGAGGTAATTATTAAAAAAATTATAGAGACATATGGCGATTATTAAGATGAAAAAAATGTTACTCATTTCAAGTAACAAAAACAAGAAGAAAGTTTTTAAATTACTACACGAGGCAAATTGTATAGAGGTCAAACAATCTGAATTTTTGCCAAATGTTAGAGTGATTAAAGAAAACTTTGAGTATGAAAATCTTGATAATAAAATACAAAATGTCAATTATGCAATCAATATATACAAGGAACACTTAGCAGATATAGGAAAGATTTGCAAACAAGATAAAATAAAATTTAAATTTGGCAAGAGAAATGCGTTAGCTCCAATGCCATCTGTAGATATTGATGAGTTTTATAAATTAGCAGCAAATGAAAAATCATTAGAGGCAACAATTAATGAGATGAGAATTTATGATTCTAAAATTGCTGAGCTTAAAACAGAAAAATCAAAAAAAATAAATAAAATTCAACAGTTGATGCCGTATTTAGGTGTTGATAAAAATTTGTCTGATTTTGTTGGGACAAAACATACAGCAATATTTTTAGGATTGATAAATGCGGAAAAACAAAATGAAATAGAAAATTTGTCGACAAAATATGAAGACTTTGTATATGAAATATATAGTGGAGAAAAATCTTTACCAGTATCAATTATATGTCTGAAAAAAAATAAGGTAGCAATTTTAGAAGATTTGGAAGCATTAGGATTTATTCAATGCCCATTAAAGTTTGATTCTACGCCAGAAGAAGATAAGAACTGTTTAAGTCTTGAAATTGCAGAGTTAGAAAAAATAGAGAAAGAAAACTTTATGAAATTAATGGAGTTTTCAAATCAAATAGAAACATTTAAGTTATATAATGACTATTATCATATTCAAAAAACGATATGTGATTATGATGATATGATGGGGAATACCTATACATCTTTTATCTTAGAGTTTTATGTTCCTATTGACAAATTGGATGTTTTAAAAGGGAAATTGGATAGAAGTGAACTTGAGATTTTTTATGATGTTCTCGAATTAGAAAAAGGTGAAGAGCCTCCGGTATGCACTAGACATACAAGGTTTGTCCGCCCATTTGAATCTATAACAAACTTATTATCATCTCCTCGATATGATGAGATTGATCCAACAGTTTTTGTTTCGATATTTTTCTTTTTCATGTCCGGGATTATGATTTCCGATTTTGGCTATGGTTTGTTAATAACATTGGCTTCAGCATTCATTATTTACAAAAAGAAATTTAAATATGGGCAAGGTGATTTAGTTAAACTTATTGGTCTCATGGGAATTTCTGGCATGATATGGGGAATTTTATTCGGTACATATTTCGGTTTCTCATCAACAAATCCTGATATAACGCAAGGTATTATTAAAAGAGCTGTTTTGTTTGATATTTTGGAAAAACCATTGCCAATGCTAGCGTTAGGTTTAGGTATTGGTATTGTACATATCTTATTCGGAATAGCGTTAAATGCGTATTCATTAATTTTTAAGAAAAAGCAATATTTTGCAGGGATAGTGCATTTTTCAGCTTGGTATTCACTTGTCGTAGGGATTTTAATGTTGGGAATTAAAGCAATATATTCATTAATTTTTGACGGAAAAGTTTTAAATGTTCCTTCTTCGGTAAGTGGTGTTGGGAAAATTTTAGCATTAATAGGTATCATATTATTAATGTTGGACAGCGCAATAGGTAAGAAAGGATTTAGAAAAGTTACAGGAGCGTTATCCGGTTTATATGGGATAATTAACCTATTAACAGATGTTTTAAGTTATTCAAGATTATTTGGCTTAGGATTAGCGTCAGCTGTTGTAGGTTTCGTTTTCAATAATATAGCTGGTGTTTTAATTAATTTGATCCCATATATTGGATGGATATTCGCTGTATTATTTTTTATCGCAGGGCATACATTTAATATGGCAATAGGAGCACTAGGGGCGTATGTTCATGGATCAAGATTGGAGTTCGTTGAATTTTTTGGGAAATTTTACCAAGGTGGTGGAAAAATATTCCAACCATTTGGAAGTGATATGAAATATTATCAAATTGCACAAGGCACAAATAATATTAAGGAGAAACTAAGCTAATTTGTGTGCCAAAAATATTAGTTTAGTAGTAATGAAGAATGGTTAGTACAGGTGGAGTAATCGGTTTGGTTGGAGCAAGTTTTGCAGCATTTGCTTGTTGTGCAGGATCTGCAATTGGGGTTGGTTTAGCAGGTAGTGCGGCTTCTGGTGTAACTAGTGAAGATCCAGAAAAGTTTTCTAAAGCCCTAGTATTACAATTATTGCCAGGAACACAAGGGCTATACGGTTTAATTATTGCTTTCATAGCATTTATTAAGTTGGGATTATTTGGCGGTGGTGCAGTAAATATTGCCACAGTATCTACAAGTTATGGTGCAGGTGTTATGGCGGGTTGTTTGACTATGGGATTTGCCGGTTTAATTTCTGCAATATTTCAAGGGAAAACAGCATCTTCTGCTATATCAATGATTGGAAAAAGAAGTGAACTTTTGGGTAAAGGAATTTTATTAACTATTATGGTTGAGACATACGCTATTTTAGGTTTATTAATTTCTTTCTTGGGCATTTGGTTCTTAAAATAATCATAAGAGTGGATTAATATGAATAACCAACAATTAATAATAGATAGTATTTTAAAAGAAGCTAAAGACAAGGCAGACAACATTGTTCAAAAAGCGCAAAAAGAGGCGCAAATGAATGTTAAAAGTGCAAAGGATAAAGCTGATAATTATAGGCAATCAAAGTTGCCTAATAGAAATGCGTATATTGATGAGTTAGTTGATAGAGCAAAAGTTATTTCAGATATTGAGGCGAGAAAAATATTATCTGCAAAGAAGACATCTATTATAGATGATGTTTTTAAACTTGTAGAAGCTGATTTAAAATCAAAGAAATATGAATTCGATTACATAAATATTGTTCAAACAATGATTATTAAATATGCTCAAGATGGCGATGTTATTACATTTGCAAAAAGTGATAAAGAGATATTTAACAATAAGTTTTTGAAGGAGTTATCCGGAGAAATTGGCAAGAAGTTTATATTCAATGAAGAGTATGGGGATTTTTCTGGTGGCGTGATTATTTCTAATAAAAAATATGATAAAAATTTGACTTTGGAGACAGAATTTAGAGAAATTCGTGAAGACATAGAAAGTAAATTATACCAACAAATTTTTAATAAAAAATGAGGAGAGACATAAATGTCGAAATCACAATTGATTTATTCAAATTCTAGAGCTAAAACAATTGAAAAAACGTTGTTAACTCGTGACAAAATATTAAGATTGATATCAACATCTAATCTGGTTGATGCCATGAGGATTTTGCAAGAAGTTGGATATGGTGTAGGAATAAGTATTGATGATGGTTTTGACTACAATGTTCTGCTTAATAGCGAGTATGATAAAATACTTTCATTTTTCAAGGAAGCAATGCCAGAAGGTAGCGATTTGACGGTTTTCTTGTATTTAGAAGATGCGAATAATTTAAAAGCATGCATGAAGATGAAGTATGGTGGGTTTGAAGATAAATCATTATTGAATTCTGGCGGTCATTATGATAAGGAAAAAATGTTAGAAAGCATTTTAGTAGATAATTATTTCTCTTTTGATGCATTTATAAAAGAAGCATTAGAAAAAATAGATTATGAATTTACTCTTGGCGATAAAAGACCATACATAATTAATACATTAATAGATAAAGCTATTTTTAAGACAATTGAAAAAAGACTAAAAAATTCTAGAGAGACATCATTAAAAAAGTACTTTAAAACATATGTGGAGGCTTTAAATTTTTCAATATTGATTCGTGCAAAAAAAGTTGATGCTGGAGTAAAACTTTTGAGAGAAATGTATCTAGACGATGGAAGCATTTCATTAGATCAATTTGAAAATTTGTATTCACAAAGTTATGAAGTTATTCAAGAAAAATATAGATATAAATCTGCCGGAAAAATATATGTGAATGCGATAAATGAATTAAGAGAAACTAATGAATTAATAAGATTTGAAAAAGAGTTAGATGATTATTTGTTAAATATGTTCAGTTTATATAGAAACGACATTTTTACAATAGGACCTATAATTTCATTATTTTTATCAAAAAAGCAAGAAATAAAAATGGTAAAGCTAATTTTAGTTTGTATAAAAAATCATGTAGAAGAAAATGAGATTCGTAAACGTTTAAGGGCATTGTTTATATAGAGGCGAAAACATGGAAAAAGGAAAAATAGCAGTAGTAGGAGATAGAGACATAGTATCAATATTTAAAGCAATTGGTTTTAGTGTTTTTTATGCAGATACTGTAGAAACAGTGCAACAGGAAATAAAGAAAATAT
Source organism: Bacillota bacterium (assembly GCA_023396095.1). Lineage (GTDB taxonomy): Bacteria > Bacillota > Clostridia > Christensenellales > UBA3700 > JAEWXG01. The sequence goes on along the minus strand of JAEWXG010000008.1, from coordinate 14,710 downwards.
ATAAAGATTATCAAATAATTTTTATAACTGATAATTTTGCGAAGAAATTATCAAATGAATTAAAAAAATATGAAGCTAAAGCATATCCAATTATTATACCTATACCTTCAGCTGAAGGATCGAATGGATATGGGATGGATAGAATAAAAGAAAACATAGAAAAAGCAGTTGGAATGAATATTTTAGAGGGATAGATATGAAAAAACAAGCAGGAAAGATAATTAAGGTTGCAGGGCCATTAATTACAGCATCAGGGATGAAGGATTCAACAATGTATGATGTTGTACGTGTTAGTGCTAAAAACTTGATAGGTGAAATTATCGAATTAAGAGATGACATAGCATCTATTCAGGTATATGAGGAAACAACTGGGTTAGGGCCTGGTGAAGTTGTTGTTACAACTAATGAGCCTTTATCTGTTGAGCTTGGACCTGGACTTCTTGAGGGAATATACGACGGAATACAAAGACCTCTTTCTATTTTGAGAGAAGTTTCAGGAGATAGAATTGACAGAGGTATTTCTATATCGGCATTAGACCATAAAAAGATTTGGGACTTTATGGCAAAGAAGAATATAGGCGAAAGAGTTGTTTCAGGTGATATTATCGGGGCTGTGCAAGAGAACAAAGTCATTGAACATAGAATCATGGTCCCATATGGTGTGGAAGGGACTATAAAAGCAATAAAATCTGGCAAATTTAATATTGATGAAGAAGTTTGCATTATAGCTACAGCTGGTGGAGATGTAGCTATTAAGATGTATCAAAAATGGCCAGTTAGAAAACCTAGGCCATATAAGTATAAAGCAAATCCGGTAGCACCTATGGTAACAGGGCAAAGAGTTATAGATACTTTATTCCCAGTAGCAAAAGGTGGAACAGCTTGTATTCCTGGACCTTTTGGAAGTGGTAAAACAGTCGTGCAACATCAATTGGCTAAATGGTCAGATGCAGATATTATTGTTTATGTAGGGTGCGGAGAAAGAGGAAACGAAATGACAGATGTTTTGAATGAATTTCCTGAACTTATTGACCCACAAACAGGTGAACCATTAATGAAGAGAACAGTATTAATTGCGAACACTTCTGATATGCCAGTTGCTGCTCGTGAGGCATCAATTTACACCGGAATAACAATAGCAGAATATTTTAGAGATATGGGTTATTCTGTTGCTATAATGGCAGATTCTTCATCTCGTTGGGCTGAAGCGCTTAGAGAGATGTCTGGAAGATTGGAAGAAATGCCAGGTGAAGAAGGGTATCCTGCATATTTGTCCTCAAGATTGGCAGAATATTATGAGAGAGCAGGATTAGTTATTACATTAGGAAGTGGAGATAGGCAAGGTTCAATTACCGCAATATCAGCAGTTTCTCCGCCAGGTGGAGATTTGTCTGAGCCAGTTTCGCAGGCTACATTAAGAATAGTAAAAGTTTTTTGGGGACTTTCTGCACAACTTGCTTATGCAAGGCACTTTCCGGCTATTGATTGGTTAAAGAGTTATTCATTATATGCAAGCAAATTGGAAAAATGGTATAGAAATATTGATACTGAATGGATGGTATACAGACAAGAAGTGATGAAAGTTTTGCAAGAAGAAGCAAATTTAGATGAAATCGTTAGATTAGTCGGGATTGATGCATTATCACCACAAGACAGAATAACAATGGAAACAGCAAAATCGATTAGAGAAGATTATTTACATCAAGATGCTTTTAATGATATTGATGCTTATACAACATTAGATAAGCAATTGGCTATGATGAAAGTTATTTTAAAAGCAGATGAATTATCAAGACAAGCATTGAATAGTGATGTGGATTTAGAAAATATCTTAGAAATGAAAACAAAAGAAAAAATTTCTAGAATGAAATATATTCCAAATACTGATATTAACAAAATACTTGCATTGAGTGATGATTTCAAAAAAGAAATTAATGATCTATTAGGTGGTGGGGAAGATGCTTAAAGAGTATAAAACTATTAAAGAGATAGTAGGACCATTAATGGTTGTTGAAGGTGTTGAAGGTGTTACATACAATGAGCTTGTTGAAATACAACAAGAGAATGGTGAAAAAAGAAACGGGAAAGTTTTAGAAATTAATGGTGACATAGCATTAGTTCAGTTATTTGAAAATTCTCAAGGCATTAAAATTTCTTCAGCAAAAGCTAAATTTTTAGGACATAGTCTAAGATTAAGTGTTTCAGAAGAAATGTTAGGAAGGATTTTCGATGGGATTGGAAGGCCTAAAGATGGTGGCGGGGATATTATTCCAGACAAAAGAAATGATATTAACGGACAGCCAATTAATCCAGTTGCTAGGAACTATCCTAATGAGTTTATTCAAACAGGGATATCTGCTATTGACGGATTAAATACTCTTGTGCGAGGACAAAAATTGCCGGTATTTAGTGCTTCCGGGTTGCCACATGCTGAACTTGCTGCTCAAATAGCAAGACAAGCTAAAGTTAAAGATAATGATTCAAAATTTGCAGTTGTTTTTGCCGCAATAGGAATTACATATGAAGAAGCACAATTTTTTATTGATGACTTTAAAAAATCTGGTGCTATTGAAAGAACCGTTCTGTTTATGAACTTGGCAAATGATCCAGCAGTAGAGAGAATTGCAACGCCACGTATGGCATTGACGGCTGCTGAATATTTGGCTTATGAAAAAGGGATGCATGTATTGGTAATTATGACGGATATAACCAATTACGCTGAGGCATTGAGAGAGGTATCTGCTGCACGTAAAGAAGTGCCAGGCAGACGTGGATATCCAGGATATTTATATACAGATTTAGCAACTATGTATGAAAGAGCAGGACGCATTTTGGGGAAGGAAGGATCAATTACACAGATACCTATATTAACAATGCCAGAAGATGATAAGACACATCCTATTCCCGATCTTACAGGGTATATTACAGAAGGACAAATTATATTGTCACGTCCTTTATATCAAAAAGGGTTATTGCCGCCTATTGATGTATTGCCTTCGCTTTCAAGACTTAAAAATAAGGGTATTGGAAATGGTAAAACTAGGGAAGATCATGCAGATAATATGAATCAATTGTTTGCGGCATACGCAAAAGGTAAGCAAGCAAAAGAATTGTCAACAATTCTTGGGGATTCGGCATTAACACCTGTTGATAGGCTGTATGCAAAATTTGCAGATAAATTTGAAGAGCAATATATCAATCAAAGTTTTTTTACAAATAGATCAATTGAGGAAACACTTGATTTAGGGTGGAAGTTATTAACGATCTTACCACGTTCGGAAATGAAACGTGTAAAGGATGAATACCTTGTAAAATACTATGATAAATTGAAGTATGTAGAAGAGGTGTAAAATGCCAGAACGTTTAAATGTAAACCCTACACGAATGGAACTTTCAAAATTAAAAAGTCGTTTGAAAATGGCTGTTCGTGGGCATAAACTCTTAAAAGATAAATCAGATGAATTTGTTCGTCAATTTATCATTAAAGTCAAAGAGAATAAAGACATTAGAGAGAGGGTTGAAAATAAACTTTCAGAGGTAATAAGAAGCTTCTTGATTACCAAAGCAGTTTCAGATGAAAAAGTTATTAGTGAGATTTTATCTATACCTACCAAAATTATGGAGTTAAGTTTATCTGAAACAAATATTATGAATGTTTCAGTTCCTAAAATAAAAATTAAAAAACAAGCTATTAAAGAAATATTTACATATTCATTTGCGGATGTTACAGCTGAAATGGATGAGATATTAATTAAGTTGGTTGACATTGCAGAGGATATGGTAAAACTTGCTGAAGTGGAAAAGACTTGCATAGTGCTTGCTTCTGAAATAGAAAAAAATAGGCGTAGAGTAAATGCACTTGAGTATGTTATGATCCCACAAATTGAGGAAACTATTAAATACATTACTATGAAGTTAGATGAAAATGAAAGAGGAAATATTGTTCGTTTAATGAAAGTTAAGGAAATAATAGGTGATAAGTAAATGTTAGAATCTGAATTAGTTAAAAAGTTAGAACCATATGAGTGTGGTGAACAACCTAGAGATAAAAAATATGTTAAGTTAAATACAAATGAAAATCCATTTATTTTATCTAGTGAGATTATAGATAAAATGTCACAATTTAATTTTGAAGATTTTAGAAGATATAGTGATCCTAACAATTTAAAGTTAAAAGAAGCAATTGTGAACAAGTTTAAAGAGTCATTTTTAACAATTTCTACAAAAAATATTTTTGTAGGAAATGGGAGTGATGAAATTTTAGCTTTATGCTTTGCGGCATTTTTTAGTGAAAAACAACCTATTATACTTGCAGATATAACATATAGTTTCTATCCAGTATATGCTCAGTTATGGAACAAGAGAATAAAGATTGTTAAATTAAAAAAGAATTTTCGTTTTGATTTTAATAAGGCAATAAAATATGCTAGTAAAGCATCCGGAATTGTTATCGCAAATCCGAATGCACCAACGAGTTTACAAGAAAACAAAGATGATATAATTGAGCTTTTAAAATCTTTCAAGGATAAACCTGTTATTGTAGATGAAGCGTATGTAGATTTCGCGGGTTATAACACTGTAGATTTATTAAATGAATTTGATAATCTTATTATTGTAAGGACTTTTTCAAAATCTTATGCTTTGGCGGGGGCTAGATGTGGCTTTGCGCTTGCATCAGAAGCAGCAGTTGGTTTATTAGAAACAGTAAAAAATTCTTTTAATTCATATACTGTGAACTCATATACAGAAAAAGTAGCCACGTTAGCCTTAGAAGATGATGCATGGTTTAACAAAATGTTATCAGTAATTAATATTGAAAAGAAATTTTTATATAAAAATTTTAAGGAGATTGGTTTTATTCCATTAAAATCAAATACAAATTTTATTTTTGTTGATGTATCACCTGCAATTAATGCACAAACTTTGTATGTTAAATTAAAAGAAAGAGGTGTTTTAGTTAGATACTTTAACAAGGAAAGAATTTCAAATTATTTAAGAATAACAATTGGAACACATAGAGATAATGAAATATTGATAAATACTATAAAGAACATTATTAAAGAGGATAGTTATGATAAGTAAAAAAAGAGAATCTGGGGTTTTATTAAACATTTCATCATTAAAAGGAGAGTATCCGATCGGGACATTTGGTGATGAAGTAAAGAATTTTGCTAATTATATTAAAACGATGGGATTTCATTATTGGCAAACATTGCCAATAACAGCAATCGGATTATTTAATTCTCCATATGCCAGTGTGTCGGCATTTGCGGGAAATTTTCTTTATATTAGTCCAGATTTGATGTTTAGAGATGGATATATAGCTTTTGAGGCATTAGAAGAATCTAAATACTATCAGCAGATATATAAAGTGGATTATGAACAAGCAAGAATCAGTAAAAGAAGAGTTTTAGAAATAGCTTATGCTAGCCGTGAATATAAGAGTGAGTTGGATGCATATATCGAAAAAGAGGGTAAATGGATTATTGATTATGCCACATATATGTCTATAAAAGAGTCATATAATTTACAACCTTGGTGGGAATGGCCAGAAGAATTGAAATATAGAAAAGATAAAGCAATTCATGATTTTGTTGATGCTCACTTAGATAGATTTTATTTTTATATTTTTGAGCAATATATATTTGATAAGCAATGGCAAGAACAATTACAAGAAATTCATAAAACTGGCATTAAGGTGATAGGCGACATGCCTATGTATGTTGCTCATGATAGTGTAGATGTATGGGCAAATACACAAAATTTCCAAATGGACGAAAATCTTTCATTAAGAAATGTGGCAGGTGTTCCTCCCGATTTCTTTTCCGCTGATGGACAATTTTGGGGGAATCCGTTATATGATTTTGATCATATGAAAAAGAATAATTATGAGTGGTGGACAGATAGAATAGCAAGAATGTTTCACTTATATGATGTTTTAAGAATTGATCACTTTAGGGCTTTTTCTGATTATTGGTCAATACCAGCAGGAGCAAAAAGTGCAAAGGAGGGATGTTGGATAAAAGGCCCTGGAATGGATTTAATTTCTACAATCAATGAAAAATTTACATCACATAAGATTATTGCTGAAGATTTGGGAACGATAGATGATGCAGTAAGAAAATTGTTATTAGAAAGTAGATATCCTGGGATGAAAGTTTTACAATTTGCTTTTTCTGATTTTGAAAGTACTCATTTACCTCACAATTATCCGATTAATACAGTAGCATATACTGGAACACATGATAATAATACAACTTTAGGTTGGGTATATGCAATGGATGAGTCAACACGTGAATATATGTTTGAGTATTTACAAATTGATAGAACCAATTGGGCAGTCGGAGGATATGCATCAAAAACTGTAAAAGAAATTATCCGAGCTATTATTAAGTCAAATGCACATCTAGCTGTAATTCCTTACCAAGATTTGTGCGGATATGGAGCAGATACAAGAATGAATACGCCTGGGGTAGCCAATTCGAATTGGGAGTTTAGATTGACGCAGGAATCGTATGATAACATAGATAAAGAATTTTATCTTAGGATTAATAATTTATATGGTCGTAATAATGAAGTAGAGGAAGTCGAATGATTGTTTTTGTTAGTAAAAATTTACAAAAAACCAGTTTAGAATTTGCCGAAGATTGCGTTGAGCAATATTGTTATATTGCAAGACAATCTAAAATTTCTACCAATTCTGTTTTAAGTAAAAGACCGAAGGTGTTAAAAGATGAAAATGGAAGGCCATATATTGATGGTGGATTGTTTATATCTATTTCACATACAAGCGCAGATTTGTCAAAGGATCATAATATGATCGCGGTAGCAATATCGACAAAACCAGCTGGGGTTGATATTGAGATAAGCCGACTCATTGACTGGCAAAAAATTAGTTCTAGATATTTTAATGAAGAAGAACAAAAAAAAATTAATTCAGCTCGTGATTTTTTTAAATTTTGGACAAGAAAGGAAGCTTTATTTAAAGCAATTCGTGATCAAAAATCATTTTATTTGCCTAAAATTAATACATTGGATAAAACCAATTTGCATACATATGATATTTTTGAAAATGTGATATTATCAGTATGTTCTGAAGATAATAATATTTATTTTTGTGCAATTTAAACATGCATTAATTGGAGATATAATAAAATCTAAATAATATACGATACTGGTTGCGTTATATCATTTATATAAAAAACGGCATTTGTCTTTGCAGATGGTATGAATTTAAGTTAGGTTTTTAAAAAAGCAACCGAATGAAAGTTAAGGAATTAGCGCCTTCTGGCGCTAATTTTTTTATGTAAAAAGGAGGTTTTTTTAATGAAAACTAATTTAACAATAAAACCAGTAGGTGATGTTGAGTTCATCTTAATTCCAGAAATTTTAAATTCATCCGAAATATTTGAGGATCTGTCGCTAGGGGCAAAAATGATGTATGGAGTCTTTTTGTCAAGATTAACTTTATCGCAATTAAACGATTGGAGGGATAAAAACGGGCAGTTATACATAATATATTCAATTAAAGAATTAATGAATTATTTTAGATTAAGTAAAATCACAATAATAAGATATATGAATGAGCTTAAAAAATTTAATCTTATTAAAAAAAGGAAAAGAGGATTAGGACTTAATGACTGTATTTATGTAAAAGATTATTCAACACTAAAAAAAGAAATTTTTGGGGACTCAAACAGTGAATCAGATTCAGATAAAAATAGTGGTGTTGATAACGAAACTGGAAATAAAAATTCTTGTAACACATGCGATACTCACGAAAGTATCAATGAAAGTACAAGTATTAATTTTGATACCTACGCTGATATCAATTTAAGTAAGAAAAAAAGAAAAGAAACAAAAGAAAAAAAGAAATATAAAAATATATATACCCGAGAAAAATCGCAACTATGTAATAGTTGCGTTATTGCGCACACATGCGCACATGAACGCGATAATGGTATCGCGACTTTCAAACAATCGTCTGTTAATGAAGATTTATTTGGAGAAACTTTAACAAACATTATAGATACAAGTGGTGATTTTTCATGTTTTTCTAAACAGTTGTTATTAAATGAATATCAAACTTTTATAAACAATCAAATTGATATTGATTTTTATGGCAAAAAATACAGTTTTTCTCAAATTTTCAACAATTTAATTTGGCTGATTAATAAAAAAAGGCTGATTAAAGTGATTAAAAATCAAGGGAAAAACACTTTAAAATATTTTCTTTATAAGCAAATGATGAGATATGATGATTTGCAATTAAAAAATCATAAAAATTTAAGATTTTTTAATGATCCGACAAAAATAACTGAAGATGATCTAAGAAACGACATATTGAAATATATGAAGAAAGGAGAAATAGCACATGCATAACGCAATTAGATTAAATGAAGATGGTACACTTTCTCAATTAATTTTAAATGAAAGTGAAATTAAAGGGATGAAACGATTTCCAATATTTAAAAACGTTGATCTCGGATATTATCCCAATGATGACGATGAAAATGAAAAGATTATCTTCTACGACATAATAACTGATTATTATTTTCACAATAGGTATGAAGTAAAGATTAAGAAGAGCGTTTATATATTTTCATATAAAAACGGTTTATTAGACTTAGATGATAAAAATATAAAATATTTTTTACAAATTTTATTAAAAGGCTACACAAATGCAACGGATAGAACTGATTATAAAAGATTTAAGCACCAATTAGGATCAAGTGATATTTCAACATTAATAGCAGTTGGGCCACAGGAAAAAGAATTGGGGGTAAAAGCAATTGATTTTGTGGAGGATAATTTCTATGTAGGGTATCTCATAAACAATACTCAAGAATTTGGTAAAAAAATCAAAATTCCGGAAGGATATAAAAAAGTATTCAGTTCAAAATACTGGTTGAAACTTTATGATGATGAAAAGCTTGTTTTTAATAAATATTGTGAAAGCAATCAAGAAATTAACATATACACTGAAAGACTTTACGACATCATTATAGAAATTACAGAAATAGGAGAAGAACTATGGGAAAAGTAATAGGAGTTATTAATCAGAAAGGAGGAGTTGCTAAAACAACTACAGTAAATGCAATGTCTCATTATTTGGCAAAACAAGGTTATAAAGTTCTTGCAGTGGATTTTGATCCACAAGGGAATTTAACATCATCATTTGGAATAGTTATAGGTGCCGGAGAATATCCCGGAGCATTAAAATTTCTTAATGTTTTGAAAATGGACAGCGGTTATCTAACCGAAATAAATGAAAAATTGGATTTAATCACTTCCGACATCAATTTGGAAGAAGCTAATAAAATACTGACAAGTAAATTTATGCGAGAGCTTTATTTAAAAAAGGCAATTGATGCTATTAGAGATAAATACGATTACATTCTAATTGATTCATCGCCGTCTTTATCGATATTAACTATAAATGTTTTAGTAGCATCCGATGAGGTTTTAATACCGACTAAAGCTGAACATTTATCGGTGAAAGGAATTGAACTTCTTCTTGAAACCGTTAATGAAGTCAAAGACAGTTTAAAACCTGATTTAAAGATTAACGGATTTTTAATAACTATGTTCGATTCGCGCAGAAAAAGCACTGATTATACATTGGAATGGATGGATAGACTTGCTAAACAGGCAGGAACGAAAGTATTTAAAACAAAAATACGACTTTCAGTTAAGATAGCCGAACTTTCGAACGGCGCTAAAAATATTGCTGAATTAAATAGCGAATTTTTGAGTGATTATCAGGATTTTATAAAAGAATTTACTGAGGAAGAAAAAATATGACAAAAAAAGAATTAGTAGAGCTGATTATCGAAAATTTCAGCGATGAAGAAAACGGTGATGTGGATCTTAGAGATTTGGATTTCTCAAGTATAAAAGGATGTGTGATGCTGGACGGAATGAAAGCAAAAGAAATTTTCCAAGGTTTTCATAAAGCCAATGCTGTATACCAGGAATTTCACGAAGCCGGGCAGGTTTATCAAGCTCAGAGTAAAGAGAATGTAATTATAGGAGAAAGAGAAAATGGGAATAGTAAGTAATCTTTTATCAAATGAGAACGTTGTAAGTTTAAAGAAACAAAATAAAGAGGCAACAATTTCTGTGAGGATATCTCATAAAGAAAAGGAAGCTTTAAACATGGTATTAAGTAAAAGTGGAATAAGTACAAGTGAATATTTACGAGATTATATTAAACAAACGATTTTAATGTCAGATAGGGGGAATGGGTATGGAAAATAACCCTATGAAGGAAGAGGCAATTAAGAGGTTAAAGCTTTTAAATGTACATCCGAACGTTTTAAGAGATTTTATTAAAGAAGATAAATTAAATTATTCGGAAAACGGTATTTTATTTTGGGTAGACAACAATAAAGAATGGGCGGATAGGATACGCAGGTGGGAAGAAAAAACAGGATTTCTTGTTTATCACGTTATATATAACAAAACGGATTTCGGTGAACTTCTGACATTACTGTTCGTATCAACTTATGAAGAAGAATGGGAAAGCGATGTACGTGATTTAAAAAATGGTTTTCCGATAGCATATGTCATGAATTTGGATGATGATTTCTGCTCTGAAATGGGTACTGTGGGTGTTGTAATGAGATACGGCGGAGTAATTCGCACAAATTAATAAAAAAAAGGAGGAAAAGTAAAAATGTTAAATTTTTTAATTGCCGGAGTACAAGGAGATGCGCAAGGATTAGACACCTTTCAAACATATTTAAGTGAATTGGTAAACAAATCAATTAAATACATGGTTGGAATAAGTGTAACTTTATGCGTATTATGGGCAATCTATATCGGAGTAAAAGTGTTATCTGCTAAAAAGGCGGAACAACGTGTTGAAGCTAAAACACTATTAAAGCAATTTATTTTAGGGATTGTACTTATATTCGTTTTAGCAGTAGGCGCACCTTTATTAATACAAACATTGGTAGCGTGGGCAGGGGATAAAGGTTTAGGTTTAGTTATGCCATTTATAGGGATTTAGCCATGGGATTCGGTATTTTGATTAAAGAAAGTGAATGTGAAATTTTTAAAGTAGGAAGTTTATATTCTATAGAAGAAGCTGAATATATATCTACCTATTTTAGAAATTCAGAAAAAACTTTTGATTTAAAGAATATTAAATACACATTGGTTAAAAAAGACAAACCTTTATTAAGTAGTTTAATTTACACAATAGGTAGCAAGTTGAGTTTAATAGAAACCTTAGAAAAAGAGATAGGTGATGAAGAAATTTTACGTTATAAAGTTTTAATTCCGTTAAATGAATATCTAAACAAAGTAAATATAACTTTAAAAAAACAGAAAGGACTTGATAAGAAAATATATGAATACGAAATGTCACACAACATGTAATACATAATAAGGAGATAAAAAATGATTAAAGAAGCGATAAAAAAATCAAGTTTTAATAACCGTGAGGATGATAGATGGGTTCCCGGGGATGAAATTATAATAAAACGTTCAATTTGGGATAAGAAATTAGATATTACGCCTTTAATAAAGCTGAATAAAGAAGAGCTTGAAAAAATGCATGAAAAAAGCAAATTAAATGAACACGAAATATTGAAAAAATCTATGACCTGAGTCGAAAATGGGAAGAAATCGCTTGTGAGACCTATTTGTTAAGTGCGGCTATCGAGTATCTTTCTGTTGAAGAAACTGATCATACAAATAACGTTTGGGCACTAAATGAAGATAGATGGGGTGATATTGAAGAAGAAATATCAAATAGAACATATCGCATGTACATTCGTTTTCGTAAATCTTTGAACAGATATGTTGTGATATGGAGAATAACGACAAACGCTCCTCAAACGAATCTCACGATAGTAGCGCCGCAAAAAGAAGTAATTTTTAACGATAAAGAAAAGGCACTGCGATATATATCAGGTAGGAAACAGGCGTACAGTCATTTGTTTACAGAGATTAATCCAAAGGTTCCTACAAAGTATAAAGAACCATTCATTTTTAAAGATTTATTACTTCCCGGATATGAATTAGAGGATGTGTAATACAAAATGTAATACAAACTGTAATACGAGATAGGAGGTAATAGGGAAATGAGTAGGAATTTAACAGCGGAAGAAAAGAAAGCATGGATTTTGGAAAATTGTATCAACGAACACGGCAACATCGATTTAAAAGAATTGGATTTTAGCGATTTTGACGGGAATGTATACATCGGCAGAATGAAGGTAAAAGGCAATTTAAGTCAAGGTAGGCAAGAAGTACAAGGAAATTTGTATCAAGGTTTTCAAAAAGTACAAGGTATTTTAGCTCAAGAGCACCAAGAAGTAAAAGATAATTTATATCAGTATGGTCAAGAAGTACAAGAAAATTTGTATCAATATGAACAAAAAGTAAAAGGAAATTTGCATCAAGATTTTCAACAAGTAAAAGGCGATTTGTATCAAAGTTTTCAAAGAGTAAAAAGGGCTTTATGGCAGGACAATCAAGAAGTAGAAAGCAGTTTGCATCAAGCCCACCAAAAAGTACAAGGTGATTTGTATCAACATAGTCAAAAAGTAGAAGGAGATTTATACCAAAATAGACAGGAAGTGAAAGGCGAAACATTTCAAGATAAAATAGGAGGAAATGGAAATGAGTAGAAATTTAACACCGGAAGAGAAAAAAGCATGGATTCTAGAGAATTGTATTGATGAAGATGGCAACATTGATTTGAGCAGTTTAGATTTTAGCAGTTTTGACAGCGACGTATACATTAATTTTATGAGCGTAGGAGGTACATTATATCAAGACAAGCAACTAGTAAAAGGCAATTTATATCAAGGTAGACAAAAAGTGCAAGGTGATTTATGTCAATATAGGCAAGAAGTGAAAGGCGATTTATGGCAATATAGGCAAGATGTACAAGGTGATTTATATCAAAGCAACCAACAAGTACAAGGCAGAATATACCAGGATGAAGAGAAAACTAATCAAAGAGAAATGTAGCGTACAACATAAAAAGGGGAAAAAGTTATGAAAAAGAAAGAATTCAGGAATAAATATTTGAAAGCAATACTGTGTGAAGACGATGAATTAACGAATTATCTTATGAAGGAAATACTACTTTCTCTTTACATGGCAAATAAGGGAATAGCACAAAATGATGAAGACTATTTCAATACCGTACAAGCAGTTTTAAACGAACTTTTAAAACGTTGTAATGATAATTCGATAAAAATTAAAATAGTCTACAGTATAGACAATATAAATCCAGAGCATTACAAAATACAGAGTTTTGAAACAATTGAACTTATACGAGATGTTATAGATGGATATAAGGATCCATTTTTAGCATATCTTGTATCAAACACTGTTAAATATTTAATGCGTTTTCAATATAAAGGAAAACCTATAGAAGATTTAAAAAAATCCATTTGGTACATATCCAAAGCGATGGAACACGCAAAACAAAGGCAATATTTTAAAGGATCGGATTAAAGATAAATAACCGTGATACAAAATGTAATACAAAATGTCACACAAAATAGGAGTTGGGAATTTTACAAAAAATAGATCGAATACTAAAAAGTGCATAATGCTCCCCCTTTTCATATTCTGTTTAGCCGTTCAGAATTTAAAAACGGCTAACCAATAAAAATATAGAGGTGTTAATAAATGATAGAACTAAACAAAACGGAAAAAGCGATATTAAAAAAAGAGTTTGATAAAGATTTAAAACTGGCTGAAAAGATAGTGAAAAAAGTACGTGAAGAGGATAAAAAAACTTATGAAGAATTTGTAGCTCAATTGGAGAAATTTAGAAAAGAAGATTATGAGAACTATTTAAAAGCGATCATATACATGTTTACGAAAATTGAGGATGAAGAAGCACTTAATCAATATACGCAAATAGCGGTAAGACATAATTTAGAAGAGTTTTTTGGAATTTATATAAAACGTGTACTGAAGCACGCGTGTACATAAATGTAATACAAAATGTAATACACATTGTAATACAAAAATATATTAGTTAAGAACATTGTTTTAAAAAATAAAAAAGCCCCGGGATAACCGAAGCTTTAAACGCACATTAACAATTTTAATAATTAGCCATTGTTTTGGTTATTATAAGGAGCAAAATCATCAGTTTCTGTAGGGAAAGTATCTTCAACTTTAGTTAAAGTATAGCCGTGGTAATCGTAATTATTTTCACCGAATTTCTCCTTAATATTAACAGTTGGAACCTCATACCAAGTTTCAGAAGATCCAAGATTAAATGAATTACTGGAGAATCCAAAAGAAGAAACCAACCCCCATGGACTTTGAATATTAATTCTTTCAGAAGTTCTATAATCGCCTTTATCAACATTAGGATTTGTTACATAGTATTTGGAATCCTTGTTTATTGTTTCTGTTAACCATTTATCAACATTAGGAAGTTTAATCTGATGAGCAAAATTAACTTTACCTGAAACACCGGTTTTTTCATTTAGATCCTCTTGGATAAATTGTACAAGTATTCTGTGAACCCTACCTGTTGCTTGATCGGTATATTCGTAGGTTGAATAAACACCGGATGGACGAAGGTGATTAAATTCTCCGCACGATGCGAAAGATAGTGCTGAAACAGCCAAAACAGAAATAATGCTGATTATTAAAAAAACTTTTTTTCTCATATAAATATAACTCCTTTATTCGTATGTATAAAAACATTATACCAAATTGAGAA
>JAEWXG010000013.1 GCA_023396095.1 Bacillota bacterium | reverse complement strand
TTAATCATGGGAAACAGGTATTCAATCAAAATAAAGAGAATAACGCAGCTTATAGAAAATGGCAAAATTCACAAAAGGAAATGATGCCAAAAGGAAGAAAGGAAAGGCAGGAATTTAGAAAGCGTGTGCGTAGTGCGAAAATAAATCAATATAAAGTGTAATACAAAATGTCACACAAAATGTAATACGAGATAGGAGGTAATAGGGAAATGAGTAGAAATTTAACACCAAAAGAAAAGAAAGCATGGATTCTAGAGAATTGTATTGAGGAACATGGCGACATCGATTTATGCGGTTTAGATTTTAGCGATTTTGACGGAATGGTTTTTATTTGTGATATGAGCGTTAAGAGCGATTTATGGCAATGTAATCAAAACGTACAAGGTGATTTATTTCAAGCCCACCAGGAAGTAAAAGGCTATATATGGCAAGGTGGCCAAGACGTGAAAGGTGATTTATACCAAAGCTGCCAAGAAGTGAAAGGTGATTTATTTCAAGCGCACCAACAAGTACAAGGCAATTTATGGCAATATACCCAAAAAGTAAAAGGTGATTTACGCCAAAGCAGACAGGAAGTGAAAGGCAGAATATATCAAGATAATCAAAACGTAAAAGAAGTTGTACAAGATAAAGAGTAATAAAGGTTAATAAAAGGAGAATTAATAAAAATGGAAGAAGTTAAAACGAGAAGAAATTTAACACCAGAAGAAAAGAAGGCATGGATCTTAGAGAATTGCATTGATGAATATGGCGACATCGATTTAAAATATTTAGATTTTAGCGACTTTGATGGGGATGTGTGCTTTTGCAGAATGAAGATTAAATGCAGTTTATTTCAAAGTGGACAGGAAGTAGAAGGCGATTTATGTCAAGGTCTCCAAGAAGTACAAGGTAATTTACATCAAAGCAGCCAAAAAGTACAAGGCAGTTTATATCAACGTAGGCAAAATGTAAAAGGTGATTTATTTCAAAATCATCAAACCGTACAAGATAATTTATATCAAAATGGCCAAGGAGTACAAGGTATTTTAATTCAAGATAACCAACAAGTAAAAGGCAGTTTATATCAAAGTTATCAAAACGTACAAGGTGATTTATATCAAACCCACCAAGAAGTAGAAGGTGATTTAGAACAATATAACCAAAACGTACAAGGCAGTTTATATCAACATAGGCAAAATGTAAAAGGTAATTTATATCAAGGCGTGCAAAACGTACAAGGCAGAATATACCAGGATGAAGAGAAAACTAATTAAAGAGAAATGTAGCGTACAACATGTACAACGTTGTATGGAGAGAACACAAAAGATAAAAATGGAGAGTATGGAAATGGATATAAAAGGAAAAGAGATATTGGATGCGTGTTGCGGAGGTATGATGTTTTACTTTGATAAAGATCACGACAAATTGTTAACGATGGATAGAAGACATGGGGAAGAGGATTTGTCACGTTTCGGAAGAAGCAATTTAATGATAGAACCCGATATTATCGGTGATTTTAAAGACTTACCGTTTCCGGATGAAAGTTTTTATCATATTATATTCGATCCGCCACATTTAATTCACGGCGGTGATAATTCATACATGATTCAGAAATACGGGAAATTAAATAAGGATAGTTGGAAAGAAGATATATCCAAAGGATTTAAAGAGTGTTTCAGAGTACTAAAGCATCACGGGACTATGGTCTTTAAATGGTCTGAATGTCAGATAAAGATTAATGAAATTTTAAAGTGTTTTGATAAAAAACCGCTTTACGGTAACAAAAACGGAAGTGGCCATACTTATTGGTTTGTGTTTTACAAAGAGTAATACGAAATGTCACACAAAATGTAATACAAAAAAAGGATTTAAGAAGAGATAAATTTAAAAGGTTAGAAAAGAGCCGAGAAAAAAGAGAGGTGAAAAATGAAAATCATACCGAAAGACACAAAAGTAAAAAACTATATATGGAAGAAATTTACAATTTTGGATGCGATGATAGGAGCGGTTTTAATATTTGCCGTCATAGGGATATTTGCGAGTTCCAATAAATATAAGTTTATCATAGGTATAGCAGTTTTTATTCCGGGCTTCTGTCTCTTTTTACCTGTTAATAACAGACTGTTATATAAAGAGTTGATTCAGGCGGTTAAATACCTGTTCTATAAAAAGGAATATATGGGTAAAGAAGTGGACAGATTAATCCCGTTTACCGGTATTGATGAGGACGGATATATTGTATATCCCGGATATTACGGCAAAGTGCTGAAGATAGGATCCAAAGATTTTTCATTACTTGATGAATTCATGCAGGATGGAGATATTGAAGCGTTTGCAAGAGCTATAAACTCCATCGATATGTCGGATGTCATAGACATTGTAAAAATCGACAAGGCTATTATCCTTGATGAATACTTGGAAAAGCTTAAAAACATGATAGAAGCGGAAGAGGATGAAAAAAGGAAAGCTGTACTGTATTCGAAACTGTCCGATATCGATATATTGAACGATGCTGACAAACCGATTTACGAACCCGGATATTACACTGTGTTTTACGGTACAAGAAAAGAAGATATCGATATTGTCATATCTAATTTCATAGAGAATTTTTCAGAAACCGGACTTCGGACAAAAACATTGGGTAAAACGGAAACGGCAATATTTTTAAAACATAATTTCACAAGAGACTTTGATGAGAGAGAAGCGTATGAACTTAGCGATGAAGAACTGATAAGCTGGATTAAACCTGAATACATTAAATTCTCATCAAATTCATTAACGGTAAATAATAATTATGGTCTTACAGTAGCTGTGGAAGATTATCCGATAGAAGTAGGTGCGGCATTTTTAGGCGGTGCGTTCAATATAGACGGAATTAGAGCTGTTATGCATATTTCCGGAGTTGATCAGGATAGAGGAGTAAGAAGAATAGACAGAGCGATAAATGAGGTTTTATCAAGACGTGAAGGATTGCAGAAGGCATCGGATGAAATAGAGAACGAAGCACATGTTGATACAATGCAGGAATTACTTATCGCTCTTAAAACAGAGAATGAAAGATTCTTCGATGTTACGGTAACCTTTACAGCGTTTAATTATGATAATTTGAATAAAAAGGTGTTTAGAAAAAGAGTTTTAGCATTGCTTAAGAATAACAGCTTAAATATCAACACATTACATACAAGACAAGTTGAAGGATATATTAATTCGAATATATCGAGAAAGACGGCATTAAAGATATATGAAAGAGGTATCAACTCAACATCACTTGCAGCATCTTTTCCATTTGTTTCATCAAAAATAATGGATAAAGACGGCATGTATTTGGGAGCAAACTCTAACGGATTTCCTGTTATGTTAGATATTTTAAAGAGAGATGAAAAACATAACAATTCAAATGCGTTCGTAGTCGGTACATCGGGGTCCGGGAAATCATATTTTTTAAAAGTGCTGCTTTCACATCTATATTCTACAGGTTCCAAAGTATATATTCTGGATCCTGAGAATGAATATAGCATGTTATGTAAAAATTTTGGCGGAGGAATGATAGATATAGGGAAAGGAGACAAAGGAAGAATCAATCCGTTCCATATCTATTCGGGTATTTCGGATGACGATAAAAACGAAGTGCAGGAAAATAAGGCTACGTTCAATGCGCATCTTAGAACGCTTGAGAGTTTCTTTAGAGTAGTTCTTCCTAAAATAACGGATGAAGCACTTGAATATCTGAATAACGCCATAATTGAAACATATTCAATAAAAGGAATAGGGGAAAGTACGGATATATCGGAACTGGAGCCTAATGATTTTCCGATTTTTGACGACTTAATAAAATATTTAAATAAAGAGTATGAAATCAACAAAGAAAACTTATACAAACGAAATATCCTATCCACAGTAATTACATATGTTTCAAAGTTCGGTACAGGAGGAAGATATTCGGATTTATGGAACGGGGAAACAACTCTGAAAACCGATAAAGATTTTACGGTATTCAACTTCCAGTCACTATTTGCCGCAAAGAACGATATAGTAGCAAACGCTCAAATGTTACTGATATTCAGGTACCTGGAAGAGCGATTGATTATAGAAAAAGATTTAAACGAAAAGACAGAAAAAAACGGACACACGATAATTGTAGTGGACGAAGCACATTTGTTTATAGATAAGAAATATCCTATAGCCTTGGATTTCATGTACCAAATGACAAAACGTATAAGAAAATACGGAGGGGCTTTCATTCCTGCAACACAATCGATATCCGACTGGAACGCAACGGAAGAGCTTAGGAATAAGACATCGGCAATACTTAGAAATTCTCAATATTCCTTTATTTTTAAACTGAAAGGTAATGATATAGAAGATCTTGTTGATTTATATAAATCATCATCTCCGATAAATGAAATAGAAAGAAATCATATAGCAAGAGCATCCAGAGGAAATTGTTTCTTTATTGAATCGGAAGATAAGAGAGAGATGTTTATGGTGGATGCGAATGAAACAATTAAAGAGTTTTTTGAGAGTGAAGTAGATATAGAAGAAAGCGGTGAGGTGGAAGAAAATGAAGAAAATGAATAACATTATTAATTTGTCTGTACTGTTTATATTAATGATAGTTCTAAGTTTTAGCATATTTAATAACAGCAAAGTTTTTGGAGAAGGCGGATCAAATCCAATTGCTGAAGACAAGGCTTTTTCATATAAAGAATCGGAAAACCAAACAGAATATGAACATAAAGAAAACCATACAAAAATAGAAGCGGCTTTTAAAAACTCCGGTTATCATTACTATGATAAACATGTTAATAATTATGCTATAAAAGTAACTTATAAAGTTAAAGAAATGAAAATAAACATACACATTTTTGATGTTACAACTTATGGATTATATCAAGAGCAACATGCCGGATTAAAGGTTGATGTGTTGGATAGTACTAAAACCTTAGAGCAAACTTTATGGGATGTAAAAGGAAATGCAACAGTTTCAGGTTTTAACAAAAATGAAGACATATCATTTATAAAAAGTGTTAAACAATATATAAAGATAACTTTCTCTTGTGGGTCGGGACAGGAACAAGCATATCAATTTTTTGAATTAAATAATGATTTAAAAAACCCTACAATAGGAAATGCTGTTCCGGAGAAAGACGGCAACGAAAAAATAAACTATGTTATTATTGATGATTCCATATACACCCAAAAAACACCTGAAATTCAATTCAGTGATAATTATAACGTTGCAAAAATTATAGAAAACGATACGGCGATAACCACAGGATTGCCTAAACAAACCGGTAATTATAAAGTCGATAATCCTACAAATAATACGGTGTATACATTGCAGGCTGAAGATACTTACAAACTGAAATCCAATACAATAAAGTATGTTTACAGAACTGAAAACATGGCTAATTTCTATCTTTTAACAAATTACGGATATACAACTCAGGAGGGCGATGTATTTTATACGAATAAGCCTATTAAGTTTGATATCAATAATGATAAAGTGGCTTTATTGGGGAAAATTGAAGTTAAACATAACAATTCCTCTTCATACGATATTATGATAAATACTGAAATAACCGAATTTAATTTTCCTGAAGGCGACGGAAAATATGTATTTAAATATTATGATAAGTTAGGGTTTAAACATACAAGAACGATTACCATATATTATGACAGAGAAAATCCGGTATTGAAAATTTTTAACTCATTAGATAAAGAAGTAACGGACGGAAGTTTTATCCATAGCGGTTTCTATTTTAAAAATACTGATAATGTTTCAGTTTCGGGTTACAAAGTTTTTAAAAATGGAACGGATGTTACAAATTCATATGTGGAAGGGTCACAAACGGTATATTTTGAAAAAGGAACGGAAATATATTATACGGATCGAGCTGTTCTGTTTGATAAGCTGAAATCCCAAGAAATATATCAGACATTCAGCAACTTTACGGCCACTGAAGAGAATATAGCAAAAGTTCATGAAAGTGATATAAGTTATATTTTTGAAGGTAATGAATATTTTGAATATAACAATAAAATATTTGCAAGAATTTCGACACTTCAAGCGGAAATAGTAAAGGTTGTAAACAGTAAGATAGAAATATCTTCAAAAGCCCTATTCACAGTAGAAGGAGAGTACCGAATTAAAGTTAACGATAAGGCGGGGAACAGCGTAGAAAAGACTTTCACATTAATCAATACTAAATTACAAATGAGTCTTAAAGTTGATGAAGAAGCAGTAGATATTAACAGTGAAAATTATAAAGGGATATATAACAATTTCATTGTAAATATAGAAGAAACATTTAACAATCGATATTTCAAGAGAATCACATATCAAAAACAGGGAGATGTTGAAGTAACGGCAGACGGCAGATATTTAGATTCTCAAAGTTTAACGGACGGATGCTATACAATCAAATGGGAAGACAAAGCCGGGAATATAACCAGCTTTAATATTATATTGGATACAAAGAAACCTGTTTTAACAAATTACAATGAATATATCAACAGCGATACAACATGTGTATTTAAAGATAAATATATAGATTATGTGGAATATCGCAAGGGTGCTGCTCAACCTATAAAGCTAAACGGAGGATCGGTAATAATAAAAGCGGATTCGGAAGGTGTTTATACTATTTGGGCTATAGATAAAGCGGGTAATAAATCGGAAGAGAGTTATGTCATAGTCGATACGACAAAACCTGTAATAACCAATCACAGAGAATATACTAACGAATCATTTGATATATTGTATGAAGATAGTTATATAAAGTCCGTTTATTTAAAGAACCCTGCAGGTGATATTGCGGAAGAAAACGGAGATAGTATTAATCTTCCTGTAACAGCTCAAGGTAAGTGGACCGTTTATGCGGTTGATAAAGCGGGGAATAAATCAAATGAAAGCCATATCATAGTGGATACGATTAAACCGGTTATTAAAATAGAAGATATCTTAAAGAAAACGGTAGGTGACGGCGGTGTCACAAACAAACCCGTTAAGTTTGATGTTACGGATATTAATCTATCAGGTAATAATATAAATATTTATGAAAAAATAAACGGAGAGTATGTTTTAACGGTCAGTGATTTCAATACAGGGAAAATATATTTCAATGCATTGGATTTGAGAGAACTTGAAGGAAACGAGCTGTTTAACAAGTATTCTATAGGTGATAAGGAATATTATATATCCGGAACGACTTCATCTAATGAGAGTATTTTACTAAATAACGCTTTTAATAATATAACGTTTGAAGAGGTGATATATAACGGTGAGGATTTTTCCTTTATTAACGATTATCAAAAAACAATAGCAGAAGTTAATGAAAAAATTTATAGATTCAGATTTAAAGTATTCAATATTGATAAAACACGTGAAAACGGAGTTTTAAGTTATGATGAAGTCGATATATACTCAACGGAAAAAACACCGTTAAAGCAAGAAGCTGAAAAATACAATAAAAAGAATATACTCTCCGTCAGTTATAACGCTTTCCATATCGGAGAGAATGAAGACAGAGAATTTAAAGTAAAAGCCGAAGATAAGGCAGGGAATATAGTGGAGAAATATTTCAGACTGGATAATATATTGCCGTCAGTCAGTATTTTTGATAATAACGGAATTAACATTGATGCTCAAAACGGTTTGATTAAGAGTAATAAGGAATATATAGAAATAACTGCGGAAGAAAATTCAATAATATATAGAAACGGAGAAGTTACGGAAAGTTATCCGTTACGTGAAGATAAGCAAGGTCTATTCATTTATATTGTTAAGGATAGAGCGGGCAATGAAGTAGTAATAAAAGTGATAATAGACAGAGAAGCTCCTGTTATTCAAGGTTATACATATTTCGACGGAAGTGTATATTACACTAAAAATATCACTTCCATGAGCCTTGTAGACGGAACAGGTATTAAAAAGGTTAACTATACGTTTAAAGCAGCAAGTGAGACGGACATACTGGAAAATTCATACGACAGTATTTTATCGGTTGCTCTTTTAAAGAATAATCCGGGGAATACCGTTTATGAAAGAGAAATAACTGTTGTTACGGAAGATGAGATAGGAAACAGAAAAGAATACATCATTATTGAAGACAATGTTTCACCCGGTATAACGGTTAATGACGGCAGCCAATATATAAGAGAGCTTAACCGCATTACCCTAAAGGATGAGGGAGTTTATCCGTCATACATTAAAAGTTATAAAATCACTTTGAAAAAACGAGTAAAAGGTAATGAATTAATTGATGTAAACGAAATCAAAACTTTTTCGGACGATATAACTTTAAGGGAATTAATTTTAGAAAATTTAAACATATATGAAAACGGTATATACGAAATAGAAACGGCAGATATTTTGCATAACAGAGCGGTAGATACTTTTGTCATATTTAAAAACGATGAAAAATACATTTTGAACGAGAGTAACATAAAGGATGGTTTTAAAGAGCTGAAATGGATATCTGTAACACTTCCGGGATATATATTCTCTGAAGAGTCCGGAACATATTCATTTAGAGATTTAGAGAGCGCAAGAGATTTTGTAATTGATAAGGAAATCAAAGCAAGAGTTATAAAGAGAGATAAGGATTTCATGTACATATCCAAAGCCAATCCTACAGTTGCAGAGTTATATGAAACGGAAGAGAGTTTAATGGAAGTCGTTAAGTTCTATGCGTATCAATATATTGAAGGTGAAAAGATATATGTAAACGGTAATAACAACCTATACAGTATAATAGACCCTAAAGGGCTGAACAATCAGAACATTGAAGAATTTAACGAAATAACTACATACAGAATAAAGAAGGGTTATAAATTCATTCCTAATACCAACATATTAAAAGTTCCTACAGTAATACTTTTCAGTTATTACAATGAAGGCACGGGGGAGTTTGAAGAACCGTTTGAGATAGATCCTCAAAAAACCGTTCAAATGAATCTGGAAGGGAAGAAACAGGGGTATTATGGAGTTTTCGAATATGATTTGGCAAATATTAAAGATGTTCAAAATTATATTGTGTTTTATGATAACAATACTCCGTATCTGAAAGCTGAAACAACAATGGGAGACAACGCAAAGGAAGAAGTTACTTTCGATAAAGAATATATTGAAGAGAACACATCCGTATCAGGAAGTAATATTTTAAGATATGTCGGTTATAAGATAAGAAAAATTGATGACAAAGAAGACAGAGGCATGTCGGTTATCGTTCTTAACGGTGGAGGTTTCAGAAACGCCGTTTATTTGGCAAGTGATGTAGAAAAGATTCCGGAGTTTTCATTTGAGAGCGGATATTACGGAAAAATAACGATAAGGGTATATGACAGAAACTATAACAGCATTGAGTATACGGTAAGGATAGCGGGTGAAGATCCTAAATGGATACATTCGGATGAAGAAGATACCAAGAGTGATTTATACATGAGATTTAAAATAGATGATATGAATAATTCATTTAAAGAAATATCGATCTATAAATATGAACTTGAAGGCAGTGATATCAATACCCAAAAAAGAATAAAGCTTGAAAAGGATTCATACGGATTCGATATTTCAGAAAACAGATTCAGATATGATTTTAAAACAGGCGGGAAATATCAGGTTGAATACACGGATATATACGGAAGAAAATATGTAGAAGAGCCGATATTCTATATGAAGAATTTGCCGTATGCAAAACTGTCCGTTAAGGAGAAAGGTATCACGAATAAAAATGTTTCCGTTGTGTCGGGCATGGAAGATGATATATATCTATACAAAAAAATCGGAGATAATTACGTATTACTTCAAAAAAGTGAATATGAATTAATTGAGGAAAATTTCAAAAGACAACATGTTATTCTATCCGTTGATAATGTTACGGAAGAGAATTATAAGGTTTTACTAATCAACAAAGAGGATAGAGGGCTATATAAGGAATACAGTTTTGCTATTGATTCGGTAATTTGTGAATATTTTGTAGAAACTATAAATGGTGAAGTTATAAATACCAATACCGCAATTAACAGTCCGTTCAAGATTAAAACCGGTGAAATAGGAGCAAAAGTTGAAGTAAAGAAAAAAGGAGCGTTTCTATTTACTTACCATAAAGACAGTTATATAACCGAAGACGGCGAGTATGAAATTACCGTTAAAGACAGAGTAGGTAATATAAACACTTTTATTATGATACTTGACAGGAAAGTCGATTTTGATATTGAAGGTCAATATATTAAAGAAAATGAAGAATATCTAACTAACAGTTCCTTGGAAATCATACTTAAAGAAAAGATGAAGAGCATGGAAGGAAATATTAAAAAGGTTGAAGAAGGCAGATATATCGTAAAGACAGAAGGCAGGAATGAGATTACGCTTGAAGATATGAGAGGTAATATATTAACTCTATTTATCGTTATAGATCTAACTCCGCCTAAATACACATTAAACGGTGTTGAGAACGGAGGAAAGACAAATGGAGCGGTTAGTATAGATACAGAAGAAGACAGCACACCGGAAATATTTTTAAACGGTCTAAGGCTTGGTAAGAACATATATGAATTTAAAACCGACGGTGAATACAAATTTAACATTAAAGATAAAGCGGGCAATACAGGTTTCGGTTCATTTGTAATAGACACAAAGGTTGATTATTCAATAAATATTTTTGCGGATGTGTTTTATACAACAAACGATATAACCGTTAAGTTAAGAGAAGAAGGAGAGATAAAGGTTATTAAAGACGGAAAAGAGATTGCGAATGAAACCTTGAATGAAAACGGTAAGTATGAAATCGTATTTAGAGATCTCTTAGGTAATGAGAAGAAAGTAACTGCAATTAAAATCCCAAATATATCGAAAGAATATACTTTTGACTTTACAGATCAGGAAGTACTTTCCATAAAGAAAGACAACTCTTTATTGCCAGGTAATGTTAATGTGTTTACGGAAACCGGAACATACCAAATAAATTTAAGAGATTGCAGCAGTTTAACGGAATATAGAGTTAACTTTAATGTTGATTCAATAAAGCCTGAAATGAAGATGGAAAAGCTGGAAAAAGGAGGAATAAAGATAATCCCTATAGGCGAGAAAAAATCCGGACTTGAATATGAGATAACGAGAAACGGTAAAATTATAGAATACAAAGGAAACTCACTAAAAGAACCCGGTAAATATCATTTAGTAGTGAGAGATAAATTGGGCAATGTGAGCGAATATGATTTTGTTATAAAAAGACAAATATCAAAAACAGGTGTTATCTTGCTTTCCGTATTTATATTAAGCGTTTTATCTATTGTTATTTACTTAATATATAGGCGCTTAAAGATGAAAATATCGTAATACGAAATGTAATACATTTTGTAAGACAACAGGACAGCCTTTTAAAAAACAAGTCAAATATTGTTGTTGAATTATCGCAAGAAGATAAATTATTTAGAATTAATTAATTTGTTTTATAGAATGTAATACGTTTTGTGTGACATTTTGTAAGACATTATAAACCGGCTAATTAACAGTCAAAATGACAATAAAAGGATAAAAATCAATGCATTGGACTTAGTTTAAATATTAAATAAAATGTATTACAATATGTAATACGAAATGTAATACATTTTGTAAGACAACAAGACAGCCGTTTAAAGCTGTCTTTTTTGTTATGACTGTTAATTAAATTATTTTATGAGGTAAACTATGATAAAAGATATTAATTTAATACTGGAAGATGAATTAACAAAGCTGGTAAATTTATCTGTTTATGAAATGATGAACAAGTTTGAAAAAAGACTTGATAATAAGGAAAGCAGTTTAATGCTGCTGACAGAAGATGTAAAAGAAATAACGAATAAGCTTGCTGTAAAGGTTATAGAGCAGTATGCCAGATCCATTGATATGATATACAACAATAACCTAAGAGATAAAGTGGAGGTTAAAATAACGCACGCCAACAAGCATAAAAGGATCCTGTCCGATATAGGTGAGATTAACTTTGTAAGAAAAAGATATGTGGCAAACGGAGAACCTTTTTATATAGTTGATAATTTTTTGGAGTTAGATAAAAGACAGAGGATAGAAAAAGGTTATCAAAGTAAAATTATAAATTTATCAACATCAACATCATATAACAAAGCCGCTATTCTTTTGGATGGTGATATATCATCACGAACGGCACTTAATATAGTAAAGAGAAATTGCGGTAAAGCTGTTAATTTGATAAGCGGTATACAAGACTCTAAAATGAAATATGTAGACAAATTATATATTGAAGCCGATGAAGATCATGTACATTTGAAAAAGAAGAACAGAGGTATTGTAAAACTTGTATATGTTCACGAAGGATATAAATATGATGATGTTTTACAAAAAAGAGTTCTTATTAATCCGAGATATTTCTCAACAAACAGATCTGCAACATATATGTGGACACAAGTAAGAGATTATATAAAAAGCAGATATTATCCGGGAACACCTATTTCAATATCCGGAGATGGTGCATCCTGGATAAAAATGTCATTAAAAATATTTCCCAATGCTAAATTTCAACTCGATAAATTTCATGTTTATCAGACCGTTGTAAGACTTTCAAGAGGAAGGGAAGATAAGATACAGGAATATCTGCAAGCTTTAAAAAACAAAGACAGTGAATTCTTAAAACAAAATTATTATAAGAGATACAAAAAAGATGCGATTCAGGATGAAAGTTCAGGTCAAATGTATGGGATACTTTACTTGTTGAATAATTTAAAATACATAAATCTTGATAAAGAAAACGTTTGTTGTTCGGCAGAATCACATGTATCACATATATTATCTGCAAGGATGAGTTCAAGACCGATGACATGGTCAAAAGAAGGAGCTAATGTCATGGCAACGTATAGAGCTTACCAGGCAAATAAAATTTCTTTCAATAAAATATTTTCAAACGTTGATACAAAACAAAAAAAATGTGCTACAATAAATTCAACAAAGGAAGGCGCTGCAGAATACAGCAGTTTAGCTAGAATCCACTCTTCTAATTCGGTTTTAGGAATTGAAGGTTTACAAGATAAGATTTCAGAATGTTTAAAAAATGTATTATCGAAATGTAAAGCTGCTTTTTCTAGAATACTTTAAAAAACCGAACTTCAGTTCATACCAACGTCTTTGCAAATCATCAAGTTTTGGTGTGTGACATATGCGTTGGTCAATGATATAATACTATTATGACAAAAAAAAATGGAGAAAAGTATGAATAAAATTAAAAATATAATGGCAGATATATTAGGAGTTGATGAAGAATCGATAGTATCGACAACTAGATTAAAAGAGGATTTAAATGCTGATTCCTTAAAACTAGTTCAATTTTTATTAGCTATTGAGGATGAATTTCAAATTGAGTTGGAAGATGAAGATGCAATAGCAGTTAAAACTTTTGCAGACATTGAAAGATTAATGAAAAAATATGGAGTAGATAATTAATTAGTTTTTTCAATTAATAATTAATAATCAAAATAAAGGTGCTCAAAAATCCAAGTATGTTTCAAGAGCTCCCAATGATTGAAAATCAAAAAGATTAGTTTAAATTAATTTTAAAAATGCAGATTCTCTATTTGAGAATCGTTTTTTTGTATATAAAATTTTAACAATAATTTCATAGTAAATTTTTGCAATTATGGAAAATTACCAATAGCGCGAGAGATTAAAAAGCATGTAATATTTTCAAGTATTAGATATCATCATTTTTATCAAAACGCTTTCTTCTATATCTAAAGAACGAGAATTGAAGTAGTGTAATTAATAAAGAGAATATAACGATTCCCATAGTTTTTGCTTGAGCGGTAGTTATTCTATTTGTTGTTAAATTATCTTTATAAACGTAGCCAATGTATTCTTTGTTGTTCTTTGTTTTATATGATACTTTAACAAATTTAAAATCGGTTTCTTCATAATTACGTGTTAATACTAAAACTATATTGCCATCATTTAGTTCGTATAATACCTGAGAATTTGGATCATCACGTGAGAACAATTTAACTTTTTTACCGATGCTGGAAACTTGGATTTTAGCTTCTTTTCCAGTATGAGTTGATAAAGATGTAATAGTAGTATATTCATCGTAAAGACCATATAAAATGATACTGTTTCCTGAAGAAGAGGAAATTCGCACTCTAACTATTAATGGTTTATGATTTTCTGATGTTTGCCAAAATACATCGCTTGTGAAAACTGAAGAAATTTCATATTTTGCAGGTGTAAAATTTTCCCATTTATTTAATTTAAACCCTTCTACCCAATTTTTAATTGATTGGTTATATAAGTTTTCTAAAAACTTTGATGAATTTTGATATGCATTGTATTTATGATTATTATCTATAAAATTGATCGGGATAAAAGAGAGATGCGCTTTTAATTCCAATTCTATACTTTGATGAATTAATTCAACTTCATCAAAGCGGTTGTCATTTATAGCAAGTTCGTTAATAACAGATATAATACTATCCTTCCTAATAAAACCGAATCTTCCTTGTTTTGTAATTACTAAATCATATTCTCGGTGCGAGTTAATATAAAGGGCCTGCAAGTCACTTTCTTCAGTTAGAATAAAGGCTGTGGAATAATCGCCCGGATATCTAAATAAGATTGTTTTATCCTTTAGTTTTAATATTTTATTTTCTCCAGGAGTCAAATAATTATCAGATTCAAAAGTAATATTTTCATCTTGAATAGGATTTAAATATTTTTCTTCCAAAATAGCAAAAATATGATTGTTTGTATCTGTTAAACAAATATTACCATTTTGACTAATTGATAGAGAGACTACATTTGAAAAATTATATTGCGATAAAATCGTTTCCTGAGCAGTAAAATTGTTATAATCTTTTCTTTCAATTTTAAATAACTTATTAGACTTTAAGAAAAATATATTACCCAATGAATCTACTTTGAAATCAAGAATATTTTTTAATCTTGTATCTTTTATTGATAAATGCATATATTCGGCAGTAAATATTGAGTCATTATTGCATAATTGAAAATAGTATACCGTTCCATCATTCTTATCTATAAAGTGGATAATATTATTTGATGTAATATCAAACATAAATAAAGAAGGAGATGTGGAAATAGTTGAAGAGTTTAAATCTATATTTATTGACTCTAATTCAATTGATGCCCCATTATTGATTGAAGAAAAATCAATGAATTTCAATTCGAGAACTTCTGCACGACTGTATATAAAGAATAATTTATTATCAAAATAAACGCTATCAACAATGTTAGATGGATTTAGTGTCTCATTTGGGTTATTTGAGGTTTTTTCAATTATTGTAATTTCTTTATCCTGTTCAGCAGAACTCCATAGTAGTAGTTTGTTTGATTTTGTTAATATTAAAAGTTTTTGTTCGTTGGCAATATTAAAAGCAATTAAATTTTTAATTTCTAAATTTTGTTTGATTATATTGGCTGCATAAATTTTGTTTTGTTTGTTAATTTTGTATTGGATAATTCGTTTATAGTCATCATAAATGTAAACAAATAGATCTTCACCAACGTTTATTGCTGATGTGAAAGAAGGTTTTTTCAACTTATTTGTATCATCTTCTAGTTGTGCTTCTTGTCCATAATAGTCAATTTTTATAAGTTTGTTGCCTTGAGGAGCTTCAAAATTGCAAGCATATTTGTAGGCGATTTTTACTACTCCATATTTTACAAGTAAAGTATTATTGATAGATTTAAATATTTCGAGATTAGTATTATTAGTTTCTATAGAGCCAAGATGCTCAAGCAAACTTGCTCCCGCAATGTTGGTCAATTGGATATATTCAACTTGCACGGTTGTAGGTGCAGTCGAATCTTTTTTTGCAGCAATTAAGTAATCACCCAAAATTGTAAAGCTTTCGAATGTTGTTGGCGCAGAAAGATTGATAGTGCCTAATTCAGAACCATCTTCCCAATTAAAAATTTTTATTGCGTTACTTTTCCAAACAAAGGCTTTATTTTCTGTGGTTACTAAGTTAGGATATGTTGATATAGATACCAATAAGTTAACTTTGTTAAAATCAAGATTTGTTTTTATCGGATCATAATTAAAAGTTTCAAAATTTTCAATTATTGTGGAGAAGATTTTAGAATTACCATCAATCGCATCAATACGCAAATTGCTACCTATTTTATTGATGCTAAATTGTTTTAAATTTTCTGTTATTATTTCAGACAAATTTTTTGCTTCAATTTCATGAAAATAATTATTTTTGAAAGTAGCTTCATCAAGAGATTCGATTGAGTTAGGTATTATTAGCAAATAAATATGTTTGTTCTCCGATTCTTCTGTTGAAATTAAAACAGTATTGTTGGTTTTGTAATAAAGGATTTGAGAAGCATCAATAACTTTATCTGCTACAGTTAATAATTTATTATCGACTTGAATTTTAAAAACTTTATCCGTTGCATCATAATCTAAAAATAACTCTTTTTGATTGTTTTCTGTATCTACATAATCTAGTGTGATGAAATTAGCAGCATCATTGTTAAGTAATGTAACATTAAAGTCTTTGTTTATTGGGAAAACAGAATCCTCTGCGTTAACATTGTAAGAATGTAGTATAGAGAAAAAAACAATTATTGCTACAGCAATAAGACTAGTAAATAGTATGTTTAGTTTTGATATCTTAATTTTTGAAACCATATGTATATTATATAATAATAAAATAAATAAAAACAAGGAGAAAAAATTATTTATAACACAAATAATGCGCATTTAATCAAAATGACGGAATCTAAAAGTTGAACTTTAACTTAAGTTCAATATAACATTGTAAAAATTGAGTTGTAGATTTTTAGGCCTTTAACAGTCATCTAAAATTGAATGGAGTAATTGTTAACAATTTCTACTTTATTTTGCTAAAACAATATTAAATTGAGTATCAAAATTTAAGATTGATGATAACAAAAAAATTATAATAAAAATTGTGATACAATAAAGGATATGGAAAAAAACATTAGTATTGATATTACACAAAATAATAAGAGTCATAAAAAAAAGGTTAGAAAGAAAAGGCATAACAAAGCATTTGTTACGGAGTACACGCCGAACTTGCCAGAAAACATTTTAAATATTTCTGTTGAGCAGTTAGATATTTCGATGGAAACACGAGAATTACTTATAGCTGGAAAAGTAACAACTATAAAAGATATTGCATCACGATACATGAATGACATGTATAAAATACATAGAATAGGTAAAAAACAATGCTTTGAAATAAGAAAAGCATTGGGAAAATATGGTGCTGATTATAGGCCAAATGAAGTTGCCGAAGAATTAGATGATAAAATATCAGCAAAACAGTTAGTTGAAAAAATATCTACGGATAAACAAACGCAAAAAGCTGATATATTTAGTAAAAAGAATAATAACAACTTTGCAAGAGAAAGAGATGTAAGGTTGAAAACAATTCATGATGGGCTTGAAAGACCTAAAGTTGAAGATTATGAGCCATTAAAAAATTCCTATTTAAAATTTAGTAAAGGTGGAAAGTTCGGGCTAAAGACAATTGATAAAAAGGATTTAATACCACCTGAGTATGATGATATATTCTTTTTTTCGTCTGGTTTAGCGGTTGTTGAATTGGATGGGAAATTTGGTTATATTGATGAGAATAACAAAATGCGGATTGAACCAAAATATGATTTAGCATTAAGTTTTTCTGAAGGATTAGCAGTAGTTGCGGAATATAAAGATGGTCATTATATGTGCGGCTATATAGATGAAAATGGAAATGTCATTATTACATTGGAATATGAGTCAGCGACGTCATTTAATGCTGGTGTGGCTTGTGTTAAAAAAGATGGCAAATGGTATAACATCGATAAAGAAAACAAACTTACAACTGTTTAGATTTTTTAAAAACACATTTGACAAATAAAACAAATGCTAAAATCAGGCTATAAAAATGTGTTTGCCAGGAGCAGTAAAAACTGGATGAAAAATTTGCATTTATACATCCTAATATGAGGATGTATTTTTTTGGAGAAATTGAGCTTCTATATCAAGATATAGTTGTAATAAATAAGGCTTGTTTGGTTTATTTATATTATAGAAAAGAAAGAGAGAATATTATTAAAAAGGAAGCTTAAAAATTGCAACAACCTGATTGAAAATTTAAAAACAAAGGACGACTAAAGAGAGATGCAGTGTACAACGCGTACAACATGTGCAGCGTTGCACGAAGATAATACAAAAAATAGTTTTTAAATAAGTTTTATTTTTTATTAAAAAATTACAATAAGATCTAAATTGTGTGATACAACATAAATACAAGGTTCGCATTAACCTTTTATAAAAATGTTTTAAAAAAATATTCTTTTTGATTGATTATGAAAAAAACAAATTATGAAAATCAAGTTTAAGAATAAACCAAAAACCGAACTTCAGTTCATATCAACCTATAAAAGTCTTTTAATTAATAATTCTTGCTTTCATAATTACTCTATGTTAAAATATCCAAGCAAATAAAATTCATATAGGAGTTTTCATATGGCAGAAAATAAGAATGAAAAAAAGGCGCGCTCTACTCAAGAGAAAAGAGTTGAAACAGCAAACAAGGCAAATTTAAATAATGTAAGTAAGCGTTCAAAAATTAAAACGGCTATCAAGGATTTCAAAGAGGCTGTTGCTGTTAATGATAAAAATTTAGCAGAAGAAAAATTAAATAATTGCATTTCTTTGTTAAATAGAGCAAAGAGTGATGGATTATATCATGCTAATACAGTTTCAAGAAAAGTTTCCAGTTTAACAAAATTATTTAACACTGTTAAATAGTTACAATAGTTGTATAACAAAAAATAGACAAATTTTGTCTATTTTTTTCGTGTATTTTTATTATTTTGGCCCCAACAAACCTCGTAAAAACTTACATAGTTTTTAGTAAATAAAAAAGTAAAAATTTATAAGGTTAGATTAATTTATTATA
This sequence comes from Bacillota bacterium, assembly GCA_023396095.1. Taxonomy (GTDB): domain Bacteria; phylum Bacillota; class Clostridia; order Christensenellales; family UBA3700; genus JAEWXG01. The sequence goes on along the minus strand of JAEWXG010000013.1, from coordinate 19,274 downwards.
TTCTTCTAGAATTTTGTCAGTTAAAATAGAACGCGTTTCAGAATTGATTGCATGAACAATATCCTTAAATTCACCAGCGCTATTTTTTCTGCTAGGCATTGCTATAAATATTCCTTTATCGCCATCTAAAATTTTGATATCGTGTATACTAATAGCATTATCAATAGTAACACTAGCAACAGCTTTCAACTTAGTTTGTGAGCCTTCGATTAATTTCACTTTTACACTTGTAATTTCCATAAGCATCCCCTATTTTAACACTTGATAATATTTTTAAAATATGTACATTGTGTTGATAATTCATTTATAAATTTATCTGCAGAATTTAATTCTCCTCTATTTTCAATTAAATTGTGGACATCAACTATTGAATTTGCTAAAGCATTGATTGCTGCAGTTATATGATCTTTTCCTGTATTTGAGGAAATAATTGATATTTCATTTTTGATTAATGGAGCGATATTAATGTTTAATGCATTAGGCATTTTATTAAATCCCATAAAACACAATTTACCATCTTGTCCTAAATATGAAAGAATATCGCGAGAATCTGAAAAACTATCTGTATCAAATATTAAATACTTAACAAAATTTCCGGAAGTTATTTCCTTAATTCTCTGTTTTTCATTTTTTAAATTTTTATTAATTGTATAATATATGCCTAACGATTCTGCTGTTTTCAATCTATTATCATCATTATCTAAAATAATAGGTATAGCTTGACGATATATGATTAATTGTGCAGCAATAATATTTTTAAATGATGATCCAATTAAAAGAACATATTCTCCTTGTTTTACATTTAGAAGAGATAATGTGGAATACGCTAGTGCGATATCATCAATAAAAATGGCTTCATCTTCTTTTACGCTATCCGGCAATTCAATAATGTGAGTTGTAGGGACAGTTGCAAAATTAGCAAGGTATCCATCAAAATCCGTTCCAGCAATAAGTGTTTTATCTGCTTTATTTTTTTGATATGGTGTTAAAAAAATTCTTTGACCTTTTTTGTAGTAGGAGTTTGCTGATTCGCTTATGTAGCCGACTGCAGATCTCCCTGGACCAATTGGATATTGTGTATATTTATAGCTTCCAGTAAAAACACCCATGTCGCTGCTTGTAATATTGGCTAAAGAAATTTTAATTTTTGCATAGTTTTGATCTTGTAAAAAATCATTATCAGTAGTTTCTATTAATTCAAGTTTTTTAGGTTCAATTAATTTCCAAGATTGCATAGTTTCTCCATTGAAAATATTATAACATAATTGTGTTATGTGAAAAAGATATAATATTTAACAAATTATGCTGCATTCTAGTTAATGTAAGAATTTAATATTTTTTGATAATTGGAATTGAATATGGATTGTTTAAAACAAATGAGTATGGTTTGCTAATAAATAAATTAAAATATTGTTGTATTAATACTCATTGTCTAACGATAAGTAGGAATTGCAATCTTTTTCCTTGACTAACATGGGCTATATTAATATAATAATTAAGCAATTTTGAGAACAGAGGTGATAAAATGAAAGGGAATTTACATCCAGATTATCATGAAGTAACAGTTGAGTGTGCTTGTGGAGAAAAATTTACAACAGGATCAACAGTTAAAGGTGATACGATAAAAGTAGATATTTGTAGCAAATGTCATCCATTTTTTACAGGTAAGCAAAAACTTGTAGATACAGGTGGAAGAGTTGATAAATTCAAAAAACGTTATAATATTCAATAACTTTGGTTGAATTGATGTGATGTGCGGAGATAATTACGCACATTTTTATTTAAATGGGAAATAAAAAGAAAAAGAAAAAGATAAGAACTTCCATAGGTGGTCAAGCAGTCCTTGAAGGTGTAATGATGCGTGGAGCGACATCTATGGCTACTGCTGTGAGAAACCCCCAGGGAGAAATAGTAGTCGAATCTAGCCGGTTGAAGCCAGTAAGTGAAAAAAACATTTTTTACAGAATGTTTTTTATTAGAGGAATTTTAAATTTTATATCTATGCTTGCAATGGGTGTTTCAATTATGACAAGGGCAAGTGCTGTTTACGGGGATGTTGGTGAACCATCAAAATTTGAAAAGTGGCTTTCTAAAAAATTTCATATTGATGCTGTAAAATTGGCAGTTGGAATTGGAGTTATTTTAGGTGTTGGATTATCAATTGTTTTGTTTATTTTACTTCCAGCATTTATTACGAGATTCTTGCCTACACAAATAGGTAATTTAAGTAAGATAGAAGTTAGTATATTAAAAAATTTTATTGAAGGAATGATTAGATTTGCGATTTTTTTAATATACTTGCTATTAGTTTCATTAATTAAAGATATTAAGCGAATATTTATGTACCATGGGGCAGAACATAAAACTATAAGTTGTTATGAGCACGGTTTAGATTTAACTATTGAAAATGTGCAAAAGATGACAACGGTGCATGACCGTTGTGGAACGACTTTTATGTTTATCGTTATGGCTGTTGGGATAATAATAGTTTCATTTTTTGGGTGGCAAGAGCATTTATGGCAAAGACTTCTTATTAGGTTAGCTTTATTACCAATTGTTGCAGGTGTCTCCTATGAAGCATTAAAATTTTTAGCGAAATTTGATAATTGGTTTGTTAATATTTTAAAATTTCCAGGGTTATTATTGCAAAAAATAACAACTCGTCAGCCAACAGATGATATGGTTGAATGCGCCATTGTTGCTTTTAATACAGTTTTAGCAATGGATAATGATCAAAATATCGAGACTAAAACATTTAATCTTGATGTTCAATATGAACAAGCTAGGCAAGAAATTGAAAAAATTTCGAATGCGGACAAGTCAGATATAGATTGGATGTTCGTGGATATTTTAGGAATAGAAAGAAGTAAATTATCGGAAATTAAAACAATTAAGGAAAGCGATTTTGAAATTTTAAAGCAGTATGCGAAACGAAAGGGGAATGGTGAACCATTGCAACACATTTTAGGAAACACTGATTTCTATGGAGAAATGATTAATGTTAATAGAAGAGTGTTATGTCCGCGCCCTGAAACAGAAGAACTAGTTCAATACGCATGTGATTTCATAAAAACTCATGGGTATAATTCAGTTTTAGATCTATGTACTGGAAGCGGAGCTATTGCTATTACATTAAAGAAACAAATGCCGGAAGTAAATGTTGCAGCAAGTGATATATCTGAATATGCATTATTGATTGCAAAAAATAATGCAAGACAAAACAATGCAATAATTGATTTTATACAGAGCGATTTTTTATCTTGTATTAATGATATTTATGATGTAATTGTATCTAATCCCCCATACATTAAAACGACTGATATTGAAGGATTGGATGTTGAAGTTAGAGATTATGAGCCCAAATTAGCTTTAGACGGTGGTAATTCTGGTGTCAATGCGTACATTACAATTGAAAAGCAGTTACGAGATAGAAAAAAATTGAAATATATAATTTTTGAAATAGGTCAAGGGCAAGCAGAAATATTGAATATGGTATATAAGAACTATCAAACCAGTGTTGTTAAAGATATTTCTGGAATCGATAGAGTATATATAGTGAAGGTGAATTAATATGTTTGAAAAATTAGATTGGATAATGGATAGATTTCAAAATTTGACAAAATTGATTTCCGATCCAGAAGTAATTAATAAGCAAGATGAATGGAAGAAATATTGCAAGGAACATTCAGATTTGGAGCCCATTGTTGATTTGTATGTTAGATATAATAAAAATAACGAGTTAATAAAAGAGTGTGAGGAAATGTTATCATCAAACGACAAAGATATGGCCGATTTAGCGAAAGAAGAGCTGCAAATAGCAAAAGAAGATAAGAGCAAGATAGAAAACGATTTAAAGATTGCACTTTTACCTACAGATCCTAATGATGAGAAAAACGTTGTTGTAGAAATAAGAGCTGGAGCAGGCGGAGAAGAGGCTGCGCTTTTTGGCACAGAAATTATGAGGATGTATAAGCGTTTTGCGGAGAGAATGCGCTGGAAAGTAGAAGATATTGATACTAATATGACAGAATTAGGTGGAGTAAAAGAGGTAACATTTTCTATACACGGAAAGGGTGCATATAGTAAGTTAAAGTACGAAAGTGGTGTTCATAGAGTGCAGAGAGTTCCAGAAACTGAGTCTCAAGGGAGAGTGCACACTTCAACGATTACAGTTGCGGTTTTGCCGGAGATAGAGGAAGTTGATCTTGAAATTAACGAAAAAGATTTAAAGATAGATACCTATCGTTCAAGTGGTGCTGGAGGACAGCATGTTAACAAAACAGAATCTGCAATTAGAATCACACATTTACCTACTGGAATGGTTGTAACATCTCAAGATGAAAGATCCCAAATTAAAAATAGAGAAAAGGCAATGAAAGTTCTTGCTAGCCGCTTATATGATTTTTATGAGACTGAAAGAAATAAGGAATATGCAGAAAATAGAAAGATGCAAGTAGGAACAGGAGATAGATCCGAGAGAATTAGAACATATAATTTTCCACAAGGAAGAGTAACGGATCATAGGATAGGTTTTACAATCTACTCTATTGATGAATTTTTAGATGGAGATCTATTCCAGATGATAGAAAGACTGCAGATTGAGGATCAAAATGCAAAATTGCAAAATTTAGAAAGTTAATATATTTCCACTAATAAAATTTTTATTATATTTGAGATTTTACAATTGAAAAACTGTGTGAAAAATTTATGCGATATTAATCGATTTTGCTGTAAAATTACTGAAAAATTAATATTGATGGCAAAATGGTCATATGTTATAATTGAAGCAAGGCAAGAGGTTATAGGAGGCACATAATGATTGAAATTATTTATGGACCAAAAGGTTTCGGAAAAACAAAAATGATTATAGACAAAGCTAATGCGACAAAAGACACAGATGTATGTGTTTTTATTACAGATACTGATAGGTACATGTATGATATAAAAAGAGATGTGAGATTTGTAAATGCTAAGGATTTTGATATTGTAACAGAGTTAGGATTTTTAGGTTTTATAAGAGGCTTGCTAGCCGGTAATTATGATATAAGAAAGATATTTATCGATGGAGCAAGTAGAATTACTTCTGCTAATATAAATGACATGGGTGATTTCTATGAGAAACTTGAAAAGATTGCGGAAAAAGCAAATGTCGATTTCGTTTTAACTGTAAGTATGGCCGAGGAAGATTTACCTGACTTCATTAAAAAATTTATTTAGAAATGGTGATATATGCATTATGTAAGTACTAGAAATGCTTCACTTCGTTTTAAAGCAAGCGAAGCAATTGTAAGAGGAATTTCTGACGATGGAGGGCTATTTGTTCCCTCCATTTTTCCGTGTTTACACAAAGAAGAAATATTGAAAATGTTTTCAATGAAATACTATGAAAGAGCGGCATTTGTTTTATCCAAATTTTTAGTAGAGTTTACTTATGAAGAACTATGTCAATACACAAAAGCTGCCTATGGGAAATTTTATGGAGAACCTTTTCCTTATACCAATGTAAGAGATAATATTAATATATTAGAATTATGGCATGGACCAACAGCGGCATTTAAGGACGCCGCTTTAGCACTTTTACCATATTTGCTAGTTGTATCAAAGAAAAAAATTAATGAGAAATCAAAAACTTTAATTTTAGTTGCCACATCTGGGGATACTGGTAAGGCTGCCTTGGAGGGGTTTAAAGATGTTGAAGATACTAATATAATAGTTCTTTATCCATCTACAGGTGTTTCATCTATGCAAAAATTGCAAATGATTACTCAAGAAGGTGACAATGTTTATGTTGCGGCGATTGAAGGAAATTTTGATGATGCGCAAAGCGCAGTTAAAGAAATTTTTGCGGATACAGAACTGAAATTAGAATTTCAAAAGAAGGGGTACAAATTATCATCAGCTAATTCAATTAATTGGGGCAGATTAGTTCCTCAAATTGTATATTATGTTTCATCCTATGTAGATTTATTAAAGGATAAAAAAATAAATTATGGGGATTTTATCAATGTTTGTGTTCCAACAGGAAATTTTGGAAATATTTTGGCAGCATATTATGCTAAAAAGATGGGATTGCCGATAGATAAATTTATTTGTGCATCTAATGAGAACAATATTTTAACGGATTTTTTCAATGAAGGTGAGTATGATGCAAATAGAGTCTTTCATAAAACTATGTCGCCTTCAATGGATATACTTGTTTCTTCTAATCTGGAGAGATTGCTTTTTGAAATTTTTGGTAGAGACGATCAAAAAGTTAGGGAGAAAATGAATAACTTAAGAAATAAGAAAGTTTATAACATCACGATAGAAGAAAAAAATATTATATCTAAAGAATTTTATGGGAATTTTGCAACTGAGAACGAAACATTGCAAACGATTTATAATTATGAGAAAAATTATAAATATTTGTTAGATACACATACCGCTGTTGCAGTTTGTGTTTATGAAAAATATGTGGACGCCACTAAGGATAACAAACCGGTAATTATTGCCTCAACAGCCAATCCATATAAATTCCCTTGTGATGTTTATACTGGTGTGACTGGCAAAAAAGAAGAAGATTCATTTAAAGCTATGATTGAATTAAATAAAATAACAAATGTAGAAATACCAAAACCTTTACAAGGGCTGGAGAATAAAAAGGTTAGATTTGATAAAGTATATGCTAACAAGGCAATCAAAGAGGTAATTAAAAAATATATAGAGGGATAATACTAGTAACGTTTAGTTAAATATGTGGAGTATTATTTTTATTGAAGGATGCAAAAAACAGTTTATAGTGGAATACAACCTACGGGGACAATGACTTTAGGAAATTATATTGGCGCAATTAATAATTGGGTTAAAATGCAAGAGGATGAGACATATAGATGTATATATGCAATTGCAGATTTACATTCTTTAACAGTTAGACAAGTTCCTAGTGAGTTGAGGCAAAGAACATTTTCATTTCTTGCACAACTTTTAGCTTGTGGACTAGATCCAAATAAAAACATTATATATATTCAGTCGCATGTACATCAACATGCTGAATTGCAATGGATTTTAGATTGTTTTACGTATGTTGGTGAAATGAGTAGAATGACACAATATAAAGATAAGAGCGCAAAGCATACAGAAAATATTAACATGGGACTATTAAATTACCCCGTTTTAATGGCAGCTGATATATTGCTTTATCAAACAGAATTGGTTCCAATTGGTGTTGATCAAAAACAACATCTCGAAATAGCAAGGGATATTGCGATTAGATTTAATAATTTATACTCACCAACATTTACTGTCCCAGAAGGATTTATTCCTAAGGTAGGGGCTAAAATTATGTCATTACAAAACCCACTATCCAAAATGAGTAAAAGTGATGAGAATGAAAATGCTACGATTAATTTGACGGATGAAAATGATGTTATTGCCCGTAAAATCAAAAGAGCAATTACTGATAGTGATGCGAAAATATACTATGATGCTGACAAAAAGCCTGGAGTATCTAATTTGCTATCAATATATTCAACTGCTACAAAGAAAAGTATAGAAGAGGCTGAAAAAGAATTTAATAATCTTTCTTACCAAGATTTGAAAGAAAGAACGGCAGATGCCCTTATTGCTTTATTAGAACCTTTTAGAGTTAAGTATTTAGAATATATCAATAATCGGGACTATCTTTTAGATGTCGCTAAAAGCGGGGCAGAAAGAGCAGGTTTTATTGCAGAAAAAACATTATCTAAAGTAAAGAAAAAAGTGGGATTGGTCATATAATTTTTAGTAAGGAATTGTTTTATGAGCGCTATTAAAAATGACATTATAAATGGCAAATTAGAAAGCTTGCCATCTTTGCCTGGCGTTTATATTATGAAAAATAAATTTTCTCAAATTATTTATGTAGGAAAGGCAAAAAATTTAAGAAATCGCGTTAATCAATATTTCGATTCGAGAGAAAAGGCAAGCAAAGTAAAAAAAATGGTCGAAAATATTTATGATTTCGATTATATTATTACGAGAAATAATGTCGAAGCTTTGATTTTAGAAAATAATTTGATTAAGGAAAATAGTCCACCTTATAATGTTTTATTAAAAGATGACAAAACATATGCATATGTACGTTTAGACTTGACAAAAAGTTATCCTACAGTTGAAAAGTCAAGGGGGATAAAAGTTGATGGAGCGAAGTATTATGGTCCTTATATGCAGAATATAAATGTAAATTCTGTTTTAGACATTATTTATACTATTTTTCATATTAGAAATTGCAATTTAAATTTAGAAAATAATAAAAAACACGCAAGACCGTGCGTTTATCATTTTATGGGAAAATGTGATGCGCCTTGTGTTTATAACTGCATTGAAAAATATGCCTCAAATGTTCAAAAGACAATTGAATTTTTATCTGGTGATATTTCATATGCTGAAAAAACATTAAGAAAAATAATTCAAGAATTTTCCGATAAATTAGATTTTGAAAACGCATTAAAATACAAAAATATGTTAGATAATTTGAAGTCCATTAAAATTAATCAAGTTGTAGATTTAGCTGATGGGATAGATCAAGATGTTATAGCAATTGTTGAAAAAAATAATTTGAGAGTTTTATCTGTACTTTTTGTTCGTTCAGGTCATATGGTTGGAAAGGATGTTATGATTCTAGGCGATTATAATGAAAGAGTTGAAGATACTTTAATGTCTGCGTTAACGATGTTTTATTCAACAAACAGATCGATACCTACAAATATTGTTTTAAATACAAAACTTGATAATACTGAAGAATTTGTTGAATATATACAAAAAAAATTAAATATTATTCCGAAAATTGTTTATCCTATTAAAGGGTTGAAAAAAGAATTGATAAATATTGCCGAAATTAATGCTAAGGAATTTTTGGAAAAGCAATATAATAATGAAATAAATAATTATCAAAAGACTTTAGGGGCTCTTGAATTATTAAAGAATGAATTAAAAATGCGAGTTTTCCCGCGTAGGATTGAATGTTTTGATATATCGCATATTAGCGGGACAAACAAGGTTGGCTCTATGGTTGTAAGTATAAATGGAAAACTTGATAAAAAATTATATAGAAGGTTTAGAATCAAAACTGTTCAAGGGAATAATGATTATGAGTCAATTAAAGAAGTAATTCAAAGACGTTTTATGTCTTATTTGGATAATGATCAAGGTTTTAATGAAAAGCCAGACTTGGTAGTTATTGATGGCGGTTTTGGACAATTAAAATATGCTAATGAAGTTTTAGAAAATTTAAGTATAAAAGATGTTGAAATTATATCTTTAGCCGAAAGAGATGAGTTAATATGTACATTACATCAAAATGAATATATTAAATTAGGAAAAAATAATCCTGCCTTAAGAATTTTGATTTCTGTTAGAGATGAGGCGCACAGATTTGCTATTAGTTATCATAGGCGATTAAGAAATAATGCGATGATAGATAATTCGTTAATTAATATTCCTGGGATAGGGCCAAAAAAGGTTGAAATATTAATCGCAGAATTTAAAACCATGGAAAATATTAAAAAAGCTACTTTTGATGAATTAGTGAAAATAGATAAGATAACAAAAAAAGATGCGGAAAATATTTGTGAGTACTTTCTAAAATACTAGAGTTAATAATTATTTGTATTTGATATGCAAATTTTCAATAAATTTCATTTTAATTAACCATATATTACTTATTTATATTTTTTAATAAAACTAAACATGATAATCGTTAAAATAAGATATTTTTTATTTTTGTTATTTTTTAGAATATTTATAAAAAAGGAAAAAGAGGAGAAAATACGGATATATCATTTATATATAATATTTAAGAGATAATTATATATAAATATATATTCCCATATCTAATTTGTTGCTCGAATCAATTCTATATATTTAAATACGATAAAATGAGAATAAAGTTAAATAATAGCGCTATTAAGCAATATTTATTAAGGTAATATTTATTTAAGTAAATACATAATAAAAATACTTGAAAATATTTATAATTAAAAAAATACGTGCTTTCCAGAGTAAATCTAGCCTTATATTTTTTGAAAAAAATTATTCAAACTTATTAATTAAAGTGAATTTGATAATTATTATTCATTCTATTATCATTATTATTTTGATTATGTTATTATATAAATCGTGCATATTAATATTAGGAGTTGAGGGGTAGATTGGAGTATAAACTTTTAGTTTGTGATTTTGATGGAACATTATACACTGATGATTTTAGAATTCCAGAAGAAAATGTAAACGCTATAGATCAATTTAGAAGTCAAGGTGGACAAGTTTTAATTGCTACCGGTAGACTTTTTAGTGCAATAAGAAAACATTTGCCTACACTACATATTGAAGATGGTGAAATCATTTGCCATCAAGGTGCATCAACTTTTGATGTTAAAACGGGAAGTTTATTGAACACAATTTATTTAGAAAGTGACATTGCTATTAGTGTTTTAAAATATCTTGAGTCTTTGGTAAATGTACTGCCTTTAATTTTTTATCAAGATAAAGCATATACATACTTGCATCATGATTCTGTTGAATATTTTGCTAATCTTATGTCAATATCAGTAGTTTATACAAACAACAAATTAAGTGACTTTGTTGAAAATGGACAAATAGAGTTTCCAAAGATATTAATCATGGTAGACGAAAGTATAATTGAAACTTTAACGTCAGATTTAAATGCTCGCTTTGTTGGACATATGTTATTTAATAGAGCATCAGCCAATTTAATTGAAGGTGTAAGCGTTAAAGCTAGTAAAGGGAATGCGGTTGCGGATTTTGCTAAGCGACATAACATTCCACGTGAACAAATAGTTGCTATTGGTGATGCTGAAAACGATATTTCAATGATTAAATATGCTGGGTTAGGGATAGCGGTAGGCAATGCGATGCCAAAATTGAAAGACGTTGCTGATGTTGTTGTTGAGACTAATAACGATTTAGGTGTTGCAAAAGCTGTAAAGAGGTATTTATTAAATGAAAAACATATATAGAATTAATCAAAAAGAAGAAGAATTGCTATGTCGAGAAATCACGGTAGAGGAATTTGCAAAATCTTTAGATTTGCTTACGATTTTTTCTTCCAAGAAGCCTATAAAATTGTCAACACTAAGTGTTAATCGACCTGGATTGTTTTTCACAGGATTTTCTGAATATTTTGCGTCTTCAAGGGTACAAGTTATTGGTAATGCTGAAATATATTATTTGAATTCATTAGATAGATTAACAAAAAATAAAATTTTAGAAAGTTTTTTTAAGACAGGAATCCCCTGTGTTATTATTGCTAGAAATTTAAAAATTGAAGATGATGTTTTAGAAATAGCAAAAAAATATGACACGCCAGTTTTTTCAACAGGGAAAATAACATCCGATATCATTAATGAACTACAATCATTTTTAAATATATATTTAAGTGAAACAGGATTAATTTCAGGAGAATTGTTGGATATCAATGGGGTTGGAGTATTAATAACGGGTAAAAGCGGATTAGGAAAAAGTGAAACAGCATTAGATTTAATTACGAGAGGACATAAATTAGTTGCAGATGATGTTGTGTTTGTTAAAAAAGTAAAAAATGAGTTAATAGGAATGGCTCCTGAGAAAACTAGATTTTACATGGAAGTTCGAGGAATTGGGATTATTGATGTAAGAAGTTTATATGGGGTTGGTTCTGTTTTATATGATAAAAAAATAGATATTGTTATTGAATTCAAGCAATGGACTAGTGAATTATTAGTGGATAGGATAGGAGATACCCAAAATTATGATAAAATATTAGGTGTTGATATTCCTAAGATGACATTGCCAGTTGCCGCGGGTAGAAATTTATCAATAATAGTAGAAGTTGCGGCAAGAAGCTATAGGTTGAAAAATTTGGGATTTGATACACTTAGTAAATTTTTAAAATAAATTGTATAAATGGATGGGAGATTATGGAAAAGATGAAAATGTTTCTCCACAAGATTTGTGGAACTACACCTGAATCAGACTTACAGCCAAAAGAAATACTTTCGTATTCTATTGCTGGATTTGGGCAAAATTTAATTTGCACATTTATATCATCATTTTTGATGTTATTTTTAACTGATACAATGAAATTAGGGCCAATGTTTTTAGCTTGGTTATTTTTAGGGGTCAGACTATTTGATGCATTTAATGATCCAATTATGGGAACAATAGTTGATTATACAAATACTAAAAATGGTAAATTAAGACCATACTTAAAGTGGACACCAATACCAATTGCTATTATGACAATACTTTGTTTTACAAATATTCCAGGAATGACAATTAACGCAAAAATGATATACATTGGAGTAATATATACAATATGGTCAGTAGTTTACACTGTTGTAGATGTTCCATATTGGGGATTATCCACAGCTATGACTTCTGACACTAATTTAAGAAATCTTATGTTAACAATTGCAAGGTTATTATGCACCCTAGGTTCTGGATTGGTAACAGTTTTATTTCCAATTATTATTGATTCAGTTAAGAAATATAATGACCCAGATTTGGCAGTTTATAATCCGGAAAAATATATTCAAATGTCATCAAAAATATTCTTAATTTTTGCAATAGCTATTTCAGTTGTTTCAATACCATTATTCTATTTAGGTTATAAAAACACAAAGGAAAGATTTTATTCAGAAGTTAAACCAAAATCTTTGCCACATAATCTTTCTTTATTGTTTAAGAATAAACCATTGATGTTAATTGTATTATCTGGTGTTTTAGGAAGTGCTAGATATTTATATTTATCTAGCGGTATTTATTATGCAAAGTATACACTAGGATCTGAAAGTTTATTTTCAATAATAACATTATTGGTAGCACCAGGCGGTGGCTTGGCATCAATTTTAACGCCATATTTATCTAAAAAATTTGGAAAGAAAAATTTGTTTATTTATTCACATATAGTTGGTGGAATTTTATTATTAATCCTTTACTTTATCGGATTTAAAACGAATGGAAAGACAACAGGAACATATGTATTTGGTGTAATAACCTTAATTTTAGCTGGTATTCCATCTGGATTCGCTAATATTCTTTCATATGCAATGATTGCTGATACAGTTGATTATCTAGAAGATAAAGTTGGAGAGAGAGCGGAAGGAATTTGTTTTGCAATGCAAACATTTATTTCTAAAGTAGGTATGGCAGTTTGTGCTTTTGCTATTTTGTTAGGATTGGGAGCAGCTTCTTATGAACCAAATGTAGAAGCAACAGACAAGACATTAAGAACATTATGGCTATTGTCAGCTTTATTGCCTGCATTGAGTAATATTGCTTGTGCTATTCCATTGTTCTTCTATAAGTTTACTGAAGATCAACAGAGAGCAGCAGTTGCTAGAGTTGCGGAAAGAAAAGCTCAATCTGCAAATCTTAAAGAGCAAGTAGAAGCTATGACAGTTGCCTAGGAAATTTAATAGACGGCCGGCATTTATTATAATAGTAAAATATTAAAAGACAATGGCATCATTAATGGCTTTTTGTGATTAGCTTTGCAATAAAATAAGTAAAATTTTATTGTCTTAATAAGATGATGTTTAAGTTAACGTAACAAATAATGCTTCCGCGAAAGAAGGAGCATTATTTATTTGAGCGATGCAAAAAAAAACGATTATGTTTGAAGAGTAAAAAGAAGCTAAACAATAGAAGAAGTTATGAATGCATAATTAGGCTTACCATATTTCAAGATTGTTGACGGTTAGCTTATTTGGGGAATTTTATTTATACGAGTTAATCGTTTAGTAAATCAAATATAGTTTCATGTATATTAAAGGCTTTTGTTGGCCAGGTTTCATAAATCCATTTCGCTTTATTTCTACTTGAAACATTTAGTCTAATATCGAGTATTGGTTCTGATGCTCCGCGAATTACTAATTGAACATTGTATGTCCCATCGCTTGCTTTATTATAGTCGGCAAAATAATCTCCTTTTAGTCTATAATTTAACCTATCCTTATCAATTTTTTGTTTGATTTCATTTCGTTGAGCGGCAGGAAGAACTTCTTGCCAGGAAATAAGGCACTGCCTGCCATCGGCTGAAAGGATATACGAATTTTTTTTGTCTTTTGGTTTTTTAATGATTAATCCGGCTTTTAATAGAGCGAGGAAAAGGGAATCGATATATATCAAATCAATCCATTCATTTTCGGTCACTATATCTATTAATGTCTCTTTTGTTAAAGAAACATTCATACAGTCGAAAACCATAAGAATAATAAGTTTATTTTTAAAATCGTTATTTGTTTCCATTTTGTTTTATAGCGAAAGGTAGGATCTCATCGAGCAAATCTTGACAATCATCACTGTAAATTTCTAAAACAAGAGGGTGATTTAAAGAAAGGCTAAAAATACCAAGTATTGATTTAGCGTTAACGACATATCTACTACTTCGTATGTCAATATCATATGAATACTTAGAAGTAATTTGTACAAATTTTTTTATTTTATCTGAATTGTCAAGATTAATTAATATTGATTTCACTATGTCCTCCACCCTGCATTTAAGTAGTAACATTATAAATGAAATTAGTAGACTTTGGCAATGAATATACATATTAAAAAATGGTTGTTTATTAAAAAATATTTATTTAAAAAGTTAAATGCAAGAATAAATTAAGTTTAATTTGAGTTATCATTATTTTTTGTTATAATTTACTTATTATTTTAAGGAAGAAATTAATTATGAATGGTTTAGAAATGGAAGCGTATGAGATAGTGGAATCTGAATGTAGAAATGTTCTAGAAAGCGGAATTATTTTTTCTGCAAAAACTATTTCAAAATTTTTAATAGCACTCACAAAAAACAGAATTTTAGCACAAAAATTGCAAGAATGTAATGAGTATGCAAATTATGCTTCTGAATTTAGGAAAGCCGAAAATTATTTACCATCCGGCAACATTTTTAACCTACCTTCTAATCCTAAAAAAATTGTTTGTTTAGTTTCTGGTATATTATATGAGTTCGATACACAATCGATTGCAATAAATAAATTTTTAAAAGATTTTTTTCCTGCGGCAACTATATCTGACTCGTTCAACATGTTTTGCAGTACAATTTTGTCAAAGTATGTTGTTGCATTTCGTGATGTAATTGAAGGTAAATATTTTGATCAGGAAGAACAAGATGCAGAAGATAAGAAAATAGTATCGGATGATGTAGATTATAAAGATATTGATGAGGTTGTTAAGGAACAAGTAATTCCATCTTTGACAGATATGATAATAGCTGTTCAAGAAGATTCAACAATTGTGGAAGAATTAAAAGCGGATATTCTATTTGTAGTTTCAGGTTTAAATTATGCTCTTGATACATTCAACTCAAAGATAGTTACAACAATTTGGATTGCATTTAGAAATATGGTTGCTAATGTCAAATCAATACAGACATATATTAAAGTTATTGATAGCATTTTAAATCAGTATGGTGTTATTGACCTTAAATAAGATTAGTATTATTAATATTAAATTGACATTATCTAGTATTTATAATACGATAAGAAAATTGAATGGAATAGTTGAGAATAGAACAGAAAGAGTAGAGGAGGTTAGATATGGGAAAAAGAAATGATATCCCACAACAAATTTATTTAGAAGAGAAAAATAGACCAAAAGCATGGCTTAATTTAAGAGCATTATTTAATAATGTAGAGCCATATTTGACTGATGATGATCAAATAGTTACTGTTGATCATTTATCGCAAATTTTTTCAAGAGAAAGTTCAATTCACGAATTGAGTAATGAAAAATATATTGAGATTCCACAACCAGTTGATGAATTATATAAAATGTTTAGGGCAACACCACTACATAGGGCGTATCGACTTGAAAAAATGTTGGGAACTCCAGCAAGATTGTATTACAAGTATGAGGGTGTTAACCCTTCCGGAAGTCATAAGTTGAATTCAGCAATACCACAAGTTTATTACAATAAAAAGGAAGGGGTTACTAAACTAGTGACGGAAACAGGCGCAGGACAATGGGGAACAGCACTATCAGTTGCTTGTAACATGTTAGATGTCGAATGTGAAGTGTTTATGGTTAAAGCGTCTGCTCAACAAAAGAAAGAAAGATTTAATTTAATTAAATGTTTTGGGGCTACCGTTCACGAATCACCAAGCAATGTAACAAAAGCTGGGAAAGCGATTTTAGCTAAGGACCCTAATAGTAGTGGCTCACTTGGAACGGCTATAACTGAAGCAATTGAAGTTGTGCAAAGTTCACAAAATGCAAAATATGTTTTAGGTAGTTGTATGAATCATGTTGTGATGCATCAGACAGTTATTGGTTTAGAGACTCAAGCTCAATTAAAACAAATAGATGAAAAACCAGATATGATTATTGCTTGTTGTGGTGGGGGTAGTAATTTTGGAGGAATAGCCTTTCCTTTTGTAGAAGAAAAAATGAATGGTAAAAATCTTGATATCATCGGAGTAGAACCTATGGCATGTCCATCTATCACAAGAGGTAGGTATGCATATGATTATTCTGATATTGGGCATTTAACTCCTAAAATGTTGCAATATACTTTAGGAAATAATTTTATGCCACCATCAATCCACGCGGGAGGCTTGCGTTTTCATGGAATGGGCCCACTAGTTAGTAAGGTGTTTCATGAAGGGCTCGCAAGAGCTGTTGCTGTAAAACAAAAAGAGGTTTTTAAGGCTTCATTAGATTTTGTGAAGGCTGAATGCATTTTACCAGCTCCGGAATCAGGGCATGCAATAGCGGAAGCAATTAAACAAGCATTGATCTGCAAAGAAAGCGGAGAAGAAAAAGTTATAGTATTTAATGTTACTGGACATGGGCAATTTGATACAACGGCATATGAGAACTATTTTAGCGGGAAAATAGTAGATGCAGAATATACACAAGAAATGTTGCAGGAAGGTTTTAAAAGTATACCAAAAACAAATTTTAAATTTTAATACATTATTTACATATAAGCTTGTTAATATAGTTGATTAATTAGTTGAGTTTTGTAGAGCAATAATCATTGAGAAGCAATTTTGTAAAAAGTTAGGTAGCAGCGATTATAATCATAAAATATAATCTTTGCAAACTTATGATTATTTCTTATATCTATGTTTGTAGGATAAATTAATTGCAGGATAATAGCAATAGAGTGTAATGTTGCAATTACTCTTAAATCTTTACGCTTACGAACGCGTTCCGCATATTAATTAATAAAAAATCTATTAAATGTTTATTAATTATGGTAAAATTACAAAATAAGAAATAAATTTGAGGTGAAAAATGGGATTTTCAGAAAGAAATACTTCTATAATTGAAAAACTAACAAAGAAAGCCATTAAAAGCACGTATATTAATCCAGATTTATACCAAAAGTATCAAGTCAAAAGAGGGTTAAGAGATATTGATGGTAAAGGTGTCCCAGCTGGTTTGACTGAAATATCAGATATTATTTCGTATAAGGTTAATGAAAAAGGCGAGGAAGTATCTTGCGAAGGGGAGTTGTATTATAGAGGGATAAATATTGAAGACTTGATAAAAGGATCAATGATTAGTAAAGTCCATGCGTTTGAAGAAGCTGCATATTTATTGTTATTTGGTGATCTACCAGATAGAGCACAGTTAGCAGAATTTGAGACTTTATTAACCTCATATAGAGAGTTACCTAAGACATTTGTAAGAGATATAATAATGAAAGCGCCTTCAGAAGATATGATGAATGCTATGGCAAGAAGCGTTTTAGCTTTATATTATTATGACAATAATGCAGATGACATTAGTATTTCAAATATTTTAAAACAGTCATTACAATTGACAGCACAGTTTCCTTTGATTGCTGTATATGGGCTAAAAGCATATGAATACTATTATAAAGATAAAAGTTTATTTATTCATCACCCTGATGCGTCACTCGGGACTGCAGCAAATATATTTAGGCTTCTAAGAATGGATTCATCATATACAGAACTAGAAGAAAGAATGTTGGATCTTTTACTAGTTTTACACGCGGAGCACGGTGGTGGTAATAATTCTACATTTGCTATGCATTTGTTAAGTTCCTCTGCAACAGATACATATTCTTGTATTTCTGGGGCTTTAGGCTCCTTGAAAGGGCCAAGGCATGGTGGAGCTAATATTAAAGTTGTCAAGATGTTTGAAGACTTAAAGAAAAACATACGTAAAGGGACAGAATCTGAAGTAGAAGAATATTTGAATAAAGTCTTAGATAAACAAGCGTTTGATAAACAGGGACTAATCTATGGAATGGGGCATGCTGTATATTCACTATCAGATCCAAGAGCTAATATTATAAGAGAATATGTTGAAAAACTTGCTCTTGAAAAAGGAAGATTTGAAGAGTTTGATTTATATAAGAAAGTTGAAAAACTTGCTCCACAAATTATCGGGGACAGAAGAAAAACATATAAGGGTGTTAGCGCTAATGTTGATTTTTATTCTGGTTTTGCATATAGTATGTTAGATATACCGGTTGAACTATTTACGCCATTGTTTGCTGTTTCTAGAATCGTTGGATGGAGTGCGCACAGAATAGAAGAGGTTTCTAATAGTAGTAAAATTATTAGACCTGGATACGTGAGCATTGCACCTCATAGAAAATATACGCCAATGGAAAATAGATAAGTAAGTTAATTTGTTAAATCATCTACATGAGAGTTATTAGGAGTTGTGGAAACAACTTCTATTTTTTTAGATTTAATTTTTTTATTATGTTTTTTTGTTGCAATCATTTTAATAAACGCAAGAATGACAAACAACATGATTGCGGCAATAAAACCTAGAGCCATAATTTTATGATCCATAATCTGAAGTATAACATGTTAAGATAAAAAGTGCTATTTCATAGAAAGAGGTATTTTCGAGAGTATACATTTTTTATTCGTATATATTTATAACAATCATATAAACAAGCCATATTACGAATTAAGAAAAACAATGTTTTAGAGTTAATTAATTAGTGGTATTAGTTTCTCTGTTTTGATTTTTTAAGCATTCAAAATTTGCAAGGTTTTAAAGGGTTATGAGGTGAACCCAAAAAGTTGGACAATATCTAATTAGCATAATAAACCTTGTAATCTCACTTGGCAAGGTGTTAATCCATTTAACACCAATTGTATTCTTTTGTTATTGTAATAGTCTATATATTCTTCAATGGCTATTTTTAATTGAGTTAATGTTTTAAACTTATATTCGTGTCCATAAAACATTTCTGTTTTTAGTGTGCCAAAGAATGTTTCCATTTTACTGTTATCTAGACAGTTTCCTTTTCT
>JAEWXG010000012.1 GCA_023396095.1 Bacillota bacterium | reverse complement strand
AAGTTAGGGAATGTTAATGAGTATGATTTTGTTATAAAGAGACAAATGACTAAAACGGGTATTATTTTACTTGCTGTATTTATTTTAAGTATGGTATCCATTGTCGGATTTTTAATATACAGAAGATATAAGGTAAAAATTGCATAAAAATATTTCATAATATGTGAAGACAGCTCTTTAGCTGTCTTTTTTGCTAAGGTGTTGTTTTATTTAAAATTATATAGTGGAGCATGGTTTGAAACAATAGTTAAAAATGTTTTAATAAAAAGTATCAGTACTATGTATTATTTTGAAAAATTAATTTTAGTTTTTGTTGCCGTGTTGCAAGCGAGTATATTACATTATGTGGCTTAGAAAGGGCTATTTGATATAATTAAAACAATTGAAAAAATAGATTCGAAAGTTTTATAATTAATGAAGTGAATATAAGTTGAGGGAATAAACAGATGAATGATTTGATTATTTTAGGAGCAGGGGGTTTTGGAAGAGAGGTGGCTTGGATTGTAGAGCGCATAAACAAAATTTCTCCAACTTGGAAGTTGCTTGGTTTTATGGATGATGAAGAGTCTATCCAAGGGAAAGAAATTAATAAGCATAAGGTTATAGGAAAAATAGATTTTGTGAAAAATTATCCTAATGCTTATTATGTATGTGCCATTGGAGCTTCTAAAACGAGAGAGCAAGTTGTTGGCAAGGTAAAAGAAATAAATTCTGATATAAAATTTGCAACAATAATAGACCCATCTGTAGAAATGTCGGATTTTGTTTCAATTGGAGAAGGTACTATTATATGCCCTCACTCCATCATAACTGTTAATATAGAGATAGGCTCATATGTTATAATTAATATTGATTGCACAATTGGGCATGATGCCATTTTAAGCGACTTTGTTACCCTTTATCCATCAGTAAATGTGTCTGGAAATACAAAAATAGGGCACGCTGTTGAATTAGGTACTGGAACTCAAATTATTCAAAAAAGATTGTAAATGATTATAGTATTATTGGTGCTGGGGCTGTTATAGTGAAAGATATTCCAGAAAAATGTACAGCAATAGGAGTTCCTGCAAAGCCAATTAAGCACGAGGAAAACTAAGAAAGTATTGTGAATTAAAGTCTATGATTATTTTGAATAATTTAGTTGGATTAGTTGAGAAATAAAGAGGTATAAATGAAAGAAAGTGTTAGCAGTAAAATGATTAAGGTTTTTCTTAGATTATTTAGAGTGAAAAAAGTTATGCAACAAAAAGATCCCGACAAGTTTTTTAAATTGATGAGCTTGGGTAATAATTTTGTAGGGAAAAGTGCGCCGAAAACAACGAGAAAACATGTGGTTGAGTTGGTGAGTGAATCAATTGTAAAACTTACACCTAAAGATAGTATTCCTGGGAAAATTATTATTTTCTCTAATGGCGGAGCTTGGGCCGGAACCATTAATTGTGGTCATTGGAAGATGTTGAAAAAATTATCATCATTGATAAAAACTACAATCTATGTATCAAAATACCCGTTAATTCCAAAGTATAATGGGGACGATTTAAGACGAGAATTGTTAAAAAATTATTTGGCGATTGAAAAAAATCACAAAGATGACAAAATTATACTTATGGGGGATTCTGCTGGCGGATATAATAGTGTGCTTTTGTATGAATTATTGAAGAATGAAAATTGCAATAAGCCACATAAATTAATACTACTTTCTCCTTGTTTAGATATTAATCTTGAAGTTCAGATTGATGCTGAAGTTGATAAAAATGACCCAATACTGTCTGTCCAAAGCGGCGGAGTGATATTCGAGAAGATTAAAGGTTCATTAGATGCAAATGATCCTATTTTGAATCCCACAAAATATGTCTATAGTCGGGAGATAGAGATAGATATTTATACTGGAAGCTATGACATTTTACATGAGCAAGCTATAAATTTCTACAATGTTAAAAAGGATGAGGCATATGTGCATTTATATACCTTTAATAAAATGATTCACGATTTCGTGATGTTTGGGGTAAAAGAATCTCGGCTTGTTTTAAAACAAATAGAAGAGGATTTTTCAACAGAAAAAAGAGAATCGTTTCGAAAGGAGATGTTAAATGATTAAAGATCCGTATATTTTGTTTTCATTTTTAAACACAAAAATGAGAAATACTGGATTTTCGTTAGAGGAAATTTGCAAAGAGGAACAGATATCAGCCATAGAGGTAAATGAAATTCTTAATGAAGCTGGCTTCTTTTACGATGAAAACGAAAGGAGATTTAAATAATGTTAAACATTGTATTACACGAGCCGGAAATTCCACAAAATACAGGGAATATAGCTAGAACTTGCGCGGCAATAGGGGCAATACTTCATTTAATTGAACCGTTAGGTTTTTCGATTAGTGATAAATATTTAAAAAGAGCTGGGCTGGATTACTGGGGATTTGTTGAGATAAAAATATATAAAGATTGGGAAGATTTTGTTGCTAAAAATGAAGGAGTAAAATTTTTTGCAAGCACTAAATCGAAGAAAATATATTCCGAAGTTGACTATCCGGATGATTGTTATATTGTTTTCGGTAAGGAGACAAAGGGTTTGCCTGAAGATCTTTTATATGCAAATTATGAACAGTGCATAAGAATTCCAATGGGTGAAGAAATTAGGTCTTTAAATTTGTCTAATTCAGTTGCGATAATAGCGTATGAATATGAGAGACAAAAAAATTTTTCCGGGCTTGAAAACTTTGGGAAATTGACGCGCTTTAATTGATTAAAATAAATAAAAACGTATAATTTATATATATAAATGAGCGAGGTGAAAAATGGAAAAGAAAACTATTGCTGATATTAATGTTAGCGGGAAGAAATGTTTAGTTAGAGTTGATTTTAATGTTCCTTTAAAGGATGGGGTTATAACAGATGAAACAAGAATATTAGGCGCGCTACCAACTATCAAGTATTTAATCAGTAAAAATGCAAAAGTTATTTTGTGTTCACACTTGGGAAGACCAAAGGGTGAATTTAATATGAAATATACTTTAAGACCTGTAGCTGAAAGGTTGCAACAATTGTTGGATACAAAAGTTGTATTTGCAGAAGATGTTATAGGGGATAGTGCAAAAAAGGCTGTTGAAAATTGTAAAAATGGTGAAGTTGTTCTATTAGAGAATTTGAGATTTCATAACGAAGAAGAAGGAAATGATAAAGATTTCTGTAAGGCCTTAGCTCAATTTGGAGAAATATATGTAAATGATGCTTTTGGAACTGCGCATAGAGCACATGCCTCAACTGCTGGAGTAGTTCAATATGGTTTTATTAAAGACGCAGTGAGCGGATTTTTATTAGAGAAAGAAATACAAATGCTCGGTAACGCTATTGATGCACCGGTAAGACCACTGGTTGCAATTTTAGGAGGAGCAAAAGTTTCAGATAAAATAGGAGTTATTGAAAATTTGTTAAATAAATGTGATGCTGTTATTATCGGTGGTGGAATGGCATATACATTTATGAAAGCTCAAGGGAAAAATATCGGAAAATCTTTGTGCGAAGAAGATAAAATTGATTTGGCAAAAAGCTTGTTAAAAAAGGCCGAAGAAAGGAAAGTTAAACTAATATTACCTATTGATCAAGTTGCGGCTGATGAGTTTTCTAATGATGCAAATATACAAGTTTTTGAAGGTGGAATTCCTGATGGTTGGATGGGGTTAGATATTGGCCCAAAATCAAGAGAGTTGTTTAGAAAAATTATTGTTGATGCAAAAACTATTGTATGGAATGGACCAATGGGAGTTTTTGAAATGCCAAACTTTGCAGTTGGGACAGAATATATAGCAGAGAGTTTAACTTTGGCAAAAGGGGCAACAACAATTGTTGGAGGAGGAGATAGCGTTGCGGCAATTACTCAATTGGGTTTTGCTGACAAAGTTTCACATGTTTCAACTGGCGGTGGAGCAAGCTTAGAATTACTTGAAGGTAAAGTTTTGCCAGGGGTAGATTGTTTAAATAGTAAGTAAAAGGAGAAGAAAAAATGAGAAAACCAATTATAGCAGGAAACTGGAAAATGAATAATACAATTGCTGATACAAGACAATTGTTAACGGATTTAATCCCTTTAGTTAGTGACGCTAAAGCGGAAGTTGTTGTATGTGTGCCATATACAAATATACAAACGGCAGGAGAATTAATTAAAAATACAAACATTAAGCTAGGTGCTGAAAATGTTCATTGGGCAGATAAAGGTGCTTTTACCGGAGAAATTTCTGCAGATATGTTAAAAGAACTTAATGTAGAATATGTAATTATTGGGCACAGTGAAAGAAGACAATATTTTGGTGAAACTGATGAAACAGTAAATAAAAGAACAATTCAAGCACTAGCAAAAGGCTTGAAGCCAATAATTTGCGTTGGAGAAAGTTTGGAAGAGAGAGAGTCTAACAAGGTTGAAGAAGTTATTGTTAGACAGACAACTAAGGCTTTAGTAAATATTGCTAAAGAAGATATTGAAAAAATCGTGATAGCATATGAGCCAATTTGGGCTATAGGGACAGGAAAAACAGCAACGTCTCAAGAAGCAAATGACACAATTAAGATTGTAAGAGATACAGTTTCCAAATTGTATGGAAAAGAAATTGCTGAAAATAGTTTAAGAATACAATATGGTGGAAGTATGAATCCTAAAAATGCTGCTGAATTAATGGCAATGCCAGAAATAGACGGCGGCTTAATTGGTGGGGCAAGCTTGAAGGCAGTCGATTTTTCACAAGTGGTTAAATATTAATATGAAAAAACATAAATTTGTAGGGTTGATAATAATGGACGGATTCGGGATTGCTCCTGAAGCTGAGAACAATGCCATATCTCACCAGACAGCCCCATATTACTATTCATTGCTAAAGACAAACCCTAACACTTCTTTAGAGGCTTCCGGTTTAGCGGTTGGACTTCCAGAAGGGCAAATGGGTAACAGTGAAGTGGGACATTTAAATATTGGTGCAGGCCGTATAATTTATCAAGAATTAACGAGAATAACTAAATCAATTCAAGATGGTGATTTTTTTGAGAATAAAGCGTTATTAGAAGCTGTTAAAAATGCAAAAGCAAACAATAAGGCGCTACATTTAATGGGGCTATTATCAGATGGAGGAGTTCATTCTGATATTCAACATTTATATGCACTTTTAGATCTTGTAAAAAAGGAAGGGCTTGAAAAAGTTTATATTCATTGTTTATTAGATGGAAGAGATGTTCCTCCGACTAGCGGGAAAGGATATATTGAAAAGTTAGAGCAATATATTAAAAAAGTTGGAGTTGGAAAAATCGCAACTATTGCTGGTAGATATTATACTATGGATCGTGATAATATCTGGGACAGAGTTGAAAAAGGTTATCAAGCTATGGTTGATGGGGTCGGAGTTATTGAGCACGATCCTATTGAAGCAATTCAGAATTCATATAACAAAAATATAACAGATGAATTTGTTTTGCCGACAGTTATTTCGGACAAGAATGATAGACCTATAGGAATAATAGAGAAAGGGGATTCATTTATTTTCTTTAATTTTAGACCGGATAGAGCCAGACAAATAACAAAAGCGTTTATTGATGAAAAGTTTAATTCGTTTGAGAGAAAGAAAGGATTTTTAGGATTAACTTTTGTATCTTTTACACAATATGATGTTAATTACAACTCAATGTTAAAAGTAGCATATTCTCCAGAAACATATATAAATACATTAGGAGAATATTTGTCAAGTCTTGGTATTAATCAATTGAGGATAGCAGAAACACAAAAATATGCGCATGTAACATTTTTCTTTAATGGCGGCGTGGAGAAACCTAATGCCGGGGAGGAAAGAGTTTTAATACCTTCTTCTAAAGTTGCAACATTTGATTTGGAGCCAGAGATGAAGGCGCAAGAAGTTTGCGATAGGGCCATAGAAGAAATCAAAACTGGCAAATATGGATGTATGATTTTAAATTTTGCCAATTGTGATATGGTTGGACATACTGGAGTTTTTAAAGCAGCGCAAACAGCAGTTTCTATCACGGATAGTTGTGTGAAAAAATTGGTTGCTGCTATAAAAGAAATAAATGGGAATGTGTTAATAACAGCAGACCATGGGAATTGTGATGTTATGTTTGATTTAGAAACAAAGGAGCCGTTCACAGCTCATACAACAAACCCAGTTCCTTTAATTTTAGCCGGCAGTGATATTGATTATAGGTTTAATTCAGTAGGGAAACTTTCTGATATTGCGCCGACTATGTTGTATTTAATGGGATTAGATGTTCCTAAGGAAATGACAGGTAAAATATTGCTAGATAGAATTTAATGATTTTCAAAAACGAGTGGTTACTCGTTTTTGTTGTTTATGAGTAGAAGAAATATAAAATAGGTAAATGAATAATAAAACAGTTTTAACAAAAGGTGAAAAGATATTAATAACAACAATCGTGCTTATATTTATCCCATTCTTTGTAGGTTTATTTTTTTACCTATCGACAGGTGGAAGAAATTTAAAAGCGCAATATTACGGGAAGGCAATGAGCGATAAGAATGGTGTTTTATTTATAGGTGATTCATTAGTAGAATATTGCAACTTTAGCCGATATGATGGAACTGACAATTTTATCAATAGAGGTATTGCGGGGTTGAGAAGTGATGAATTACTTAATAACATTGATTCGTTGTTAACTAATAAGCAAGTTGATAGTATAGTCATTTTAGTGGGGACAAATGACATTCCTGTAGAAAAAGATAATGAAGTAATTGCTGGGCGAATTGTAAAAATTGCAAAAGAAGCACAAAACAAAACAAAAGCTAAAGTTTATGTGGAATCATTATATCCGATAAATAAGGAAGCTAAAAAAGTAAGCAAATTTTTTGTAAAAAATAGAACAAATGAGAGAATTAACGAAATAAATGAATCAGTAAGACAAAAATTAGAAGGGACAGGAATAGAATATATAGATATTAATAGTCTAATTGTTGATTCAAAAGGTAATCTTCGAGAAGAATTATCAGTAGACGGATTACATGTTAATGTTAAGGCATATAAAATGATACTAGAAAAGTTGATAGTTAGATTGAATAAGAGGAAGACGAAATGAAAGAGGGAAAAAATAAAATATTAGGTAGATTTTTAAAGGCATTAATAATTTTATTTGTTATAGCAATTATACTAGTGGGTATTATGTTTATTTCTTTAAAAGTTGTTTATGACAAAAAAGCAATGCCATATACTGGGGTTTCCTTTACGCAAGCATTAGGACTATACAAAGGTATAAAAAGTGAACCAGATGCTCAACTGTTTGAAAACAAAATAACAGAAGAACAAGAAGAAGAGTTTAACAATAAGTTTATTGAAGCAATGATGTTAAACGCTGATACAACAAATTCTGATGAAATTTTAAAATTATTGATAAATTCTTCAAATGAAAACGAAGGATTAACAAAGGAAGAGTTAATAGGAAAAATGAATTTTGATTTTGACAAAATCAAAAATTCAGTTCAGCCGATAGTATTTTCTTTAGATGATATTAATCTTCCAGTTCTTATTATCAAAATTTTAAACAATACCAATATTGAGCAATTATCTAAAATGGGGGTAGACATTAAAGAAGATGTTGAATTTTTAAAGGGAAAAATTTTTAGTCAAAATGGAAAGGTGAAAATTCAGTTAGCTTGTTCTTTAAATTTAAGGAGTGTATTAAATAAAAATTTTGAAAAAGAAAATTTAAAAAATCTTCCTAATTTTCTAAAAAATTTTGCTTTGAAAAAAATTCCTAGAAATAATTATTTTTCTTTAATATTTTCGCCTGAAGAAAGTAGTGAGGCAGAAATATCATTTAACAAAATATATGGAGATAAAGCCAAACAAGAAAATTTGAATAAAATGTTAGATACCATTGCTAAAAAAACAGGAACGAATATAAGACTGCAAATAGGAGATGCTTTATACCAGGCATTTGATCATTTGAAGAAAAATGTTATTGCTCAATTTCAAGACAATGATAATAAATTGACATTTAATATTTATACTGTGCAAACATTATTTAAATCAATTGGTATGCCTTTAGAAGAAGGAAAAACTTATCAAGATTTGGAAAACGATCTTAAAGATGCGATTAGAAGTATTTCTATAAAAAATGAATTAGTTCCTACAAACGAATATACTCAAGTAGATTTGGACAATTTTATTCAAAATGAGTTAGTGGGGAAAATAGGAATTCCAAAAGAAAATATAGATTCTAATAAGCTTTTTAGTTCAATCAAGGATAATACAAGTAAGATAAATTTAAACAAGGTTCTTAATAATTATCCAAACACTGATGATAAGTTTGAAATTGCTGATAAGGTTTTTGCGAAGGTTATTAGCGATTATACGAAAAAACATGCTCAAAATATAGAATTGAATATAGAGTCACTTGAGGCCAAAAAAGAAGGGAATAAAGAATATTTTGTACTATATAGTAAAATAGATTTTGGTAGCATTATTTTAAATAAACTTAATATGGTTGAAGAAACGGCACAAAATAAATTTTTAAAGAAATTTATTAATGGGGTGTTTTATGAAGATTCTATGTTGAAAATAGAAGTTGTTTTAGTTGATAGTCTTGGATTATCAAAGACAACAAAAAATGCTCTAGGAGAGTACGAGGTTTCAACGACATTTAAATATAATAAAGATGATGAATTGGCTCAGGAAAGAATCGATAAAATAGTTGATTTGGTTAAAAAAATAAAGAAAAATGCAACTATTTCATTATCATATAATGATGTTTGCAAATACATAGATACGTCTTTTAAAGATGGTATTAATAGCGCTGGATTATCTAATAATGCAACGCTAAGCCTAGAAAATGGCAAGATATGTTTTCCCAATATATATTCAACGGTTTTAGATGTGTTAAATTTAAGCGATATTACAAAGGAAGTGTTGAGAACAACATTGGTTAAAATATATAATCCTAATTCTTTTGAAAGTGAGTATGCTGCTATAGATTATAAAAATGATGCAGGTTTATTTCAAGATGAAATAACAGATTATAATTTAGGGAGACTTATTAATAATAAGCTTAATAATTATGAAGAGTTTGTTTCTAATAATACACTGGTTATGAGTCAATTAATTCCAAAAAATGATCCAAAATTCATTGAACTCCAGAATTTATATCCTTCGCAAGGATTAGAGCTCAAGTTTCTTAATAAGGATATTTTAGTATTAAAAATTCAAAGTTCAGTTACAGCGTATATAAGTAATACTAAAACGGCAGAGGTGCCGGAAAAAATATATATTACGGTTATTTCAGATTTTAGAGATCCAAATAATAAAATAATTTTAATTAATGACTTTTCACAAGAAGAACAAGATGCATTTGGAAAAATAAACGCAAAACTTGGGACTTCAGATACGCTTGACTATAATAATTTTATAGACGAAATAAATACGGCATATACCGATAAAAATATTAAGTTAGCATTTAACATTGGTGGAGAGGATCAAGAAGTTTTTATTTCTTTAAGCGATGCATTATTATTAAAAGCGAATGATCCACTAAGCAAAATCGATTCTTCTTTACCAAGTAACAAATATTTGGACCAAGATTTAATAAGCATTGTTCAGAAGAAAGTAGAACATGAAAGTTATGGTGCTTGTAATGTTAATCAAGGAATACACTGATAAGGTTAAAGGGAGAAAAAATGAAGGGAAATAAGCAAAAAAGAGAGTTAACGGAACAAGAAAAGAAAGATTATATTCCTCTAAAAGAAGCAATCTTATATGGAAGTGCGGAAATTTATGGGGGCGGTAGTGCAACATTAATATCGCTAGTTTTATTGTTTTATTTAAATATGGTTTTAGGGATAGCTCCTGCTGTTGCCGGAGCCATTATAATGGTATCAAAGGCGTGGGATGCTATTTCCGATCCTTTAATGGGTGTAATTTCTGATAATACACGTTCAAAATGGGGAAGAAGGAAACCATACATGGTGGCAGGAGGAATTTTAACTTTTTTTGCCATGTTGTGGTTGTTCGCACCAATTAGAAATTTGCGAAGTGGTTTAAAAATAGCAATTGCAACCGTAGGATATATATTTTTCTGTACGGCGAATACTATATCACAAGTGCCATTTTGCTCGCTTGCATCGGATATTTCTTCATCGGCCGAGCAACGAAATAAGGCAAACACAATAAAATTGGTTTTTTCAATGCTAGGAGCGGCGATATGTTTCCTAATACCTACAATCATAATAGATAAACAGAGAGATTTGCTTGATACTAATCCGAACCAAGTTCAGATGACAATGTTTTATTTCTTTGGAATTTTATTTGCAATATTATTTGCGGTTCCATTGATTGCATCAGGCGTTTTTTCTAAAGAGAGAGCGCCTTATGATAAAAACATAAAAAATAAATTCAGTTTTAAAAGTTATATAGATCCATTCAAAATCAAGAGTTATAAATGGCATTTAATCATGTATATAAGTGCATTTTTATGTATGGATATTATTTCCGCATTAGTTACATATTACGCAAAAATCGTTATACCTAAAGGGACTAAATTGTTTGGGAATTTAGAATTAGGAACTACAACTATAGTTGCTCCAATGATGGTTGCTGCAGCTTTAATTATCCCATTAAGCATATATTTATCTAGAAAGAAATCAAAACAATTTGCCTATAGAATAGGATTGCCTCTATATATTTTAGGTGGCGTTATTATATGTTCATATCAGCCATCTTGGCCAGCTTGGATTATTCCATTGTTTGCAGCTATTATGGGGTTAGGGTTAGGTGGAGCACAAAGTATGCCTTGGATTGTTTTTCCGGACACAGTTGATGTAGCTGAGCTAAAAACTGGGGAGAGGCAAACAGGAACATTTAGTGGATTGATGACATTTTCAAGAAAATTAACACAAGCTATTGCCATATTTTTAGTTGGAGTTGTATTGCAGGCTTGTGGACTTAAAGAGAAAGATAACGCTATGACTTGGACGTCAGTTACACCTAAAGCAATACGAATTTTAATGGCAAGTGTAATTATAGTCTTTATGTCTATAGGATTTATAGCATCTATAAGATATAAAGTGACGAGTAAAAAGCTTAGTAGGATAAGATATTATCTTGATAAAGCACGTGAAGGTAATGACGAGAATGTTCTTACTGAGGAAGAAATAAAAGAAAAGCAAGAGTTAATAAAGGAGCTAGTATAATGCAAGATGAAATAGTAAAGTTTCAAATTGAAGATGATAAAAAATTTAGAATTTTACAATTAACAGACATACATTATGGGGCAGGTTTTTTGTCGCACAAGTCAGATAAATTAGCAGAAAAAGCTGTTAGGCTAATTATCGAGGAAGCAAAGCCGGACCTTATTATATGTACTGGAGATTTAGTTTATCCTATTCCTATTTTTTCAGGATCAATAAATAACAAGAAAGAGTTTAAAAAGATTGGTGGAGTAATCGATTCATATAATATACCGTGGACGATTTGTTATGGAAATCACGATGTAGAACCTTTTGCTTTATACAACAAATCAAGGATTTCAGATTTTTTAATAACTTTTAAGAATTCTGTTTTTAGAAGAGGGCCAAAAGATATTGATGGACAAGGCAATCAAATTATAAAATTATATCATAAAAATACATTGGCACTAGGGCTAGTACTTTTGGATTCAAATATGTACTGCCAAAAAGGATTTTTTTCAGGATTTGATCATATTCATGATAATCAAATAGATTGGTATGAGCAAGAAATTTTAAAACTGAAAGAAGAGAGAGAAAATGTTCCAACTCTAATGTTCTTTCATATTCCTTGTACTGAGTATAAAACAGCCTGGAGAGAGTATACAAGCAGTAATAAAGATAATAATGTCGAATATTTGTTTGGAGAAATAGGAGAAATTAATGAATATTTTGGAACACCTAAATTTAAGAGTAAAATATTTGATAGAGTTTTAGCATTAGGTTCGACTAAAGGGATTTTTTGTGGTCATGATCATTTAAACACTAGCGCATTTAGATATAAAGGTGTTACACTTACATATGGTATGAGTATAGACTTTTTGGCGTATAAAAATATTCTTAAATATTCAAGTCAAAGAGGAGGTACAATAATTGATATTGACAAGAACGGGGAATTCGATATTAGTCAGATAAAATTGATGGAGTTAAAGGGCGGTTATTGTAATCAAAATAAGTATTTATAGGAGGATTATATGAAAAACATTAAAGAGTGGTTTTCAGATAATAAAGGGTTGTGTAAAAAAACAGCTATTAGTTTAATAACCCTTGTTGTTTTGATAGTTATAGCAACATTGTTTTTTGGGAAAGTTTCTAACGAAGTAGTTTTTGATGTAAATAATGCAACAATAAACTATTATGCTATTAATGATGGTGTTATTTTAAATATTGGGGCGGCAAATGGAGAAGTAGTAAATGTGGGAGAGGAACTTTATAGCTTTAAATATAATGTTCTTTCTAAAGCAGGAGATCCTCCAGTCGGAGAGGCTACAGTAAATTATGAAAATGATTTTCAAGAACAATTTAAAGGAATTGTGCAATATAATCCTAGAAGTATTCAAAAAGGGACACAATTCAAAAAAGGAGAGCACATACTCTCTGTAAATTTACAAAGTGATGACAAGAATATAGGTCTTATAGAAGTGAAAAAAAATAGTTGGAAGTATCTTAATAGTCAAGAAAAATTTCAATTAATATACAAAAACAAAATCTATAAAATAGAAAAAATGTATTTAATAAATTTTAACGAAGAAGTAAAGACATATTTGATTGTGTTAGATGGTGTGGAGAAAATAAATATGTATGATGCGGTTGTTAATGTTAATACTGGGGAGAAAGTCAGATTGATAAAAAAGATATTAAACAAATAAATAAAGTATAAAAAAAAAGGGGGTTCCGGAGAACCCTTTTTTTTTATACTTTTAATTCATTAATCAGCATATGTATTAAAGTAATTTTGTATTAATATTATAGGAGTGCCTTTATCTCCGCTTCCACTAGTTAAATCACACAAACTTCCTAAAAGATCTGTTAATCTTCTTGGAGTTGTTCCTTGTGAACTCATCGAAGATCCTAGGTTCTTATTCTTATTTGAAATCAGATTTTTGATTGCATTAACGGCTTCATCACCATTTAAATTAGCAATATCATTATCTGCAATATATTTAAGTTTTAATTCATTTGGTTTGCCTTCTAATCCACTGGTATAAGCGGGGGAAACAACCGGATCTGCAAGCTCCCAAATACCGCCAACAGGGTCTTTAAATGCGCCATCTCCGTACACCATAACCTCGATTTGTTTGCCTGTTTTTTCAATTAAAGATTTTTGTAGAGCGTCGACAAAAGACTGAGCGTCTCTTGGAAAAAGTTTTACAGAAGTGTCAGTTGAGATGTTTGATCCATAAAGGCCGTAAGTTTCATTATATCCGCTTCCATCTACACTGGATGTTAATAAATCACTTAGCGAGAAAACTTTTTTAGCGCCAGCTTGCAAAAGTTTATTTTTAGTTAGATCCCTTGTATGTATATCTGCATTAATGACAACATCAGTATATTTTAATATCTCGCAAGGATTGTTAGCCAAAATTATCTCGCAATTATTTCCTGCATAATTTTTATACAGCTCTATATAATCGATGCCGGTAAAAGGATGCAATATTTTCCCAAAAGTTTTATAGTATTCTTTTTCTGTAAAAGAGTCTGTATAAGGGTTGATTTTCTTCTCCTCTAACATAGAGATTGGGATAAGAGGGTTACCTACTTCATCTGATGGATATGAAAGTTGCAAATACAATTTTTTACAACCCATAGAAATAGCTTTTAATAATAGAGAAAAACGATTTCTTGATAGAATAGGAAAGATTAAACCCACACTTTCTCCGCCCGTTTTTTGGCGGACATCTTTTGCAATTTGCTCTATTGTTGCGAAATTCCCTTGACTTTTAGCAAGAACAGCTTCTGTTACAGCAACGATATCTCTGTCTTGGAAAGAGAAATTCCCTTCTTTTGAAGCAGCAAGGACACTGTCTACAACAATATTTACTAAGTTATCACCTTTTCTTATAATAGGGGCCTTTATACCTCTTGAGATAGTACCGATAGTTTTCATTGTCAGATACCTCCTTTCTACACGTCATATTATACATTGAAAAGGTAAAATTTTTAAAAATTAGTAATAGTTAAATTTTATAATCGAATAAAAAAAACTTATAAAACTTTAGTGATTATAGAATAAGAATTTTTTTATTGCAAATGCCGGAAAAGTCCTAATTATTTATTTTTTTATGCTTGTTTGCATAGGAAGACGAACAGCAAATTTTTTGATTTTAATTTAGTGGCGTATGTATTATAATATTAAATGTAAAAATTACAGGAGCTGAGGCAATGGGAAATATTAATTTCGAACTTTATAAAGTGTTTTATTGTGTGGCCAATTCTAATTCGATAACAAAGGCCGCTCAAGAGTTGTATATTTCTCAACCTGCAGTATCGCAATCTATAAAGCAACTTGAGAGGCAGATCGGCGGGAAACTTTTTACAAGAAGTAGTAAGGGAATTCAGCTCACTTATGAAGGGAAGATAGTATATCAATACGTAAAGGAAGCAAACATCTTATTAGATACTGCCGAAGATAAATTTAAAGAATTACAAAAGACATCATCAAGGCAGATAGTAATAAGTGCGTCGGATACGATAGTTAAATATTATTTAATTAAGGCAATAAAGAATTTTTCTTTGATTTATAAAGATGCTGTATTTAAAATTTCAAATAGGACGAGCGAGGAAAGTATTAATCTTTTGCAAAATAGAAAAGTGGATTTAATTTTTATTAAAGGAGATTTAAGAGATCCTGCTTTTCATTCAAAAGTTTATTGCGAATATGACGATATTTTTGTTGTTTCAAAAAATTATCACATAGATAAAGATAAAGAATTTTCTTTTAGTGAACTTTGTTCTAATAAAATTATTGCTATTGATAGCGCATCTTACTCTAGAAAAGAAATAGAAAAAGATTTTAATGAATTAGGAATATCATTTAGAACTTATTTAGATTTAGGAAGTTATGATTTAGTTTTAGAAAGCGTTAAAGCAAGTTTGGGAATAGGGATATTGCCATATTTTATGGCAGAGGAATATATTAAGAATGGCGAGATGATAGAGATAAAGACAAAAGAAAAAACGTCGAAAAGAACAATTAATATAGTAACGCTTTTAAATTCTTCATATGATGAATACACAAGCAAATTTATAGAGTTAGTTTCTAGGAGAAAAGATGTATGAGTAGAGAAACAAAGAATGTAATTACAGAAATTTTTGGTAAAAATTTGTTTAGTAATGAAAACATGAAAAAATATTTGCCTAAAGAGGCTTATGAAGAATTGCAAGAAGTTATCGAACATGATAAACCACTTAACATTGAGTTGGCTAACGTGGTTGCAGTAGCTTTAAAGGATTGGGCATTAAGTAATGGAGTAACACATTACACGCATTGGTTTCAGCCATTAACAGGGGAAACAGCAGAAAAACATGAGGCATTTATTTCTATAGATAAAGAGGGGAATTCAACGCTTGAATTTACAGGTAAAAATCTTTCTAAAGGTGAGACTGATGCATCTAGCTTTCCAACAGGTGGAATAAGAGCAACTTTTGAGGCAAGAGGATATACTTTGTGGGATTGCTCATCGCCGGCATTCATAAAAGGGAATGGAGGAAGTGCAAATCCAATTTTATATATTCCAACTGCATTTTGTTCATATAATGGAGAAGCCTTAGATAAGAAAACACCTTTATTGAGATCGATGGAAGCTTTAAATAGAGCATGTTTGAAATTGTTGCCTTTATTGGGTGTTGATGCAAAAAGAGTACATTCATATGTAGGGGCAGAGCAAGAATATTTTCTTGTCCCAACAGATAAATATCAAAAGAGATATGACTTGAAGTATTGTGGTAGAACATTATTTGGGGTAATGCCACCAAAATCGCAAGAAGCATTTAATCAGTACTATGGCAATATTAGAAAAAGAGTGTCCGATTTTATGTCTGGATTAAATAAAGAGTTGTGGGAGCTAGGTATTACTGCTAAAACGCAACACAACGAAGTTGCACCAAGTCAGCATGAACTAGTTCCTATTTTTTCAAAAGTAAATATCGCAACTGATCAAAACCAATTAATCATGGAGTCAATGAAAAAAGTGGCTAATGAAAATGGTTTGACATGTTTGCTTCACGAAAAACCTTTTGCACACATGAATGGGAGTGGGAAACATAATAACTGGTCAATAAATACTGATACTGGAATTAATTTGTTTAAACCAGGAAAAACTCCTTTGGAAAACTTGCCATTTTTACTTATGATTATTGCCGTTATATCGGCTGTTGATGAGTATGCTGATTTAGTGCGAATGAGTGCAGCAAATGTTGGGAATGAAAGAAGACTGGGAGGGTCTGAGGCTCCCCCAAGCATTATTTCAATTTTTATTGGTGATGATTTGGAATCTATATTGAACGCAATTGAAGAAGGGCAAACAGTTGCCTCTGTTGAAAAGAAATATATTAATACGGGAGTTAATTATTTGGCAGAATTATCGAAAGATAATAGTGATAGAAATAGAACCTCTCCATTTGCTTTTACTGGTAACAAATTTGAATTTAGAATGGTTGGATCGTCTGCAACGCTTGCAAATCCTAATACAACATTAAATACAATTACAGCAGAATATGTGGAAAAAATAGCAATTGAATTAAAAGAAAATTTAGATAAAGGTATAGACCTAAAGAAAGCTGTTTATACTATTGTTAAGAAGTATTACAAAGAACATAAAAGAATTATTTTCAAGGGAAATAATTATTCCACTGAATGGGCAAAAGAGGCGAAGAAACGTGGGCTGCCAATAATTAATAGTTGCGTCGAAGCATATGATGTTTTATTGAAAGAAAAAAATATTGCATTGTTTGAGAAGCATAAAGTTATGAATAGAAAAGAGTTATCTAGTAGACGTGAAATCTATTTAGAGAACTATGCTAATACAATCTTATTAGAAGCAAAAACAATGGTCTTTATAATTAATAATCAGATTTTACCAGCAGTATATTCTTATATAGGGGAACTTTCAAAAGACGTATCTAGAATAAGAGAGGCTATTGGGGTTGTTAATATTAATATGGTTAATCAAATTAAGCAAATTAACACACTTTCTTTTGATGTAACCAATCTTTCGGACACATTTGAAAAGAATATAGAGACTATTATGAAAGAAAAAAATTTACACTCTAAAGCTGCAAAATGTCGCAAAATATTAGTTAAGGGGATGGATGATTTGAGGGATCTTGTGGATTCCATTGAAAAGGAAATGCCAGTTAACAAGTGGCCTATTCCTACATATGCAGATTTGTTGTATTGTGAGGATTAAAAATGAACAAATTGACATCGAGAGAATTGAGAAATAAATTTTTAAAGTTTTTTGAAGAAAAAGGTCATACTATTATTAAATCGGCTTCTTTAATCCCAGAAAACGATCCATCTGTATTGTTTACAACAGCAGGTATGCATCCGCTTGTCCCATATTTGTTGGGGGAGCAACATCCAGCTGGGAAAAGGCTTTGTGACGTGCAAAAATGTGTGAGAACAGGAGATATTGATTCTGTTGGAGATGCAACGCACTGCACATTTTTTGAAATGTTGGGAAACTGGTCATTAGGAGATTATTTTAAAAAAGAGTCAATTGCATTTTCTTATGAATTTTTAACAAAAGTTTTAGGAATTGAGAAGAGACAAATTGCCGTTACTGTTTTTGCGGGTGATGAGGATGCGCCAAAAGATACAGAGTCTGCTAAATTTTGGGTCGAAAATGGACTTGAAACTAATCAAATTTTTTACTTACCTAAAGAAAATAATTGGTGGTGGGCTGGTCAACAAGGGCCTTGTGGACCGGACACAGAAATTTTTTTTGTGACAGACAAGCAAGTTAATAAGGATGATGACACACCAGCATCTGATGCCGGAAAATATATTGAAATTTGGAACAACGTCTTCATGGAATTTTTTAGAGATGAGAATGGTAAATATACTAATTTAAAGCAAAAAAATGTAGATACTGGCATGGGACTTGAAAGAACACTATGTATTTTACAAGGAGTTGAATCTGTTTATGAAACTGATTTATTTAGGGATGTAATTTTAAAAATTTCATCACTTGCAAACATAAAATATGGTGAAGATGAAGAGATGACAAGAGCGACAAGAATTATTGCTGATCATATTAGAACTGCCACATTTATTATGGGAGATGAGAATGGTATTATGCCTTCCAATATGGATCAAGGCTATGTTATAAGAAGGTTAATACGAAGAGCAGTTAGATTTGCAAGGATTTTAAAAATAGATGTGAAAAATTTGCTTGAAATCTCAAGAATTTTTATTAATCAATATGCTGATATCTATCCTGAATTAAAAACAAATGAAAATATTGTTATAAGTTCAATGGGGGCAGAAATAGAGAAATTTGAAAATACAATCGAGAACGGATTAAAAGAAATTGATAAAGTCTTGAAATATATAGAAGGCAATGTGCTTAATGGGAAAACAGTTTTTAGATTATATGATACTTATGGATTCCCTCTCGAGATGACAATAGAGATTGCTAAAGAGAAAGGTTATAATGTAGATATTGAAGGGTTTAATCTAGCATTTGAAGAACACAAGAAAAAGTCACAACAAGGTTCTGAGCAAAAATTTAAGGGGGGATTGGCAAATAGCAGTGAGCTCACAGCAAGATTACATACGGCAACACATTTAATGTTGGCAGCCTTAAGAAAAATTTATGGAGATCATATTTTTCAAAAAGGAAGCAACATTACTGAAGAAAGGTTAAGATTTGATTTTAATTTAGACCATCCAATGAGTAAAGAGGAAATATTGCAAGTGGAGGATTATGTGAATGAAGTGATAAGCAAAGATATTCCAGTAACATGCAAAGAAATGTCTCTTGATGAAGCAAGGGAAAGTGGAGCTCTTGGAATATTTGATAATAAATATGAAGAAAAAGTAAAGGTTTATACAGTAGACGGATATTCCAAAGAAATTTGTGGGGGACCACACGCACAAAAGACTGGAGAACTTGGAAAATTTAAAATAGTTAAAGAACAAAGTAGTTCGGCAGGCGTAAGAAGAATAAAGGCAGTATTGGAATAGAATAGGAGAAAAAATGAATATAAAGTTTTCACCACCTGATATTACAGAAAAGGAAGTAGGGTTAGTTGTTGATGCATTAAAATCGGGGTGGATTACGACTGGGCCAAAAACGAAAGAGTTTGAAAGGAAAATTGCAGAGTATGTTGGTTGTAATAAAGCAGTGGCCTTGAACTCTGCAACAGCGGGGTTGGAATTAATCTTGAGAATTTTAGGAGTAGGTCCTGGGGATGAAGTTATAACTTCCGCATATACTTATACGGCTAGTGCTAGCGTTATTTGTCATGTAGGAGCACAAATAGTACTTTGTGATACAGCGCAAAATTCTTATGAGATGGATTATGATCAACTTGCAAAATTAGTTACCAATAAAACAAAAGCAATCATAGCAGTAGACATTGCAGGAATTATATGTAACTATGAGAGAATTTATAAGATTGTTGATGACAAAAAAAGTATATTTAAGCCTAGTAATGATTTGCAAAAGAAAAATGGGCAAATTTTTATAATTGCTGATGCTGCACATAGTTTTGGAGCGATGAAAAATGGAATAAAGAGTGGATTACATGCTGACTTTACATCATTTAGTTTTCATGCAGTAAAAAATTTAACAACAGCAGAGGGCGGAGCAGTTGTATGGAATCATAAATTTAATGATATTAGTGAGTGGTTATATTCTGATTTTATGTTATGGTCTTTGCATGGACAAAGTAAAGATGCTTTAGCAAAAACAAAAATTGGAGCTTGGGAATACGACATTAAACTTTTGGGATATAAATGCAACATGACAGATATATTGGCATCATTAGGACTGGCACAATTGGAACGATATGAGAATATGTTGAGAAGAAGGCATGAAATAATAGGAAAGTATGATCAAGCATTTATTGAACATGCAGATTTATTGCGACACAAAACAAGTTATGCTGTATCAAGTGGGCACCTATATTTAACACGTTTTTATAATATTGATAGCGAGGAAAGTCGTAATAGAGTCGTTGAAAAATTGGCACAAAGAGGAATAGCTACTAATGTTCATTATAAGCCATTACCAATGCATACTGCTTATAAAGAGTTGGGATTTGATATAAAAAATTATCCAAATGCATATCAACAATATAAAAATGAGATTACATTGCCATTGCACACATTATTAAAAGATAATGAAATTTCATATATAATCGAAAAAGTTGGAGAAATAATAAATGGAAAACAAGTATAAAGAAATATTAAAGAAGAAAAAATTTACCTTATTTTGTAAAAGATGTTTTGATATTCTATTTTCGTTCTTTGGGATTCTTCTACTATTACCATTATTCATTATTGTATATCTATTAGTTGCTTGTACTAGCAAGGGTGGTGGCATTTATAAACAAGTAAGAGTTGGAAAAAACAATATGGATTTTAAAATATATAAATTTAGGACTATGGTAAAAGATGCCGATCGAAAAGGGCTGCAAATTTCTACTTCAGAGGACGCAAGAATAACAAAAGCAGGAAAGATGTTAAGAAAAACTAAAATTGATGAGTTGCCACAGTTATTTAATGTTTTAATCGGAAATATGAGTTTTGTTGGCCCGCGTCCAGAAGTAAGAGAGTATGTTGATTTGTATAACGAAGAGCAAAAAAATGTGCTATTAGTTAAGCCAGGGATAACTGAAATTGCGTCAATAAAATTTCGAGATGAAAATGAAATTTTGAGTAAAACTGATAATCCTAGGGATAAATACATTACAGATATTATGCCCATCAAAATAAATTATGGGCTAGAGTATATTGAAAATTTTACAATAGGTATGGATGTTAAAATAATTTTATGCACAGTGCTAAAAATAAAAGGGAAGAAATAGATGGGAAGAGACAAAATTGCGAGCATTATAGTAATTGCATTAAATGAAGAAAAATATTTAGATAAATTGTTAGAGAGTATTAAGCAACAATCATATGCAAAAAAATTAACAGAAATTGTTTTTGTTGATGGAGGGTCAACAGATTTAACGCAAGAAAAATTTTTTCAATTTAAGAAAAACAATATTAAAGAGTACATGGATATCCAAATATTGCAGAATGATAAAAAAATACAAGCAGCGGGGAGAAATCTTGGGATGAAAGCTGCAAAAGGGGACATATTTTTTCACGTTGATGCACATTCATTTTTGACAAAAGATTTTGTTGAAAATGCTATTAGGCATGTTGAGGAAGGATATAGTATTGTAGGATCAATTTGTGAAAGGGTTTCTCTAAATCAGACATTAAAAAGTAGGCTAATATTAGATGCTGAAAATGCAGTTTTTGGTAGCAGTGTGGGGGCTCACAAAAAGACAGAGATAAGTGTGCCATTAGAGGTTGATACTACAAATCAGTTAATATTAACACGTCAAGTTTATGAAACAATAGGCGTATATAATGAAAAATATTTAAGAGCAGAAGACAATGATTATTCGTTTAGAATAAGAAGTAATGGATTCAAAATCATAATGTTTTCTGATGTTAAAAGTTTTTATTTTGTGAGAGATGACATAAAAGGAATGTTAAAACAAAAATTCAACAATGGGAAATGGATTACGATTGCTGCAAAATCTAATATTAAAATGTTCTCATTATATCACTTTATCCCACTTTTGTTTTTTTTGTCGCTATGTGCTTCAATCGCACTCGGGGTTATGGGACTTAGTTTGATGTGGAAAAACCCACTTTTTTTGATTGCTTTAATTCCCTTATTTTTAATATTTGTATTATATGGATTTTTGGATGCTGTAATTACTTTGAAAAGTATCATAAATGAAAAAAAATTTAGTATGGCATTGGTATTTTTTATTTTTCCGTTAATGCATATCTGTTATGGGATTGGCAGTTTTTATGGTTTTTTCATAAGGGGACAAAATGAAGATTAGTATAATAATTCCTATGTATAACGTTGAAAAATACTTAGAGAGATGCCTTATTTCTATAAATAATCAAACATATAAAAATTTGGAAATTATTTTAATAAATGATGGATCAACAGATAAGACTTTGAGTATAGCGCAAGAATATACAAAAAAAAATAATAAGTATAAAATTTTTAGTCAGGAAAATAAGGGGCCTTCAGAAGCCCGTAATGTAGGTATTAATTTGGCTACTGGGGAATATATTTCGTTTTTGGATGCAGATGATGCCTTGTATGACAATTATTTCGAAATAATTGTAAAAAATCTTTCTTATGATATTGATGTGCTTGGATTTTTATATGACGAAGTGAATGATAAATTTAAACCTAGTTCATACATAAAAAAAATTAATTCTCAAAATATAAATAATGATTCATTGCAGAAGTGGAAATTTAAAAACAATAATTTATATAGCACTTGTAGATATGTTTATTCTAAGAAAATTATAGGAGATACGTTATTTCCAACAGATTGCATAAATGCCGAAGATCAGAAATTTAATTATGAGATTTTTAAAAAGGTGGAAAAAATAAAATTTCTTAAAAATAAATTATATTTATACTTTCAACACGAATCAAGTACTAGTTTATCTAATTTAAAAAGCATTGAAAAAAACAAAAAAGAGTTGGAAATAAGAAAGTATTTTATTTTAGATGAGAAAAGTGAGAACAAAAAAATTGCTAGTATACACTATATGAAAGGGGTTATAGCATTAGCATTAAAAGGGGGCGATATGAAAGGCATTTTAACGAAATCTGAAAAATTTCAATTTATCTTTTCAATTGATACTCCGTTGAAATATAAGATAGGGTTGCTGATATTGGTATTAAGAGGGAAAATATAGTGAATTTTGGATATGAACAAATAAATAAGAATAAAAAATTTGTAATAAAGAATTTAATTTTATTATTTGTGCTTGATATTTTTTACTTTTTAGGGGAAGAAATTATCATATTGCCTTTTGCTATCTATTTTTTTTATTTTCTTATATTATCACGAATTGTCGGGCAAGGAATTAAGCAAAATATTTATATTATCATATTCTTTTTGACATTTTATTTTTTCTTATTAGGACAAAAGCCAATTTTGTACTTAAGAGAAGGATATCCATTCAATCAGTTTAATACTTTTCAAAAGTTATTATTGGATAAAGAGCAGTATTGTTTGTATGCAAATATGATAATAATATCTCTTATAATGATTTATTACGGGTATCATTGCTATTACATAAATGAGTCCAAGAGTGAATCAGAGAATTGTTCACAATGGATGCTCAATTTGTTGCGCGTGTTATTTATTATTTCGTTGATATGCTCTGTTTATGTTTTTTTAAAAAAAATAACAATTTATAAACAGTTTGGGTATTATGGGAGTTTTTTGCACAATATAGAAGTTAGCGCGTTTGTAAAGATATTTAATCGATTATATATCTTAATATTTTTTGTTTTATTTTCTTATACGAACAATAAAAAAGAAAAATTTGTTTTGGCGGCTCTAATTATTTTTACATTGGGCGGGCTCAACATTATATTGGGGAATCGTTCCGCGATTGGGGCTCTCTTTGTTTTTTTATCAGCATATGCAATATTTAATGTTAAAAATATGATGATAACAAAAAGGATCTTTTTAATTGTTGTTTCCGGGGCAATT
The DNA here is from genome assembly GCA_023396095.1 of Bacillota bacterium. Lineage (GTDB taxonomy): Bacteria > Bacillota > Clostridia > Christensenellales > UBA3700 > JAEWXG01. The sequence continues at coordinate 294,931 of JAEWXG010000012.1, read as the reverse complement.
TTCATGTTATTGCTTTTTGTTGCAACCCAAAATAATAGAACGACAGGTGACTTAACTGGTGGACTTATAAAAAAGATATTGGGATTATTTTCTAGTAATGGAGGGTCCGACTCAGTTATTGCAAATACTATAGACAAGATGGGGCAACTAGATTCAGGGTGGAAGAATGTTTTATACCCACTATATTATAGATTTACAGGGTCAGTTTTTAAAAATTTTACTCAAAATACAGAATTAATTGGAGAAGGGGTTCCATTTTCTAATCTTATTTCATATTTAACAAATAAGGAGCTCTATTTAAGTGGACACGGTATGGGGACATCGTATATAGCAGAGGCATTTTTGTTGTGTGGTTTTCCAGGAATAATTATTATAAATATGCTATTAGGAAGAGTGTTATTAATAATAAAAAATAGTAATCAGTTTGGTTTTTGGGGACCAATGTTTAATTATGTTATATATATAATAATCATGCTTCCAAGAAATTCTATATTTGGCAGTTTTGAAAATTGTTTAATGATTTTTACAATAATATATTTGATTAAATATATGCAAAAACTTTTTAGGAGGAGAAAATGAAAAAATTGCTGGTTTATCATATAGGGCATACAAAAGGAGGTGTGTCCGAGGTTGTATTTAATTTGTTAAAATGCGAATATTTTAAAGATTTTGAAATAACATTAATAACATTAGATAACTTGCAAACGAATTATATGAAAGAAATAGAAAATAGAGGATATAAATTAATTATGTTGAGAAGCATTTCTAACAGCTTGATAGGTCATTATAGTGATGTTAAAAGGATATTTCAAGATAAATATGATTTTTTTTGGTATAACACAGGGGAATTATTGGACTATAAAATATTAAAAGCTGCTAAAAATTCTGGGGCACAAGTTATTACACATATCCATGGGCTATTTTTGGAAGATGATTACTATAATCGTTTTAAGAAAATGTTAATTAAGGTTTTGAAACCTTATATAGAGAAAAGATATTATAAATACAATGACGTTTTTATAGGATGTGTAGATGAGATACGTGAAAAAATGATAAATCCTAAATTATTAAAAGGAAAAAGATTTTTTTTGCTCAGAAATTCTGTTGATATTGAAAAATTTAAATTTAATAAAGAAAAAAGACAACAAATGAGACGAGAGATAGATGCTAAAGAGGGAGATATAGTTTTAGGCGCAGTAGGAGCATTATGTAAAATTAAGAATTATATATTTTTGTTAAATGTTTTAACAAAATTGCCATTAAATTATAAGCTAATTCTTATAGGAGAAGGAGATGATAAAATAACAATCGAACAAAAAATCATAAACTTAAATTTACAGGAGAGAGTTAAATTGTTAGGAAGAAAAGATAATGTTAGCGATTATTTCTCTGCTATGGATATATATTGTTTATCTTCTTTGCACGAGGGGTTGGGACTAGCGGCAATTGAAGCACAGGCGTGCAATTTGCCTGTAGTTATAGGTGATAACCTAAGCAAGTTGCATGTTGCAAATGAAAGAGCAAAAATTGCTCTATTTAACGACATAAACTCTTGGCGAAAAGAGATTTTATCTGTAGATGTGTATCATAATAGAGAATTATATGATGATTCTTGGATAAATCAATATGATTTATCTTCGATGCAAAAGAAGTTTTGTGAAATATTAAATAGTATGATTTAAATCAAATTTTAAAGTATTATTGAGATTGTTTTTTGCGAGGTAAGATTAATGAATAAATCAAAACAAGAACTTTTACAAGTATTATTGGAAATTGTAAAAGTATTTGAAAGAAATGATATTTGGTATTCTTTAAGCTATGGCAGTTTGCTTGGAGCGGTGAGACATAAAGGGTTTATTCCGTGGGATGATGATATAGATATTTGGATTAAAGGAGAAGATTATTCTAAAATAAAATCTTTAGTTTTGTCCAATAATAAATTGGAATTATATGATTGTCTTACTGTTAAAAATTATCCATATGTTTTTCCTAAAGTAGGATTAAAAGAGGGAACGTTAATTAAAGAAAAAGAGTTTGAGCATGTTGATTATAAGATAACATATTATATTGATTTATTTTTTGTTAGTGGTTTTCAAAAAAAGAAATATAATTTATTAAAAGAGAGCTTATATTGTAAAATCGTAGCAGTAAGATTTATGCCTAAACAAAAGAGATTTTATATTAAAGTTTTGAAGTTGATTTCAAGATTATTTAATATAAAAAAGTTACAATATAAAATATATAAATTAAATATGTTGGAATTGAATGATTATGACAACATTAAAGTGATTAGTAAATATAAACCAGAATTATTAAAATGGAACGATATTAAATTGACAGGAAAGTTATTATTCGAGGGAGAGGAAATATCTACTTGTGTTAATTTTGATTTAATTTTGAAAAATTACTATGATGATTATATGGAATTTCCACCACAAGAAAAGAGAATAAGTGGGCATAACATTATAGAAATAGGAAAAAAATAAGATGGGGCGCGGAAAGGAGTTGTTTAAAAACACTGCAATATTTGCAGTTGGTGAAGTTACTATTAAGATAATACAATTTTTATTATTGCCGTTAATAACAAGAAAGATTGCATTAAATGATTTTGGGGAAAGTGAAAATTGGATGGCCTTGATAGAGCTGCTTTTTCCAATATTAACTTTAGGTATATCTGATTCGATTTTTAGATTTTCTATAGGTAAAGATAACAGCAAGGCGAAAGCGGCATTTTCTACAGGAATATTTATTTTTATTACGACAAGTGCTTTTTTTGTTTTAGGGGTTTTGATCTACTTTATTAATAGAAACTTGCAGTATTATCTATTAATTATCTTTTTATACTTTAGTATAGTTTTGAACAATTTTTTCTCGCAATATTTGAGAGCAATAAAGCGATTAAAAATTTATATTTCAGGAGGGATATTAAAAGTTTTAGGTTTAGCATTAGTTCTTTGGATATTGTTTTATCGAGTGCGATATACAAAATATAGTTATCTGCTTGCAATTGTTATATCTAATTATTTTTCTATTTTATTTTGGGTAGTATTTGGAAAACTATATAAAGAATTAAAGTTTAAAGAAATTAATGTCAACTTATTTAAAAGAATGGTTAAGTACTCTCTACCATTAATTCCTAACATGTTAAGTTGGTGGATTATACAAACATTGAACCGATATATAGTTACATATTATCACGGAGATGCAAGCAATGGCCTATATATTTCGACATTAAAAATAGGGGCAATCATAACAGCCTTTTCTGTGGTTTTTATGCAAGCCTGGACAATTTCTGCAGTGGAAGCGAAAAAAGACGAAGATCGAAGTGTATTTAACACAATGGTGTATGGAGCATTTAATGCATTTATTAAAATTGGAACAAGTTTACTTTTAATAGCTTTATTTCCGATTGCGAAGTTTTTATTGCGAGGAGAATTTTTTGAAGTTTGGAGATATTCATCTTTTTCTATAATAATGGCTTCTTATGCATGCTATGCTGCTTTTTACGGGGTTTTTTATGGAGTAGAGATGAAAAGTTTGAAAAATTTTTTATCAACATTCATTAGTGCTATTGTGTCGGCAATTTTTTCAATAAGTTTAATACCTAAATTTGGCATTCAAGGGGCACTATATTCAGGGGTAATTGCCTATGCATTTTTAAGTGTTTATAGATGTTTTGACACAAAAAAATATAGTAATATAGAGATTCCATATGTCAAAAATATCGTTACACATATTTTATTATTATGTTCTGCTTTTTCAAATATTTATTTATATGTAGCTGGAGAATGGATTGTTTATGCGGTACAGGCGTGTTCTGTTATTCTCATTACACTTCTGTATCTTAAAGATTTGAAATTTTTATTTTTAATTTTTAAGGGAATAATTAAAAAGGGAGAAAAATGAAAGATTTAAAAATAATACAAGAAGAGGAACTCAAGATGTTAAAAGAATTTGCAGATTTTTGCAAAGAGAATAATTTAACTTATAGTTTAGCCTACGGATCGCTTTTGGGGGCTATTAGGCATAAAGGGTTTATACCGTGGGATGATGATATAGATGTGATGATGCCTGAGGAAGACTATTTATTATTCATTAATGATTATAAGGGTGATTGTGAGATTTTTAATTTTCAAAAAAAGAATTATTTTAATGTAGCGTTTACAAAAATAAAAAAAGAAGTCGTTGTAAATGGCAAGAAGTTTGATGCTTTTATAGATATTTTTCCTTTTATCAAAACAACAATCGACACGAAAAAATGTAAAAAAAGAATAAAATTTTATAAAACTATATTGCTTTTGAAGCAAAAAGAGCAAATAGGTACAATGCAAAAAGTTTTCAAAAAACTTCTTGCACGGATTTTTAATTTTTTACTTATCCCTATTAAAAAGTCATATGTGGTAGCAAAACTGTATAGTTGCGTCATTGAGAGAAAGGAGGGAAAAAAGCTTCGTTATTATTATGGTTTTGCCAAACCAGTTTTTGAGGATGTTGATTTTTTTGATGAGATGTTAGAGGTTCCATTTGATGGAATAAATATAAAAATAGTTGCAAAATATGATCAGCATTTAAAAAAAGAATATGGAGATTATATGAAATTACCTGTTGGAAAAGATAGAAAACCGACACATTTAATTAACGAATGTTAAATATGCGAAAAAAAAATGAATCCGCTTTTTTAAGATGCTCTAACTCCTAACTTCACTTTTACCTAGCTTTACCAACCATGCCTAATAATATTTATCGGGAAAATATGAAATATTATATTAAAAATGATATAGTATAAAATATACATTTGAATAGCATAGGATTGCTTTTTCATGGAGGGTATGGTGCAAGCAATTATATTGGCAGCTGGGAAAGGAACAAGATTGGGTGATTTAACTGAAAATAACACAAAGTGCATGGTTTCAGTAGCAGGCGTGAAATTGATAGATAGAGCAGTTTCGGCTATTACGAAAGCAGGGATTAAAAAAATCATTATTGTTGTTGGGTATAAAGGTGACAATCTTAAGCGGTATATAAATGATAAATATAAAAACAGCAAAATTGATTTTATCTTTGTTAAAAATAAAATTTTTGAAGTAACGAATAATATATATTCTTTATACTTAGCAAAAGATTATTTAAGTGCGGAAGATACAATTTTACTTGAGTCAGATTTAGTATATGATGAAAAAATTGTTCAGCAAATGGTTGAGACTAAATACGCTAATTCTGCGGCAGTTGCAGACTATCAAACATGGATGGATGGTACCATTATTACATGCTCTAATGGAATAATTGATAATTTTTATTCAAAAGATGAGTTAGATTATGAACATTCGCACAGATATTATAAAACTGTTAACATTTACAAATTATCTAAAGAATTTTCACAGAAAACATATATCCCATTTTTGAAAACATATATCGATGTATGCGGGTGTAACTCATATTACGAGTCGGTTTTAAAAACGATATTGACAATACCATATGTGGAAATACAAGCTTATAACATTAAGGAACTTGAATGGTATGAGATTGATGATAAGCAGGACTTGGCGATTGCAAATGTTATTTTTTCAAAAGGTGAAGAAAAATATAGATTGTTAACTTCGACATATGGAGGGTTCTGGAGATATAGTAGAGTAAAGGACTTTTTATATCTTGTAAACCCTTATTTTCCACCAGCGCAGTTGATTGAAAAGATGAAATATGAGTTTAAGAATTTACTAGAGATGTATCCATCAGGGATGCAAATACAAAAATTGAACGCAGAGAGGATTTTTGCTGTAGATGGGGATATGTTATTGGTTGGTAATGGAGCGGCTGAATTAATAAAAATTTTAGGGGAAAAATTTAACAATTTGCAAGGAGTAGCATTTGTACCAACATTTAATGAATATATAAGATGCTTTAATATAGATAAAATGATGATTATTGATAATTCCAAGAATAATTATGAGTATAATATTGAGCAAATATTACTGTTGATAGAAAGCGTTGAGTATATGGTGATAATTTCTCCAGATAATCCATCAGGAGCAATGATAAAAGAAGAAGATATTATGGCTATTATAAAGAAAGGTGCAGACTATAACTGCAAAATAATTATAGATGAGTCATTTATTGATTTTGCAGCAAGAGATTCATACTTTACTTTATTAAAGAATGGAATCCTTTTAAACTATACAAATTTAATAGTTATTAAAAGTATTTCAAAATCTTATGGTGTTCCAGGGCTAAGACTAGGTGTTATGGCTAGTGGAGATAAAAAATTAATAAAAGAAATGCAGGGAATGTTGCCAGTTTGGAATATTAATAGTTTTGCGGAATATTATTTGCAAAATTATAATATTTTTAAAAAGACATATGAGAGCGCATGCATAAAAATAGTTAATGAAAGGGAAAGAGTAGAGAAAACATTGAGCAAGAATAAAAATATTAAATTGTATCAATCAAACGCAAATTATATTATGTTTGATCTAAAAGAGCATGATTCCAATAAATTTTGTTATACTATGTTGGAAAAATATAATATTTTAATTAAAAACTTAAAAGGAAAAGATGGTATAGGGAAAAAGAATTTTGTTAGAATAGCGATAAGAGATGTGGATGATAATAATTTACTATTAGATAGTATAACTAGGTATTTTAACGATAATGGAGAATAAATGAAGATAATTACAAGAGATGATATACAAAAGTTAGATATAGATTATGTGACCTGCTACCAATGGGGTAAAGAAGTAATAAAAAGTAAAAAAAATGCAATTTTACCGCCCAAAATTAGCATAAAAACAGATGAGGTGAAGGGATTTTTTTTTAATATAATGCCATCATTGATGGGGACAGAAAATGTTTTTGGAGTTAAGGTTGTAACACGTTATCCCGACAGAGAAGTTAGTATTATGGGTGATATTTTATTATATGAATTAAAATCAGGAGAGCTTCTTGCTTTAATGGATGGGACATGGATTACTAATGTGAGAACAGCTGTTGTAGCGGTTCATTCTATGGAGACATTTGCTGTTAACGATTATGATACTATAACCATGATAGGATTGGGCAATATTGCTTTTTCATTTTTAAGTGTATTAAGGGATATATTACCACATAGGAGATTTATTATTAAATTGAAAAAATATAAAGATCAACATGTTAAAATGGCTACTAGTTTTATCGATCATAAAAATTTTATTTTTGAATATTGCGATGATGATACTTTATTGAAAGGGAGTCAAGTGATAATTTCTGCTGTTACATATGCGGAAAAGGATTTTTTTCAAGAGGAAAATTTTGAAAATGGTGTCACAGTTATTCCTATTCATACTCGTGGCTTTTCAAATTGCGATTTGAGTTTTGATAAAGTTTTTGTTGATGATATAGAGCATGTTAGAGGATTTAAAAATTTTGATAGAATGAAAGTTGTGAATGAAGTTTGTGATGTTGTAAATAAAAATGTTGAAGGAAGAAAAAGCCAAAAGGAACGTATATTAGTTTACAATATAGGAATTTCAATTCAAGATGTATATTTTGCAAAAAAAATATATGAAAAATATATAGAGAAAGGATATAACGATGAAAAGTAAAAAAATTTTAGTAGTGAATTTTATAATATTAACTCTTATAGCAATGATATTGCTTACATCTTGTGCCAAATTTAAGACAGGCATTACTTTAACTGGTGATACACAGAGTGCAAAAACAATATCAAACTCTGGGCTTGTTTTAAACCATGGAGATTATAAGTACTTTATAAACGGGTATGTTCCTGCGACCGATATAAAAGAACCATCGGACAATGAATTTGGAAAGATGAAAAAAGGAGCCATTTATAGAATGAAAAATGTTGATGGCGCAAAAGCGGAATTAGTTGTTCCAACAGTAGTATATAGCAACGCAAAGGGTTCCGGCTTAGTTATTTACGGAAATTGGATATATTACACAACACCAAGTACTGATTTGCATAAAACTACAGGGGCAATACAAACATCTTTTTTAAATTATATGAGAACATCATTGGATGGTAAAAATACTCAATTGGTTAGTACTATTAAGGGGAATGATGTAAAACATAAGTTTACAAAAGATGGGCTTATGTATTTTAAAGAAGGTAGTCTATATGTAAAAAAATACAATGAAAAATTAGTTGAGAAAAAAGAGAAAGAAATAGCTAGTGGCATAGAAACAATAGTTTTTCCTTATTCGAGTGATACCAGTAACAATGTAATTAGCAAATATGCTTTTTATACAACCAAAACGGAAGACTATTTAGAGGGAGCCAAAGTTATAAAGATAGATATAAACGGAAAAAATGAAGAAGTTAAATTAGATAAGGCAGAATATAGTTTAAAGACATGGTTTGATGAGGGTGAAAATCATTTTATATATTTTACAAAATCAATATTTGATGGAAACGCAGTGAATAATGTTGGGCTTTTTAGAGTATCTTTAAATAATGATGGAAGTATTAATCAGCAATCAGTAAAGAAAGTTGTTAATGGCATTGTTTCAGATTCTTTAGTAGTTATGAACAATGAGGTATTTTTCATAAGAAATCAACAATTAATTGGGGTTCAAGATAATGTTGAAAAAATTTACGCTATAGATTTTCCTACAAGTGCTACTTTAATTGCAAAAGAGGGGAGATACATGGTTTATACCAGTGACGGCTATTTATATAAGCTAGATATTTCTGATGGGGCAACGACATTACCTCAAAAAATTTCTAATATAAAAGTATTCTTAACATGGTATCAACCAGAATTCTTGGAAGGTAAAGTATATTATATCGCTGATTCAGATAAGCAATTATATAGGAATGACATTGAAGATGTTGACAAGGAAGGATTATTGATTGGAGAAGCAATTGAAAAAAAGGAGAGTAAATAAAGATGGGAAAAATAACAAAAGAAATGTTGTTGGCGGATGCTTTAAGGCAAGGTAATCAAGAAGAAATTGCTAATACTTTATTTTCGTTTGGAATGCATTGTTTGGGATGTGCATTAGCACATGGAGAAACAGTAGAAGAAGCCGCTATGGTGCATGGTGTTGATCCAGAAGTAATGGTTGCAGCCTTAAATGAAGCGGCTGGGAAAAAATAAGAAAACTTATTTAGAAACAGGTGAGAATTAGAGTCGCAATCATATTTGAAAAGGACAATGTTTAAAAAAGGCTATTTAGATAAAATCTAGGTAGTTTTTTATTTGGACTTAAAAAAGATTTCTAAAAATTTATAGCGAGAAGTAGTAAATGCGCTCAAAAAACCGTAAAAAATAAAGTACACTTTAGAAAATACGGGAAAAAGTTGGTAAATACTAATTAATACAGTAAAATATAGTAAAATAAAGTAGGCTTTAGAAAAATAGGAGGAAGGGAACGTACTATCTAAAAAGACAAATGGAAGAATCAATACTGAAGGCATCGAAAACTTTCCCTGTTGTTATGGTTTGCGGGCAAAGGCAAACCGGTAAGTCGACTATGTTGCAACATTTAAAAGAGAGTGACAGAAAATATGTTTCATTTGATGATGCTAAAATAAGGGCGCTTGCAAAAAATGATCCGGAATTATTTTTTGAAACATACGGATATAAAGTATTTATTGATGAATTTCAAAGAGTGCCATCATTTCTTCTAGAGATAAAAAAAATTGTAGATGAGAAAAAAGAAAATGGTTTGTTTTGGTTAAGTGGTTCGCAAAAATTTGTTATGATGAAAAACGTCTCGGAGTCACTTGCGGGGAGGGTTGCAATTTTTAATATGTTACCTTTGTCGCATAATGAGATTTGTTCGAATATAAAAGAGCCATTTTTGCCGGAAATAGATTTATTAAAGAAGAAGGAAAATACAAAAAGAACATTAGATGAAGTTTTCGCGGATATATTTAGGGGAGGATTGCCTCAATTCGCTTTGAATAAAGATATGGATAGGGATGTTTACTATTCATCATATATTAACACTTATATTGAAAGGAACATAAGTTCTTTAGAGCAAGTTGGGAAACTGGAAGAATTTCGATCCTTTGTTACTTGTATGGCTGCTAATACAGCTCAGGAATTAAAATATGATTCTATCTCAAAAATGGTAGGTGTTTCAGTGCCCACTATAAAAGAATGGGTTTCAATACTAGAAAGATCGGGAATCATTTATATTATGAAACCTTATTTATCTAATATTACAAAAAGACTTGCCAAAACGCCAAAATGCTATTTTTTAGATACAGGACTTGCTGCCTATTTGACATCTTGGCCCAACGCAGAAACTCTTAAAAATGGAAATGCATCTGGTGCTTTTTTTGAAACTTATGTTGTTGGGGAAATATTAAAAGGTTATACTAACTGCGGGAAAAATGCTAATTTATACTTTTATCGCGATTTAGATAAAAAAGAAATTGATTTATTAATGATTGGTCCTGATTGTATTTATCCTATTGAAGTAAAAAAGGGTAAAAATCCATCTTCCTCAAATAAGAACTTTAATGTTTTGAGCAAGTTTGATATGACTATTAAACCTGGGTTAGTAATTTGTATGGCAGATGAATTATTTCCTATTAATAAGAATATTTGGTATTGCCCTATTGGGTTAATATAAATTCATGGCAGTTGTCTATATTTTAATATATAATTTAGCGTAAAAGTATGATGAGTTGTTATGTTAATTAGAAGTTGTCCAACTTTTTGGGCTCACCTCACTCATTTACCTAGCTTTTTTGCGTTAATAGCATTTTTTTGTTGACATATAATTTTTGCTGCTTTAAAATGATAGGGCTGTTAAAAGGGATGATGTGTAAGGTTACCAAAAAATGCGGATAGTTTACACGGACTAAGTTTGAAAATCAAGCGACTAATTATGCTAAGCACTCAGGTGCTTTTATAAAAACAGCAAAATGGCACACACGGAATAGTGAATAGCATTAATTAGAAAAAGGAGTATTAATTATGGCAGGACAGAAGATTAGAATCAGATTAAGAGCGTATGATCATAATTTGATCGACAAAGCGGCAGAAACTATTGTTGAGACTTTGAAAATGAATGGAACTAAAGTTGCAGGACCTATTCCTCTACCAACAGAAAAGGAAATAATTACAATTTTACGTTCACCACATAAGGACAAGGATAGTAGAGAACAATTTGAATTGAGAACACATAAGCGTTTAATAGATGTTTATACACCAACATCAAAGGCTGTTGAATCATTAATGAAGTTGGAATTACCAGCTGGTGTTGATATAAAGATAAAATTATAAATTTAATAAAAATTTTAAGGAGAGTGAACTTTATTATGAATAAAGCAATCATCGGTAAAAAGGTTGGCATGAGCCAAGTATTTACAGCGGATGGAATCGCAATACCTGTAACAGTTATTGAAGCGGGACCATGTCCAGTTGTACAAAAGAAAACCTTGGAGAAAGATGGCTATGAAGCAGTACAAGTTGCTTTTGGTACAATTAACAAATCAGTTGTTAATAAGCCAGTACAAGGTCATTTTGCTAAGGCAAATGTAGAGGTAAAAAGGTATTTAAAGGAATTGAAACTAACTAATTCAAGTTCTATGGAAGTTGGAAGTGTTATTACTTGTGATGTTTTTGAGGCTGGCAACAGAGTAGACATTCAAGGAACTTCTAAAGGACATGGTTTTACAGGAACAATTAAACGTTGGAATTTCCATACTGGGCCAATGGCGCACGGTTCCGGATATCATAGGGGGGTTGGTTCATTAGGTGCAAACTCAACTCCATCTAGAGTTATCAAGAATAAGAAGATGCCTGGACAATATGGTAACGAGACTGTTACTGTTCAAAATCTTGAAGTAGTGAAAGTTATAAAGGAACATAATTTAATTTTAGTTAAAGGATCTGTTCCAGGAGCAAAAGGTAGTCTTGTAGTCATTAAGGACACTTGCAAGCGCTAAAGGAGTGATGATTTATGGAAATTAAAGTTTTTAACACAAGCGCAAAAGAAGTTGGGAAAGTTGAATTAAACGAAGCTATATTTGCAGAACAATATAGAGAATCATTAATCCATCAAGTTGTAGTTGCTCAATTAGCTAATAAGAGACAAGGAACCAAATCAACTTTAACAAGAAGTGAAGTAAGAGGAGGCGGAGCTAAACCTTGGAGACAAAAAGGTACAGGTAGAGCAAGACAAGGTTCTATTAGATCACCACAATGGATTAAGGGTGGTGTTGTATTTGCTCCAAAGCCTAGAGATTTCTCTCAAAAGATTAACAAGCAAATGAAGAAAGCTGCTTTGAAGAGCGCTTTATCTGCAAAAGTAAGTGATGGAAATTTCATAGTTTTAGACAAAATCGCATTGAAAGAAAATAAAACAAAGGAAATCGCAAAGATTTTAAAGAACTTTAAATTTGATGAAAAAGTATTATTTGTATTAACTGATGCTGACGCAATGGTTGTAAGAGCAGCAAAGAATATTCCTAATGTTGATGCTATTAACGCTAATTTGTTAAATGTTTACGATGTAGTTGCGAATGCTAAAGTTTTTGTAACTAAGGATGCGGTAAAACTAATAGAGGAGGTTAATGCATAATGAACGCATATGACATTATAAAGAAACCAATACTATCAGAAAAAAGTTACGATGGCATCGCTAACAAAAAGTATACTTTTAAAGTTGATGTTAGAGCTACTAAGACTGATATAAAAGCAGCAGTACAAGAAATATTTGGCGTTAAAGTAGAGAGCGTAAATATTTCTAATTATGATGGAAAAATAAAGAGAATGGGAAGAACGGAAGGAAGAAGACCTGCATACAAGAAGGCAATTGTACAATTGACAGAAGATAGTAAGGCTATTGAGTTCTTCGAGAGTTTAGCATAGGGAGGAGAACGAAATGGCAGTTAAAAGAACAAAACCAACATCACCTTCAGCTCGTTATACAATGTATATTGATAATCCAGAAGTATCTAAAAAGAATGCTCCTGAAAAATCACTTACAGTAACAAAGAATAAAACTGGCGGACGTAATAGTTTCGGAAGAATAACAGTTAGACACATTGGTGGTGGAAATAGAAAGAAATATCGTATTATTGATTTCAAAAGAGATAAAGATAATATTCCAGCTAAAGTAGTATCAATTGAATATGATCCAAATAGAACAGCAAACATTGCTCTATTGAGTTATGCTGATGGAGAGAAGAGATACATTCTTGCTCCTCTTGGATTATCAGTTGGGGCAACTGTAGTTAGTGGTTCAGACGTTGATATCAAAGTAGGAAATACATTACCACTTGCAAACATTCCAGATGGTACAATGGTCCATAATATTGAAATGCATCCTGGCAAAGGTGGACAAATCGCAAGATCTGCAGGTATAGTTGCACAATTAATGGCAAAAGAAGGTAAATATGCAACATTAAGAATGCCTAGTGGTGAAATGAGATATGTTTTGATTCAATGCAGAGCAACAATTGGCCAAGTTGGAAATGTTGAAAATGAAATTGTGTCTTTAGGAAAAGCTGGTAGAAAGCGTCACATGGGCGTAAGACCAACTGTAAGAGGTGTTGTAATGAACCCTTGCGATCACCCTCACGGTGGTGGTGAAGGTAAGTCGCCTATTGGTATGCCTAGTCCAGTTACACCTTGGGGTATTCCTACAATGGGTAAGAAAACTAGAAAGAAAAAGAATAAATCTAACAAATTTATTATTAAGCGTGTTAACTAATCGGAGGTATGTGTAAATGAGTAGATCAGTTAAAAAAGGACCTTTCGTTGAAGAAAGACTAATAAAAAGAATCATTGCTATGAATGAAAAGAATGAGAAGAAAGTTGTAAAGACTTGGTCAAGATCTTCAACTATTTTCCCTCAAATGGTAGGTCATACAATAGCAGTTCATGATGGAAGAAAACATGTACCAGTATATATAACAGAAGATATGGTAGGGTGCAAATTAGGTGAATTTGCTCCAACTCGTACATTCAAAGGACACGCTGGTGAAAAAACAACAGGTGGGAGGTAATCTAAATGGCAACAAGAATAAGAGAAAAAGCTGCTCTTCGTCAAGAGACGGCAGATAAGAGACCACAGGCAACTGTTAAGTATATAAGACTTTCAGCTGATAAAGTTAGAATAGTTTTAGATTTGATCCGTGGTAAGGATTATACAACAGCTGTTGCAATTTTAAAAACAACTCCAAAAGCAGCATCCGAAGTATTGGTTAAGTTAATTAATTCTGCAGCTGCAAATGCTGAAAACAATTTGAATATGTCAAAGAGTGATTTATATGTAGCTGAAGCTTTTGCTAATGAAGGGCCAACTCAAAAGAGAGTAAGAGCTAGAGCACAAGGTAGAGCTTTTAGAATTAATAAGCGTACCAGTCATATAACGATCATCTTAGATGATATAGCTAATAAGTAGGAGGTAAGAGAAATGGGTCAAAAAGTTAATCCACACGGACTAAGAGTTGGTATCATTAAGCCTTGGAGTACACAATGGTACGCTAATAAAAAAGATTTCTCAGTCAATTTAGTAGAAGATAATAAAATTAGAGAGTTTATCAAAGAAAAATATTACAACAAAGCTATATCAAAGATAGCAATTAAGAGAGTTAATCAAGATCTTGTTACAGTTTCAATCTATTCTGGTAGAGCAGGAGCTTTAGCTGGTAAAGATAGGGCAGGATACAATGAGATTAAAAAAGAAGTAGAAAAAATAACTAAAGGTAAAACAGTTAATATAAGTATTATTGATGTTAAGAAACCAGATGCAAATGCTCAACTAGTAGCGGAAAAAATCGCTTTTGATTTAGAGAAGAGGGTGGGATTCCGTCGTGCTATGAAAAGTGCTCTTTCAACAACTAAAAAAGCAGGAGTTAAGGGGGTAAAGGTAATGGTTTCTGGAAGATTGGACGGTGCAGAAATTGCAAGATCTGAATCTTACCGTGAAGGATCTATTCCTCTACAAACATTAAGAGCAGATATTGATTATGGTTTTGCAGAAGCACATACAACATTTGGTATCTTAGGTGTAAAGGTTTGGATATACAATGGTGAAGTACTTTCTAAAAATCCTTTAGCAGATGAAGGAGGTAAAGCGTAATGTTAATGCCAAAAAGAGTTAAAAGAAGACGTGTTCATCGTGGAAGAATGACAGGTCCTGCTAACAAAGGTAATAAGCTAGCATATGGTGATTATGGTTTAGTTTCATTAGATCCTAGTTGGATAACATCTAATCAAATTGAAGCTGCCCGTATAGCTATGACACGTTATATCAAGAGAGGTGGACAAGTTTGGGTAAATATATTCCCACATAAGCCAGTAACTAAAAAACCTGCAGAAACTCGTATGGGTAGCGGTAAAGGTGCTGTCGAATATTGGGTAGCAGTAGTTAAACCAGGCAGAGTAATGTTTGAAATGAAAGGTATTACTGAAGATCAAGCAAGAGAGGCGTTAAGACTTGCATCACATAAATTACCAGTGAGATGCAAATTTATAAAGAGAGAAGATGAGGTGATTTCAAATGAAGAATAATGTATTTGTAGAATTATCAAATGAAGAGTTAACGGCAAAACTTACTTCATTAAAAGAAGAATTATTTAATCTTCGCTTTAAGCATGCAACTGGACAATTAGATAATCCTAATCAGTTAGCATTAGTAAAGAAAGATATAGCAAGAGTAAAAACTATAATTCGTGCTCGTGAGTTAGGTATTGTTGCAACACCAGTTGTTGAAAAACCTAAAAAAGCAGCAAAAAAAGCTGCTAGCAAGGCATAGGGCTGGAGGAGATAGAAGATGGAAAGAAGTCTTAGAAAAGAAAGAGTAGGTTTAGTAATAAGCAATAAAATGGATAAAACAATCGTTGTTGCTATAGATACTAAAGTTAAACATCCTTTATATAAGAAGTATATCAAGAGAACAACAAAGTTTGTTGCGCACGATGAGAATAATGAGTGTGGAATTGGCGATAAAGTATTGATTCAAGAAACACGTCCATTAAGCAAAAATAAACATTGGCGTTTAGTTGAAATTATTGAGAAGGCTAAGTAGGAGGAACAGAAAATGATAATACCAGAATCTAGATTAGTAGTTGCTGATAACACAGGAGCTAAAGAAATTAAGTGTATTAGAGTATTAGGCGGATCATTTAGAAGAAGTGCTAATATCGGTGATATTATTGTTGCTTCTGTTCAAAGTGCAATTCCAGGAGGAACAGTTAAAAAGGGCGATGTAGTAAAAGCAGTTATCGTTAGAACAAAGAAAGGTATAGGTAGAAATGACGGGACATATATCAGATTTGATGAAAATGCTGCAGTTATTATTGATAACCAAAAACAGCCAAGAGGAACACGTATATTTGGGCCTATTGCTAGAGAGTTAAGAGAAAAAGATTTTATGAAGATAATATCTCTTGCTCCAGAAGTTATATAGGAGGATGCGAAGATGACAAGTAGAAATATAAAGAAAGGCGATTTAGTAATGGTTATCGCTGGAAAAGATAAAGGAAAGACCGGAGAAGTGACATTCGTTGATTCTAAAGCAGGCAAAGTTGTAGTAGAAGGTTTGAATGTTGTTTCAAAATGTGTAAAAGCAAGAACTGCACAAGAAAAAAGCGGGATTGTTAAGCAGTCAGCTCCGTTTGATATTTCTAATGTTTTGCCAGTATGCCCAGCTTGTTCTAAAGTTACGAGAGTAGCTACAAAAGAAGTTGAAAAAGATGGAAAAATGGTAAGAGTTCGTGTGTGTAAGCACTGTGGCGCTGAATTAGAAGCTAACGCTGCTAAGAAAAAAGTTGCCGCAAAGAAAGTTGCACCAGCTACAGAAACAAAGAAAAAAGCAGTAAAGAAAGCTGCAAAAACTGAAGAATAATTTGTTAGAGGAGGAATGAAAAGTGGCAAAGAAAGAAAATCAGGTTACTAAGGTAGAGTCAACCGATAAGAAGGAATTAAATAGATTGCACAAACATTATAAAGAAAATGTTGTTCCAGCTCTACAAAAAACTTTCGGTTATAAAAATGTAAACGAAATACCTAAATTAGAAAAGATTGTTTTAAACACTGGTCTAGGTGATGTTAAAGATAACTCTAAAAGCGTTTTATTAGCGATTGAAGAGTTAAAGCAAATTGCAGGACAAACACCAGTTGCTACAGTTGCAAAGAAGAGTGTTGCGAACTTTAAGGTTAGAGAAGGCATGACAATTGGAGCGAAGGTTACTCTAAGAGGAAAGAGAATGTATGAATTTTTAGATAAGTTCATTTCAATTGCTCTTCCACGCGTAAGAGACTTTAGAGGTGTACCAAATGACTCATTTGATGGAAGAGGAAATTACGCTCTAGGAGTTAAAGAACAACTAATTTTTACAGAAATTTCATATGAAAAAGTTGAAAAAATTAGAGGTTTAGATATTTGCATTGTAACAACTGCAAAGACTGACGAAGAGGCAAAAGAGTTATTAAAAATGCTAGGAATGCCTTTCGCTAACAAGTAGGAGGAAATGTAAGATGGCAAAAAAAGCTATGATAAATAAGCAACAACGCGCACCTAAATTTTCAACTCGTGCTTATACGAGATGCAAGATTTGCGGTAGACCACATGCAGTATTGCAAAAATATGGAATTTGTAGAGTTTGCTTTAGAGAGTTAGCATACAAGGGTGAAATCCCTGGTGTTAAGAAAGCAAGTTGGTAAAAAGGAGGAATTAAGGATGATAGTAACAGATCCAATCGCAGATATGTTGACACGTATTAGAAATGGAATAACAGCAAAACACGAAGAGGTAGTAATGCCAGCTTCAAAGATGCTTAATGCTATTGCTGAAATTCTTCTTAAGGAAGGCTTCATTTCTAACTACCAAGTAATTAAAGGAGAAGTGCAAGATACTTTATCTATATCATTAAAGTATGGAGCACACGGAGAAAGAGTAATCACTGGGTTAAAGAGGATCTCTAAGCCAGGATTAAAGGTATATGCAAGAGTTGATAATATGCCTAAGGTTTTAAATGGTATGGGCATCGCAATAATATCAACATCAAAAGGCCTAATGACTGATAAAGAAGCAAGAACTAACAAAATTGGTGGCGAAGTTCTAGCTTATGTATGGTAAGGAGGAATAGATAATGTCAAGAATTGGAAGACTTCCTATTAACATACCGGCAGGAGTAAGTGTAACAGTTTCACCAGAGAATTTAGTAATAGTTAAAGGACCATTAGGTGAATTAAGTCAACAAGTTAATGAGAAGATAGAAGTAAAAATAGAAGGGAATGTTATTAATGTTTTAAGATCTAGTGAAGATAAAGAAGTTAGAGCTATGCATGGTCTATATAGAAAATTAATTTTCAATATGGTTGAAGGTGTAGTTAAACCTTTTGAAAAGACATTAATATTAAATGGAGTAGGTTACAAGGCTGCAAAAGAAGGTAATACATTAGTTTTATCATTGGGATATTCTCATAGAATTAAGAAAGATCCACCACAAGGAGTTTCTTTTGATGTAGTATCTCCAACAGAAGTTGTAGTTAAAGGAATTGATAAGGCTGCCGTAGGACAATTTGCGGCAAACATTAAGAGCTTAAGAATTCCAGATCCATATCATGCTTACGGTATTCGTTATAAAGACGAAGAAATCGCAAGAAAAGAAGGAAAGAAAGTAGGTAAATAAGGAGTAAATAGAAATGATTAAAAAGATTGATAAAAACGATGCAAGATTAAGCAGAAAAAAGAGAGTAAGATCTAAAATTTCAGGAACTCCAGAGAGACCACGTTTAAATATTTATAGAAGTTTAAACCATATTTATGCTCAAATCATAGATGATGTTAATGGTAAAACATTGGTTTCTTGTTCAACTTTAGATAAAGAAGTAAAAGAAAAAATTGCTGGCAAGAATAAAACAGAGCAAGCAAAAATTGTTGGTGAAACAATTGCTAAAAAAGCAATTAAAGCAAAAATTTCATCAGTTGTTTTTGACAGAGCTGGTTATCTATACACAGGACGTGTAGCAGCAGTAGCTGAAGGCGCAAGAGCTGCAGGCTTAGTTCTATAATATAGGAGGATTCGCAAATGGCAATTAATAGAGATAGAAAAAACGTTGTTGAAGAAAAAGATGAATTTGAAAGTACTCTAATTAATGTTAACCGTGTTACTAAAGCAGTTAAGGGTGGAAGAAAGATGAGATTCTCAGCTCTTGTTGTTGTAGGAAATCACAATGGGCAAGTTGGTGTTGGTATAGGTAAAGCTGCTGAAGTTCCAGAAGCAATTAAAAAAGCAACCGCTGCTGCAAAGAAATCATTAATTACAGTTACTACTGTTGGAACAACAATTCCACATGAAATTTTAGGAAAGTTCGGAAGCGGCAAGGTTATCTTGTTACCAGCAGGTGAAGGTACGGGAGTTATTGCTGGAGGTCCAGTTAGATTAATTCTTGAGTTATCTGGTATTAAAGATATTAGAACTAAATCTATTGGAACTAATAATCCAATTAATAGCGCAAAGGCAACAATTGATGGTTTAAAAAGATTAAGAAACGTTGAAACAGTCGCAAAATTGCGCGGAAAGAGCGTTGAGGAAATTTTAGGTTAAGGAGGTTTTTTAACATGGCAAAAAAGGCTGAAAGTAATAAACAAGTTAAAATCACATTAGTAAAAAGTACAATTGCATGCAAGAAAAAACAAATCTTAACAGTTAAAGCATTAGGGTTGAAAAAAATTGGCGAGAGTAAAGTGTTTAATGATAATGCTTGCTTGCGTGGAATGATTAATGTTGTAGCACACTTAGTGAGTGTCGAGGAAATATAGGAGATTAATACAATGAAAATGCACGAATTATCACCAGCTCCAGGCGAAAAAACTACATCAAAAAGATTAGGACGCGGAATTGGTTCTGGATTAGGCAAAACATCAGGAAAAGGACATAAAGGACAAAATGCTAGAAGTGGAGGTGGAGTTAGACCAGGTTTTGAAGGAGGTCAAATGCCACTTATTAGAAGAATTCCTAAAAGAGGGTTCAATAACATTTTTAGAAAAGAATATTTTGTAATAAACATTCAACAATTAGATATGTTTGATAACGGGACAGTTGTTGATGTGGCTTTACTAGAAGAAAAAGGATTAGTTAAGGGAATAGGAAAATTTGCAGGAGTGAAAATTTTAGGAGCAGGAGAGTTGACTAAAAAGCTTACTGTTAAAGCGCATAAATTTTCTAAGACAGCACAAGAAGCAATTGAAAAGGCAGGCGGAACTGTAGAGGTGTTATAATGCTTAAGACAATAGTAAATGCTTTTGCGGATAAAGAAACTAGAAGAAAACTATTTATAACATTTGGTCTTCTTTTAATTTTTAGACTCGGAGCATATATTCCAGTTCCTGGGTTGGATGTTATCAAACTTCAAGGATTGGCAACAACATTACAACAAAATACTTTATTTCAAGTAATGGCGACTATTTCAGGAGGTACATTAAGTCAAGCGACTTTGTTTTCTCTTGGAATTTTGCCTTTTATTAACTCATTCATTATTATGCAACTTTTAACTTTAGTTATACCTGGCTTAGAAAGGTTATCTAGAGAAGGTGATGAAGGTAGAAGGAAGTTAACGCAAATTACTAGATATATTGCAATTGTACTAGCAATAGTACAATCAATAGGTGTTGTTATTAGCTGGAAAGATGCTCTATTAAAACCTTTCGGACATGAAGCTGTAACCGGGTTGTTTTTAATCATAATTTTAACAGCAGGATCAACCATTGTTATGTGGCTTGGCGAGAGAATTACAGAGCATGGAATCGGTAACGGTTCATCTTTAATTATTTTTGTAGGTATTTTATCTACTGCTGCAACTGAGATGATAAAGTCATTCCAGTTGATAGGAAAGGAGCCAACTAAAGCTTGGTTTTTAGCAATTTTATTGATAATAGTGTTATTGTTGTTTTTCTTTATAACATTTGTGGATTTATCAGAAAGAAGAATAAAGGTAACATATGCTAAACAAGTTAAGGGAAATAAAATGTATGGTGGACAATCTACATACATTCCAATTAAAGTTAATGCAAGTGGAGTAATGCCAATTATTTTCGCTTCATCATTTTTAATGTTTCCGATGTTGATTGCAAGCTTTTTCCCGCAAAGTAAGTTTTATGCTTGGTGGAATAAATATTTGGGAGTAGGAGAATGGCCATATATGGTATTTCTAAGTTTATTAATACTATTCTTTTCTTTCTTCTATGCGCAAATTCAATTTAATCCTATGGATGTTGCTAAGAATTTGCAACAATATGGTGGAATGATTATAGGTGTAAGACCAGGAAAACCAACAAGTGACTATTTGGCTAAAATTAACAATAGAATAACTTTATTTGGAGCATTATTTTTGGCAATAATTTCATTAATAGTTTCCATATCACTTCGTTATTTGGGGAAAGAACTTAACATGAATAATGCTTTCTCGGCAACGGGGTTGTTAATCGTAGTATCTGTAGCAATGGAATTTAACACGCAATTAGAAACTCAGTTAATGATGAAAAATTATAAGGGGTTTTTAAAGTAAAATGAAAATAATTAAATTAGTTTTATTGGGGGCTCCAGGAGCTGGAAAAGGAACGCTTGCGCAGGAATTGTGTCAAGATTTACATTTAAAACATATTTCAGTTGGTGATATCTTACGTGACAATATGAAAAATAAGACGGAACTTGGAGAAAAGGCCTCGCAATATATTGCCAATGGACAGTTGGTGCCAGATGATTTAATTGTTGAATTAATAAAAATTAGATTAAGTGAAACAGATTGTAAAAATGGATATGTATTAGATGGATATCCAAGAACGATAAAACAAGCGGAAGAGTTAGACAAGATTGATACAATAACAAATGTTATAAATATTGATGTTGATAATGCTGTAATAGTAGACAGAATTGTTAACAGGTTGGTATGTTCTCAATGTGGAGCCATTTACAATAGAAGATGGGGTAATGCTGGAGTATGCCCTAAATGTGCTGGTAGTTTCAAAGTAAGAAATGATGATAAAGAAGAAATAATTCTAACCAGGTTGGCTGTTTACGATAAAGAAACAAAACCTTTATTAGATTACTATAAAGGTAAATCGTATTTTAAAAATATAGACGGAAATACAACACCGGATGTTGTGTTGGAAAAAGTAAAAGGCGTTATAAATGATAACAATTAAGAACCAACAAGAAATTGAATATATGCGACAAGCTAACCGTCTTGTCGGAGAATTTCTAAACTTAGTTGAAGAAAGAATAAAACCAGGAATGGCTACTTATGATATCGAGAAGATAGCTGTAGAATTTTTGATTAAAAATAACGTTAAAGGAGCTTTTTATGGAGTTAATGATTTTCCAGCAAATACTTGTGTCTCAATAGATGACGAGGTAGTGCATGGTGTTCCTTCTAAAAAAAGATATTTGGAGGAAGGGCAAATTGTTTCCATTGATTTCGGTGTAATATTTAACGGGTATAATGGTGATGCCGCAAGAACATTTGCCGTGGGCCAAATTTCTAGAGAAAAGGAACAACTAATTAGAGTAACACGTGAATCCTTTTTTGAGGGAATCAAAATATTAAAAAATGGTGTAAGACTTGGAGATTTAGGGCATGCCATACAAAGCTATGCGGAAAGTTTTGGCTATGGAGTTGTAAGAGAGTTGACGGGGCATGGGATTGGAAGAAAATTGCATGAAGATCCAATGGTTTTAAACTACGGGGAGCCTGGTCGAGGATTGAGAGTTGCTACTAATATGACTTTAGCCATTGAGCCTATGATTAATCTTGGGACATATAAAGTTGAAGCTTTAGAAAACGATACAATTGTAACTGCGGATGGCAAGCCATCAGCACATTATGAGAATACTGTTTTGATAAAAGATGATGGAGTAGAAATACTATCTTTAGTGTGAGGTAAATATGTTTGTTGAAGGGGCTATTGTAGAATCTGTTGCCGGAAGAGATAAAGGCAAACATTTTATAGTTTTAGAGATAGTTAATGAAAAGTTTGTTATAGTTGTCGATGGCGTGTTGAGAACTATTGCAAATCCGAAAATGAAAAATATTAAGCATCTAAAAGATCACAATTTTATAGCTCAAGGATTGGCAGATAAAATAAAAGAAAATAAACAAATATTCGATAAGGAAATAAACAAGGTTATTAACGAATATTTGCAAGAAAAATAAGTTGCTGGAGGGATACACTTTGTCAAAAGAAGATGTAATCGAAGCTGAAGGAAAAGTGATTGAAGTATTACCTAATACTCAATTTAGAGTCCAATTAACAAATGGACATGTCATAACTGCATATTTGTCTGGTAAATTAAGAATTAATTATATTAAAATACTAGAAGGGGATGTGGTTAAAGTGGAAATGAGTCCATATGATTTAACAAAAGGTAGAATCATGTGGAGAAACAAGAATTAGTTTTGGAGGATATAAATAATGAAAGTAAGACCATCTGTAAAACCAATGTGTGATAAATGTAAAGTTATCAAAAGAAATGGAAGAGTAATGATTATTTGTTCTAAGTACAAAAATCACAAGCAAAGACAAGGTTAAGAATTGACTATATAATATCGTGCTGATATAATATATATTCGCAAATAATGTCGATAAACGCAAAATAGGGGCGGCTGAATAAGTGTAACATTCCAAATTAATATGCTTATTTACCCGAAAAGCGGAATAAAAAATATTAAATTTTGGAGGATTTGGAATGGCTCGTATTGCTGGTGTAGATTTACCACGTGAAAAGAGAGTGGAAATTGCATTAACTTATATTTATGGTATAGGAAGAGTTACATCTAATAAAATTCTTGCAGCTACAGGGATTAGTCCTGATGTTAGAGTTAAGGATTTGGATGAAAACCAAGTAAGTTTAATCCGTGAATATATTGAAAAGAATCTCGAAGTTGAAGGAGATTTAAAAAGAGATGAAAAGTTAAACATTAAACGTTTAATGGAAATAGGTTGTTATAGGGGAGTTCGTCATAGAAAAGGACTTCCTGTAAGAGGACAAAGTACAAAACAAAATGCACGTACTAGAAAAGGTCCAAAGCGTACTGTTAGTCGCAGTAAGAAGACAGTTAGATAGGAGGTAACATAAATGGCTGCTAATAAAACAACAAGAAAGAAGAAAGATAGCAGACGTGTTGATAAAGGATGTATGCATATTCATGCTTCATCAAATAACACAATTGTTACTTTCACAGATTTACAAGGAAATACATTATCTTGGTCAAGTGCTGGAAAATTGAAACTTAGAGGATCAAAGAAAAGCACACCATTTGCCGCACAAGCAGTTGCAGAAGATGCAGCAAAAGTGGCAAAAGAGTATGGGTTAACAAGTGTAGAAGTATACGTTAAAGGACCTGGTGCTGGTAGAGAAGCTGCAATTAGAGCTCTTCAAACGGTTGATATCGCTGCAGTTTTGATTAGAGACGTATCACCAATTCCGCACAATGGTTGCCGCCCACCAAAAAAGAGAAGATTGTAATTTAAAGGAGGATTTGAAAAATGGCAAGAAACACAGAACCAGTTTTAAAGAGATGTAGGTCATTAGGAATCGATCCTTCTGAGCTAGGTTTTAATAAGAAATATAATAAAAAAGGCCAACAAAAGAGAAGAAAAGTTCAAGGTTACGGTTTGCAATTAAGAGAAAAGCAAAAAGTAAAATTCATTTATGGCGTTTTAGAAAAGCAATTCTTGAACTATTATGAAAAGGCTGAAAGAATGAGAGGAATTACAGGTGAAAACATGTTAATTCTTTTGGAAAGAAGATTGGATAACGTTGTTTTCCGTATGAAAATTGCTAAAACTCGTCCAATGGCAAGACAAATTGTTAATCATGGATTAATTACAGTAAATGGGAAAAGAGTAAACATTCCATCCTATTTAGTTAAAAAGGGAGATGTAATTGCAATTGCAGAAAACAAAAAGGATAAACCAATATTCACTATTGTTAAAGAAGTTCCAGCTTTAGGATTACCAGGATGGTTAACTTTTGATAATCAAACTTTATCAGGACAAGTTGTAGAATTACCTATAAGAGATGATATAAAGGAAGATATAAAAGAGCACTTAATCGTTGAGTTGTATTCTAAGTAAGATTCTATAGGAGGATAAGATATGTTAAAAGTAGGAAAGTTATTACAACCAGTTATAATGGAAGGCGCAACAGATACAGAAGCGACTTTAAAATTTGCTCCATTAGATAGAGGATTTGGAATAACAATTGGAAATGCATTAAGAAGAGTTCTATTAGGGTCATTAGAGGGAGCAGCTGCAGTCGGTATAAAGATTGAAGGTGTAACTAATGAATTTTCAACAATTGTTGGCGTAAAGGAAGATGTTTGCGATATTGTTTTAAATATTAAAGGCATTTATTTTAAAGTTGATAGCTATCAATCAGATTTTAAAGAAGAAGTTAAGTTAGCAGTTTCACAACCAGGAGTTGTTACAGCTGGAGATTTAAAACTTCCATATAGTGTATCAGTTTTAAATCCTAATCATGTAATTTGTACACTTGCAGAAGGTGGAAAAATAGAAATGACAATTACTGTAGGTGTAGGAAGGGGATATGAACCAGCATCTGAGCATAAAAACTTTTCAGATGATATAGATTTTATTCCTGTAGATTCAATATTCACTCCTGTATTAGCAGCAAGTTATGAAGTTTCACCTTATCGTGTTGGACAAGATTTAAATTATGATGAGTTGAGATTAACAGTTAAAACTAATGGAACATATAAGCCAACAGATGTTATTGCTATTTCAGCTAAGTTCCTAACAGAACAGTTATCAAAATTGCACGAACTAAAGGCAGATGTTGATATGACTGTTCAAACAGAAGTTATGGAAGAAGAAGTTGAAAAGAAGGAAGAAATTAGTATTGATGATTTGCAATTATCTCAAAGAGCTCAAAATTGCTTAATGAGAGCAAAAATTTATACTTTACAAGATTTGGTAAGCAAAACTGAAGATGAGATGAAAAATATACGTAATTTGGGTGCTAAATCATTTGATGAAATTAACAATAAGCTTAAAGAGATGGGTAAGTCTTTTAAAGGTAGCAAGGAAAAGGAGAATTAATGCATGAGAAAGTTAGGAAGACCAGCTAAAGAGAGAGTAGCATTGTTAAGAAATCAAGTTTCCGATTTATTGTGGTTTGGCAAGTTGGAAACAACATTAGAAAAAGCAAAAGAGGTTAGACCTATTGCTGAAAAAATGATTACTTTAGCAATGAATACTGTTAATGATACAGTTGTAGTAACAAAAGAAAAAGTAAATGAGAAAGGTGAAAAGGTTCAAGAGCAAGTAACTATCGATGGACCTAAGAAGTTAGCAGCAAGAAGAAAGATGATGTCATACTTAAGAGATTTACAAGAAGTAAAGGCAAAGGATGAAAGCAAGAGTGAATTTAAGAAAAGAAAAGGTAATATACAACATCCTTTAATTGAAAAGCTTTATGCTGAATATGCTGTTAAATATAATGAGAAAAAAGAAAAAGGTAGCAACGGCGGCTATACAAGAATCATGAGACTAGGTGTAAGACGCGGAGATGCTGCAGAAATGGCTATTATAGAATTGATATAATAATTTTTAAAAGTAAAAAAAGGCTAATTGCAAAATTAGCCTTTTTTTATGAAAAATTTATCAAGAAAAATAAACAATAAATGAATTAAATTATGCATAAAATGCATAAAACATTATATTTTTGAATAAATTTAAAAAATATGCATAAAATACTTGATTTATACAAAAACAACGCATATAATAGTAGCAACGTTGGAGGTAATAGAAATGAGTGACATAAAGAAAGTTGTTTTAGCATATTCAGGAGGGCTAGATACATCTATTATTATAAGTTGGTTAAAGGAGACATATAACTGTGAAGTTGTTGCCGTAGTTGGTGATGTTGGACAAGGAGACGAATTAAAAGGATTAAAAGAGAAGGCATTAAAAACAGGGGCAAGCAAGTATTATGAGTTAGATTTAAAGGAAGATTTTATTAAAGATTATATTTATCCAACAATGAAAGCTGGTGCTATTTACGAAAATTATTTGCTAGGTACTAGTTTTGCTCGTCCTATTATAGCAAAAGGGCTTGTGGAGATAGCAGAAAAAGAAAAGGCTGATGCAATTGTACACGGATGCACCGGGAAGGGGAATGATCAAGTAAGATTTGAATTAACTATAAAGGCATTAGCTCCAGAGATGAAAATTATTGCGCCTTGGCGTATTTGGAATATTAAATCTAGAGAAGAAGAAATCGAGTATGCGGAGAAGCATGGAATAAAGCTTTCTATTACTAAGGAAACTAATTATTCAAAAGATAAAAATATTTGGCATTTGTCTCACGAGGGGCTAGATTTAGAGAATATAGCAAATGAACCTAATTATAAGAAAATTTTAGAAATTACTTCTACATTAGAAGAAGCTCCAAATGAAGCGGAATATTTAACTATTGAGTTTTTAAAAGGTATTCCTATTGCTATTAACAACAAGAAAATGAAACCAGTTGAAATGTTAGAGACATTAAATAAAATTGGCGGCAAGCATGGTATAGGCGTAACAGACATTGTAGAAAATCGTCTTGTTGGAATGAAGTCTAGAGGTGTATATGAAACTCCAGGAGGGACAATTTTATATAAAGCGCATGAACTTTTAGAACAGATATGTCTAGACAAAGAAACTTTGCACTATAAGTCGCTAGTTGCGCAAAAATATGCAGAAATTGTATATAACGGACAATGGTTCACTACTTTAAAGAAAGCACTTGATAAATTTGTTGATATAACACAAGAGAAAGTGACAGGTGTAGTGAAAATGAAATTGTACAAGGGGAATATTATTTCCGCAGGGCTTGAATCAAAATATTCGCTTTACAGTGAAGATATTGCCACTTTTGGAGAAGATCATTCCTATAATCAAAAAGATTCAGAAGGATTCATAAATTTATTTGGGTTGCCTATAAAAGTTGAGGCTTTATTGAATAAAAAGAATAAGTAGTTGGTGAATATGAAAGTTTGGGATGGGCGTTTTAATAAGGAAACAGCGAAAATAGCCAATGAATTTAATTCATCTATTAAAATTGATTCTAAATTATATTTCGAAGATATTTCTGCTAGTATTGCACACGTTACGATGCTTGCTTTAAATAACATAATAACAGATGGCGAGGCAGACATAATTATAAAAGGGCTAAAATCTATTTGTTTAGATATTTCGAAAGGGAATATGATTATCGATGAAAACGAAGAAGACATACACGTTTTTATTGAAAAACAATTAGTCGAAAAGGTTGGTGATGTAGGGAAGAAGATGCACACAGCACGCAGCAGAAATGATCAAGTGCAAGTGGATGTTAAAATGTACATACTAAAAGAGATGAAAAACATCAAGAGCCTATTAAAGAAGAATATAGAAGTGCTTTTAAAAATTGCCAAGACAAATAAGGATATTGTAATGCCTGGCTATACACATTTACAACACGCTCAACCTGTTTTATTATCCCATCACTTATTAGCATATGTTGAGATGTTAAACCGCGATATGAAACGTTTGCAAAATGCATATAATATAGCAAATGAGATGCCACTTGGAGCGGCAGCATTGGGTGGAACTTCATACAATATTGATAGAAATTTAGTAGCAGATCTTTTAGGTTTTAAAGATATAACCAGAAACAGTCTGGATACAGTAGCGGATCGTGACTATATTATTGAATTTTTAGCGGACATGTCACTTATAATGATGCACCTATCAAGATTGTCGGAAGAAATGATTTTGTGGTCTACAAGCGAATTTAATTTTATTGAAATTGATGACGCCTTTTCTACAGGGTCAAGCATAATGCCACAGAAAAAGAATCCGGATATGTTTGAGCTAATACGCGGGAAAAGCGGAAAAGTTTATGGAAATTTGGTAGCTATGTTGACTGTTATGAAAGGGCTACCTTTGTCATACAATAAAGACATGCAAGAAGATAAAGAAATTATTTTTGCATCGATTAATACAGTAAAAGATTGTTTGGGAATTTTAGCCCCAATGTTAGAAACGATAACTTTTAAAGCGGACAACATGTATGAGGGTTGTAAAAGTGGTTACATTTTAGCAACTGAAATTGCAGATTATCTTGCTAAAAAAGGAATGCCTTTTAGAGACGCACATAAAATAACAGGGAAAATTGTTAATTATGCAATACAGAATTCTTTAGAACTAAATGAAATTACTTTAGAAGAATATAAGGGCTTTTCTTCGTTAATCAAAGCGGATATATTCGAATATTTAGATATCAAAAAATCAATTGCTAATAAAAAGAGTAAAGGAAGCACATCATATTTATCCGTAGAAGAACAAATTAAATTTAATGAGGAGATGTTAAAAAATGAGCAAAATTAATGTTGGAATAATAGGAGCAACGGGGCTGGCTGGTGTGGAATTATTTTCAATACTCTTAAAGCATCCACAAGTTTCAAAAATTTATTTATCTTCTGAACATAATGAGGGGCTAGATATAAAAAACATCTATCCTTCATTTAGCAATTTAAATGATTATGTGTTGATATCAAAAGAAGAGTTAATAGAAAAAGCGGATGTTATTTTTATATCATTACCGGCATTAAAATCAGAAGAAATTGTATCTAAAATTTCTAGCAGCAAATATGTTATAGATTTGGGATCAGATTTCAGACTTGACTCAGAAGAGATGTATCAAAAATGGTATGGAAGTGAATATAAATATAAAGAGACACACAAAGGTAAAGTATATTCGATTCCTGAGTTGTCAGATGTTTATCAAAAGAAATTAATAGCTAATCCCGGATGCTATCCTACGAGTATTATTTTAGGTTTGTATCCAGTCATAAAAAATTTAAATAACATAGGGGAACATATCATAGTCGATAGTAAGTCTGGAGTAAGTGGAGCAGGAAAATCTCTAGTTGAAAATAATTTATTTGTTTTTTGTAACGAGTCTTTTCAGCCATATAAAGTTGGCACTCACAGACATATTCCAGAAATCGAGCAGGAAATAAATAAAATGTCGAGCAAGCAATATACTGTTACTTTTACTCCACATTTATTGCCTGTAACGCGTGGTATTGAATCAACAATATATATTAAATTAAATGAGTTAATAAAGTTTGAAGATATAAAAAACTTATATCTTAAAGAATATAGAGATAAACCGTTTATAAGACTTTTACCAGAAGGAGTATATCCTAACATCCGCTATGTAAAAATGACAAATTACTGTGATATTTCTTTCTATGTTGAAGAAAGAACTAAAACACTAATAATAATGACTGCAATAGATAACTTGGTTAAAGGGGCTGCTGGGCAAGCGGTTCAAAATATGAATAAGGTTTTAGGATATAAAGAAACAGAAGGATTGGATTGTTTAATTTCAAAAGCAATATGAGAGGTGACAAAATGAAATATATTGAAATAGAAGGTGGAATATCTTCATCAAAAGGATTTAAAAGTAACGGAGTACATGCAGGGATTCGCAAAAATAAGAACAAGTTAGATGTAGGGTTAATATATTGTGAGAAAGAATGCGTGGCTGCTGCGGTATATACAAAAAATAAAGTTAAAGGGGCACCTTTAATAGTTACAAAAGAGAATTTACAAGATGATAAGGCAAAAGCAATTATAGTTAATAGCGGTAACGCTAATACTTGCAATGTTGACGGAATAGAAAAGGCAAATTTAATGTGTGAGTTTGTAGCAAAATCATTGAAAATAGATAAGAAGGACGTCATAGTGGCTTCAACTGGAGTTATAGGGCAAAATCTTGATACTGATGTAATTGAGAAGGCAATGCCAGAATTAGTTAACGGCTTATCAAAAGATGGCAGTGATAAATTTGCACAGTCTATTATGACTACTGACACAATAAAAAAAGAAGTGGCTATAGAATTTGAATTAGATGGTGTGAAATGTCATATAGGGGCCGTTGCTAAAGGTAGTGGAATGATTAATGTAAATATGGCAACACTTCTATGTTTTGTTACAACTGATATCAATATAACTCCTGAGGTCATGAAATATTTAATTAAGGATGTAAATGAAGATACGTTAAATATGATTAATATTGATGGCGACACATCAACTAATGACATGTTGGTTATAATGAGTTCTTGTTTGGCTGGCAATAAAGAGATAAACAAAATTGATGATAAATACTTTGAGGTTGCAGGGTTGTTTAAAGAAGTACTTTCAACTATCGCAAAACTTATAGCTGGCGATGGAGAGGGAGCAACAAAATTGATTGAGTGTAAGTGTTTACAGGCACCATCTATTTTAGCTGCAAAAGCAATTGCCTCCGAAGTAGTTTCCTCAAATCTATTGAAAGCTGCAATGTTTGCCGCCGATGCAAATTGGGGGAGAGTTCTTTGTGCAGTTGGTAACGCTCAAGCGGATTTTGACGTTGCAAATATGTCTGTAGCATTTAAATCGAAAGCTGGTGAAATTACAGTGTGTCAAAAAGGAGTTGGCATTCCTTTTTCGGAAGATGAAGCAAAACAGATATTACTGGAAAAAGAAATATGTATAATAGTTGATCTTAACAGTGGAAAGAATATGGCAACTGCGTGGGGGTGCGATTTGACTTATGACTATGTAAAAATTAATGCGGAGTATAGAACCTAATGAAAGAAATTATTAATAATCATGAACGTGTAAAAATTTTAGTGGACGCCTTGCCATACATTCAAAAATACAATAATAAGATTGTTGTTATAAAGTATGGCGGCAATGCTATGACAAATCAAGAACTAAAAAGTGCAGTTATGCAAGATATAGTTTTGTTAACAACAGTAGGTGTAAAGGTTGTAGTAGTGCACGGAGGCGGTCCGGAAATAGAGACTGCTTTAAAAAGAATTAATCATCAATCTACATTTATTGATGGTTTACGTTATACAGATAGTATAACAGCAGAAGTTGTACAAATGGTGCTTTCTGGGAAACTTAATAAAGAGTTAGTAAGTGCTGTGCAAATTCATGGTGGAAATGCGCTTGGAATTAGTGGCGTCGATGGCAAATTACTTAAGGCAAAAATCAAAGATGATGGCAAATATGGGTTTGTTGGAGAAATAGAAGAAGTAAATTCTAAAGTTCTAAAAGATTTATTAGATAATGGTTATATTCCTATAATTTCAACAGTTACAAATAACGATGACGGAACTATATTAAATATTAACGCTGACATAGCGGCAAGTAAAATAGCAACAGCTTTAAAGGCAGAGAATCTTCTTTTATTAACGGATGTTGCAGGCGTATTAGAAGATCCAAAAGATGAAAGCACTTTAATTCCTAGTTTGCCTATTTCAAAAGTTAAGGTATTAACTCAAAAAGGAACAATAACAAAAGGTATGATTCCTAAAATTGATTGTTGTGTGGAGGCGATACGCAACGGAGTAGGGCAGGCTATCATCATAGATGGAAGGATTAAGCATTCAATTTTGCTTGAAATGTTAACATCATCTGGAATAGGGACTATGTTCGTAAAATAGAGAGGAAGTGGGAATGGATTACATATTGTTAGAAAAAGAATATATGGCTCAAACATATAAAAGACAAAATGTTGTGATTGTTCAAGGAAAAGGTGCCTGCGCGATAGACGACAAAGGGAAGACGTATATAGACTTTACTAGCGGAATAGGTGTTAATTCCTTAGGGTATGCCCCTAGTCAAATATTAAACGCTATAGTAAAACAGTTCAATAAAGTGCAACATACTTCAAATATATATTACAATGAGCCTTCAATAGAATTAGCAAAGCATTTATGTGAAGCGACAAATTATAAAAAAGTGTTCTTGGCAAATTCTGGAGCTGAAGCAAACGAATGCGCTTTTAAGTTAGTGCGCAAATACCATTCTGATAAAAATGATGGAAAAACAAAAATACTTTCGCTGCAAAATTCGTTTCACGGAAGAACGATGGCAACGCTTACGCTAACAGGGCAAGAGATATTTCATAAAGATTTTAATCCGTTCATGCAAGAAGTTGAATATATTGGCGAAGATGTTGATTTTTCAACTTTTAAAAACGTTGGCGGGATATTCATTGAACTTGTGCAAGGGGAAGGTGGTGTTGTTCCTATCAATAAAGATTTTTTAGCTAGACTTGTAAAATTCGCCAAAGAAAACGACGTGTTAATTGTAGATGACGAAGTTCAAACTGGCATAGGAAGAACAGGTAAAGTATTATGTTTAGAGCACTTTAATATAAAACCTGATATAGTTACTTTAGCTAAAGGATTAGGTGGTGGAATGCCCATTGGAGCTTGCTTAATAGGAGAAAAAGCAGAGAACACATTTACTTATTCATCGCATGGCTCAACGTTTGGAGGTAATCCTATATCATCGTCTGCTGCAAAAGTTGTTTTAGGAGAAATAAACAAAGCATCGTTTTTGAGCGCAGTAGTAGAAAAGGGTAAATATCTTAAGGAAAATATAGAGGCAATAAAAGGTGTTAAGGCTGTTACGGGACTTGGCCTAATGATAGGGATCCAATTAGAGACTAAAAAAGCGCAAGAAGTTGTGACAGGCTGTATGAAAAAAGGGCTTTTGGTTTTAACTGCTAAGGAAAAAATTAGGTTGTTGCCGCCGTTAAATATTGAAAAAAAGCAAATAGATGCTGGACTTAGCATATTAAAGGAAGCTATTGAAAATTAATATAGAATTATAAAATAAGAAGAAAATTGTAAGTATTGCAGGTAAGGAGAAGAGTAATGGAACATTTATTGAAAATGGAAGATTTAAGTAAACAAGAGATAATAGATATTTTAGATTTAGCGGACCAATTAAAATACGAAAAAAAACATGGGATAGAACACCATCTCTTGAACGGGAAAACTTTAGGGATGATTTTTAGTAAGTCTTCGACAAGAACACGTGTTTCATTTGAGGTAGGAATGTATGAACTTGGAGGGAATGCTATATTTTTATCAGAGAGAGACATCCAGTTAGGGAGAGGTGAAAGCATAAAAGATACTGCACGAGTTTTGTCAAGATATTTAGATGGAATAATGATTAGAACATACAAGCAAGACGACGTTGAAGATCTTGCTAAATATGGATCAATTCCAATTATTAATGGGTTAACTGATTATTCACATCCGTGCCAAGTTCTTGCTGATTTTATGACGATAAGAGAAAAAAAAGGCAGTTTTGATAATTTAAAATTTTGTTATATTGGGGATGGTAACAATATGGCAAACTCCATTATAGCGGGAGCTTTAAAATTGAATGTTTCCATTGCAATTGCCTGCCCGGATGAATATAAGCCAGATATGCGACTAGTTGAGAGATTAAATAATAATGGGTTATTTTCAATAACAAATAATCCAAAAGAAGCTGTTAAGAATGCAGATGTAATTTTTACTGATGTTTGGGCATCAATGGGACAAGAAGCAGAGCAGGAAAAAAGAAAGAAAGATTTTAAAGGGTTTACCATAGGCCAGGAGCTACTAAAAATAGCTAACAAAGATGCAATAGTATTGCACTGTTTGCCAGCACATAAGGGCGAAGAAATAACAGAAGAAGTTTTTGAAAAATTTGCAGATTGTATTATGGATGAAGCGGAGAATAGATTGCACGCTCAAAAGGCGGTAATGGTTAAATTGTTAGCCAATAAATAGAAAAAGATAAAAAACTCCAAAACGCTTATTATCTTGATTGTGCCATGTTTTGTTGTATGAGTAAGACAAAAGCTTGGCGTATTTAGTTTAACAGCGATGATACAATAGTTCTTTTAGGATAAATATTGATTTGTTTGATATTATCTGTATGAAAACAATAAATACAACTACAAAAAAGAAGTTTAATGATAAGTTTAATAAGTTTTTGCATATAACTTCTCATATCACGGATGTCTTATGAGAAAACGGTTTAAGTAGAAATCTTTAAAAAACAGATGATAAAATTTTAGAAAATAAAATTCTTGTAGATTATCAACAAAAAAAGAATAAAAAATGGAAAAATACCACAAAATTTGAGAAAATATTCATCGTAAAGTAAGTGAGCAAAGGCTGCATTGATAATGCGTGTATATTGTACTATATTATCGCGCATGCTATAATCAAGTTAAGTTTATTTAGATAGGAGACAAAACATTGAAAGACAGTATAATTGATTTACCGGCATATTTATTTCATGAAGGTACAAATGATGAATCATACAAGTTATTTTCACCTAAAAAGTATGTTAGAGAAGGTGTTGAAGGGTGGCTTTTTAGACTTTGGGCGCCAAGGGCGAAGTCAGTTTCGGTGGTTGGAAATTTTAACAATTGGGATAGACAAGTTAATCCAATGGAGTTAGTTTCAAATGGAATATTTGAAGCGTTTATTCCTGGGTTAAAAGTGTATGACATATACAAGTATAGCGTAGAGTCAAGATCTGGAAAAATCGTTTTGAAATCAGATCCATATGCTTTACATGCAGAAACTGCACCGGCTAATGCTTCAAAACTCTATGATATTGATGGATATGAATGGGGCGATGATGAATGGCTTAAAAAGAGGAGAAAAATCAATACGGTAAAGCAACCAATGAATATATATGAAATGCATTTAGGATCTTGGAAGAGATATCGCGATGGGAATTTCTTTAGCTATAGGAGTACAGCAGAGGCATTTGTTCAATATGCTAAAAAAATGAATTATACTCATGTTGAAGTTTTACCTATAACAGAATTTCCTTTTGAAGGTTCTTGGGGATATCAAGTAACAGGATTCTTTGCCCCAACTTCTAGATATGGAACTCCGCATGATTTTAAATATTTTGTTGATTTATGTCATAAAAACAATATAGGCGTTATATTGGATTTAGTTTTTGCTCATTTTCCAAAAGATGAGCATGGTCTCTACGAATTTGATGGTGAACCACTATATGAGTATGAAGATCCATTAAAGTCTGAACATAAAGAATGGGGAACGAGAGTTTTTGATTATTCAAGGAAAGAAGTTAAATCATTTTTAATTTCTTCAGCTAATTTTTGGATACAAGAATATCATATCGATGGTTTAAGAATAGATGCGGTTGCAAGCATGCTTTATTTAGATTACGCAAGGAAAGATGGGGAATGGAGAAGAAATAAAGATGGAGGCAATTATGATCTTGATGCCATAGATTTTTTAAAGCAGCTTAATACGGTTATTTTGAAAAAGCACAAGGGTGCAATCATGATAGCAGAAGAATCAACAGCTTTTCCGTTAGTGACGAAGCCTGCTTATGATGGTGGACTTGGATTTAACTATAAATGGAATATGGGTTGGATGAACGATATTTTGTCATATGCTAGTGCAAATCCATTTTTTAGAAAAGATATGCACAACAATATAACTTTTTCAATTACATATGCATTTTCAGAAAATTACATTTTACCATTTTCACACGATGAAGTTGTTCACGGTAAAAAATCAATGGTTGATAAAATGCAAGGAGATTATTCAGAAAAGTTTGCTTCTTTGAAAGCTTTGTATGGATATATGTACGGACACCCAGGAAAGAAATTAATGTTTATGGGTAATGAGTTCGGACAGTTTATTGAATGGGATAATAAAAAGGAACTTGATTGGTTTTTATTAAAATACCCATCACATAAAAACATACAAAATTTTGTTAAAGATTTAAATAAAATCTATGTTAAGAAAAAACCTTTATGGCAGTTGGATGATAGTTATGATGGGTTTAAGTGGATTGTTGTGGATGATAATACTCAAAATATAATTTCGTTTGCAAGATACGCAAAAGATAAGAGTTACATTATTTGCATCATTAATTTTTCACCAATTACTAGAGAGGGATATTGTATGGGAGTTCCAGAGAAGAAAACCTATAAAACAATATTGAATTCAAATGATGTTAAATATGGTGGAACTACAAAGGGAGTTCTAAAATTTGATGCTGTTGATGGTGGAATGCATAATTTGCCATATCACATCGAGATAGATATACCTGCCAATAGTGTTATGTATATAAATTGCAATGCCAAATAGGCATCGTAGAGAGGGGGAATATGAGTTTGACAAGTAAAGATTGTGTGGCAATGTTGCTAGCTGGAGGACAAGGTACCAGGTTGTTATCTTTGACCAAAAATGTAGCTAAACCAGCAGTACCTTTTGGTGGGAAGTATAGAATTATCGATTTTCCATTATCAAATTGTATTAATTCAGGGATAGATACAATAGGTGTTTTGACACAGTATCAACCATTTGAATTAAATCAATATATAGGGAATGGCCAACCTTGGGATTTAGATAGATTGAATGGTGGAGTTTTTGTTTTGCCGCCGTATGTTAGAGGGAAAACTGGTGAATGGTATAAAGGAACAGCAAATGCAATTTATCAAAATATAGGATTTATAGAAAGATTTGCTCCTAAATATGTGTTGATTTTGTCAGGTGACCATGTTTATAAGATGAATTATGATAAAATGCTTAATTATCATATACAAAATAAGTCCGATTGTACAATTGCTGTTATTAATGTTTCGCTAGAAGAAGCATCAAGATTCGGTATTATGAATACTGATAAAAATATGAAAATTGTAGAATTTGAAGAAAAGCCTAAAAAACCTAAGTCAACAAAAGCTTCAATGGGAATATATATTTTTTCCTGGGATAAACTCAAGGCATATTTAATTGATGATGAAAACAATAAGAATTCTGAAAACGATTTTGGAAAGAATATTATTCCAAATATGTTGAATAATAACGAAAGAATGTTTGCGTATGAATTTGAAGGGTATTGGAAAGATGTAGGAACGATTTCAAGTCTATGGCAAGCAAATATGGACATACTAGAAGCAAAAGCTGATGATCCAAACTCAATTAATTTAAATGATAATACATGGAAAATTTACGCAAGAAATTTAGCGTTTCCACCACAATATGTTGGGGCTAAAGCATTAATTAAAAAATCAATTATTACAGAAGGTTGTTTGATAGAGGGAATTGTTGAAAATTCTATTATTTCAAGTTCCGTAAAAATTGAAAAAGATACAATTATTAAAAATTCTGTTATTATGCCTGGTGCTGTAATAAAGAGTGGTTCAATTATCGAGTATGCAATAATTGGAGCTGAGGCGCAAATTGGCAACAATGTAAAAATTGGAGCAGAGCAGAATGTTCCTTTAGATGGTGAATGGAAAATTGCTGTAGTAGGACCAAAATCGGTTGTTCCAAACAACACAGTTATTAATCAAAATGAAGTGTTTGATAGGGAGGATGTATAATGAATGATTTATTAGGTATCATTTTTGCAAATGATCAGGAAGCAAAATTAAATGAGTTAATTTTCCATAGAGCTGATGCTGCTATCCCTGTCGCAGGAAGATATAGATTAATAGACTTTGCTCTTTCAAATTGTGTTAATTCCTCAATCACAAAAATTGCGATTATTACGAAGAGTAATTATTTGTCATTAATGGATCATATAAGAATGGGAAGGGATTGGGATTTAAATAGAAAAAATAGTGGGATTGCTGTTTTCCCTCCTTATGTTTCTAATAACTCGAAAACAATGTACAAAGGTAAAATTGATGCGTTGGAAGGCATTATCGATTACTTATCTAGAGCTAAAGAAGAGTATGTGCTAATTACCAATGGGAATATTGTAGCTAATATTAACTTTGAAGAGATATATCAAAAACATATCAAAAACAATGCGGATATTACGGTACTGACTTATAAAGAAAAAACTAATGGGAATAGAGTTGCGGTGATAAATAAAAGTGAAAAGGGAGTAATTAAAGAGGTTGTATTTTCAAATAGTATATCTGAAGAAAAACAAGAACTTTCACTAAGCACATACATTATTAAGAAAGATTTGTTAGTAGCAATTATTAATGGAGCATATTCAAAAGGGTTTAGCGATTTAGAAGAATTGCTTTTGCAAAAAGAAATACATAAATATAAGGTTTGCAAAGAAGAAATAAAAGGATATGTTGCTGTAATAAACACGGTAAAAACATATTACGATAAATCGATGGAACTTTTAAAAGAAGAAAATCGTAGTGACTTGTTTTTTAAAAACGGTAAGATTTTTACAAAAGTTAAAGACTCAGTGCCTGTTATTTATGGTGATAATTGTAATGTTAAAAATTCATTAATAGCAGACGGCTGTACAATAAATGGTTCTGTAGAAAATTCTATTCTATTTAGAAATGTTGTAGTTGAAGAAGGTGTTGAAATTAAAAATTCAATTATTATGGAATATACTGTTGTTAAAAAGGGAAGCAAGATATCTTGTACAATAACAGATAAGGATGTTTTAGTAAAAGAAGATAGAGTTATTTCCGGGCATGAGACATACCCTGTAGTTATAGCTAAAGGAAAAGAGGTTTAGGAGGTAATTAAAATGGCAAAAGTAACTGAAAATAAGACTACTGTTAAGGAGAAAGAAGTAAAAAAAGCACTTGCAAAAGAGGAATTAACTACCAAAAAGGTATTAATTGTTACATCGGAGGCGTCTCCATTCATTCGCAGTGGAGGACTTGGGGATGTTGCTGGAGCACTACCAAAGGAGCTTGCTGCAAATGGTATAGATGTTCGAGTGGTTTTGCCATTATATAAAGATATTAGCAGTGACCTAAAACACGCTATGAATTTTCAAGGATACTTCTATGTTTCGTTGGCTTGGCGTTACCAGTATTGTGGGATATTTAAATATGAGTTGGATGGAGTAACATATTATTTCCTTGACAATGAATATTATTTTAATAGAGGTGGATTATATGGTTACTATGATGATGCAGAAAGATATGCATTTTTTTCCAAAGCAACAATTGACATGTTAGCGACAGTCAATTTTAAACCGGATATTATACATGCTAATGATTGGCACACAGCTTTAGTCCCAGTTTATTTAGATGCGATGTATAGAGGATATGAATTTTTTAGAGATATAAAGACTGTATTCACTATTCACAATATTCAATTTCAAGGTAAATATGGGAAAGAAATCATTAGAGAAGTTTTAGGGCTACCAGAAGATACGATTAGATTGGTTGAATATGAGGATTGTGTGAATTTTATGAAAGGGGCGATTGAGTGTTCTAATGTTGTAACAACCGTGTCTCCTACATATGCGAAAGAGATTTTTGATCCATTCTTTTCATATGGGCTTGATAAAATATTAAGAGAAAGAAGTTTTAAAGTAAGAGGGATTGTTAATGGAATAGATCAAAACATATTTAACCCTACAACCGATAAGAGTTTGTTTAGAAAATATTCAATAAATGATGTCCAAGAAGGCAAAAAGGCGAACAAAGATAGCTTGTTAAAAATGTTAGATTTAGCTCCAACAAATGATGCCCCATTAATAGGAATGGTAACGAGATTAACAGAGCAAAAAGGAGTTGATATTGTTATTTATGCAATGGAATCTATTTTACAAAAGGATGTAAGGCTTGTTATTCTTGGCCAAGGTGATTGGAAGTTTGAAAATTCATTACTAGCATTACAAGAAAGATATAAATCAAAATTAAGAGTAAGCATTAATTTTTCAGGAGATTTGGCTAACAAGATATATGCAGCATCCGATCTTTTCTTGATGCCATCTAAATTTGAGCCTTGTGGATTGAGCCAGTTGATAGCTATGAGATATGGGACAGTACCAATTGTAAGGCTAGTTGGAGGGTTGAAAGATACAGTTCCTTCGTATAATCCTACAACTGGAGAAGGATTAGGGTTTACTTTCTATGATTATAATCACCTAGAACTATTAGGAGCTATAAATCGTGCCTTGGACATCTATTATCAAAAAGATAAATGGGATCAGTTGGTTAATAATAATATGAAAGTTGATAATAGTTGGAAAAAATCGGCTAAAGAATATATTGATCTTTACAATAGTATTAGCTAAATAAATGGATGATAATAAATAGCCCAAACGTCTTAAAGTTTGGGTTATTTTTGTTAATTATAATAACTGTTTAAAAATAAATAAGTTTACAACATATACCTTTTATTATAAAATTGTGTTGTGTCGCTATATAAATATAAATATTAATAAATATAGTGAAGGTTTTAATTTAAACTGTAAATAAAGGAATAATACATCTAACAAATTCAATAAAGTTAAAAAAATAATGTATTATGTGAATGCGAATGAGTGCAAATATAACAAAAAATGAAATTAAAGAATTGCTATTAACAAAAGCTCAAGTGCAATTTGGACAAGCTTTTGCTGATTTGGATCTGGAGCATAGATACTTTGTGGTATGTTATGTTGTAAATGATATTTTAACCGAGAAGAGAGTGGCTTTTAAAAAGCGTGTTTTAAAGCAAAATCTTAAAAAGGTTTATTATATGTCGATGGAGTTTTTGTTAGGAAGATCTTTAAGAAATCATTTATATAATTTGGGATTAGATAAGAATTTCACACAAGTTTTGGAAGAGTTGCATACTGACATTAATGCGATTTATGAGTTAGAGCCAGATGCAGGTTTGGGTAATGGCGGATTAGGGAGATTGGCTGCTGCCTACTTAGAGTCATTAACAAATTTGAATTATTCAGCAAGTGGATTTTGTATTAAATATGATTTTGGTATTTTTAGACAAAAGATTGTAGAAGGATGGCAAACAGAGTTACCTGATGATTGGTTGCCACGAGGACATGTTTGGCTAAATCAAAGATTAAGTGATTCATTTAAAGTAAAGTTTGGTGGAAAAGTAGAGCAATATTGGGACAATGGTAAATTGAAAATTAATCACGTTAATGCAGATGTGATTATTGCTCAACCATATGATATGAATATTTCAGGGTTTAATACATCTTCTGTAAATAGATTAAGATTATGGCATCCTGTATCATCACAAGATTTTGATTTACAGTTATTTTCAACAGGACAATATGTTCAATCTCTACAAAACAAAGCAATGGCAGAGTCAATATCAAAAGTATTATATCCTGCGGATAATCACATAGAGGGAAAGTCATTAAGATTAAAACAACAATATTTCTTTGTTTCCGCTTCTGTGCAGTCAATTGTGGCACATCACTTAAAAGCTAATAAGTCATTAGATAATTTAGGAGAAAAGGTTGCAATTCATATTAATGATACACATCCAACATTATGTATTCCTGAGTTAATGAGAATATTATTAGATGAATATGAATATGATTGGGACAGCGCATGGAAAATAGTTTGCGAAACTATTTCATATACAAATCATACAGTTATGGCTGAAGCTTTAGAGAAGTGGCCACTTGATTTATTCCAAAGATTGTTACCTAGAATATATCAAATAGTCGAAGAAATAAACAGAAGATTATGTGGATTGTTATGGGGCAAATATCCTGGGGACGGGAATAAAGTTGCTTATAACGCTATATTGTCTGATAATCAAGTAAAAATGGCAAATATATGTTTGGCTGCATCATACAAGGTTAATGGAGTATCGGCATTGCATTCAGAAATTTTAAAGCACGATATATTTAAGGATTATTACAATATATTCCCAGAAAAGTTTGATAATGTAACAAATGGCATTACATATAGAAGATGGATTGCTCAAGCAAATCCTTTGTTGGATAACTTTATTCAAGATTTGATTGGGGATTCATATTTGAAAGATGCAATGAAGCTTAAGGATTTAGAGCAGTTTAAAGGAAATCTTTCCGTTTTAAATAGATTAGGTGAAATTAAGCACAAGAATAAAGAGCGTTTAGCAAAGTATATTTTTGATAGCAATGGTGTTGTGGTAAATCCTGATTCAATTTTTGACGTTCAAATCAAGAGACTTCATGAATATAAGAGACAATTATTAAATGCAATACATATATTATACTTATATAGAAGAATTAAAGAGGATAGAACATTTAAAATTGAGCCTAGAACATTTATATTTGGGGCTAAGGCTGCTGCAAGTTATTACATGGCAAAACAGATTATTAGGTTTATTTGCAAGTTAGGAGACATGATAAACAATGATCCGGACGTTAATGGAATGATTAAAGTGGTATTTTTGGAAAATTATAGAATATCTTTATCAGAGCTTATTATTCCTGGATCAGACATATCTGAACAAATTTCTATAGCAGGTAAGGAGGCATCAGGAACTGGAAATATGAAGTTTATGGCAAATGGTGCTATTACTCTAGGTACTATGGATGGGGCAAATGTTGAAATATCTGAATTAGTAGGCGATGAAAATATAGTTATATTTGGTATGCTTGTCGAGGAAGTTGAAAAATTATATAGAGACGGATATCATCCAACATATTTTTATAATGATAATAAGTATATTCAAAATATCATTCAAGATTTGAGAAATGGAATTGCAGGACATAAATTTACAGAAATTGCGGATTCACTTTTAGTAGGAGCTAATTTTTCTCAGCCGGATCCTTATATGGTTCTTGCAGATTTTGAATCATATAGAAATGCTCAAGAAAGAATTAATGATATTTATAGAGATAAGGAAAGATTTTATAGAATGTCTCTTATGAATATAGCAAATTCCGGATTCTTCTCATCGGATAGAAGTATTGAAGAATATGCAGAAAGGATATGGAAGTTGGATAAAGTGAAATAATGTTATCTTGTTACTATAATTCACGTGATATAAATTCTAAGAGTCCTTTTGGGGCAATCGCAAATGGTAAAACACTATCTTTTAATTTTAGAGTTAAAGATGGTGTTTTTGTTGAGAGCGTATTTTTAGTAATTAATAAGGATAATGAAAGTCCAGAATATTTAAAAATGCCATATAAAAGAAAAGAGAACAATTATTCAATTTTCTCTTTAAAATATAAGGCGCAACAAGAAGGCTTATACTGGTATCACTTTGTAGTTCAAAGCGAAATAGGACAGTTTGAATTTAAAAGAGATGCAAACGCCAATCTTTCGTTAGATTCAGACAGAAGATATCAATTAACAGTTTTTAATAATACATATACTACGCCTAATTATATTAAAGGCGGAATAGTTTATCACATCTTTGTTGATAGATTTAATAAAGCTCTGTTAAAAAAAGAACCACAAAAAAAAGGGGCAGTAATTAAAAATTGGGATGAAAAGATCACGATAAAAGATCCTGATGGAGTTTTCAGGGCCAATGATTTTTATTGTGGTAATCTTAGAGGTATAGCAGAAAAGATCCCGTATTTAAAAGCATTGGGGGTTTCATTGTTGTATTTGTCACCAATTTTTACTTCGCCATCAAATCATAGGTATGATACAGCTGATTATTTGAATTTAGATGAAATTCTTGGTGATGAAGAAGATTTTAAATATTTAATAAGTAGAGCCGAAAAAGCTAACATTAAAATTATGTTGGATGGGGTTTTTAACCATACTGGAGCGGATAGCATTTATTTTAATAAGTATAACCGGTTTAATGAAGTTGGTGCATATCAAAGTCGTGACTCTAAATATTATGATTGGTTTGATTTCGAGGAATTTCCTAGGAAATATAGGTGTTGGTGGGGAGTAACTATTTGTCCATCTGTAAATCAATCAAATAAAAGTTATATAGATTTTATTGCCGGAGAAAATGGTGTTATTAATAAATGGTCTAATTTTCATTTAGGTGGTTGGAGATTAGATGTTGTAGATGAATTAAAAAAGGAATTTGTACAAAATATAAGAAATAGAATTAAGAGCATCAATCAAGACATTTTATTAATTGGAGAAGTTTGGGAAGACGCATCAAATAAAACAAGTTATGACGAGAGAAGGGAGTACTTTTTAGGAGCTGAACTTGATGGAGTGATGAATTATGTTTTTAAGGGTGCCATTATAGATTATGTGAAAACAAATGATATTTTATCTTTTAGAAATACAGTTATGGATATTATTGAAAATTATCCTAAACAGTCATTAGATGTATCGTTAACATTGCTTGGAACGCATGATACCACAAGAATACTGACCGAATTATCAAACATTGATTTGAGTTATTCAACAAAGGCACAGAGAAGGGATTTTTTAATGGATGAATTAGAATATAAAAACGCTAAACAAAAATTGAAAATTGCAGCTTTTTTGCAATATGTTTTGCCCGGAGTTCCCAGCATTTATTATGGCGATG
This sequence comes from Bacillota bacterium, assembly GCA_023396095.1. Taxonomy (GTDB): domain Bacteria; phylum Bacillota; class Clostridia; order Christensenellales; family UBA3700; genus JAEWXG01. The sequence goes on along the minus strand of JAEWXG010000012.1, from coordinate 249,950 downwards.
AAGTTGGGATAGAAGGTTATGAAGATCCATTAAATAGAAAAGTTTTCCCTTGGGACAATATAGATGAAGAGCTTTTAAATTATTATCAGTTATTAGGAAAACTAAGAAGTTCTAATAAAGATGTTTTTAGAGGTGATATAGAGTTTATATACGACACAGAGCTTCTGATCTTTACTCGCGAAAGTGCAAGAAAGAAATTTCTATTTGTTATTAATAATACTAATTATAATATTGAGAGAATGTTTGACAATGTTAATAAAATTGTTTTTAATAGAAACTATAGTGCTGGGTCACTATTCTTTAAGTCAAAAGAATGTTATGTCTTTGAACTAAAGAAAGAAGTTTAACGTTTATTTAAATTTTCCAACAGAATTTAAGAAAAGACAATTTTATGTTATTTATCAGTTTTTATGTTTGAAAGATAATATTTGAAATGAAGTTTAGTTATATTTTATTATTCTATGTGTTAAAAATTTTTATGTGAATAATGAAATTTCTGGAGATAAAAATGAGTGAAAAAGTTCCAAATACTGAATTAGAGAAATTGAATTTATTTCAATTGAGAGATTATGCAAGAGAATGCAATGTGTACTCAAGCAATTTGTTAACAAAAGAAGATTTTATCAATGCCTTAAGTGGGAACGAAGTAAAATTAAAGAATGGTCCCAAAATAGAAAAGCCTCAATTTATGGTTCCCAATTTAGATATATCATCTGATAAAGAAGATAGTTTAGTGGAAATAGAAGGTGTTCTCGATATTATGACAGATGGTTATGGCTTCTTGAGAACAAAAAATTATGAGATAGCAACTGATAGTAGCGATGTGCATGTGAACAATAAGTTGATAAGAGGGTTAGGTTTACGAAGAGGTGATTTTGTAAAATGCAAGGCTAAACAACCTGGTGCAAATAAATCGATATCTGCAACAGAAATTTTAGAAGTTAATGGCCACGGCATTGATAATTTGAAATCAAGAGTGCAGTTTGAGAATCTAGTTCCTATATTCCCAGATGAACGATTTGTTCTTGAGTCAGAAAAAACCTCAAAAGATTTTGCTATAAGATGTATAGACTTGATTGCCCCAATTGGGAAAGGGCAAAGAGCTATGATTGTTTCACCACCAAAGGCTGGTAAAACAACTTTATTAAAGAAAGTGGCTAATGCTATTACAAAAAAATACGCAGATGTGAAATTGATAGTTCTATTAATAGATGAAAGACCAGAAGAAGTTACGGATATGCAGCGCTCAATTGATGGAGAGGTGGTTTATTCAACATTTGATGAAACCCCTGAGCATCATACAAAAATTGCTGAACTTGTTATAGAAAGAGCAAAACGACTTGTTGAGGAAGGACAAGATGTTGTTATTATTATGGATAGCTTAACAAGACTTGCTCGTGCATACAATTTAACTGTTCAACCATCTGGGAGGACTTTGTCCGGTGGTATTGATCCTGCATCTTTGCATTTACCAAAAAGATTTTTTGGTGCTGCAAGAAATATTGAAAAAGGTGGAAGTTTAACTATTATTGCAACGGCTCTTGTGGATACTGGTTCTAGAATGGATGATGTTATATATGAAGAATTTAAAGGAACTGGGAACTTGGAAATTCATTTGGATAGAAAATTGTCAGAAAAGAGAATCTTCCCTGCAATTGATTTGAATAGAAGTGGAACTAGAAGAGAAGATCTATTATTAACAGATAAAGAATTGAAAGCTACATTTGCCATAAGAAGGATACTTTCGTCTGGAGATACGCAAGAAGCCACAGAAAGTTTAATTGATGCAATGATTAAGACTAAGAACAATGATGAGTTCATTGATTCCATAAATGCAAAAGCTGAAAAAATGGCTAAAGAAGGTTATTCATTATAGCAATAATTATTTTTTATGGATTTATAAAAAGTCGCACGCAATATAATGTGCATGAAAAAAATAAAAATGCTACTATATAATCGAATGAATTGAGGCAATATGAAATTAGGATTTGATAATGAACGATATGTTAAAGAACAAACTGAAAAAATTCTTAATAGAATAGCTTTAACACCCGGTAATAAATTGTATTTAGAGTTTGGTGGCAAATTGTTGGATGATGGTCATGCGGCAAGGGTATTGCCGGGATTTGATCCACAAGTAAAAATTAAAATTTTGGAAACATTAAAAAATGATGCAGAAGTAATAATTGCTATTTCTGCTAATGATCTGGAAAGGAATAAAATTAGATCTGATTCGTTAGTTGATTACGGAACAGACACATTAAGGTTAATTGAGTTTTTTAAATCTAGAAAAATTGACGTTAATAGTGTTGTTATTACTCAATATGCTAATCAAATGTCAGCAGACATTTATAAAAGAAAATTAGAACGTAGAAATATCAAAGTATATATTCATACGAAGACGAAAGGCTATCCAACAGATATTGAAACTATTATTTCAGATGAAGGATATGGGCAAAATCCATATATTAAAACAACAAAAAAGTTAGTAGTAGTTACAGCTCCTGGTCCAGGAAGTGGAAAGCTTGCAACTTGTCTTTGCCAACTATACCATGAGTTTAAAAATGGAAGTAAAGCAGGATATGCAAAATACGAGACATTCCCTGTTTGGAATTTGCCGCTAAAGCATCCTGTTAATATAGCATACGAAGCTGCTACTGCAGACTTAAAAGATGTAAATATGATAGATATTTTCCATCTTGAAGCTTACGGAGAAAAAACTGTTAACTATAATAGAGATATTGAAGTTTTTCCTGTTGTAAAATCAATAATATCTAAAATTATGGGAGAGGAAATATATAAATCACCAACAGATATGGGAGTTAATATGATTGCTCATGCTATTGTTGATGACGAGTTATGTTCCAATATGGCAAAAAAAGAAGTATTGAGGAGATACTTTAAGGCCCAATGTGATTATGTTCAAGGATTAAATGATAAGTCTACTCAAGAAAAAATAGAGTATTTAATGAGCGAATTAAATATATCGGTACTAGATAGGCCTGTTGTTATGATTTCAAAAGAAAAAAGCGAAAAAGAAAAGACAACAGTTATAGCTATTGAGTTAGAAGATGGTAAAATCATTACGGGTAAGGAAGGAAGTTTATTATCTGCAGCATCTGCGATGTTATTGAATGCAATCAAGTATTTAGCTAAGATAGATGATGAAGTTGAGTTAATATCATCGTCAATTTTAAAACCAATTTTAAAAATGAAAAAAGATTGTTTAAAAGAGGATAAAGTTTTAACTTTAGAAGAGACACTGGTTGCATTAAGTATTAGCGCTACTGGGAATACTCAAGTTAAAAAAGCCTTAGACAAAGTTGGTGAGCTTTCAAAGTGTGATGCACATGCTTCATCAATGATAAATAAAAGTGACGATATTATAATGCATAAAATGAATATTTATTTAACGACAGAGCCTATAATGGCTACGTATTATTAATTTGGAGGGATATAAAATGACGCCTTTTGTAGAAGCGATATTTACTTATGAGAAGGAAAAAGAAAACAGACTTTCAATTATACCTTTATCAGGAGCGCAAGAAATTGCAGAACAAATAGACTATTATTTGAATAAATGGTTTAAGGAAAAAGCCAGTATACATTGCAAAACAAATCCAAAAGGAACATTTTTATTGAAAAATCAATGTCCTAGATTTACAACAGGTGACGCCAAAGGTATGGTATGTGAAACCGTTAGGGGTAAGGATGTATATATTCTTTGCGATGTTGGAAATTATTCAATTGAATATGAAATGTTTGGAAGAAAAAACAGAATGTCTCCAGATGACCATTATGCAGATTTAAAAAGGATAATTTCTGCAATGGCTGGAAAAGCTAGCAAAATTACAGTTATTATGCCATTGCTTTATGGTGGTAGACAGCATAGAAGAAATGCCCGTGAATCATTGGATTGTTCACAAATGCTTCATGAGTTATATGATATGGGAGTTACTGATATTATTACTTTTGATGCACATGACCCAAGAGTTCAAAACGCAGTACCATTAATGGGATTTGATAATTTTTTGCCAACATATCAAATTTTAAAAGCATTACTAAGAAAATATCCAAATGTAAAAGTTGATAAAAATAATTTCATGGTTGTTAGTCCGGACGAGGGAGCGATGAGTAGAAATATGTACTATTCTGCTGTACTTGGAGTAGACTTGGGAATGTTTTATAAGCGTAGAGATTATTCAACAATCGTTAATGGCCGTAATCCAATAGTTGCGCACGAATATATTGGTAACGACGTTAAGGGGAAAACAGTATTTGTTGCGGATGATATAATAGCTACTGGCGATTCAGTTTTAAGATTATGTTCAGAACTAAAGGAGTATGGTGCAGAAAAGATTTTCTTAACAGCAACTTATGCATTATTTACAGAAGGCCTTAAAAAATTTGATGATGCATATGAGCAAGGGTTATTTACTGCTGTGATTAGTACGAATTTAACTTATGTTCCTGAGGAATTAAAACAAAGAGAATGGTTTATATGTGCAGATTTATCTAAATTTTTAGCATATATAATCGTAGCTTGCAATCAAGGAATGTCACTATCTGAATTATTAGACCCGCATGATAAAATAAATGATTTGATTAAAAAATATAATATACCAGGGCCAGAGAAAGAAGACGCTTTGGATATTGATTAATATTGCAATGCCATTTTTCTTGTGCTAGCATATTATTAAGTTGTCAGAAAATGACATGGAGGATATATGGAAGTTCGATGGCTTGGCCATTCGTGTTTTAAATTAGAAGAATCTACTGGAAGTAGTATTGTGGCAGATCCATTTAATGAAAAAAGTGTTGGATTTAAAATGCCACCTGTAAAGGCGGATGTAGTTACAGTAAGCCATAATTACACAAAATATAATCCTTTATCGGAAATAATAGGGGAACCTCAAATTATTGATACAGTTGGGGCTTTTGATGTTAAAGGTGTCCAAATATATAGTTTTAAATGTCCACAAGCGCAAGAAACAAAACACAATAAAGGTGACAATTTAGTTTTTAAATATAGAATGGACGGTATTGATGTATGTCATATGGGAGATATCAATATGGAGCCACATATTTCCATTCTTGAAGCTATTGGCCCTGTAAATATACTATTTATCCCAGTTGGCGGTAAATATACAATTGATGCTGCAACGGCAAAAGAGTATGTGTCGTTAATTATGCCTGATATAGTTATTCCAATGCATTATAAAGATAAAGATACAGATTTAGATATTGATAAAGTAGATGAATTTCTTTCACTTTTTGATGATGAAGAAATTGTGTATCTCGATAATGACAGAATGGCATTTGAAAGATCAGAATTTGATGGAGAATCAACAAAAGTTGTAGTATTTTCAAAACAAAGAGTTGATTAACTATAAAAATAAACCTCTTTTTTATTAATATTAACCTCTAAAAAACTTTAAAAAGAAAGAATTTTAGAGGTTTTTTATTTTTGCTCATAAATTGCAAGAGTGAGGAATAGTTATAAAAAAAAGAATGACTTTTTTGCTCAAGCCATTCTTAAATTTATTTTTAAGTTTTTAAGTTCTAAAGAGTAATAGTTACTTTGTTTAGATTTCTTGGTTGATCAACGTCAATTCCTCTTTCTATGCCAGTATTAAGTGCTAATAAAGAAGCAACAACGCCATAAGTTATAGAATTTGTTAAATCATCATATGTAGGCATAATTAGAGAAATATCAGCAAAATCTAAAATCTCTTTTATATCACTAAAAGCAATCAGATTTGCTTTAGCTTCTTTTGCTCTTTTTGCAAGCGAAATGTATTCTTGTTCATTAACTCCTGAAGGAGCTAGAAGAACTATATTTGCATTTTCTGCAAGTAAGGAAAGAGGTCCGTGCATAAAATTAGCTGATGAGAAAGTTTTTGTATAAAGGTAGCAACATTCAGTTAATTTTAAGCCTATTTCATCACAAGTACCTTGCATATGTCCTCTTGATAAGATTATAAAATTATTTAATTTAGAAAGTTGTTTTGCAATTAATTTTATTTTATCGTTTAAAGTTAGTATATCTTTTATTCTTGCTGGGATTTTCTTTATATCATTTATAAAGCTTTTATTTGAAAGAGCCTCAACAAGCATATATAATGCTACCAATTCGCTTATATAAGTTTTTGTAGCAGCAACACTTTTTTCTTCATCAACATTTAAATAAATATGAAAATCAGATTCTTTTGCTGTTAGAGAGTCAAGGTTATTTGTCACGCCTACAATAAATGCACCATTTGCTTTTGCTTTTCTTAGCACATCGATAGTATCTTTTGACATACCACTTTGAGAGATAACTAATAAGCAAGTATCTGACATATCAAGTTTTGCATTATAAATTGTTGCTATTGATGGGTGGAATTTACCAACTTTAATATTAGTAAATGTTTGGCAAGCAAACGAGAAACAAGTAGCAGCATTATCAGATGTTCCTCTAGCCATTGTAAAAATAGTTTTGATATTTCTTTTCTTAAGTTCTTTGGCTATTGTTTGAACTAACTCGATGTTGGTATCAATTGTTCTTTGAATTACCAAAGGCTCAGAAAAAATTTCGTTTTGCATTAATGTCATAAAAATTCTCCTTTTTGTACTATATTAATAATATCTGTACCGATGTATTTTCTTAAAACTTCCGGAACAGTAATTGATCCGTCAGGATTTTGGAAGTTTTCCAAAATTGCAGCAACGGTTCTGCCAACAGCAAGACCGCTTCCGTTTAAAGTATGGACTAATTGCAATTTTCCATCTTTATCTCTATATTTAATATTTGCTCTTCTTGCTTGGTAGTCGACAAAATTAGAGCAAGAAGATATTTCAACATACCTATTATAACTTGGCATCCAAACCTCAATATCATATGTTTTGGTTGAAGAGAAACCTAGATCACCTGTGCATAGATTAACAACACGATAAGGCAATTTTAAAAGTTGTAAAATTTTCTCTGCATTACCTGTTAAAATTTCTAATTGTTCAAAACTGTTTTCTGGGGAAGCAAATTTTACAAGTTCTACTTTATTAAATTGATGTTGTCTAATTAAACCACGAGTATCTCTGCCGGCGGAGCCAGCTTCACCTCTAAAACAAGCAGTGTATGAACAGTACGAAATCGGCAAATCACTTTCTTGTAAAATGTCATTTCTATGTAGGTTTGTAACAGGAACTTCTGCTGTAGGGATTAGGTAGTAATCTGTTCCTGTAACAGCATACATATCATCAACGAATTTAGGTAATTGACCTGTCCCAATCATACTATCCTTATTTACCATAAATGGTGGCAAAATTTCAGTGTACCCAGATTCAGCATGAGTATCTAGCATAAAATTGATAACAGCTCTTTCCAGTTTTGCCCCTAATCCTTTGTAAACAGTGAATCTAGCACCTGTTATTTTAGATGCCCTAGGCCAATCAAATATATCTAAAGCCTCTCCTAAATCCCAGTGAGCTTTTGGCTCAAAATTAAAAGTAGTAGGAGTTAAAAATTTTCTTACTTCAACATTGTCATTACTATCTTTTCCAATTGGAGTGGAATCGCTTGGGATATTAGGAATAGCGAGAAGAGAACTTTTTATTTCGTTTTCCAAAAAAGATAATCTTTCGTCGAGTTCCTTGATTGTAGCATTAATTTCTTGCATTTTTTCAATAATTTCTGAAGCATCTTGTTTATTTTTTTTCATTTCACCAACTTGTTTTGAAACAGCATTTTTATTTGCTTTAAGTGATTCAACATTGGAAATAATGGCTTTTCTTTCAGCATTCAATTCGATAAGTTTATCGGCAGAATAAAATCCACTTCTTGTAGCCAACTTTTTATTAACATAATCTATATTATCAATTACAAACTTTAAATCTAACATAATTATTTACCTCTTATTTAATTACAAAATTGATTAATCGTTTCGGTATAACAACAGTTTTAACGATTGTACTATTTTCTAAAAGTTTTGCAATTGTTTCATTTTGCATAGCCACTGATTTAATTTCCTCATCTGACATATTATTTGCAACCAGTATTTTTCCTCTTATTTTTGAGTTAATTTGCACTGCTAGCTCGTAACTATCTTTAACCAATGCTGCTACATCATATACCGGATAAGATTTTTCAAATATAGATCCTTTTTCACCCAACATTTCATGTAATTCTTCTGAAACGTGAGGAGCGAATGGAGCAAGCAATAAAACTAAATCAAAAATGCATTTCTTATAGAAAACAACGTTAATATCTTTTTTATTGGAATATTGCGTTAAGGCATTAAGATATTCCATAATTCTGGCAATAGCAGTATTGAAAGAGAAGTTCTCCAAATCATTTGCTATAGATTTAATTGAATTATTTCTAACAAAATTTAATTCTTTTTCGTTTTCTCCGAAGTTGTTATGCCCTTCAGTAATAGTCAAAGAATCTTCAACTAATCTAACAACTCTATCAACAAATTTTTTTGTTGATTCTATACCGTTAGAACTCCAAGGACCACCTTCCGTATAAGAAAAGCCGAACATTAAATACAACCTAAATATATCAGAGCCTAAATCTCTTACGAAATCATCTGGTGAAATAACATTTCCGCGTGATTTGCTCATTTTATTGCTGTCTGGGCCCAAAATTGTACCTTGATGCACAAGTGATGTAAAAGGTTCATCGAAGTTTAAGTGTCCCATGTCTCTTAATGCTTTAGTAAAAAATCTTGCATAAAGAAGGTGCATACAAGCGTGTTCGGCTCCACCGATATACTTGTCTACAGGTAACATTTTATTAATCAATTCTTTGTTGAAAGCTTCTTTATCATTATGAGCATCTGGGTATCTTAAAAAATACCATGATGAACAAACGAAAGTGTCGAGTGTATCTGGTTCCCTTTTAGCGTCGGCTCCGCATTTTGGACATTTTACGTTCATAAATTCTTCACTTTTTAACAAAGGTGATTTTCCGTCAGGGGTAAAGTCAACATTATATGGCAAAAGGACAGGAAGATCTTTTTCAGGGACTAAAACTTCTCCGCAGTGCGGACAATGTATAACAGGAATAGGGCAACCCCAATATCTCTGTCTTGAAATTAACCAATCTCTTAATCTGTAGTTGATCTTCTTTTTCCCTGCTCCGATTGCTTCCAGTTTTTCCACTATTTTTTCCTGTGCTTCGTGAGTTTTAAGATTTGAAAATATATCACTGTTAACTGAAATACCATATTCAACGAAAGGAAGTTCATCATTTATTTTATCAGCACTTGCAACGACCCTTGTAATTGGCAAGTTATACTTTGTGGCAAAAGCAAAGTCTCTTTCGTCGTGGGCAGGAACGCCCATAACAGCACCTGTGCCATAAGAAAATAAAACATAATCACTAATCCAAATAGGAATTCTTTTTTTAGTTAATGGATGTATACAATATGCACCGATAAAAACACCTGTTTTTTCTCTTGTCGAAGATAATCTTTCGATTTCATTTGCTTTAGAAACATATTCTAAATATTCTTCAACAGCTTTTTTATTTTCATCTGTTGTTAATTTCTTCACAAGAGGATGTTCTGGCGCTAAAACCACATATTGAACTCCATATAAGGTATCAACACGAGTAGTAAAGACGCTAAATTGATCACCGCTCTCACAAACAAAATTAACTTCCGATCCAACTGATTTTCCGATCCAATTTTTTTGCATTAACTTTGTTTTTTCCGGCCAATCAATTGTTTCTAATCCCGATAACAACTCTTCAGCATAATCAGTAATTTTGAAAAACCATTGTGTTAAATCTTTTCTTACAACTTCGCTAGTACATCTTTCACATCTATTGTCAACAACTTGCTCGTTAGCAAGAACTGTATTACAAGAAGGACACCAGTTTACAGGGGCATTTTTTCTATAAGCAAGACCTTTTTTGTAAAATTGTTCAAATAACCATTGAGTCCATTTATAGTAATCTGGCATACAAGTTTTAATTTCATAATCCCAGTCAATAGAAGTACCAATTTCCTTTAAAGTGATTTCCATTTTTTTAATATTTTCTATCGTGCTATCTTGTGGATGGATTCCAGTTTTTATTGCATAGTTTTCTGCAGGTAAGCCAAATGCATCAAAGCCCATTGGTTGGAACACTTCATATCCCTGCATTCTTTTGAATCTAGCATAAGTGTCAGAAGGGCCATAGTTATACCAATGTCCAACGTGGAGTTTGGCGCTTGAAGGATAAGGGAGCATTTCTAAAACATACTTCTTTTTATCAATTTTTTTTGTATTGAATTTATATGTTTTGTTTTCTTCCCAGAATGTTTGCCATTTTTTATCTACCAATTTATAATCCATTTTTTATCTCCTTCACTAATATAATATTTAATATAATATAACATTAAGGCACAGTGCGCAATGAAGAAAATATAATAGTGTAAAAAAATATTTGATGTTGACATTATGTAAAATTAGAACTTCTAGTAGACAAAACATATTTTGCTATTTTCTAATAATTATAATTTATTTGTTTGTTGCTAGTCGCACATTATGATATATTTAATATAATATTTTAAGTTTTGGAGGAAGAGATGAAAGTTTTTGATTTTGCAAGATTACTTTCAGAAGATACAGGGGCAAGTAAAGTTTCTAAAGAGGTGTTAAAAGTTATTGATCCTCTTTTTATGACAATTTTAGCAATAGCTGCAATTATTTTAATAGTTGTGATATTGATGCAAAGAAGTGTTGAAGGGAATATGAACGCTATTTCTGGCGGGGCAAGTGATACATTTTATGATAAGACTAAAAAAACAAGCAAAGAGCATAAGCTAAAAGTTGCGACTATAGTGTTAGCATCTATTATTGTTGTTGTTTCACTGGTTTTCTTTATTCTGCACGTTATTTAAAAAACGGTCACAAAATGTGGCCTTTTTTGAAAAAGGATAATTTATGGATACAAAAAAGATAAGAGAAAAAATATTAAACGAAAAAGGACTATTTTCAATTCCTAATGTTCTTACACAAAAAGAAAGAGGAGAAAAAAATAGTAATGCTATTATTGCTGGCATTATAGAAGAGCTGCTTAAGGAAGAATTAATTTATAAGATTAGCAATAAAAGTTCGTATTATGTTAATGCAAAATCTAATTATATTCATAAAGGGTCGGTTGTGTCTGTTAAAGGAGCATATGCATTTATTCGACCAGATGGAGAATCAACGGCAAATAACGATGTGTATGTTGACCTAGAAAATTTAAATGGAGCAATGTATCGAGATAGCATCAAGTATTTTGCAGGATTTGAAAATTCAGTTATTAAAATACTTGAGCGCGGGACTCAAAATATGGTTGGGGTTGTTTCAACAGGGGAAGGATTAAATGAAATCATTTTTATCCCTGATAATTCCAATATTAATTTCAGTTTTAAAATTTCAAAAGAATCCAATCTAAAAGTTTTCAATAGAGATAAAGTAGAAGTTGAAATTGAAAATTATGAAAAAAAGACAGTTAAAGTAGTTAGAATATTGGGTAAAGAAGGGGAAAGATATCCGGAAGTTTTAGGGATATTGACAGAAAATGGATTTTTCGATACTTTTCCTAGCCAAGTAAAGAATGAAGCTGAAAAAGTATCGCAGTTGTCAATTGAACAAGGCGATAGGGAAGATTTTAGAGAACTTTTAACAGTCACAATTGATGGAGATGATACAAAAGATTTTGATGATGCAATTAGTATTATCAAGAAAGGTCAAAACATCGAGCTTTATGTTCATATTGCAGATGTTTCACATTATGTTAAAATCGGTGGGGAAATTGACAAAGAGGCATTTAGAAGAGGAACAAGTGTATATTTTCCAGAAAATGTTTTTCCAATGCTTCCAGAGGAACTATCAAATGGTGCATGCTCGATAAACCCTAACGTTGATAGATATGCAGTTACTGCAAAAATGATTATAGATAAAAATGGGGATGTTATATCTGGGGATTTATATGAAAGTATAATTAGATCAGATTATCGTTTGACGTATAATGAGGTGCAGGCTGTATTAGATGGTGATAAGGATATTGTTTCTAAGTATCAAGGCATTTACAAAGAAATCAAACTTATGGAAGAGCTATCAGATATAATCCAAGAAAAATTAAAATCATTAGGGTCTGTGCATTTTGTGTCTCAAGAGTCTAAATTTAAAATTGAAGATGATAAAATCGTTGATGTATATCCTTATCTAACTAAAAAAAGTAATGAAATAATTGAAAGTTTTATGGTTATGGCAAATTCGTTTGTTGCACATACATTAAGTAAAGCTAAAATTCCATCTGTTTATCGTGTGCATGATTTACCTGATCAAGAGAAACTTGAGAATGGTATTGACTTTGCCAAAAGGTTTAATTTGTTTATCAATAAGAGAGAATTCCAAAAATCTTTCAATGAGCAAATTGAAACTATTGAAGATATTTCGAAAGCAAAAATTATTAGTTATATTTTGCTTAGAGCTATGGCGAAGGCAAAATACGATGTTAAGAATAAAGGGCATTACGGATTAGGTTTAAGTGATTATTGTCATTTTACATCGCCGATAAGAAGATATCCTGATTTAATGGTACATAGAGCTGTTAAAATTTTCTTACGAGATAAAAAGATGGAAAGACACAATCGTGCAAAATTCGAAGAATTATGCAAGAAGGTGGCACAGCAATCTTCAGAAAGAGAAATTGCCGCATTAAAAGCGGAAAGAGATGTTGTGGATTTATATAAATGCGAATTTATTAAAAATAAAATTGGCGAGAAGTATGAAGGGATCATTGTTTCCGCTACGAAGTTTGGTTTATTTGTAGAATTCCATAATGGAATTGAAGGACTTGTAAGATTTGATGAATTACCAACTGACTATTATGATGTTGTTGATTATGAGTTAATTGGTGATAGATATAAATTTGCAGTTGGAGATAAGCTTGATATTGAAGTTTTAGATGTGCAAACAAAATTGAGAAGGATTGCTCTAACTACTAATAAGAATAAAGCAAAAAATGAAAATAGAAAGAAGTCAAAAAGTTGGTATTAAGATAATACAAGAGAATAGAAAAGCTTACCACGAATACTTTATTGAGGAGAGATTTGAAGCAGGAATTGTTTTAACAGGAACAGAAATTAAATCAGTAAGAAGTGGAGGATTAAACTTAAAAGATTCGTATTGTGTTATTAAACATGGTGAAATTGTGCTTTTAGGAGCACATATAAGTCCGTATAAACATGGGACGATATATAATGTTGATCCGACAAGAGACAGAAAACTTTTATTACATAAAAAAGAAATAAGAAAGCTTATAGGAAAAGTGCAACTAAAGGGATATACATTAATCCCTATAAAGGCATATTTAAAAGCTGGTCTTTTAAAAATAGAAATAGGACTTGCAAAGGGTAAAGAATTGCATGATAAGAGAGATTCTATTAAACAAAGGGAGCAAAAAAGAAATATTGAAAGAGTAATGAAAAATTATAAAGTGAGGTAGTGATTATGAACAAGTTTGAAACATTGTGTGTGCAAGCTGGCTATATTCCAAAGAATGGAGAACCTAGAGTATTGCCTTTAAATTTATCAACGACATATGTATATGATACACCTGAGGAATTAGCGGAACTTTTTGACTTAAAAGTTAACGGGCATATTTATTCAAGAATTTCAAATCCGACAGTGTCGGCTCTTGAAGAAAAAGTCTCAGCTCTTGAGGGAGGAGTAGCATCTGTTGGTACAGCTTCTGGGATGTCTGCAATTGCTATTTCAATATTTACTGTGTGTAAAGCGGGAGATAATTTTATTTCAACAACTGAAATTTATGGTGGAACATACAATTTATTTACTCACACTTTAAAGAAATTAAATATAGAATGTCGTTTTGTTAAGCCAAATGCATCTATTGAAGAGATTGAAAAACTTATAGATGATAAAACAAAAATAATTTATGGCGAAAGTATAGCAAATCCTGGAATGACAGTATTAGATTTTGATAAATTTGCAGAAGTAGCACATAAGTATAGAATTCTATTTATGGTTGATAACACCTTGACAACACCATTTATTTGCAAGCCATTTAAACATGGAGTTAATGTTTCAATTCACGCAAGCACAAAATATCTAGATGGTCATGCCGCAGCAGTAGGTGGGATAATTGTTGATGGTGGGAATTTTGATTTTTCAAATAATGAAAGATATAAGGAATTTTCTACTCCAGATGATAGTTATCACGGAATGATTTATGCAAAGGATTGCGGTAAGGCTGCATTTGCTGTAAAGGCAAGAGTACAAATGATTAGAGATTATGGGATGATTATGTCTCCAATGAACGCATATTTGACAAATTTAGGTAGTGAAACATTGCATGTTAGAATGGAAAGACATTCAGAAAATGCTATGAAGTTGGCTAAAGTATTGAAGGAATCAAATTTAGTTGAATGGATAAGATATCCGGGATTAGAAAATGATGAAAATCATGCATTGGCAAACAAGTATTTTGAAAAACAATTATATTCAGGAATGTTAACTATCGGAATTAAAGGCGGAAGAGAGGCTGCTAATAGATTTATGAAGGAATTAAAATTGTTTAAAATTGTAACACATATAGCAGATGTAAGAAGTTGTGTTTTACATCCTGCAACAACAACGCATAGACAATTGTCCGATGAATCATTAATTAAAGCGGGCATTTATCCTAATTTAGTTAGATTATCAGTAGGAATAGAGAATATTGATGATATTGTTGAAGATATAGTAAATGCATTGAAGAGGGCTAATAAGTAAATGCCAATAGTTATTGATAAGAATTTACCAGCATACAAAATATTAAGTGACGAAAAAATATTTGTTATGCATGATAAACGAGCAAACAAGCAAGATATAAGGCCTATCGAAATTGCGATAGTAAATTTAATGCCTACAAAAATTGAGACAGAAACTCAATTGATGAGATTGCTGGGAAATTCTCCATTACAAGTTAATATTACACTGATTAAAATGAATTCTTACCAAAGCAAAAATACTTCAAAGACACATTTAGATCAATTTTATAAAGGTTTAGATGAATTGCAAGATAGATGTTTTGACGGAATGATTATAACAGGAGCGCCAGTTGAACAATTTGAATATACCGATGTTGCATATTGGGAAGAACTAGAGAAAGTTATGGATTATGCAGACAAAAAGGTTACTTCAACAATATTTATTTGTTGGGGAGCACAAGCGGCATTGCATTATTATTATGGTATAGAAAAAATTAAACTCGATAAGAAGCTTTTTGGTATATATAAATATAGATCATCATCTGGCACGAGGGATATGTTATTAAAAGGATTGGATGATGAGTTTGATATACCTATGTCTCGACATACAGATGTTGACTGGGATGCAGTTAAGCAATGCCCACATATAAAAATTTTAGCACAGAATGAAAACGGGCCATCAATAATAAAAAGTAAGGATAAAAAGATTTTTCTTTTAGGACATTCCGAGTATGATGTAATGACATTAGATGGTGAATATAGAAGAGATTTGGAGAAGGGAATAGCTATTGATAAACCAGTTAATTACTATATTGAAGGTACAAACAAAGTTAATTGCAGCTGGAGATCTACAGCAAATTTGTTGTTTTATAATTGGTTAAATTATTATGTATATCAAATTACTCCATATGAAATCGAAAAAGTTAAGAGCAAATAAATAATATATATGTACTTGTTTTTTGTTGATATGTGAATGCAATGTGTCATTTGAAATGGTGAACGTAGATAAGTAGTTTGATAGAGTGCTGCGAAATTTAAAATTTTGACAAGCTAAAAAAAGAAATCCTAGAGAAAACGTCTAGGATTTTTTATTTTTTGTTATGGATAGGCATCTATGTGCAGTATTTACAAAACTTGTTGCTTAGTTTAGAATAAAATTGTTTACGAACTTATTAATTGTAAACAGAGGGGAAAAAATTATGGTGAAGAGCGACAAGATCAGAAATATTGCTTTAATTGGGCACAGCGGAGAAGGCAAAACAACTTTAGCAGAAGCAATGTTGTATAAGGCGGGTGTTACCACAAGAATGGGAAGTATTGAAGAAGGTAACACTGTGATGGACTTTGAAGAAGAAGAAATCAAGAGAAAAAGCTCTATTAGTTTAGCAGTTGCCAGTATTCCTTGGAAGGATTGCAAACTTAATATTATTGATGTTCCAGGATTTTTAGATTTTGAAGGAGAATGGGCTTCTGCTTTGGAAGTTGCTGGAGCAGCTGTTATTGTTACTGCAGCATCTGGACAAGTTTCAGTTGGTACTGAAATTGCTATAAACGAATTAGCTAAAAGAAATATTCCAGGTATAATCTTTATCAACCAAGTTGATAAAGAAAATTATAATTTTTCTAAAACATATCAAGCGCTTAGAGAAGAATTTCCGGGGAAGATTGCTATTATAAGTGTTCCAATGGTTAAAGACGACATAGTTTATGGTTTTCTTAATGTGTTCGAGAAAAAAGGCTATGATTTGGAAGGTAATCCTGTTGAAATAGCTGATTATTTATTAGATAAGGTTGAAACGTTTCACACTCAACTTGCAGAGTTAGCTGCAGAAAGTGATGAGGAATTGTTGAATAGATATTTCTCTGGTGATCCTTTAACAATTGAAGAAATTACTAAAGGGATAAAGAAAAGGCAGTTAGATGATGGAATCTTATTAGTTATGGGTGGTAGTGCTTTATATAAAAAGGGTGTAACGAATTTGATGGACAGAATTGTTCAAGTTATGAGAAACCCAAATGAATTGCCTCCAAAGAAAGCATTTGATAGTAAGAATAACGAAAAAGAAATTTATATTGATGAAAGTAAACCACTAGTTGTTCAAGTATTTAAAACAATAGCTGATCCTTTTGTTGGTAAACTTTCTTTGTTTAAAGTTATTACTGGGACAATAAAGCCTGGCATGCAAGTTAAGAATACTACACAAGATAAAGAGGAAAAAATAGGCACAATATATGCTTTACAAGGAAAAAAACAAGTTCCTGTAGAAGATGGGTTAACTGCTGGTGACATTGGAGCTGTTGCAAAATTATTATACACAAAAACTGGCGATACTTTATGTGATCCATCTTTGGATATAGTTTTTCCTCCAATACAATTTCCTGCTCCTTCAATAGCATTAACAATTTCAAGTGTTAATAAGGGAGATGAGGACAAAGTATTTGCTGGTTTCATCAAATTGGAGGATGAAGATTCAACATTTAAAATTAAAAAGAATGTAGAAACAAATGAAACTTTAATTTATGGTCTTGGTGAAACTCAATTGGAAATTTTATGCAAGAAGTTGAAGAATAAATATAAAGTTGAAGCCAAACTTAACGAGCCAAAAATTGCTTTTAGAGAGACAATTAAGAAAAAAGTTGAAGCAGAAGGGAAACATAAAAAACAATCCGGCGGGCATGGTCAATATGGGCATGTTAAGATTCGATTTGAACCAAATCCAAATGCAGATTTTGAGTTTGCGACAGAAGTAGTTGGAGGAGCAGTTCCGAAAAATTATTTCCCAGCAGTTGAGAAAGGGTTAAAAGAATGTATTCAAAAAGGAGTATTAGCAGGATATCCAGTTGTAAACTTGAAGGCAACATTATATGACGGCTCATACCACGATGTTGACTCAAATGAATTATCATTTGTTATGGCCGCTTCAATTGCATATAAGGCAGGATTAAAAGAGGCATCACCTGTGTTGCTTGAACCTATTTCATCCGTTACAATTAAAGTTCCTGAAGTATTTTTAGGTGATATTTTGGGAGATATTACAAAAAGAAGAGGAAGAGTTTTAGGAATGGAGGGTGATGGGAAGTATCAAATAGTGAATGCTGAGATTCCAGAAGTTGAGTTATCTAAGTATGCTACTGATTTGAGATCGATGACGCAAGGAAGAGGAAAATTTATAACTGAATTTGCAAGATATGAAGAGATGCCTGCAGCCAATGCGCAAAAAATAGTAGAAAAAGTAAATCAAGAATAAATATATTATATGTATTACAAATTTACTCATTCATGAAAAACAAGGCTTTACTTTCTTATTAGGGTAAAGCCTTTTTAATTGGCGAAGTTGCAGCAAAAGTTTGTTTTTTAAAGTTTGAAATTATTTATTTTATAAAATGCTTTCCTAGTCTAGTTTTAATATTTATATATGACGTATAATTTGGTTTATAGCAAATAAATATATATTTTATGTTTTATATAATCTGTTTTTGATATAATTAGCAGTATGAAGAGTTTGAAAAAAGAAATAGAAGATTATGTTTCAAACAATCCTATCAGGTTTCATATGCCAGGGCATTCTGGCGGAGATTTAATGGATCGAGATTTTCAAAAACTTGCAAGTAACGATATTACAGAATTGAGTTTTTCGGATAATTTACAATTTCCAACAAGTAGTATATTAAAAATGGAAAAAAATTTGGCAAATATTTATTCTTGTAATACAAGTTTAGTTCTTACTACAGGATCTACAACAGGGATTCAGATAGCGGCTTTACTGGCACGTGAAAGAGGTGGGAAAATAATGATTTGTGGAGAACCGCACAAGTCAATTTTATCTGCAATAGAATTATTTAAATTGCAGCCAGTTGATTACAACAATAAGGATTTAGAAAATGTTGATGCAATTTATATTACAACTCCAAATTATTTGGGGAAAGTATACACTGATGTAGAAGAAATTATTCTAGCGGCACAAGCTAAAGGAATTTTAACAATTGTTGATGAGGCACATGCAGCACACTTTCAAATGTCTACATTGTTTCCGAAATCATATTCTGGGATTGCTGACATTGTTATTACTAGCTTGCATAAAACATTGCCAGTATTAACTGGAGGTGCAGTAATTAATATTAAAGATGCAAAGATAGCAAAGCGGTGTTTAGTGTATAGGCAAAGACTTCACACCACGAGTCCGAGTTACCTTATACTAATGAGTATTGATAAATTTATTGAAGAAAGAGAAAAATATTTACTAATTTATGATGACATGAAAAGAATTATAGATGAATCTCTGCAAAGGGCAACAAAGCTTAAGTTAGCGCATTATGATGATTTTACAAGACTGTTTGTTGATGCTGGAAAAATGGATGTTAAAAGTGTGGAATCATATTTAAGGCAAAATAATATATATGCGGAAGGGATTATAGACAATAAAATAGTTTTTATTGTTACACCTTTTAATTATAGACATCTTGATTACTTGGTAGAAATTTTAAATTCGTATCAAGAAGACTATAAAAGATTTGATAATGAACAAACAGACTATTTATTATATAATAATAGCGTAACTGTTAACTTGAATGACGCAGTAGGCAAGAAATCTTTATTAGATGTTGGGATATATCCCCCTGGTAGAATTTTGATTTTTGCTGGTGAAGAGATCACAAAAGAAGCAGTAGAACAATTGAAAGCTGCGCCAACGACATTTGGTGTGATTGGTGACACTATATTGGTGGAAGGAGAAGAATAATACATGCTAGGTAGATTTATTTCGCTTGAAGGATGTGAGGGTGTAGGAAAAAGCACGCAAGTTAGATTATTAAAAGAATATTTAGAAAAAAATAATTACGATTTTATATCTCTAAGAGAGCCTGGCGGGACAGAAATTTCAGAAAAAATACGAGAAATACTATTATCTTTAAAAAATCAACGAATGGATGAAATGACAGAGACAATGTTATACGCTGCTGCAAGAACACAACTGATTAATGAAGTAATTTATCCTGCATTAGGACAAGGAAAAATGGTTGTAGCAGATAGATTTGTAGATTCTACCATCGCGTATCAAGGTGTTGCTAGAAAAATAGGGATAGATAAAGTTATAAAGCTTCACGAGTTAACATGTGATAATTTATGGCCAGATATAACTATCTTTTTAGATTTGGATCCTGTTTTAGCTTTTAAAAGAAAAGGAGGAGTTGATCGGGGCGATAGGCTAGAGAATGCAGGGTTAGAATTTCATCAAGATGTATACAAAGGTTACAAGGAAATTGCAAGAAGATATCCTAATAGAGTTGTTTCTATCCAACCATTAGGGGATAAATATGATACGCATAATAAAATAATTGAAACATTGAAACAAAAAGGGTTTTTGAATGATTAACAAATTAGAAAAGATTATTTACGAAACGCCTTTATTCGGCAAGATAAAAAATGAAATTATAAAGCAAGAATTTACGAATGTTTATCTTGTGGAATCTGCCGATGATATTTACTTGAGAACATTTATGATGATGTTTGCTACTTTATTCTTAAGCGATAATATTAATAATTTTGAGCAATTTTCTACAGAAATAGCAAAAATAGAAAACCATCCTAATATTAATATATTTGGTTTTCAAGATGAAAAAATTAATATGGATTTGGTTGATAATATTTTAGATGTGACAATTCTTTCAAGCTATTTATCTAACAAAAAAAAGATTATTCTAGTTAATGATATCTCAACTTTTGATATTAGGTATCAGAATAAATTATTAAAAACTTTAGAAGAAAGTAATTCAAATAATATATTTATTTTAGGAGCAAAAAATTCCACATTAGTTATTGACACTGTTAAATCGCGGTGTAAGAAGATTCAGTTGCCTAAGCTGGCGAATGAGACGGTATTACCATTATTTGACGGATATCAAGAAAATCGTTTTGATTTTGCTTATCAGTTTTTTTCGGGTAATATTTCGACAATGTATAATATTATAGAAGATGATGAATATTTTAATATATACAATATCGTTAAAGAAACAATGTTGGGAATGAGAAACTCTAGGCAAATTTTAGAATATTATGAACGAGTAAATGAGTTTATTTCGAGAAAAGGGAATCTTGAAAAATCTAGAATGTATTTATCGAAACTTATGGATATGTACAGCGTATATATTAAATATCTAATTGAATTCGACGCAAGCAATGAAGATGGCGAAGCCGAAGAAATATTAAAATTTTATAATAAAATTTCATTGGCGTATATAATTTATAATATAATTGAAGTTAATACCAAAAATAAATTTAATATTAACCCAAATGAACTATATAAAATGTTTTTATTTAAAATGTTAGAAGTGAGGTATCAATGCCAGAAGTAATAGGAGTTAAGTATAACGCAACAGGGAAAATATATTTTTTTGATCCAAATGGAGAACAGTTTAATCCTGGGGACTATGTGATTATAGAAGATAATCAAACACTTGATATTGCAAAAGTTGTAGTTGCGAATAAAAATGTTTCAGACGATGAGATTGTTTCTGATTTGAAAAAAATAAAAAGAAAAGCTAATGAATTTGATTTAGCAGAAAAAGCTAAAAATGATGAAGAACGCTCAAGTATTATGAAAATAGCTTTTGAAAAATGTCAAAAGTGCAAACTGGAAATTAAAATTGTTGATGCAACAAGATCGTTTGATGGCAAAAAAATTACGATATATTTTGCAGCTGAAGGAAGAGTTGATTTTCGTGATCTTGTTAAAGAATTAGCGACTTATTATCACGTCAGAATTGAACTTAGACAAATTTATGAGAAAGAAGAAGTTAAAATGCTTGGTGGGTTAGGGCATTGCGGGCAAGTTATTTGTTGTGCAAGGTTTTTAAAGGAGCCGACAAAAACATCAATGAAAATGGCAAAAATGCAATCGGTAAATTTAAATGCCAATAAAACAAGTGGGTATTGCGGAAAAATGATGTGTTGTTTGGAGTATGAAAACAAATTCTATGAACAACAAATGCAAAAACTTCCTGGAAAAAAATCAATTGTTAAAACCCCAGTAGGGGAAGGAGTTGTTTTTAATGTGAATCCATTAACTGAAATGGTTGATGTTAAAATTGAGCAAGATGATAATATAGATATCCTAAAATTTCATGCTTCTGAATTGATTTATAATAAAACTACAGCTGTTGAAGAAATGTTAGATGATTAAAAAATTGAATTCAAAGGATAATCGAGTAGAGATACAATCTATAGTGTAAAAATAAGTTAAAATAGATTTTTGGTAATTTTAAAAACGACCTAAAAGTTTTACATAGTCTTGGCTAATGGGTTTAATGATAAATCAAATATTGATTAATTATTTTTATAATGATAGAATAAATAAAAAAGAGGAGAGGTAAATTATGGCATACGTAATTGGAGATGAATGTATTACTTGTGGTTCTTGCATTGATGGTTGCCCGGTAGCAGCAATTTCAGCAGGAGAAGAGAAATATAGCATTGACGCAGAAGCTTGCATAAGTTGTGGCGCTTGTGCAGACACTTGTCCTGTTTCAGCTATATCAGAAGCTTAATTAATGATAAAAAAAGAAATTATTGCCAGAGTAAAATCTGGCAATAATTTTTTATTTTTTTAAATAGCATCTAGACAAATGAAAAGAAAGTGTGTTATAAGTTATATAATTTTAAAAGATAGAAGAAGAGAAGACATGGAAAAAACGAAGCAATGTATTATTGAGTATTTAGGAGCCAAAGGTGTAGAGTTTGAGGTTTTTGACTATAAAGAAAATTTTGATAGCATGCAACAGTGTAGTCAAATTACTAATGAATTGTCTTGTAATATATTTAAAAACCTATTTTTACAAAATCGACAAGGAACAGAATATTTCCTTCTTTTAATGTCGGCAAATAAAAAATTTAAGACGGCTGATATTTCTAAACAAATAGATAAAGCAAGGCTAAGTTTTGGTAATGATGAAAAGCTTTATGAGTATTTAGGCGTGAAACCTGGCGCCATAACACCATTAGGATTAGTGTTTGATCAGAATCATCAAGTAAGAGTTTTAATTGATGAGGATTTACTAAATGAAAATTATGTAGGAGTTCATCCTCTTATTAATAATTCTATTGTTAAAATTAGGATGAGTGATATTTTGGAAATAGTAATTAGAGGAACTGGGCATAATTATACAACAGTGAAAATGGTGGATTATCTTACATAATAATTTGAAATTGGTGTATAGTTTTATATGAATAAAATTGAAAATATTATTTTGAGAAATTTAAGAGGAGATTTTTAATGAAAAAAAGAATAGGAATTATATTTGTATTATTGATAGTAATAATTTTTAGTAGCATCTCATTTGTAGCATGTGATAAGAAGAATAGTAATGTGATTTTGACAACGATATTTCCATTAACTGAGATGGCGCAACAAATTGTCGGGGATAAAATTGAAATAAAACAATTAATCACTACCAACGATCCTCATCATTATGAGCCAACTACATCAGATCAAAAATTTTTAACGGATGCAAAAGCTATATTTTTTGTTGATTCTGATTTTGAACATGAGCTAGCTGAATATCTTGAAAAGAATGCAAAATTGAATAAGAAGGCGCACATGGCATCTAAAGGAATTGAAAAGATTGAAGTGGAAGAGCATGAGCATCATGAAGGCAAAGAAACTGGGCATGATCACGATGAGGACCCTCATATTTGGACATCACCTAAAAAGGCATTAAAAATGTTGGAAAACATAAAAAATGCTATTGTTGAAATTGATCCAACTAATAAAGAATATTATGTGGGCAATTATAATCGTTATAAAAAAGAATTAGAAAAAGTTGATAAAGAATACGAAGATGCTGCCGCTTTAATTGAACAAAAAGAAATATATTTGACGCACGGAGCATTTACCTATTTAAGTGATTATGGCTTTATACAAGAATCGTTGACTGTAGGACATGAAGAGGCGTCAAATCAAGAATTTGCAGAATTTGTAGATGAGCTTTTGAATAAAAATGTGCAAAGATTGTTTTATGTAGATAAAGAAGGCAAAGAAAAAGATATTGCCGAAAGATTAATTAAAGAAGTTAAGAACAAAAATGCATCATCAAATATAAAAGCATACTATATTGACAGATTGGTATTAAAAGATAAATACAGTTTAATAGAAGTATATAAATATAATTTGTCGGCTATAAAGGGATAAATGGATAAATATATAGAAGTAAAAAATCTAAATTTCAGTTATGAGAATCAACTTGTTTTAAAACAAGTTGATCTTATAATTGAAAAAGGGGATTTTGCAGTGCTGATTGGGGCAAATGGCAGTGGTAAAAGTACACTTTTTAAGCTTTTAATTGGCCAGTTGAAGACTATTAATGGGCAAATATATTTATTTAATCAAAATATTGATAAATTTAAAGGATGGACTAATATAGGCTATATTCCACAAGTAGCAAGTGGCTTATTCAAGGGATTTCCAACAACTGTTGACGAATTTATCTTGTCGAATTTATATAAACCATTTGGTTTTTTTAAAAAAGATAAAAAAGAAAGCAAAAAATTGTTAGATGAAGTTTTAATAAAATTAAAAATACAAGACTTAAAAAAGAAAGCAATTAACGAGCTCTCTGGCGGGCAAAAGCAAAAAGTGTTATTAGCTAGAGTACTAATTAATAAACCTAAACTTTTATTATTGGACGAACCTACAATTGGGATAGATAAGGAATCGCTAATAAATTTATATGAAGTATTAAGTAAATTAAATGTTGAGGAAGATTTAACGATATTTATGATAACTCACGAAAAGGTAGAGATGTTGTCATATATTAATAAAGCTTTTTGTATAGAATATAATGATGTTTTGCGACTTGAGAAGAATCAACTTGTTGAAGAGTTGGAGCATAAACACAAGCATGATAATGTTTAAGGAATAGTAATGGAAGGCATTTTTAGTTATGAATTTATGAGAATTGCATTAGTTGCAGTATTATCAATTTCGGTAATGCTGGCTTTTGTTGGAAAAACTGTTGTACTTAAAAACATTTCTCTTGTTGGAGATGTGCTTTCACATACATCTTTGTTAGGTGTTGCAGCCGGGCTTATAATAGGGCTTAACCCAATCGTAGGGGCTGTTATTGTTTGTATTATTGCGACAATGTTGATTGAAGTGGTGCGAAAAAAATTTGGTCGATATGCTGATTTATCGTTAGCTCTTATTTTATCTTTTGGATTAGCGGCAAGTTTAATTATTTCAAAATATTATAAAGGAACGCAAAGCTTTGAATCGTATTTATTTGGGGCATTAACACTTTTAACCTGGAATGATATAGCTTGGGTAATACCTATATGTAGTATTGTTTCCGTTATTTGTATTGTTTTTTATAAAGAATTTTATCTGATTTCAATGGATGAAACTATGGCAAAAATGTCAGGTGTAAAAACGAAATTTTTCAATGGGCTTTTTATTTTAGTTTTGGCGGTAAGTGTAGGGATTTCTGTTAGAGCGGCAGGTGCTCTTTTGGTTTCAGCATTAATGACAATTCCAATTGCTAACAGTTTTATTATTACTAAGAGTTATAAAAAAATAACAATTGTTTCTATATTTTTTGCCTTAGAGTATGCAATTTTAGGGTGGTTGCTTTCATTTTATATGTCAAAAGTTCCAATGAGTGCCATGTTAGTAGTTGTAGGAACAATAAGCTGTTTATTAACTTTATTTATAAAAAAAATATTCAAGAAGTGATTATTAATTAATTTATTAACGTATTTATTAAAAACATTAGAGAACTATAAAAATATTAATGTAAAGTTCTTGGGTAAAATTTTCCTTTGTTTGATATAATGATTATAATTCCATAAAAAAGTGAGATTTAAAAAGGGTATACTTAATGATTGATTTAGGGCAAAAAATTTTAGATTTAAAAAATGCGCAAGAGAGATTAGACTCTTTTTCTTCCGTTGTTGATGTTAAAGGTAGTGAGGAGCACATTTTGACATTAAAAGCTGAGCAAGAAAAAGAAAATTTTTGGAACGAACTTGCTCATGCGACAAAAATAAATAAGGAAATAAGAGTTTTAGAAAAAAAAGTAGATAAATTTAAAAAGATACAAGCAAAATTAAGTGATCTAATTTTTTTAGCACAATTATGCTTAGATTTAGGTGAACTCTCTGAAGAAGATGAACAAGAAATCATTAGTGGATTAAGTGCTTTAGAGAAAGATTTTGATGATTTGGAAGTCGAAGTACTTTTAAGAGGAGCATATGATTCAAATAATGCTATTCTAACACTACATGCTGGCGCAGGGGGAACGGAAGCGCAAGATTGGGTGGATATGCTTTTTAGAATGTATACACGTTATGCCGAAAGTCAAGATTATAAAATCGAAGAGATAGACCGTTTGCCTGGAGATGAAGCAGGAATTAAAAGCATTACTTTTATGATTTCTGGAGACAATGCTTATGGGTATTTAAAAGCCGAAAAAGGTGTTCATCGTTTAGTTAGAATATCACCTTTTGATGCTAACGGGAGAAGGCATACATCATTTGCATCATTGGAGGTGTTACCTGAGATTATTGATGATGAAGAAGTGACAATAAGCTCAGATGATATAAGGGTCGATAAATATAGATCAAGTGGGGCTGGAGGACAACATGTCAATAAAACAGAGTCCGCAATTAGAATCACGCATATACCTACTGGAATTGTTGTTCAGTGTCAAAATGAAAGAAGTCAAATTCAAAATAAAGAAAAAGCGATGCTAATGTTAAAAAGTAAATTGGCAGAGCTGCGTGAACGTGAACAGTTAGAAAAAAAACAAGCTATAAAAGGTGAAATTAAAAAAATTGAGTGGGGTTCACAAATACGCTCCTATGTATTTTGCCCATATACGATGGTAAAAGATCATAGAACGAATTATGAAATGACAGATGTCCAAGATGTAATGAATGGGAATATAGATGGTTTTATAAAGGAGTATTTGAAGAAAAGTTAATGGGATACATTGAGTTAATGAAGAAGAAACTAGCTGAAGTGTTAAAAAAAGATAACCCTGTTATATTGGCAATAGAATCTTCTTGTGATGAAACTGCAGCAAGTGTTATTGAAGGACGTGAAATATTATCCAACATAGTAGCTTCGCAAATAGAAATACATAAACGATTTGGTGGGGTTGTTCCAGAAATTGCATCAAGGAACCACGCTACGGCTATGCCTAATATCGTAAATCAAGCTTTGGGGAAAGCGAACAAACAATTGAAAGATATTGATGTTATTGCAGTAACGTATGGAGCCGGTCTTCAAGGTGCATTATTGATAGGAGTAAGTTTTGCAAAAGCTTTATCATATTCCTCTAAGATTCCTTTAGTTGCTATTAATCATATACGTGGGCATATAGCTGTTAACTATTTAATTTATCCAGAAATTAAATTTCCTTATTTATGTTTGATAGTCAGTGGCGGAAATTCAGCCATAGCATATGTTGAAGATTATAAAAAATTTGAAATTTTAGGTGAAACTCAGGATGACGCTTGCGGTGAATGTTTCGATAAAGTTGCAAGGGTGTTGGGTTTTCCATATCCGGGAGGACCGGAATTAGAGAAGGCGGCAAAACAGGGGGTAAATAAGATTTCATTTCCATCGCCTGCATATGATGGTGAAACTGCACATTTTTCATTTAGTGGGTTAAAAACATCTGTTATTAATTACATACACAAAAATGAACAAATAAATCAAAAAATTAATAAAAGTGATGTTGCTGCCTCTTTTCAAGATGCAATATTACGCGGGATTGTTGAAAATTTAACAAAATGTTATAAAATAAAGAAAGTGTCAAGTATAGTTTTATCTGGAGGAGTTGCCTCAAACAGTGCATTAAGAGAAAGAATAGAAAAAGCTTTTGAAAAAGAAAATGTAAAAATATATTATCCTCCTTTAAAATATTGTACTGATAATGCGGTTATGATTGCGGCGGAAGCATATGCTTTAATTAAGAGTCATAGTGTTATGGCTGAGGATTTAGATTTAGATGTTAATACTAATTTAGATTTAGGAGAATTAAGGTTTTGTGAAAAAGCGTAAGAAAGATTTTTTTGCTTTGCAAAAAAGAATGAAGGATTTTGAATATCAAGGAAACTTTACGGCTCCTGGGGTTGAAAAAGAAGATTTTTTCAAAGGTGAAAAAATTTATAAAGTTGATAAAGACTTTAAATATATTGATAATTCCATAAAATATAAATTTGTATCTTGGTGTATTTTTAGATTAAAAAATTTTGCATCTCTATTTGTTGCTTTTTATTATGGTTTAAGAATTAAAGGTAAAGAAAATTTGAAAGGATTGAAAAGCAAAGGAGCAATCACAATTTCCAATCATTTTATGTATCTAGACAACATGCTAATAGATAGAATTTTTTTCTGTAAATCAAGGGTATATTTTATTGTTGCGGCCAAAAATAATATAAAAGGGCCTCTTGGGTATTTAATGCGTAGAGGAGGAATTATTCCAATCGGGTCAACACTGAGGGCAAAAATTAATTTCATGAGAGCAATAAAAACTAGAGTGCAACAAAATTATAAAGTACATGTTTATGCTGAAGAAGAGATGTGGTTACATTATAGAAAACCAAGACCTTTAAATGAAGGAGCATTTCAATTGGCAATGGATAATAACGTTCCAGTTATTCCTATATTTTTTGCCTATAGGGAAAATGGAAAGTTTAGAGAATACATGCATTTGAAGAATAAAATAACGGCTTATATTTTGCCGCCAGTATACGCAGATATGAATCTTTCTTCTCATGAAGCGATACATAAGATGAGGCACGATGTTGAAAAGATGCAGAGAGAATATTACGAGAAACATTACAATCTTGTGGGAACAAGACTATATGAAATAAGTGACGAGGGGAAGGAAAAGCTGAAAGGACATGAAGCTTTGCTTGATTGAGGTAGAAAATGAGTATAGTTGATGAAATATTTTATATTGTAGAGATAGTTTTATCAATCTTGTGGGGTATTACTTTATTAGTTACCATCCTTACATATTGGTGGAAAGGATCTTTGTTTTTGTACGCTGTTACACATGCAAAAAAAGGGAATTGCTATCCAGACGCTAAGAAAAATCATAACTTTGTATTGCTGCTTCCTGCTAGAAACGAATCTCGCGTAATAGGTTCGTTATTGGAATCAATTAAAAAACTAGATTATCCTCATGAAAATATTAGGATAATAGTTGGGGTTGAGTCATTAGATGATCCAACTTGTAAAATTGCACAATCGTATGGAGCGATAATATATTTGAAAAAGGATCTTGATAAAAAAGGAAAAGGTTATATCGTTGGAGAAATGATAGATTATGCAAATAATGAGTTAGATTTTGATAATGAAGCTTTTTTAATTTTAGATGCGGATAATGTTCTCGACCAGAATTATTTAAAAGAAATGAATAAGGCTTTAGATGCAGGTTATGAGGTTGCTGTTGGATATAGAAATACTAAAAATTGGGAAACAGGGTGGGTATCATCTTGTAGTGGATTAACATTTACAAGATTTTCTACATTAGAGAATTTAGGAAGAACTAGATTCGGCGCAACAGTTCAATTGTCAGGAACAGGTTTTTATATAACGAAAAATTTAATTGAGAAGTTAGGTGGTTGGAATTTCTATACTTTAACTGAAGACCTAGAGCTGACAGTTAGATTAGCAATTGAAGGTGTAAAAACGGCCTATGTTTCTAACGCAATATTTTACGATGAGCAACCTGTTAAATGGAGTGATTCAAAAAATCAAAGAACTCGCTGGGTAAAAGGGTATTCACAGATAAGAAAAATTTACGGAAAGCAACTTTTGAAAGGTATTAAATCAAAAACTTCAAATAGACTTGGATGTTATGATTATTATTTTCAAGCATTACCATTTGCTTTCTTTTTGGCTTCATCAGTATTTGCAGTGTTAGGGATGTTTATTAGTGCATGTTTATCGTTTGCATATGAAGGATTTTGGGCTGGAGTTGCAGGTATAGTAACAATCATTCTTTTGTTGATGCTCATTTATTTAGGCATAATTTTAGATACATATATAGCAATTAAAATTGAAAGAGAAAGAATAAAAATGTCTAAAAAGAATTTGTGCGCAACAATATTTATGAATCCATTTTTCTTGATGGCATATGTTTTTATTTCATTGAAGGCATTTAAAAACGAGGTAGAATGGGTCCCAATTGAGCATACAATAAACAAGGACTATGATGAGGTTACTAAAGTGTACGAAAAGAATAAAAAAGATAAAAATAGTGTGCAAAAATAAATTATTATTAGTTCAATGGAATTAGATTGTTCACAATTAAAAATAGAAGCAATATTAGAGAATGAATGCTTTAGAGTATTTATGGATTTCTTATTTGAATAAGGTTGTATGCTTAATTTATAATAGGACTGAACAAAATGATTTGTAACTCTCTGCAAATTGTGAAAAGAGAACATTAACTTAAAATAAACGAAATTGTTAATTAATTATTTTTTAAAAGTTTAGGGTAACACTTATAATATTTATTTGACTATGTTTCTATTAATTGCTAAAATTGTTCTTGCTTAAATTGATTTTTAGGTTGTTTTTACGTGAAAAATGTAAAAAAACGGGTAAAAATATGAAAAAAGAAGAATTAATCCAAATGATTTTGACAGAAAATCATGTTGTTGGGTTAAGACAAGTGATTAAAAAAATAAATAGTGAAGCAATAAAGTGTGTTATTGTAGCACTAGATAGCGACGATTTTGTTTTGAAGACAGTAAAAGAAACAATCGGAGATAAAGACATAAAAATTCATAAAGCATTCAAAATGAGTGAGTTAGGAAGGATTTGTCAAATTGATGTTGCAACAGCTGTTGTAGGGATAATTGAGTAGCAAATAAATTTGAGCTATCCCAAAGGGTTGAAAGGATAACTCATCCGAAAATATTACGGGAGGATAAAGTAATGCCAACAATTAATCAGTTGATTAAAAAGGGTAGAGAAGCTAAGGAGTTTAAATCTAAAACGCCTATTATGAACGAATGTCCACAAAAAAGAGGTGTTTGTATTTCAGTTTCAACTGCTTCTCCAAAAAAGCCAAACTCAGCAGTTCGTAAAATTGCAAGAGTACGTTTGTCAAACGGAATGGAAGGTACAGTTTACATTCCAGGGGAAGGACATAACTTGCAAGAACACAGCGTAGTTTTAATACGTGGAGGAAGAGTTAGGGATTTACCTGGTGTAAGATATCACATTATTCGTGGTACGTTGGATGCTGCTGGTGTAGCAAAGCGTAAACAAGGTAGATCAAAATATGGCGCTAAAAAGCCTAAATAAACATTTAATCGGATAGAGAAAATCAATCCAAAATAGGAGGATAAAAATATGCCAAGAAGAAGTGGCGTGCCAAAAAGAGATGTTTTACCAGACCCAATTTACAATAGTAAGGTTTTAACTAAGTTAATAAACCAAGTTATGCTTGATGGAAAAAGAGGATTGGCTCAACAAATCGTATATGGCGCATTTGCAATTATAGAAAAGAAATTAGAGAAAAATCCAATGGAAATATTTACAGTAGCATTGGAAAATGTAATGCCAGTTTTGGAAGTTAAAGCAAGACGTGTAGGTGGTTCTACATATCAAGTTCCAATGGAAATTAGACCAGAAAGAAGACAAACATTAGGGATAAGAGCATTAGTTGATTACGCAAGAAAACGCGGTGAGAAAGTTATGATTGACAGACTTGCCGGAGAAATTATTGATGCTTATAACAAAACAGGTAGTGCATTTAAAAAGAAAGAGGATATGCATAGAATGGCTGAAGCTAATAAGGCTTTTGCACATTTTAAGTGGTAATAACAATAATATAAACATAATAAATATATTGTTGATTTGATGGATATTTTTGGAGGAAAAAATGCCAAGAGAGTTTGAAATATCAAAAACTAGAAATATAGGTATCATGGCACATATTGATGCTGGAAAAACAACTACTAGTGAAAGAATCTTATTTTATTCTGGTAAAGTTTATAAGATAGGTGAAACTCACGATGGTTCAGCAACAATGGACTGGATGGTACAAGAGCAAGAAAGAGGTATAACAATTACATCTGCAGCTACAAGTACTCAATGGAGAGATCATAGAATTAATTTAATTGATACTCCTGGACACGTTGACTTTACAGTTGAGGTTGAGAGAAGTTTAAGAATTCTAGATGGTGCTGTTGCGTTATTTTGTGCAAAAGGTGGTGTTGAACCTCAATCAGAAACAGTATGGCATCAAGCAACTAAATATAGAGTTCCTAGGATTGCATTTGTTAATAAAATGGATATTGTAGGGGCTAACTATGAAAACGCTATAGAAATGATGCGCACACGTCTAAAAACGAATGCAATTCCTATAGCTTTGCCTGTTGGTAAAGAAGAAAATTTTATTGGAATAATAGACATTATTGAACAAAAAGCATTTATTTACAACAAGGATAAAGAAGGAAAGCAATTTGATACTATCGAAGTTCCGGTAGAATATAAAGATGCCGTTGCTTCAGCAAGAGAAGCATTAATTGAAGCAATTGCAGAATGTGATGATGCAATAATGGAAAAATTCTTTGCTGGAGAAGAAATTTCAGTTGATGAAATTAAAAAGGTTCTGAGAAAAGCTGTTATTGATATGAAGATTACACCAGTGTTGTGTGGAAGTTCGTATAGAAATAAGGGCGTTCAATTATTGCTAGATGCAATTGTTGATTATTTGCCATCACCAGTGGATATACCAGCAGTAAAGGGAGTAGACGAAAAAGGGAATAATATTGAAAGGCAAAATTCAGACGAAGAACCATTTGCTGGGTTGGTATTTAAAATTGCAGCCGATCCATTTATTGGGAAACTTGCATATTTTAGAGTTTATAGCGGTGTAGTAAAGAGTGGTGATACTGTTGTTAACTCAACAAAAGGTAAAAAAGAGAGAATTAGCCGTATCGTGAGAATGCACTCTAATTCAAGACAAGAATTAGATGAAGCACGCGCAGGGGATATAGTTGCACTTGTTGGGCTAAAAGAAACTTCAACAGGTGAAACATTATGTGATATGAAATCTGAAATAATTTTAGAGAGCATGGAATTTCCAGAGCCGGTTATTAGAGTTGCTATTGAGCCAAAAACTAAAGCTGGACAAGAAAAGATGGGATTAGCTCTTCAAAAATTGGCAGAAGAAGATCCTACATTCAAGGCTTATACAGACCAAGAAACAGGACAAACAATTATCGCTGGTATGGGTGAATTGCACTTAGATATCATTGTAGATAGACTATTAAGAGAATTTAAGGTTGAAGCTAATGTCGGTGCTCCTCAAGTTGCTTATAGAGAAACAATTAAGAAAGAAGTTGAGCAACAAGGTAAATTTGTTCGTCAAAGCGGTGGTAAGGGACAATATGGTGATTGTAAAATTATTCTTAAACCATCAGAAGTTGGTAAAGGAATTGTTATTGAAGACAAAACAGTCGGCGGAGCAATTCCAAAAGAATATATCCCTGCTGTTATGGCTGGAATTAGAGAGGCTGCACAAGGTGGAGTTATTGCTGGATATGAATTAGTTGATTTCCATGTTGATATTATAGATGGTTCATATCATGAAGTTGACTCTTCAGAAATGGCATTCAAGATAGCAGGTTCTATGGCTTTAAAAGAAGCTGCAAGAAAGGCTGATCCTGTATTGCTTGAACCAATTATGGCTGTAGAAGTTACAACATCTGATGATTATTTAGGAGATGTTATGGGAACTTTGAACTCAAGAAGAGGTTCAATTAAGCAAATGGAAAATAGAAATGGTATTCAAGTTGTAGATAGTGATGTTCCATTATCTGAAATGTTCGGTTATGCAACAACTTTGCGTTCTGTAACACAAGGAAGAGGAAATTTTACAATGCAATTTGATCATTATGCTGAAGTGCCAAAAACAATTTCTGAAAAGATTGTTGGGGAAAGAAGCAAAAAATAACAAAAGAAATAAAACTATGATATAATTAATTATTAGTTAGGAGGAACATAATAATGGCAAAGGAAAAATTTGAAAGAAAAAAACCACACGTTAACATTGGAACCATTGGACACGTTGACCATGGTAAGACTACTTTAACTGCTGCTATCACTATGTATAGTGCAAGTAAAGGATTTGGAAAGAAAATGAGATATGATGAAATTGATAAAGCCCCAGAAGAGAAGGCAAGAGGAATTACAATCAATACATCACACGTTGAATATGAGACAGAAAAGCGTCACTACGCTCACGTTGATTGCCCAGGACACGCAGACTATGTTAAGAACATGATTACAGGTGCTGCACAAATGGACGGAGCAATCCTTGTTGTTGCTGCAACTGATGGACCAATGCCTCAAACTAGAGAGCACATCTTGCTTGCTCGTCAAGTAGGTGTTCCATACATTGTTGTATTTATGAATAAAACAGATCAAGTTGATGATCCTGAATTATTAGAATTAGTAGAAATGGAAATCAGAGACAGACTTTCTGAGTATGAATTCCCAGGAGATGATACTCCAATCGTTAGAGGTTCAGCTTTAAAGGCTTTAGAAGCACTAACTGCTGATAAGCCAAACGATCCTGCTTGTGCTCCAATTCAAGAATTGCTAGATGTTGTTGATAAATATATCCCAGATCCAGTAAGAGATACTGATAAGCCTTTCTTAATGCCAGTAGAAGACGTTTTCACAATCACAGGTCGTGGAACCGTTGCAACAGGTAGAGTAGAAAGAGGAAGCTTAAAGATCCAAGATAAAGTACAAATCGTTGGAATTAAGCCAATTAGTGAAACAGTTGTTACTGGTATCGAAATGTTCAGAAAAATGTTAGATGAAGCATTTGCTGGAGATAATGTTGGTGTATTGTTAAGAGGCGTTCAAAGAGCTGATATCGAAAGAGGACAAGTTCTTGCAAAACCAGGTTCAATTAACCCACATACTAACTTCTCTGCACAAGTATACGTTTTGAAGCAAGAAGAAGGTGGACGTCATACTCCATTCTTTGATGGATATAGACCACAATTCTATTTTAGAACAACTGACGTTACAGGAACTATTAAGTTACCAAAAGGAACAGAAATGGTTATGCCTGGTGACCACATTGACATGGAAATTGACTTAATCACTCCAATTGCTATTGAAGAAGGATTACGTTTTGCTATCCGTGAAGGTGGAAGAACAGTTGGTTCTGGTGTTGTTGCTAAAATTATTAAGTAATTAGCAGATCGACTATGAAAAAATAAGAGCTTGGATGTTATGTCCAAGTTCTTTTTTTTGTTTAAATTTTTATAAAAAAGATGATCTCAATTTTCCAGTTTTATTGTATTATTTAAGTTTAAGAATAAAATTCTGTACACCTAATTAATAAAAGTATAACCTTCATATATTGAGATAGTTTAAGTTGTTTAAAATCAATAATTGACATTAGATACTATTATTAATATAATACAATAGATTAAAACGGATGGAGATATTTACTATGTTAAAATTGTGTCCTAGATGTGAAATTAATTGGATTAAAGAAGACGAAGACTATTGTAAGGTATGTAAGGCTGAATTAGGGTTAGACGGAGGTATAGAATTAGATCTCTTATCCGATGATGATGATTATACTGTTTGTCCAATATGTGGAGAAAATGAAATTAAAGAAGGACAAGAAATGTGTAATGCTTGTTATATCGAACAAAAGAAATTAGACAAAGCAAGTTTTGAGATCTACAAAAGAGATGATCGCGATACATCTGAAATACCATATGTTGCCATGTCTGATATTGAAGATGAGGATGAAGACGATGAAGAAGATATCATTTCATACAACTATTCAAGAAAACGTTCGCTAGAAGATTATGATGAAGATGAGGATGATGACGAGTCAGACGATTCTGATGAAGATGGCGATGAAGATGAAGATGAGGACGATGAGTAAAAATATTAGATTATCAGCTAATGCGAAAATTAATCTTTCCTTGGATGTTATTTCTAAGCAGGAAAAAAAACATGAGCTTGATATGACAATTTTGCCCATTAAACTATCAAATAAAATTCGTGTTAAGAAAAGTAGTTTAGATAAAGATATAGTTTATTTAGATGGAGTAGTGAGCGAGAATACAAATATAGAAAAACTTTTAAAATTGGCAAGAACTCTAAAAGCATTGCCATTTTTTATTGTAAAGGTAAAGTCAAAAATACCATCTTGTGCTGGGCTTGGGAGTTCATCAGCTGATGCGGCTTGTATGCTTAGGTTTTTAGAAAAAAATTATGGTGTAGAAGTGGATAAATTGTTTATGGACATAAAGGCTATAGGTAATGACATCTTGCCAATGTACTATAATAAAAACTTAAGAGTTTTCGGGGAAGATGAGAAAATTGAATTTTTGGAGTTAAATAAAAAATACAATAATATATATGTTTTGTGTAATGATATAAAATTTAGTACAAGAAATATATTCAAAGAATATGATAAAAAACCGATAATAACTCAATACACAAAAAATTTTATAAAAAACAATTCCTTGATAGGCAATGCATTAACCAACACAGCTATGGAATATTCAAAAGATTTTAAACAAGATTATGAATGGTGCAAAAAAAATTTTAAGGAGTTTATTATGACAGGCTCTGGAAGTGCAATAATAGTTCTAGATAAGATAACACATAAAAAGTTGAAAATCACAAAGAAAAGATTCAAAAGGGTAATAAAAACACATTTGTATGTATAAAAAAAGACGATCATTAAAATCGTCTTTTTTTTATTGAATTGATATTTTCATTATTTTTCTTGATCTAAATTGTTCAAGATTGAATAATATGTATATTTTTCTTCTGCGTCTTTTTGGTTCTTTGCGAATAATTCAGTAGCAGTTTCTGGTTTTGCTTTCATTAATTGAGCATATCTGTTTTCTGAAAGTAAATGCTCTTGATAGATTTCATAATTAGGTTGTTTACTGTCAAGCTTGAATGGGTTTTTGCCCTCATCTGCTAGTGAAGGATTAAATCTATATAATTGCCAGTAGCCAGCTTCAACTGCTTTCTTTGAAACATCTTGAGATTTACCCATATTAATACCATGGTTAATACATGGAGCATATGCAATAATTAATGATGGACCATCATATGCCTCGGCTTCTTTAATGGCTGAAACAAATTGTGATTGTGAAGAACCCATAGCGCATTGAGCGACATAAATATATCCATACGACATTGCCATTCTTCCTAAATCTTTTTTCTTTGTCTTTTTACCTGCAGCTGCAAATTTAGCAATAGCACCAGTAGGAGAAGATTTAGACGCTTGACCACCTGTATTTGAGTAAACTTCAGTATCTAAAACAAGAACATTAACATCTTCGCCCATAGCAAGAACGTGATCTAGACCACCATATCCAATGTCATAAGCCCATCCATCACCACCTATAATCCAAATAGACTTTTTGATTAATACATCTTGTTCAGATTGTATAGTCAATAAAGCATTTTTTGCTTCTTCTGATTGCTCATCTTTAATAAATGATGTTAGGTTCTCTTTAATTTCATTTGATATGTTAGTATTCAAATCAGCATTTTTATAAGTTTCTAACCATTTTGCAAATAATTCTTTTGCTTTTTCGCTTGATGAGTTATTAGCAATAATTTGAGCAAAGTTCTTTAATGAATTTCTTCTCTTTGTGTATGCTAAATTAATACCATATCCAAATTCCGCATTGTCTTCAAATAAGCTATTAGCCCATGCAGGACCGTGGCCTTTTGAATCAATAGTGTATGGACAAGTTGGAGCTGATCCGCCATAGATTGAAGAACATCCAGTAGCGTTTGCTATAACCATCCTATCTCCAAATAATTGAGAGATGACTTTTATATAAGGAGTTTCTCCACAACCTGGACAAGCACCAGAGAATTCAAAGTAAGGCATAGCAAATTGGCTTCCCTTTACAGTATCCTTCTTAATAGGAGCATCAGTAGCAGGAAGTGTAGAGAAATATTCCCAGTTTGCTTTTTGTTTTTCTACCATATAGTCAAAAGGTTTCATTATTAAAGCTTTTCCTTTTGGAGAAGGGCAAACGTTAGCACAGCTTCCGCAGCCTACACAATCAAGTGGGCTAACTTGTATTCTATATTGATATTCTTTATATCCAATAGCATCTTTTGTTTCGAATGTCGCAGGCTTATTATTTAATAAGTCTGTTTTTTGTAATACTGGCCTAATCGCTGCGTGAGGACAAACAAAAGAACATTGGTTACATTGTATACAATTTTCCATTTGCCATTCAGGAACGAAAGGAGCAACGCCACGCTTTTCAAATCTTGTTGTTGCAGTAGGAACAATTCCGGATGGATTGAATGCAGAAACAGGAAGAGAATCTCCTTCTTGAGCCAAGATAGGTTGTATAAAGTTATTAAATACAGGATCTGTAATGGTTGATTTAATTTCAGCGCCAGTAGTAGCAGTTTTCCAAGATTCTGGATATGTGATTAATTTTAAGCCAGCAATTGCATTGTCAATGGCTGCAATATTGCTGTTAACAACTTTTTCACCCTTTTTAGAGAATGTTTTCACAACCATTTCTTTCATGTGCTTTTCTGCTACAGCATAATCCATAACATTTGCTAATTTGAAGAATGCAGCTTGTAGAACAGTAGAAACTCTATTTCCTAGTCCAACTTCTGAAGCTATAGAAAGAGCATCAATTACATAGAATTTAATATTCTTTTTCGCGATATCTCTTTTTAAAGATGCTGGAAGTTTATTATCCAAATCTTCAACAGTTGACCAAGGGCAGTTAAGTAAGAATGTTCCGCCATTTTTCAAATCATTAGTCATATTGTATCTTGTTACATAAGATGGGTTATGACAAGCTATAAAATCAGCAGTATCAATTAAGTAAGAACTCTTAATAGGAGTATCACCGAATCTTAAGTGAGAAACAGTAAATCCGCCTGATTTCTTTGAGTCATATGCAAAATAGCCTTGTGCATATTTTTCTGTATAGTTACCAATAATTTTAATACTGTTTTTATTTGCGCCAACAGTTCCATCTGATCCAAGACCATAGAACTTGCATCTAATAGCATCTTTAGGAGAGGAATCGACCTTTTCTGTGATGGTAAGAGATGTGTTTGTTACATCATCGTTAATGCCTACAGTAAAGTGGTTTTTCCCATTTGTTGTCATATTGTCATATACGGCTTTAATCATACTAGGAGTAAATTCTTTTGAACCTAATCCATATCTTCCGCCAAGAACCTTAATGTTGGAGATTCCTGCTTCAACTAAAGCTGAAACCACATCTAGGTATAAAGGTTCGCCTAGAGAACCAGATTCTTTTGTTCTATCAAGAACAGTTATATATTTACAAGAAGAAGGTATTTTTTCAACAAATTTATTTATAGCGAAAGGACGATATAGTCTAACTTTAATTAAACCAACTTTTTCTCCTTTGTCTAATAAGTAATCAATTGTTTCTTCAGTTGCTTCAGCGCCGCTACCCATCATTACTATTACTTTAGTAGCATCTTTTGCGCCATAGTAATCAAATAAAGAATATTTTCTGCCAGTTACTTTAGCAACCTCGCTCATCATGTTTTCAACAACCTCTGGGATTGATTGGTAGAACGAGTTAGCAGCTTCTCTGTTTTGGAAATAAATGTCTGGGTTTTGAGCTGTACCTTTTTGCATTGGATGGTCTGGATTTAAAGCGCCTGCTTTAAAAGCCTTAATATCATCAATAATTTTAGTGTCGTAAACAATTTTTCTAATGTCAGCATAATCAATTGCTTCAATTTTTGAAACTTCGTGAGAAGTTCTAAATCCATCAAAGAAATGCAAGAAAGGAACCTTGGCTCTCAAAGTAGAAAGATGAGAAACTAATGCTAAATCCATAACTTCTTGAACAGAGTTTGAAGCCAACATGGCAAAACCTGTTTGTCTACAAGCCATTACATCTGAATGATCACCAAAGATGCTTAGTGCATGATATGCTAGAGCACGAGCACTTACGTGGAAAACGCAAGGTAGAAGTTCACCTGCGATTTTATACATATTAGGAATCATTAATAGTAAGCCTTGGCTTGCTGTAAATGTGGTTGTCAAAGCTCCAGCAGACAATGATCCGTGAACTGCGCCAGCAGCACCTGCTTCTGATTGCATTTCTGCAATATGCAATGGTTCATTAAAAATATTAGTTTTGCCTAAACTTGCCCAATCATCTGCGTTTTCTGCCATAGGAGAAGAAGGAGTGATTGGATAGATAGCTGCAACTTCACTTAAAGCATAAGCAACATGAGCCGCGGCAAAATTACCATCAATGGTTATTTTGTTTCCCATAAATAAATACCTCCGAAAAACTTAATTATATATTCGTTTCTAAATTTTATTATTACCATAATATTTAAAATAAAATAATTATAATATTTAACTCACTATATTATATATATCCAGCATACAATAGTCAATTTTTAGACAATTAAAAAAGGCGGTAATAGTGTTATATAAAATGTTAAAGTCACGATATAATTGAGAGGAAAGATTACAATGTGATATAATGCACTCATATGGAAAGAGAAATAGCAATTTCGTTAAAAGACGTTTCATTTTATTATGGCACGAGCAAAAATCAAAATATCGCTATTGAAAATATCAATTTTAATATTTTCAAAGGAGAGTTTGCTTGTATTATAGGTCATAACGGTTCCGGGAAAAGCACGCTGGCGAAATTGTTTAATGGATTGATTCTTCCTAAAAGTGGAGACGTAGAAATTTTTGGAGAAAATACTAAAAATATCAAAAATATTTATAAAATTCGCAGTAATGTAGGAATGATTTTTCAAAATCCAGATAATCAGTTAGTTGCTTCAATAATAGAAGATGACATAGCATTCGGCCCTGAAAATTTAGGTGTGCCTAGAGAGGAAATTATTGAAAGAGTTGAATGGGCCCTTTCTTCTGTTGGCATGTTGGAATATAGAAAAAGAACACCATTTAAGTTAAGTGGGGGACAAAAGCAAAGAATAGCAATTGCTGGTGTATTAGCTATGAAACCATCAATATTGGTTTTAGATGAATCTACTGCAATGCTAGATCCGAGAGGCCGTAAAGAGGTTTTAGAAGTTGTTAAGAAGTTAAACAAAGAAGGAATCACAGTTGTGTTAATTACACATTATATGGATGAGACATTAGACGCAGATCATTTGATTGTTATGAATAGAGGTCGAATTTTTAAAGAGGGAACTCCGTCTGAAGTCTTTAAAGATTATAAGAAACTTGAAGAAATAAATTTGACTTTCCCAATTATTTCGGAAATTAACAATAGGTTAATCGATGATGGGTTAAAGCTAGACAACAAATTAAAAACAAGAGAAGAGTTCGTGGAGGAAATATGCCGATTGTTATAGAAAATTTAACATATACATACAGCAAAAAGACTCCATATGAGAGGAAGGCTCTAGATAACATTAATTTAACTATTAATGATGGTGACTTTTTAGGAATAGTTGGGCATACTGGTTCCGGGAAAAGTACTTTAATTCAGCATTTGAATGTTTTAATAAAAGTTCAAGAAGGTAAGATATTGATAAACGGAATAGATATTACTCAAAAGAAAGTTGATTTAAAGAAAATAAGAAGTGAAATAGGAATGGTTTTTCAATATCCGGAAAATCAGTTATTTGATGAAACCGTTGCAAAAGATGTTGCATTTGGACCTAAAAATTTAGGACTAAGTAAGGAAGAAATAGATAATAGAGTTAGAAATTCACTAGAGTCTGTGGGATTAGATTATGACAAATATGCAAATAGGGAGCCATTTGAATTATCAGGCGGAGAAAAAAGAAGAGTTGCTATAGCTGGCGTTTTGTCCATGTCACCTAAAATTCTAATTTTGGACGAGCCGACAGCAGGATTAGATCCGTTAGGCAAAAAAGAAATAATGAACTTAATAAAGTCTCTACAAAATAAATCGTTAGATACAGTAATTGTTATTTCGCATGACATTGATGAAATAGTAGAATATGCAAATAGGATAGTAGTTTTAAATGATGGGAAAATTGTGTTTGATATACCACCGCAAGAATTGTTTCAAAATGAAACTGCCTTGCAAGAGATGGGATTAGATATTCCGGAAACGGTAAAAATACGCAATGCAATAGTTGAAAAGGGATATGATCTTCCTTTTATAATCAAAAAGGATGAATTAATAAATGCTATTAAAGAAAAAATTAGTGAGAGGATAAAGTAGTGAGAGATATTACGTTTGGACAATATTATCCGGGAAATTCTCCGATACACAAGTTGGATGCAAGAGTAAAAATAATATTCTCACTTTTCTATATGGTTGGGGTATTTTTTGCAAAATCTTTTTCATCATTTGCTGTCTTGATAGTATTTAATATTTTAATGGTTTTGGTAGGTAGATTACCTATGAGAACAATATTGAAAAGTTTGAAGCCAATATTATTTTTGGCAATTTTTGCTTTAATTTTAAATGTTTTCTTTTCTAATTCTGGAGGGTATATGTTGTTACAGGCTGGGAAATATATAAAAGTGACATTAGAAGGAATTCGAAATGCTATATTTATGGTGATTAGACTAATTTTGCTTGTTGTAGGGACATCAGTTTTAACTTTAACTACAACACCAACAGAATTAACAGATGCAATAGAATCGTTGCTTTCACCTTTAAAAATTTTAAAGGTGCCAGTGCATGATTTTGCCATAATTATGTCGTTAGCTCTTAGATTTGTTCCTAGTTTTATTGATGAAACCGACAAAATAATAATGGCACAAAAAGCAAGAGGGGCAAGTTTTGACAATGGCCCATTGCATAAAAGAGCGAAAGCATATATTCCGGTGTTAATACCGTTATTTGTTAATGCGTTTAGAAAGGCCGATGATTTAGCGGATGCTTTAGATGCAAGATGTTATAGTGCAACACCAAATAGAACAAAAATGAAAGTACAGAAGATTACATATAGAGAGATTGTTGCAAGCATAATAATAATTGCATTTTTTACAATTGTTTTCTTGGATTATTCGCAAATAATTCCTTTTCAAGGGTATGATCAAAGATTGCTTGAGTTAATAAAAAGATTTATTGAAGGGTAAGTATGAAATATAAGGCAATAGTTATATATGATGGTTCAAATTATAACGGATTTCAGTCACAAAAAAACAATAATACTATACAAAACAAAATAGAGGATGCTATTTTTCTGTTAACAGGAGAAAAGGTTCAGGTGCGCGGTTCCGGAAGAACTGATGCGGGAGTTCATGCGTTAGGGCAGGTGTGCGACTTTAATATGAAACAAAATTTTAATGTAGAAACTTTACCAAGAGCAATTAATCATTTTTTGCCAGAAGATATCTCAATTAAAGAGATAACTGTAGTACAAGACGAATTTAACAGTATGAAGGACGCTAAAAATAAAACATACAAATATACTATTTACTCTTCAAGAAATCGTAATCCATTAAAAAGATTATATGCCTTTAATACCTCATATAAACTAGATATTAACGCTATGACAGAGGCCGCAAAATATTTTGAAGGAACGCATGATTTCAAGGCTTTTCAAAAAACGGGGTCAAGCGCAAAAACTACTGTAAGAACTATCAATTATCTTAAAATAGAGAAGAATGTGGAGCAAGAGATTGTTATAACTGTTAATGG
Organism: Bacillota bacterium; assembly: GCA_023396095.1. Classification (GTDB taxonomy): domain Bacteria; phylum Bacillota; class Clostridia; order Christensenellales; family UBA3700; genus JAEWXG01. The sequence continues at coordinate 206,543 of JAEWXG010000012.1, read as the reverse complement.
AGATGGGTTTTTATATAATATGGTTAGGATTATCGCAGGTACACTATTTGAAGTTGGAATAGGGAAAATATTTCCAAATGATATTTTAGGGATCATTGAAAGTAGACAAAGAGATAGAGCAGGCAAAACATTGCCAGCCAATGGTTTGTGTTTGCTGGAGGTAAATTACTAATGTTCAAAGAAGAAAGAATTAAAAGGGAAAATATCTATAAGGGGAAGATTTTCAACATATATAGAGACGAAGTTAAATTATGTGATGGGAGTTTTGCTATAAGGGAAAAAGTAGAGCACAATGGCGGAGTTTGTGTAATTATTAAGAATGAGTTAAACGAGTATCTTTTCGTTAATCAATTTAGATATGGTGTTGATGAAGAGATTGTTGAATTAGTTGCCGGCAAACTTGAGAAGGGTGAAGATATTGAAAAATGTGCTATAAGAGAGGCGGAGGAAGAGGCTGGCATAAAGGTGAAAAAGTTATCATACCTTGGCAAAATATATCCAACACCAGCTTACGACTCTGAAATTATTCACTGCTATGTCGTAGAAGAATATGAACAGGTTAAACAAAAATTAGATGATAAAGAATTTTTGAATGTTATTTGTTTGAAGGAAGAAGAGATAGTTAGAATGATTTCTAATAATCAAATTAAGGATGCAAAGACTTTGGCGTTTCTTTTGCTTTACTTTTCATTAATTAAAAAGAATAACTAAATGTTTGTTGCTAAATAAAACATTTATATTTTTGGTTATAATCTAAAAGCCTTCTTGGTAATTGTTTAGATATAGTGACAGTATAAAATTCTGGGAGTATAAATAGATTTAAATGAAGTGACAGATAGAGCGCCATCAAAAAGCAAAACTAATATTGATATTGTAAGAAAAAGCGCAGTTTATTGTAGTCACTCTCTGGCAATTTATTAAAAGTGCTTGACTATAAAATGACAGTATTATAATATTATTAAGCATAAGCGGAGCTTATTAATGTTTTGTGGTCGATAGCCCCTGACCAAAGATATTGAAATAAATTAAAATCGGAGGATTCATAAGTGAAAACATATATGGCAAAAGCGGAAGAAGTTAATAGAAAATGGTACGTTATTGATGCTACAGATATGGTATTAGGACGTTTATCTAGTCAAGTAGCCGCTATTTTAAGAGGTAAAAATAAACCTGAATTTACACCAAATGTTGATACTGGAGATTACGTTATAGTAATTAACAGCGATAAAATTGTATTAACAGGAAAAAAATTAGTTGATAAATACTATATGTATCATACAGGTTACATTGGTGGTTTGAAGAAAATTCAATATAAGAAAATGATGGCAGAGCGTTCAGAGGATGTTGTAAAACTTGCTGTTAAAGGTATGCTTCCAAAAAATTCATTAGGCAGACAGATGTTTAAGAAGTTGAAAGTATATGCTGGTGATACACATAATCATCAAGCTCAACAACCTATAGAGTTAAAATTAACTAAGTAAGGAGAAAGGAAATGAGTGCTAAAAAAACAGTAAAGAAAGTAGAATTTGATGCAACAGGTAGAAGAAAGAAGGCAATTGCTAGAGTTCGTTTAGTAGAAGGTGGAGAAGGGAATATTATTATCAATAAAAGAACTATTGATGAATATTTCGACTTAGAAACTTTAAAGTTAATTGTTCGTCAACCATTAGTTGTTTTAAAAGCAGAAAACAAATACGATATTTATGTAAATGTTATTGGCGGAGGTTTCACTGGTCAAGCTGGTGCTATTAGACATGGTATTGCAAGAGCTTTACTATTAGCCGACGAGTCAAGCAAGAGTGCGTTAAAACAAGAAGGCTTCTTAACTCGTGATCCAAGAGCAAAAGAGAGAAAGAAGTACGGTTTGAAGAAAGCTAGAAAATCACCTCAATTCAGTAAGAGATAATGTTTTTGAAAAACAAGTAATTAAGGCAATTTTAAAATCGGAGGTTCGTTTAGAATTTCCGATTTTTTATAAAGTGTCACAAATATTTTATTAAGTTTTAATATATAATAAAAAAATAGGATAAATTAATAAACCACAAAAGGAGATAAAAAAATGAAAAAATATGATGTTGTAATTTGCGGAAGTGGGCCATCTGGGATGACAGCCGGGATATATGCAGTACGTGGCGGTTTAAGTGTGGCAATCATTGAAAAAGCTTTTGCTGGGGGGCAAATAGTAAACACTTATGAAATAGAAAATTATCCTGGGATTAAGCATATTTCTGGCCCAGACTTAGCCATGCAAATGCAAGAACATGCTGAAGAGTTGGGGGTTGAATTTATTTATAATGAAATAACATCGATAGACGTTAATAAAAAAATTGTGACTTTAGCTGACGGAGATCAAGTTGAAGGGAAAAAATTGATTATTTCTTTAGGAGCAAAAAATAGAAACATTGGGCTTCCATCTGAATTAACTTATCAAGGGAGAGGTGTAGCATATTGTGCAACTTGTGACGGTGCATTTTTTAAAGATAAAGTAGTTGCTGTTATGGGTGGCGGAAATACTGCGGTTGAGGATGCGTTGTATTTAACAAGATTTGCAAGAAAGGTATATCTTATTCATCGTAGAGATGAGTTAAGAGCGGTCGGTGTTCTTGTTAATTCACTAAAGGAATCAAATGTTGAAATACTTTGGAGTACTGTTATAAAAGAAATTAAGGGTGATAGTAAGGTATCATCTATGATTATTGAGTCAGTGAAAACACACGAAGAGAAAGAAATACCTGTTGATGGAATATTTGTTGCAATTGGACAAGTTCCACAAACACAACTTGTAGAAGGCAGCCTTGCACTAAGTGAGGATAAATATATAATAGTTGACCATAATATGAAAACGAATGTACCAGGAGTTTTTGCTTGTGGAGACGTAATACAAAAAGAGTTGAGACAAATTATTACTGCTTGTGCTGATGGGGCAATAGCTGCTGATTCTGTTATTAAGGAGTTAATGTAAATATGAAATATTTTGGAACAGATGGAATTAGACATAAAGCAAAACTTTTTTTTGAAAATGACTTGGCCTACAAAGTCGCTTTAGCGATTGCAGAATTAGATAATGAAGAGAAAACAATATGTATAGCTAGGGATACTAGAGTGTCCGGCGAAGACATTAGGGATGAATTGATTAAAGGTTTTACTTTAAAAAATTGTAAAGTGATTGATTTTGGTGTAGTTCCAACTCCAGCGTTGGCATATATGACAGTAAAATTTAATGCAAACTTTGGAATTATGATAAGTGCTTCTCATAATCCTCCAGAGTATAATGGCATTAAAATTTTCAACAAGTCAGGTTATAAATTAACAGAAAAAGAAGAAGAATTTATTGAAGAGAGAATAGATTCATATGACATTAAAGAAAAAAATAATGAAATGAAGTCTGAAGCAATTAATGGTAAAGAAATTTTCATTGATTATTTAGTTAAAAGAGTAAATTTTTCTTTAGAAGGATATAAAATTAAAATTGATTGTGGTTATGGTGCCGGTTCTCATTTGGCGAAAGAAGTCTTTGAAAAATTAGGAGCCAGAGTAGATAGTATTTGTGATGGATATAATGGGGCTATGATTAATGTCGATTGCGGATCAACTAATATAGACAATTTAAAGATGAATAAAGATTATGATATTGGGTTTTCATTTGACGGGGATGTAGATAGAGTAATTGCAGTAGATAATGAAAATCATGTTATTGATGGCGATGCGTTTTTATATATTATCGGAATGGCTCTTGATAAAAAAGGATTGCTTAAAAATAGATTTGTTGTAGGTACAACAATGACAAATATGAGTTTAGAAAAGGAATTAAAGAAAAACAATATAGTATTAGTAAGAACGGATGTTGGAGATAAATACATCCAGCAAAGCATGATAAAGAATAATTACATTATAGGTGGAGAACAGTCAGGGCATATAATTTTAGATGGACTTGTTAAAACCGGAGATGGAATATATGCAGCTTGCGTTCTACTAAAGTCATTAAAAGAGATTGGGATGATGGTATCGGATGTAAATAAAAAATATATTCCGTTTCCTCAAAAAATTGTTAATGTTATGACGGAAAATAAAGAGTGCATTAAAGCAAAAGAAGTGCAAGATGCATTAAAAGAAGGCGAAAAAATGTTAGATGGAAATGGTAGAGTGGTATTGAGACCATCTGGAACAGAGCCTAAAATTCGAATAATGGTAGAGGCTAGTGACGAAAAATACATTGATCCTGTTTGCAATTTAATAAAAGAGGCAATAAATAAAGTGAATTAGTAATATTTAATAATGAAAATGAGAACAATTATTAGATAATAAAAAATATTTATACAAAACTTGTAAGTATAGTGCAAAAAAATATTTTTTTAATATTTAAAAAATTTTAAATTATTTTATTTTTTTTGTTGACATTAAAAAAAATAAATGATATTCTTTGTGTTGAAAGGAGCTAGAGCTGTTGTTCGCCCTTTCAATTAAATTCGCTCATAATTTTCCCCCTTATCATATAATTTAACTTAACGGCTTATTTTTATAAGCCGTTTTGTTTTGTAAGAAAAAAATATGTTATAATTTTATTATGAAAAACGAAAAAAAATACAATGTATTAATAGTTTATTTATTGTCTTTCTTGACTTTTGGCATATATTATTTGTTTATAAGACATAATATTGCTAAATATACAAATCAAATTTGTTCTGGTGATGGGAAAAAGACATCCGGCTTAATATTGCAAATAATACTTAATATTTTAACATTTGGTATTTACGAGTTTATTTGGAGCTTTTCAGTTGCCTATAGGTTGGCTAATTATCATAAGCATTATTCTGAAACGGATTATGGAGATTGGCCAATTTATATTTTATTTTTAAGACTTTTTTGGTTTGCGATTATATCCGACTATCTATTATTAAAAATGTTTGCAGATGCTAAAAGTCGTTGGACAAGTTTAAATGGCGTGAGCGTTGACACTTCCAAATAAATTATATATCATTATTTTAGTAATTATTACTACTTAATAAAGGTAACTATGAGAAATTATTCAAAACAAAGAGAAATTATTTACAATATTTTGAAGCTAACGAAGGAGCATCCGACTGCAGAGTGGATATATAGTGTTGCTAGACGCGATTTGCCAAACATTAGTTTAGGTACTGTATATAGAAACTTATTAACTTTAGAAGAAGATGGGCTCATAGTGAAAATTGTAAATGTTAACGGTAAGGATAGATATGATGCAAAAACTATGCCGCATGCACATGTTGTTTGTAAAAAATGTGGGAAAATAATGGATATAGATTTTAATCCAGAAATTTTGGAGATGCTTGGGAAAGAGTGTTTAAATAGAGGATTTTTAGAGTATACTATAGTATATAAGTGTTTATGCGAAGAATGCAAAAAACTCGCAAATGAAATTTAGGAGGTATCAGTTATGGCAAAATGGAGATGTTTAGTTTGTGATTATGTTCATGAAGGAGATGAGCCACCTGCAGAATGTCCATTATGTGGAGTGGGCCCAGAAGAATTTGAACTAGTTGAAGAATAAATAAAAAGGCTTTTGAAAAAGCCTTTTTTATATTATGGGTAATATTCCTTTTAAAAATAAAGTTTTATTGGACGTAAATTAGAAGTATTATTGTTTTTTCTGTTTCTTCTTGTTTTTCTTATTTTCTTTATTAATTTTTCTAATATTTTTTAGAACTTTAATGCCGCCACACAACATTTTATTTAATCCAGTTAACCTTTTTTTGTTTGCAAATAACAACATACCATCTAATAATTTTGGATCCATAAGTCCAGAAGTTATACCATTCAATCCCCTCAAAGGCATTTCAAGCATTCCTTGTTGAATCATTAAAAGTGTGGTGTAATCCGCGTTTGGCACATTTTTTCTAATTATTCCTGGAGCGAATTTAACTACAATTTTTCCAATGATGCAATTTTGTAAATCGCCAATGGTTGAGTTCATTGTCATTTCTCCGCGCTTTGCAGGAAGATTACTTGGAACTTGGAAACCTAATAAAGACATATATGCATCATTTGTTATATATTTAGCATGTTGGATGTTAAAATAAGGGTGCAAAATTTCTTTATTTAGACTTTCTTTAAAATATTTATTGGAAGATGTCACATTGACGGTTTCTTGTAGCAATATAGTTCTTGATGAAGAACCAACTAAAATTTGATAATCCCCAGATGAAACTATCCAGTCTGAAAGCTGAGTCGAGTAATATGCAAAGCTTCTTTTGTTTAAAGATAATGTAACCTGTTTAGTTTCTCCTTTCTTTAAGAAAACTTTAGAAAATCCTTTTAATTCTTTGTCTGCTTTAAAAATGGTTGGGTTCATATCTTTAACATATAATTGCGCAATTTCATATGCATCATATGTACCTGTATTTTTTATTTTAAAAGTTACAGTTAATGTTTCTGTATCATTAATATTTTTTGATGAAATTTTTAAATCTGAGTATTTGAAAGTCGAATATGATAATCCATGGCCAAAAGGGAATGCAACTTCTTTTTGAGCTGAATCAAAGTATCTATATCCTACAAATATTGATTCCCTATACTCTAAGTTATTAGGGCCCATTCCAAAGTATTGAGTCGATAAGTGATCCTCTAATTGTTTTGCGTATGTTTCTGCAAGTTTTCCGGAAGGAGAGTAGTCTCCAAAGACAACATCAAAAATAGCTTCGCCTGCAGCTTCACCTGGTAGATAAACATTTAGAATAGATTTTGCATACAAGCTCCAATCTGTATTTACAGGAGAACCTCCAAATAAAAGAACAATGATGTTTTGATTTACTGCATATATTTTTTTCAATAAAGAAATTTGATTCTTTGGTATACTCAAAGAACTTCTGTCGAAACCTTCCGATTCAAATGAGTTTGTTAGCCCTAAGGTGAAAATTACTGTTTTACTTGTTTTTGCCTTTTCAATGGCGACGTTTTCTTTATTTTCTTCAATTTGATCATTTAATACAGAAAAACCTGGCGCATAATCAAAGTTAATATTATTGGCCTTGAAGGCATTTAAAATATTTACAAGTTTATAAGGATTAATTAAAGAACTTCCAGAACCCTGATACCTTATTTGGTCGGCAAATTCACCTACAACAAGAACTTGATCGTTCTTGGAAAGAGGTAGGGCATTTTCATTATTTTTTAGTAGAACGAAAGACTCACGCGCAATCTTTCGTGCAAACTCATGCGCTTCATTATATAATCTTTCGTCTTTTTCTGGTATAAAGTCATTTGAAACGTCCATATCTTCGCAATTATTTAATGTTTCTAAAATTCTTTTTACAACGATATTTAATGATTCAATGTCCAATTTTCCGTTTTTTACAGCTTCTACAATTTTTTTATCATTTATACCATTAGAGCTCGGCATTTCGAGATCCATCCCAGCTTTAATGCCGGCAACCCTATCATTTGTTGCGTTCCAGTCGCTTACAACAAGACCATCAAAGCCCCATTCATCTCTTAAGATTTCAGTTAGGAGTTTTTTATTGTCAGAAGAATAAACATTATTGATCTTATTATATGAACACATAACAGTAGCGGGGTGAGATTCTTTTACTGCTGTTTCAAAAGCAGCAAGATAAATTTCTCTTAGTGCTCTTTCATCTACAAGTGCATTAATAGTCATTCTACGTGATTCTTGGCTATTTGCAGCAAAGTGTTTTAAGGAAACACCAACGCCTTCTTTTTGACAGCCATTAATGTATGAAGTAGCAAGTTTTCCAGAAAGATATGGATCTTCTGATAAGTATTCGAAATTTCTACCACAAAGCGGAGATCTTTTAATGTTAATTCCTGGGCCTAGAATTATTTGAACCCCTTGATTTTTACATTCTTTTGCAAGAATTTTTCCAAACTCATTGGATAAATTTTCATCCCATGTTGAAGCAAGATTAACAGCCGGTGGTAAAGCAGTAGCAGGAAGACTTTTCTTCATTCCTAAATTTTCAAAATCATTGATTTCACGTCTTAAACCGTGTGGCCCATCACTCATTCGAAATGATTTGATTCCAAGTCTTTCTATAGGCTTAGTAAGCCAAAAGTCAAGGCCAGAACAAAGTGATGCTTTTTCTTCAAGTGTTAATTCGTCTAATGCTTTATTTATATCTATTTTATTTTTCACGTAGAACCTCACTATAATCATTATCTAAATAAATTAATAATATAGATTATAACATATAATACATAAAGTTAAACATTAATAAAAATATAAGGATAAATAAAAGTAATACTTAAATAAAATTTTTTAATAATTGGCTTTAGTAATATGGTTTGACTTTAAAACTTAACTTGTTTAAAATGATTAAAATAAAAAAAATAGTGAGGTAAAAAATGGGTAAAGAATTCAAAGAAGGTTTGACATTTGATGATATTTTATTAGTCCCACAATATTCTGAGGTATTGCCAAACGAGACAAATTTAGAGACACAAATTTGTGATGGGATAAGATTAAATATTCCTATAATGAGTGCGGCAATGGACACAGTAACAGAACATGAACTAGCTATTGCAATGGCTCGTGAAGGCGGAATAGGAATTATACATAAGAATATGAGCATTGAAGAGCAAGCGATGAATGTCGACAAGGTAAAGCGTAGTGAGCATGGCGTAATAACAGATCCATTTTTTCTTTCACCACAACATAAATTGTCAGATGCTTTAGATTTAATGAAAACATATAAAATTAGTGGTGTTCCTATCACGGAAGGGACAAAACTCGTTGGTATTATAACTAACAGAGATTTAAGATTTGAAACTAATTTTGATCGCTTAATAGGCGAAGTGATGACTAAAGATAGGTTGATAACAGCAAAAGTTGGGACTACTTTGGAGCAAGCGCAAAAAATTTTAGGCGAGCATAGAATTGAAAAATTGCCTATAGTTGATGATAATTATAACTTAAAAGGTTTAATAACTATAAAAGACATTGAAAAAGCTATTCAATATCCATATTCTGCAAAAGATAAAAATGGAAGACTTTTGGTTGGCGCAGCGCTAGGAGTTACGACAGATGTAATTGAAAGAGCAGAAGCATTAGTAAATGCAAAAGTTGACCTATTATCTCTTGATACAGCGCATGGACACTCAAAGAAAGTAATTGAGTGCGTAAAAACATTAAGAAAAAAATTTCCTAATAGTAATATTATGGCTGGTAACGTGGCAACAGCTGAGGCTACAAAAGCGTTAATAGAGGCAGGTGCAGATATTATTAAAGTTGGTATTGGCCCTGGATCAATTTGTACAACACGTATCATTTCAGGGATTGGAGTTCCTCAAATTACAGCTGTTTTAGATTGTGCACAAATGGCTAAAATGTATGGGAAGAAAATTATTGCCGATGGTGGAATAAAATATTCAGGAGATATTGTAAAAGCAATAGGATGTGGGGCGGCGGCCGTAATGGTAGGTTCATTATTGGCTGGAACTAAAGAAACACCGGGGGATATTGAAATTTGGCAAGGAAGAAGTTTTAAAGTCTATAGAGGAATGGGATCGTTAAGTGCTATGCAAGCAGGCAGTAAAGATAGATACTTCCAAAACGATACAAAGAAATTGGTTCCTGAAGGTGTCGAAGGAAGAGTGCCATTTAGAGGTTCATTATCGGAAGTTGTATATCAATTGACTGGTGGTATTAGATCAGGAATGGGTTATTGTGGGATGAAAACAATAGATGAATTAAGAGAAAAAGCAGAATTTATTAAAATTACATCAGCATCACTTGTAGAGAGTCATCCACATGATATAGTGATTACAAAAGAATCACCAAATTATACAACAAAAAGCACATACTAAAGGATAAAATAGAGAGGATATATGGAAAAAGAGCAAGTAATTATAATTGATTTTGGTGGGCATTATAGTGCAACAATAGCTAGAATAACAAGAAAGAAAAATATCTATTGTGAAGTAATGCCATACGATGCAGATTTTTCTACTTTAACAGAAAATAATGTTTCCGGAATAATATTAACAGGAGATATTAATTATGATGTTAATGATGAGAAAAAATATTTAGTAGATCATCTATTTGATTTAAATGTGCCAGTTCTTGCAATTGGTTACGGCATGGATTTAATTGCTGCTAAATTTGGAATGGCAGTCAATCAGGTTAGAAAATCAATTGAATCAAACAAAAAAATTGATTTTAAAAACTCTAATTTATTCAAAAATATAGAGCAAAATACAGAGTTTTATTTTGATAAAATTAATGAAATTATAGAATTAAAGAATGGATTTATCTCACTAGCATCATTAGAAAATCAAACCAATATTTCTATTATGAACGATAAAATGAAGATATATGGGGTTGCTTTTCATCCTGAGCGCGAAGTACAAACAGAAAAAATTATAGAAAATTTTCTATTTAACATTTGTGAATGTGAAGGAAAATGGAATATGGGGAATTATACTGCGCAGATGATCCAAGAAATTAAAGAGAAAGTTGGTGATAAAAAAGTATTACTTGCTTTATCTGGTGGCGTGGATTCAACAGTATGCGCAGTGTTAATAAGCAAAGCAATAGGAAAGAAATTAACTTGCATATTAGTTGATCACGGTTTAATGAGAAAGAATGAAGCAAATGAAGTTCAGGAAGTTTTTAAAACTAAGTATGATGTGAATTTTATAAAAATTGATGCACAAGAAAGGTTTTATTCAAAATTAGCAGGGGTTACTGATCCAGAAAAAAAGAGAAAAATAATAGGAGAAGAGTTTATTAGAGTTTTTGAGGAAGAATCTAAGAAATTAGGATCCGTTGATTTTTTTGCACAAGGAACTATTTACCCAGATATAATTGAATCTGGTATTGGAAAAGGGGAAGTAATAAAAAGTCATCATAATGTCGGAGGATTGCCTGAACATGTTGACTTTAAAGAATTACTTGAACCTTTAAAAATGTTATTTAAAGACGAAGTTAGAGCAGTTGGATTAGAATTAGGAATACCTCATAATCTTGTTTTTAGACAACCATTCCCAGGACCAGGAATAGGAGTAAGAATACTAGGAGAAATAACAGCGGAAAAAGCAAAGACGTTGCAAGATGCTGATAAAATATTTAGAGATGAAATTGAAAAAGCCAATTTAAATAATGAAATATCACAATATTTTGCAGCTTTAGCAGATATAAAAGCAGTAGGTGTTAAAAATGGCAAAAGGACATACGGAAAAACTATAGTATTGCGTGCCATTAAGACAATAGACTTTATGACTGCAGAAGTGGCCGAATTGCCATATGCTTTTTTGAATAAATGTATGAGTAGAATCATCAATGAAGTTGATGGGGTAAATAGAGTAGTTTATGATATAACGTCAAAACCTCCAGGAACAATTGAGTGGGAATAGAGCAGATTTTCTCGAAAATGGCTTAAAATCAAGGTTTACAGCCTGTTGAAATGATCAACTGGGACAAAATTGGGTAAAGATTTCAAAAAGAATAAATCCAATAATAGCTTCAAGTGGCTTTACAAGAAAATATAAAAAAATAGACCGTAGCTTAGTGGTTGCGGTCTCTTTGTGTGTAGCTAAAAGCAAATATTCCTTTAAAATATGATTTAGATAAACTCGGAGTCGTCTATTTCTTAATCATCAACGGAGAGCCGTACTCATCGATACCATTGTCAATAAATCCAAGAGACGCCAGAATCTGCGGGAATCCTCTTTCGCATAATTGAGAGCATAATACAAAGCACCATCATTCTTTGTGTGCTCAAAAAACCTTTGAGCGCATTCGTGACCTGTTCCATTGCCTCTATACCTCGGGAAAACCCAGAAATCTAGGATGAAACATTTTCTGTCTTCACTCTTATAAGTACAGTATTGAGATGCGCCGATTCTAACCCCATCACGCACGAAATAAAGCATATGTAATGTGTCAGGAGTACGAAGCATATGACCTTTTAAAACATCTCGATACTCTGAACTTTGAAAATAATCTTTTTCTTCATCCGTGGTAATCATTCCATCATCAACTAAATAACGAAACTGAATGTCAAAGTATTCATTAATTCTTTCTACCGGTATTTCTTCAATTCTTATCATTTATTCTCCTTTTTCAAATTCTAATTTCTAGAGTAATAAGCAAATAAAGCACTTTCAAAATTTAGTTCTTTAAAAATTGTAGCGAAAATGTTATAATGTATAAAATAACTTTATAAACTTATAATTAAGGAGTGAAAACATGAAAGTCAGTTATAACGGGTTGTGGAAAGTTTTAATAGATAAAAATATGAATAAAAAAGAATTGACGAATGCTTGTGAATTATCTCCCGCAACTATATCTAAAATGGGCAGAGGCGAGTTTGTAAGCATGGATGTTTTATATCGTATCGGAACCAAATTAGGTGTTGATTTTGGAGATATGGTTTCAATTATAGAGCAAAAGAAATAAAAAACTTGAGGTGGCAAGATGGAATCTCAAGTTCTAAAAGATGGAGGTATTTATGACAGAAGATAAAAATCTCGCCATTGTTGATAATAGAGAAATACAGAATATGATTTATACCATTAGAGGCAAACAGGTAATGGTAGATAGTGATCTCGCAGAATTATATAAAGTTACTACTGGTAATTTAAATAAAGCGATGAAAAGAAATTTATCAAGATTTCCAGAACACTTTTGTTTTCAATTAACGGAATTTGAATATGAAAACTTGAGATTCCAAAATGGAAGCTCAAGTTCCAATAATAATTATGGTGGCAGAAGATATATGCCATATGTATTTACAGAACAAGGTATCGCCATGCTTTCTGCTGTGCTTAAAAGTGATGTGGCAGTGGAAATCAGTATTAAAATCATGAATAGTTTTGTGGAGATGAGAAATTTTTTGCTTTCTAACCGAGAGATGTTCGCTCGTCTTGACAGAGTGGAGTTAAAACAATTGGAAACAGATAGGAAACTGGAAGAAGTATTTAATTATATTGCGACCAATACTGAGGTTAAGCAAAATATATTTTTCGATGGGCAAATATATGATGCATTTAGCTTTATTGTGGGACTTGTTAAAAAGGCTAAGAAAGAAATCGTCTTGATTGATAACTATGTAGATGTCAACACATTAAATATTCTGTGTAAGAAAAATCGGAGCGTGGATGCTGTAATTGTGACAGCCGGTAAAGGAAGCTTATCAACAAAAGATATAACGAAATTTAACGCTCAATATCCAAAGCTATCGGTTAAAACTACAACAGATTTTCATGATAGATTTTTAATCATAGATAAAGCAGAAGTTTATCACGTAGGAGCTTCTATAAAGGATGCTGGTAAAAAGAGCTTTGGATTTACGAAGATAGAAGATAAGGACTTAGTTAAGAGTCTTGTAAATAAAGTGAGGTAGAAAGGGATGTAAGATTTAAATTTTGATAATGTAATGAAACAGTTTAGAAAGTCTTTTAAAAAGGAAATTGTAAAAACAGAAAAACAATATATATCAGGATTTGAAAAAGAAATTCCGAATGAATTTAAGGAGTAACGATATGAGTATAAATATATCCAAACAGAAGCGTGAGGATTTGTTGAATAAAATCAAGGGAATCCGAACCTTTATTTCTGCTGCACCGCAGGATGAAAATACAGGTAATCTGCTTTCCTATCTTTCCAACCTTGAAAAAGATGTAAACGGAAAGAAATACGGACTTATATTTGAGGAGCACCGTGAAGAAATTGACGAAGTGCTGGATACCCATACGCCTGTACTAACGGAGGATAAAGATTTATTCTTTGATAATGGTGGCAAATGAATTTTCTCATTGAGGGAGACAATCTTGCTTCTCTTAAATTGCTTGAAAAAACACACAAGGGCAAAATTGATCTTATTTATATAGATCCGCCATATAACACAGGAAATAAGGATTTTATATATGATGATATTTTTGTTGATTCTGAAGACTCGTTCAAACACAGTAAATGGGTTTCTTTTATGTCAGAAAGATTAACTATTGCAAAAAAAACTTCTTTCAAATGAAGGTGCAATATTTATTCAAATTGATGATAATGAGCAAGCACCTTTAAAATTGTTGTGCGACGATGTATTCAGCGCAGATAATTTTATGGGCATTATCATACAAAACAAGATGAACGCAAAAAATGATACTGTAAATATACAGAAAAATCACGAATATATCCTTGCTTATAGAAAGAAAACTCTTTATATTAACGGTTCCCGTGTGAAACCTACTTTGTTACAGATTAAACAAAAATATCGTCCCGCTGTAAAAGAGGGTAATAGATATTATTATGTCGGTGATGCAATTACAACTCGCGGTGAAGGCGGCACTCTTAACGCTCGGCCAAATCTTGGATATACGATATATTATTATCCCAACACAGACGATAAAATTGCAATCGCAGACTACGATGTAGAATTAGCCCGTACATCTAATGCTATTGAAGAAATATACTCTCACGATGAATCGCTTATAGAAAAAGGCTATATTCCAATATTGCCACCAAAAGTTCGTGGCAAATTGGGGTGTTGGACGTGGGCATTAGAAAAATTCAATAACGAAACCGATAATATCATTATTACAGGTAAACGCTCGAATTTATCCGTAAAAAAACGCACCTTTGTTCCTGCTGAAAGTATTATTGAACAAAATGGGCAGTTATTCTATATTTCTATAGAGCAAAGTAACTCGAGAAGTATTGTGGATTATTCAACAAATGACGGAACGAATGTTTTGACGGATGTAATGGGTGTTAGAGCAACATTTAGCAATCCAAAAAACTTAGACTTGATTGAATACCTTGTTTCACTTAAACAAGGGAAAAACAATACCATTTTAGATTTTTTCGCCGGTAGTGGAACAACAGGACACGCAGTGATGAAACTAAATGCAGAAGATCGCGGTAATCGTAAATTTATCCTTTGTACCAACAACGAAAACAATATTTGCCGTGATGTTACCTATGAGCGCATTAGGCGTGTAATCGATAAGGAGAACTATCCTGCAAGCCTGAAATATTATAAAGTTGACTATATTCCCATCTCTGATCGTATGTATTACGAATATGCGGACGAGTTGTTAAAGCATATCCGTGAACTTGTTGAACTTGAAAACGGCGTAAATTTCACGGGTAATGCAGAAATTGCTATCGTGCTGACCGAAGAAGAACTTGATGATTTTATGACAAATATCGAAGCCTACGGCAAGTGCAACAAATTGTATATGGGGCACGATCTGCTGCCCGGGGAGGAACAGGAACAATCCCTTGCTGACCATAGTATTGAAATCAATATCATTCCCGACTACTATTATCGTGATTTACAGGAGGTGTAAGCGATGCAACTGAAAAATTTCCAATTATCGGCTGTAAAATCGCTTTTTGAGGCGATGGACAAGCCTGTCCGTGACATTATCCTAAAAAGCCTTACGAGCAGCGGAAAAACGATTATTCTTACCTATTTTATGCACCAATATGTGCAATCATACCGCAATATCGTATTTGTATGGCTTACCCCCGGCAAGGGCAATTTGGAAGAACAGAGCAAGGAAAAGATGGATAAGTATAGCCACGCTGCTCAGACAAAGCTGCTCTCCGATGTAATGGCGGGTGGCTTTGAAGAAAATGATAACTGTTTCATCAACTGGGAAAAGCTGACGAAAAAGGGTAACAACGCCTTGAAAGACAGCGAACGCACCAACTTTTTGGAGCATATCGAACACGCTCTGAACGCCGATTTGCATTTTATTGTTATTGTGGACGAAAGCCATCAGAACAACACGGTCAAAGCAGATGAGATCATCCAGTATTTCCATACGGACAAAATCATCCGTTGCTCTGCGACTCCGAAAGGTTTTAAAAATGCGGAACTCATAGAAATTCCTGAAGTGGATGTTATTGCAGAGGGACTTATCAAGAAAATGCTCATAATTAATGAGGATTTTCCCCAGCAGGTAGAAATGGATAATGCAACCAGCTATCTGTTAGAACAGGCTTATGCCAAGCAACGTGAAATCCGTGCTGAATTTCTTTCCGACGGGAAGGATATTAATCCTTTGATCGTGGTGCAGATTCCAAACAAATTCGAAAAATTACAGGACGATGTGGAACGCTGGTTTGAAATGCAGGGAGTAACCTATGAAAACAATCAGCTTGCGGTGTGGCTCTCTGATATGCACGAAAACTTGGAGGGCATTGAAGAAATCAATGCTCCCTCTGTTGCCGTTATTATCAAGCAAGCTGTTGCCACAGGATGGGACTGTCCGAGAGCCGCCATTTTGGTAAAGCTCCGTGACAATATGGATGAAACCTTTGAAATTCAGACCATTGGGCGTATTCGCCGTATACCGGAGGCGCGCCACTACGGCAAAGATTTGCTGGATAGTTGTTATCTCTACACTTTCGATGAAAAATTCACTGCTGGTGTCAAGCTGAGTCTCGGTAAGGGGGCGTTAGAAGCAGCTATCCTGTTCCTTAAAAATGAGTATAAAGGCATCACCCTGACTTCCGAACAGAGAACAATGGTGACAGACTACCGCAATCCTAAAAAGGCTCTGCTCTCTGTAGCAAAGTATTTTGAAGAAAAATTCAAGACTGGCTTAAATAAGTCGGAGAACAAGGCACGCTTGCAGGCGGCGGGTTTTGAGTTTAGCACCGATATTCTGCGCCATACCCTTTCGGGAGGAACCGCAACTTTAGATTTTGCTTCGGCAGATATGAATACGGTAGTAATTGCAGAAAAGCTAAATACCCACGATCACGGTCATATGTACCATCAGAAGGTGGGGAAAATCGGTATGGAAATTGGTATGGAATACAGCTATATGAATACGATCATTCGTAAGTTATTTGATCGCAATTTTACATACAGCCGTAAAATCCTCGCGATGGAGCCGAGAGAAGTCTACGCCTTTGTAATTAATAACGCCAATCTGCTGCGCCATACGATTCGTGAAGCAATGGCAGCGGAACTTCAACAGCTTTCCCTTGATATTGATCAAATATCCAAAGTGCCGTTCCGAATTCCACAGTCCTGTCTGTTTACCTATGATGGTACAGCAAAAACACAGTTGGAAATGAAGAAAAATGTATATCAAGGCTACCTTTCTTCTGCGGAAGTCCGCTCCTCTTCGGAACGAAAATTCGAGAAATTCTGCGAAAAGTGTGATGTCGTGGAATGGTATATAAAAATGGTGATAAAGGCAATGAGTATTTGTCCATCGTATATGCGGATAATTCGGACAAGCAGAAGAATTTCTATCCTGACTATATAATCGGCGTAAACAGTGAAGTTTGGATCGTGGAGACCAAGGGCGGTTTTGACCGCAGTGGCAATAGTCAAGATATTGACATTTTCACGTCGAAAAAATTCGCTGTGCTGAAAGATTATTTGGAACGCTACGGCTTAAAGGGTGGCATTGTCCGCTATGACGAAAAAAGTGAAGAATTGTGCATTTGTATGGATAGCTATTCCGAGGATATTAACAGCGATAGCTGGGTTGTGTTGAGTGATATTTTGAAGTGAGGTGAATGTCTTGAAGATAACTGATCACAGGGTGCTAACTGAGTGTTCTCCTGCAAAAGTTCAATTTTTCAGAATAGATCCTGAAGATATTTCAGCAACATTATCAGATATTTTGCGTACTCTTATGGACTTGTCTTGGCTTAGTAAATTCGATCAAGACTTTGAGCAGAAAGCATTTGCCTCCCGTGCAAAGAAAACCATTGATGATATTAAAGAAAAATTTGACAAATGCGTTGATGACAATATCAGCAAAGATGCTGGTGAGTATGTGGTATCTGAATTAGCTAGAGAAACTATGATATCAAAATTGGACTATTTAGATATTCCTCTTGATGAACTCGTTGGTAAAAAGCGTTCTGGGAATCCGGAATTTGATTTTCATTCACAAAACAAAATTACGGATACGGTTATTTTTGGTGAAGCGAAATATGTTGCCATTACAACGGCGTATTCATCGGCATTGCCACAAATTGTCGATTTTATCAGCGATGGAAAAGATGTTGAAGATCTTCCTGAATTAAAACCGTTCTGTACAACATCGGCTTTGCAAAGGGCGGCCGATGGAAGAAAGGGATTTTCTGCTGCGTTTTCAGCAAAAATTACCAACACAGATAGAATAATCGCTAATATCACGAAGCGCCCGGACTTTCAATCATTACTTCAATATAAAGAACTCATTTTGGTGGCGGTGGACTTATGAATACTGTTTTAGAAAATGGCAATATCATTGCCAAAATCCGCAAAGGAGAAGATTTGGTGCAGATTATCGACTATGTCAAATCTGAAATTTATCAAAATGGTCCCAATAACTCGGTGGTTTTAGAAATAGTATCATATTTAAAACTGTTTCAACCAGAGTTTTTCAAGAAAGACGAGCAAGAAATCATTGCTACGATGGGGTTGTTTTTCAAACACCCCAAAATCGAAAGCCTTGCAGGATCAGTCTTTGAGATGTATCATCAACAACTCAAGGATGAATTTGGTAATGACTATACGCCAATGCAAGCAGATATTCTTAAAAGGGTACGAGATTTACAGTTTTTCAGTTTTTCGGCACCAACAAGTACGGGGAAATCATTTGTATTTCGACATCTTATTTCGGAATGTTCTAATGATGTGGTTGTTATTGTCTCCTCAAGAGCACTCATCAACGAGTATTTCGACCGATTGAACAGTCTTGTAGACAGAAAAGCTGTAAATATTCTTACTTTTGTTGATAGGATTAATACAAAACACATTCACAGAAATATTTTTATACTGACACCTGAGCGTGCAAGAGAGTTGTTCAAGAATAAGGATTGGCTAAAAATTGACCTTATTCTATTTGATGAAGCACAGCTCAGCGATGAACATTCGGTGAGAGGACTCTATTTTGACAGTATTGTGAGGCGAGCATTAAAGTATTTTCCTGATGCAAAATTTGTTTTTGCACATCCTTTCATCGAAAACCCTGAAGCGCAATTGCAGAAGAACGGCATTGAAACCATTGATACAACGGCAACATACAGCAATTATGAATTAAAAAATGTAGGACAGCTTTTCTATACCCATGACATCTCAAAACAAAAATTTTATCATTTCGGGAGTGATTCTGCAACACTGGGAAAACACAAACTGGAAGCAAATTTTGACCCCATAGAATCAGCACTAAAAAAGGGCGGTAGTGTATTGATCTACGTACCAAAGTCACACATTTATAGTAAGCAGATATATAGGCAATTTCAGAAGTATATTTCTATGTGCCAACCAGTCAATGATCCTATTGCACTAAAGAATGATAGATGAGCTAAGAGAGTATATTGGTGCTTCAACAACTGATAAGTTGTTTTATAACTCGGATATGTTAGAAAAACTGAAATGTGGAATTGTTGTCCATCACGGTTCAATGCCATTGACAGCCCGTTTGATATTAGAACATTTTACGCAGCAGGGCTTCTGTAAAATCTGTTTTGCTACTTCTACACTGGAGCAAGGAATCAATATGCCATTCGATGTGGTTTATCTTGACCGCTTCGAAGAAAGTAAGACACTGTCTGTCAAAAATCTGATTGGTAGAGCCGGTCGCTCTACCAACAAACCAGTATTTGATTTTGGTAGCGTCATTTTACGACCAAATGCGATGAGTAGATTCCGTAATGTATATCGCAAAAAGAATACACTTTCTTCAAAATCTCGTTTAGACACAACAGACGATCAAATTGATGAAAAGTATGAGGAGTATAAAGATGCAATTAATAATGGTGAATTTTCAGATGAATATAATTTGACAAACAAGGACTTAGAAAAATTAAAATTAGATAGTGTTACAACAGTTGTGCCCACTCTACTTGATATGATGTTTTATGGTGAAGATTTTGTACTACCTGATGCAGTCGCGAAAGAAGTTTATGAAGATTTTCAGTGTTTATATAGGCATTATTTGGCAAGAGAATTAACATCAGCGGAGAAGTATGTTTTTGATTCTGCAATAAAAATAATGATCTGGAAAGTTCACGGAAAAACATTCAGTAAAATATGTCAAGCAAGATACGCTTATGTTTCAAAAGTTGCACAACGACGCTCATTATCGCAAACAGGGCATCAGGAAGATGCAGACAATCTGACTGTTAGATATATTGCAGGCTATAATGACATTCCGAATAAGGAATTGAGAGCCTATCCACTATTCTCAAAAGTGACCAAAGGAAAAGATGTAGACTATGACCGTATCGTCTATGATACATATGATTTTCTTGATAAGCTAATTGGATTCAAACTAAGTGATTTGTTTTATGCCGTTTTCCACCAGTATTATATTGTATACCAAGATACTCGTGCTGAGAAGTTGGCAAAATACATCAAATATGGAACGGAAGATTCAACTGAGATATGGATGTTACGATATGGATTTTCTTTTGAAGAAATTGAATGGTTAAAGCCTTGCGTTGAAAGCATTGATCAAACGGAAATTAAATTTAATGAAAAAATTGAAAATCTCAGTGATGCTCAGAAAAGTTGTATTTCAAAATTTATTTTTTTTAAATTGCATAATTTTTGATGACTTCTCATAGTGTGTTTTTGAACTTAACACAATAGCGGTAAGGTCTTATTTCTACCGCAATTATAAGATAGTTATAAATTGTATCGTGATTCATCATTTTTGCTGATCTGCTTTTGATGTTATTCATTTGTATAGCTTGCTTCATTTGATTTTTAATTATATCAGTGAAATGACAGTTGAATATGTATTAGAAATATGTCAAATGTTAGAAGAGAAACGATTAATGAGATAAATAGACTGACGATAATATTTACAACAGTTTTTTGGAACTGGGACTGGAACGGGTAAAATAATCTAAAAACAAGATTAAATTAAACAAATTTTCCAGCACTCAACAAACGAAAAGCCTGTATTTTGAACGGTTTTGGATATATTGAACATTAGAAAAAGAAGAGAGGGAATAGCAGAAGTACTAATTGAAACCATTGATAGTACTGATTATTTTAAGGTTTCAAGTGGTTAGCTGAAGTATTTTTGAAGTACTTTTTTATAAGAAAAAAGTGGTAAGCCACTTTTAAGAGAAAATAATTAAGCCAACAGAGTGTAAATTTTGCTGGCTTTTTCCTTTCAATTTGTTTTTAATAAACTTCTAACTTTGTATCATAATATAAACGCATTTGTTGAATCTCCTTTCTGGATTGTCCAACTTTATGGGTTCATCTCAATCTTTTGAAACGAATTTAAATTTAAGGAATAAGGCCGGAGAATATAATTTATTGGCAGAACTATTATCCGATAAAAATAATATTCCATTTATTTCTGTGAAATTCCAATGGCAGAATAAAGCTTCTATATCTGAAAGAAGCGGTCATGGTTATGGATGCATATTAACTACTTATGGAAAAATAAAAAACAGATTGCAGGCTGAAAATATATGTATTTCTGATACGACAGTAAGACCAAGAAAAGACACCTATTTATTTGATTTTGACTGTGTAAATGAGGCAATTTTAAATGCTTTAGTTCATAATGATTGGACAATTACTGAGCCACAGATTTCAATGTTTAATGATAGACTTGATATATTATCACATGGTGGACTTCCCAATGGAATGACAAAAGAACAATTTTTTAATGGAATAAGCAAGCCGAGAAATGCAACATTGATGAGAATATTTTTAAATATGGGACTAACTGAACACACTGGACATGGAATTCCAACAATTGTAGAAAAATACGGGAAAGACATTTTTGAAATTGGAAGCAATTATATTAGATGTACTATCCCTTTTGAGCAGGAAGTAATTGACCAGATAAATAATAAGAATGTCGGTTTGAATGTCGGTTTGAATGTCGGTTTGAATAAAACTGAGAAGAAAGTCATCGAGTTTCTGATAGAAGATCAAAGCCTTGTATCAATTGAACTTTCAGAAAAAATAGGTGTGACAAAGAGGACTATTGAAAGGACATTTAAATCTTTACAAGAAAAGAACATGATAGAAAGAATTGGATCAAAGCGTGATGGAAATTGGATTGTTGTGGAATAAAAATGCTAATTTTAATTTAAGGTGTATCAATTTTGATGAGGTGAATCCAAAAACACTAACTTCACTTTTACCTAGCCCACTGTTGATACGCATCTATTATAGAATAAAAGAGGATGAGGCTTCTACCTTTAGGCAACTTAAACTTTTGATTATTAAAAAATATTTTACAATATAATGTGAAATGACAAAAATATCCCCCACTTTATCTACCACATGTGATATAATAAACGTGGGTAATAAACTGAGAGATAAAACTATGAATAAGTATCTTGACATTATAAAAAATTTGCTAAGTTATCAAACAGAAGAAGAATGGTTTGAATTCAAAGAAAATTGGTACGAAGCGCATGGGATAGGTGAATATATGTCCGCGCTGTCAAATGCAGCTGCAATTTGCAGACAGGAATATGGGTATCTTGTTTGGGGTGTAAATAATGAAACTCATGAAGTTTTAGGAACTAAATTTAATTATAAAGTAGATGTTAAAGGTGAGCCATTAGAGCATTATTTAGCAAGACAGTTGAAACCGGATATTGTTTTTTCTTTCCGTGAAGTGAATTTTGCTAATATAATAAGCGGGTAGTTCTATTAGAAATTCCTGGAGCTAAAAATGTTCCAACTTCTTTTGATGGAATGAGATATATTAGAATAGGTTCAAGTAAAGTGAGTGTTGCTAAATATCCTGATAGAGAAGCTCGTTTATTTGAAGTACTAAGCAACAAAGAAAAAACAATAGATAATATTGAATCTGAATATCAAGATTTAACTTTTGAGAGATTATTTACATATTATGCAGGCAGAGGAATTTCTTTAAAAATTGAAACTTTTAAGAAAAATCTCGGGCTTTTAACTAAAGATGGTAGGTACAATTTGATGGCTCAATTGTTGTCAGATGATAGCCATATACCTGTAAGAGTATCGGTATTTAGCGGAGAAACGAAAGCAAGTCCACTATATTCTATAAAGGAGTTTGGGAACACGTGCATTTTGTTAAGCTTAGATAAAGTATTAGAATATGCAGATGTTATAAATATAATTCAAGCAGATGAAAGCAGAAGAATTACTACAAGAAAAGATGTCGCTTTATTTGATATGAGTGCTTTTAGAGAGGCGGTTATAAATGCCTTTGTTCATAATAAGTGGATAGATGGAAATGCGCCGATGATTACGGTATATAGTAACCGTATAGAAATTCTTTCAAGAGGTGCACTTGCTCCGAAGCAGACGATAGAAGGGTTTTATATGGGTGAGTCTATTCCTGTTAACCAAAAACTGTCGGAAATATTTTTGCAGCTTCACATCAGTGAGCGTTCCGGAAGGGGCGTTCCTAAAATTATAGATAGCTACGGAAAAGATGTGTTTGATTTTAGAGAAAATTCAATTGTAGTTAACATTCCTTTTAATTGGATTAACAATGTAGGGGGTAAAATGGGTAATGAAAGACCTCTAAATGATAGACGAAAGAAAATTTTAAAAGAAATAAGAAACAATCCTAATGTAACTCAAGCACAATTATCTCAAATTATAGGTATTGGATTAACCGCCATCGAAAACAACATTAGATTTTTGAAAGAAAATGAATATATAGAACGAGTAGGATCTAACAAGACAGGCTATTGGAAAATTAAGGAATAGTTTCGTACTTGCAATATGCTTGCAAAAAATCAGATAATTAGAAATAAAACGGATAATAAGGCTAAAGTTGATAACAAAAACATTGATTTTATGCCATTTGTATAAAATAATATCGATGGACATATTGAGTGGGAGTAGATAGAAGGCAGTATCTTAACAAAGAACTGAAAGATATGTTTTTCACTTAATTTGATAGAGTCTTACGGATCGGGTATAAGGCGTGCAAAGGTGCACTATTAGAAAATAGATCCACTGAGCTTAGATTTTATCCGGATAATGAAGAAGATAATTACACCAACGCAGTTATGGGTGTGAATGAAGAATTTTTGAAGGAGTTTAATAGTAGTACTACCCAAGAAACTACCCAAGAAATAAAAATTGAGAAGTCCGTACCAGATAAAATTGTTGGATTGATGATAACCGAGCCAAGCATTACAGCAAGACAAATTGCAGAACATTTAGGCGTTTCCTTTGATAGAGTGCGTTATCACATAAAAAAATTAAGAGCAGATGGTAGGATAAAAAGAGAAGGCTCTACTAAATCAGGTAAATGGGTAGTGATGAAATAGAATAAACAATACACAGAATCAAAAGGTGATTAGAGTAAAATCTAACCACCTTTTTTTATTTTAAAAAATAAGGAGGTAAAAATGCGAATAAATGATTTTCATAATAGTTTGGAGCTTGTAAAACAAGATGTTTTGCATAATGAAGCAGAATATCTGAAGTTCTTAAAAGTTGTCGGGAACAATCAAAGGCATGGAATTTATAAAGGTATTTCAAAAGGGGTTATAGGTTTTTCAAAAAAAGTATAAAAAAATAAAATGTTATGCTAGAATATTGCAAGAGTATAAATAATAAAAATATTATTTTTTATAATAATTAAACTAGGTGAATAAAATGAGTGATAGAAATTTAACTATGGACAAATTAGTGGCATTATGTAAAGGGAGAGGATACATATTTTCTGGGAGTGAAATATATGGAGGCTTGGCAAATACTTGGGATTATGGTCCATTGGGAGTGGAACTTAAAAATAACATTAAGAAAGCTTGGTGGAAAAAATTTATTACGGAATCTGAATACAATTATGGATTAGATAGTGCAATTTTAATGAATCCAGGAGTATGGAAAGCAAGTGGACATTTAGCTAGTTTTTCTGATCCTTTATTAGATTGCAAAGATTGTAAGGCTAGACATAGAGCAGATAACCTAATTGAAGATTATTTAGAGAAAAAAAATATTAAACAAGATATTAGTGGCTGGACTGATGAACAAATGGAAGCATTTATTAAAGAAAATAAAATAGTTTGTCCAGTATGTGGAAAGAGTAATTTTACATCAATTAGAAAATTTAATTTAATGTTCAAAACATTTCAAGGCGTTACTGAAGATGTGGTTAATACGGTATATTTGAGACCAGAGACAGCTCAAGGAATTTTTGTGAATTTTAAAAATGTTGTAAGAACGACAAGAACAAAAGTGCCATTTGGGATAGGACAAATTGGGAAAAGTTTTAGAAATGAAATTACTCCAGGAAATTTTATTTTTAGAACTAGAGAATTTGAACAAATGGAATTAGAATTTTTCTGCAAACCTGGAACTGATTTAGATTGGTTTTATTATTGGAAAGATTTTTGTAAAGCTTGGTTGTTAGGCATAGGAATTAAAGAAGCTAACTTAAAATTAAGAGATCATTCACCAGAAGAATTATCATTTTATTCTAAAGCTACAACAGATTTTGAATTTAAATTTCCTTTTGGCTGGGGCGAATTATGGGGAATCGCAGATAGAACCGACTATGATTTGAAAGCTCATCAAACAGGTAGTGGAGAAAATATGGAATATGTTGACCCGATAACGAATGAAAAATATGTGCCATATGTTGTTGAACCTTCTTTAGGAGCTGATAGAATGTTACTTGCGGTATTGTGCAATGCTTATGAGGAGGAGCAACTTGAAAATGATACAAGAGTTGTGTTAAAACTTCATCCTTTTTTAGCACCATATAAAATCGCAATATTACCATTGCAAAAGAAATTATCTGATAAAGCGCTTGAGATTTTTAGAAATTTATCTAAAAAGTTTTCTGTTACTTATGACGAAAGTGCAAGTATAGGAAAGAGATATAGAAGACAAGATGAGATAGGAACGCCATTATGTTTGACTGTAGATTTTGAAACATTAGAGGATGGAATGGTAACTATTAGAGATCGTGATACTATGAAACAAGAAAGAATAGCAATTGATAAAGTTGAAGAGTACATTACAAAGGTAATAGAATATTAAAAACAAAATAATTCAAAAAAACGATGGATATTTAACATATTGTTAAAATTCAAGCGGAGGTGAATATGAAAACTCGGACTATTGCATTAAATGCAATAATGACAGTATTGGTAGTGATTTTTTCATTTATACCAGTGCACATTGGACCAATTAAGTTAGCTGTATTATTGTTGTTGCCAGTTATTATAGTGTCTCAAATTGAAGGCATTGGAACTGCAATATATATAGGATTTGTAACGGGCTTGATGAGTTGTATTTTAGCAATTGCAAGACCGGTATCTCCAGTAGCTATTATTTTTAGAAATCCTATGATATCAATTTTCCCTAGGATAATGATTGGGGTTTTAGTTTTTAGCGTAAGTAAATTGATAGATAAAATAATATTGCAACTTAAAGTAGGAAGTAAGATGGTTAGATTTCTAGAAAAATATGCACAATCATTTATTGTTTCTGCAGTTGGTGTTGTAACTAATACTGGTTTTGTTTTGTTAATGATATGGACATTTTATGCAAATAAAACTGTGTCTGATGTTATTATAGGGAAAGAGTTTATGATGGGGTTAATTTCAATAAACTTTTTCATAGAAATACTTTTAGTTTCAATAATCACGCCGCCGATAGTGTATGCGATTAGAAGATATTTACATTTTAATAAAGAGAATAAAATAGGTGGAGAACATGTTATTAGCGATTGATGTAGGTAATACAAATATTAAATTAGGAGTTTATGATGAAGATGAATTAAAATATTCATGGAGATTGTCTGTACACACAATTAGAACTTCTGATGAACTTGCTGCGCAAATTTTGATTTTATTTTCAACAGTTGGAATTAAATTCGATAATATTACCGGCATAATATTATCATCTGTTGCACCGTCAATTAACTATACAGTTATTCATATGTGTACGCATTATATCAATATGAAACCATTAATTGTGGGGCCAGGGACTAAAACTGGTATGGATATTAAATATAGTAATCCACAGGAATTAGGAGCAGATAGAATTGTTAATTCTGTTGCAGCATATAAGTTGTATGGTGGGCCTTGTATAGTTATAGACTATGGGACAGCAACAACTTTTAACGTTGTTTCTGAAAAAGGAGAAATGCTTGGAGGAGTAATTGCAGCAGGAATAAAAACTAGTTTGGAGTCTTTAACAGACAGAACTGATAAATTATCACTAGTAGAATTACATTCTCCTAAAAAGGCAATTTGTAGGACAACCGAGACAAACTTACAGGCTGGTGCAATTTTGGGGGTAACTGGCCAAACAGAATATATAATACGAAAAATTAAGGAAGAATTAGGAAGACAGGATGTAAAAGTTATTGC
Organism: Bacillota bacterium; assembly: GCA_023396095.1. Taxonomy (GTDB): domain Bacteria; phylum Bacillota; class Clostridia; order Christensenellales; family UBA3700; genus JAEWXG01. Next base: position 179,284 of record JAEWXG010000012.1, on the reverse strand, counting down.
AACCGGAGGTCTTTCATCGTTAATTAATGAAGAAAATGATAAACTATTAGATATAACAGATAGATATTTAACATTGAAAGGATTAAAAATCATATATGATTTAAATACAAAAAAGCACTAAAAGGAAGGTAGATATGAGAAAGATTGGAGTTGCGATATTGGGATTAGGTGTTGTTGGAGGCGGAACAGCTCAAATACTTTTGGAAAGAAGAGAAATTATCAAAAAAGAATATGGTGTTGATGTTGAATTAAAGAAAGTTTTGGTGCGTGATATAAAGAAGTCTCTAAAGAGAAATATCGCAAAAGACTTATTAACTGAAGATTACAATGAAATTATTAATGATCCTAATATACAAATTATTGCAGAATGTATTGGAGGAATCGAACCTGCAAAAAGTTTAATAATATCTGCAATTGAACATAATAAGACAATTGTGACAGCGAACAAAGAAATGTTTTCTAAAAATTGGTTAGAACTTGAAGAAAAAGCAAAGGTTCATGGAGTAGGGTTGTATTACGAAGCATCTTGTGGAGGTGGAATTCCGATTATAAGAAGTATGACAGAAGCTTTACAAGCTAATGATATTCTTGAAATAAAGGCTATAATTAACGGAACTACAAACTATATTCTATCTAGAATGGAAAAAGAGGATGCTGAATATTTAGATGTTTTGAAAGATGCGCAAGCCTTAGGATACGCGGAAGCAAATCCAACAGCCGATGTTGAGGGATTTGATGCGAGTTATAAACTATCAATATTATCTACATTAGCGTTTAACAGATATTTGAATCCTTCTTTAGTTTTTAGAGAAGGTATTACAAAGATTTCAAAAGAAGATATTAAATTTGGGAAGAAATTTGGGTTCTCTATAAAATTATTAGCAATTGCAAAAATAAAAGATGGAAGGATTGAATCACGTGTTCATCCAGTATTTGTTAAAACAAAAAACCCATTAGCATCAGTAAATGATTCGTTTAATGCAGTTATGCTTAAAGGAAATAACGTGGGTGATTTGATGTTTTATGGAAGAGGAGCTGGGGATTTGCCTACAGGTAGTGCAATTGTCAGCGATATTGTATTTGCAGCACGAAGAGAAAAACATGCACGCTATGATGGTATAGAAAATGTTTTTACAAAAGATGATATTATTTCAAATTTTGAAAGTGAATATTATTTGAATATGACAGCAAAAGATGAGCCTGGAGTTGTTGCTAAAATTTCAGCTATTTTTGCTGATAATAATATTTCAATTATTTCAATGTATCAAGATAACGCAGATGAAAATAATGAGGTACCATTGGTAATTTTTACACATAAAACATTAGAGAATAATATGATGGCAGCAGTTGAAAAAATAAAGACTCTTAGTGGACGTGTTCAAGTGAATAATATCATTAGAGTTGAGAAGTAGAGGGCTTATGAAAAAGTTAAATAAAGAATTAATGAAATTTATTTATACTGAATGCACAAAAAATGTTGAACAAAGCATGAATGCAGAGAGAACAGCTGAGCTAAAGGATGTTGATATTTTAAAAGCATTACCATATAAGTTTAGGATAAATCAAGACTCTCTAAGGGAAAGGATACTGGGGTTAGCTACAGAAGATTATTTTGAATGCAAAGAAAAACATAATGGACAAGGGACAACATATTTCTTCTCTTTATTAAACAAAGGAAAATCTTTTTGCAAGGAACTTGAAAGCGATAAGAGAGCTATTAAATTTAAAATAATTTTAACTATTTCAGGAGCAGTGCTAAGTTTTGTAATAGGTACCATTTTAAAGAGTATCTTTAATCGATAAAATATGGATTTTAAACTAGAATCGAAATTTAAGCCGTCAGGGGACCAAAATGAGGCCATTGAATCTTTGGCTCAAGGATTGAATGATGGCTTGAGATCGCAAGTTTTACTAGGAGTAACAGGATCTGGTAAAACGTTTACGATGGCCAATATTATTCAAAAATTACAAAGACCAGCTTTAGTAATAACTCACAATAAAACATTAGCAGCACAATTATGTAACGAATTTAGGGAATTTTTTCCTAATAATAAAGTTGAGTATTTTGTTAGTTATTACGATTATTATCAGCCAGAAGCATATGTTCCACAATCCGATTTGTATATAGAAAAGGAATTACAAATTAACGAGGAAATTGATAGATTGAGAAACTCGGCGACAAGTTCGCTATGTGAAAGTAGAGACGTTATCGTTGTAGCATCTGTTTCTTGTATATATGGCCTTGGAGCACCCAAGGACTATTTTGATGTTGCTATTTCTTTAAGGCCTAATATGCAGGTTAACCGAAATGATTTAATTATGAAGTTGGTCGAGCTTCAATATAAAAGGAACGATATTGGTTTTGATAGATGCGATTTTAGGGTAAGAGGCGATTATCTTGAAATTTATCCAGCCAGTTATAATAAAATTGGGATTAGGGTAGAGTATTTTGATGAGACTATAGAAAGTATTTCTGAGTTTGATGTTGTGACATATAAATCTCTTAGAAAATTAAAACACGTTAATATTTTCCCTGCGACGCAATATATATTCGACACAAAGACAGTAGAAAGCACTTTAGAAAATATTGCGGATGATTTGAAAGAACAAGTTCAGTTTTTTAAAGATAACAATAAGTTCATCGAAGCGCAAAGAATTGAAGAAAGGGTTAATTATGATATTGAAATGATTAGAGAAGTTGGCTACTGCAATGGAATAGAAAACTACTCAAGATATTTTGATGGAAGAAAACCTGGCGATACACCATATACTTTATTAGATTTTTTTCCAGATGATTTTATCACATTTATTGATGAGAGCCATATGACATTACCTCAGTTAAGAGCGATGTATAATGGAGATTTTGCACGCAAAAAAAATCTTGTTGATTATGGATTTAGGTTACCAGCAGCATATGATAACAGACCACTTAGATTTAATGAGTTTGAAAAGAAAATCGGGCAGTTAATTTGCGTGTCGGCTACGCCTTCTGATTACGAACTAGAGATTTCTGACAATGTAGCTGAACAATTAATAAGGCCTACCGGACTATTGGATCCTTTGGTTGTTGTGAAGCCCATAAAAGATCAAGTTGTTGATTTATTAAACGAGATAAACGAAATAATTGCAAAAAAAGGAAGAATCTTAATAACGACTTTAACTAAAAAGATGGCGGAAAATTTGTCCCAGTATCTTAAAGAGCATAATATAAAAGCAGAGTATATGCATTCAGATATTGATACATTAGATAGAGTGCAACTTATTAGCGATTTACGAAGAGGGAATATTGATGTAATTGTTGGAATAAATTTGCTGCGTGAGGGGTTAGATATTCCTGAAGTAATGCTAGTTGCAATTTTGGACGCAGATAAAGAAGGGTTTTTAAGAAGTAGAACTTCTTTAATACAAACTATAGGAAGGGCGGCAAGAAATGCAGAATCAAAAGTTATATTATATGCTGATAATATGACAAAGAGCATGCAAGAAGCCATTGATGAAACTTTAAGAAGAAGGAAGAAACAAGATGAGTACAATAAGCAACATGGTATTATTCCACAAACAATCAAAAAAGACATTAATAATACTTTAGTAATAAGTGAAAAAATTTTAGAAAGTGATAAGATTAAAGAAGTTAAAACTAAAAAAGATTTAAATAAAGAAATAGAAAGATTAACAAAGTTGATGAAGGTGGCTGCAGAACATTATGATTTTGAATTAGCTATTCGATATAGGGAACAAATAACACTATTAAATAAGAAAAAAAATGAATGATTATATAATAATAAAAGGTGCAAGGTCACATAATTTAAAAAATATTAATTTAACACTTCCTAGGAATAAATTTATTGTATTTACAGGACTTTCAGGGAGTGGCAAGTCGTCTTTAGCGTTTGATACGATATACGCAGAAGGACAACGCAGATATATGGAAAGTTTATCATCATATGCGCGTCAATTTTTAGGGCAATTAGATAAACCGGATGTGGACTCTATAGAAGGGTTGTCGCCATCAATTTCTATAGATCAAAAGACAACATCCCATAATCCAAGATCTACAGTTGGAACAGTGACTGAAATCTATGATTATTTAAGATTGTTATATGCAAAAATAGGACATCCTCATTGTCCACAATGTGGAAAAGAAATACAACAGCAAACAATTGATCAAATAGTTGACCAAATTATGCTTAAGGAAGATGGTGAGAAAATTATTGTGTTTGCCCCAATTGTACGTGGTAAAAAAGGAGAGTTTCAAGATCAATTTGAAAATTTAAGAAAACAAGGATTTGGAAGAGTTGAGGTCGATGGCAATATTTATTTACTGGATGAGGATGAAATTAAATTAGAAAAAAATATCAAACATAAAATTAGTGTTATTGTTGATAGAATTATATTATCACGTGATAAAAAATCAAGATTAGCAGATTCAATTTCGACGGCATTAAAATTAACAGGAGCGCTTGTTGAAGTTGAATATTCAGATAAAACAAGAATGTTATTTTCCAATGCATATGCGTGCCCAGACTGCAATATCAATATAGAAGAAATAACAGCCAGAACGTTTTCATTTAATAGTCCATTTGGAGCTTGTCCTGTTTGTCATGGATTAGGTTTTAAATCGTGTGCGGATGAAAACAAAATAGTTAAAGATTGGAATAAGTCGATTGACGAAGGAGCTTTTGATGTTTCAGGCTGGTATATTGATTCTGGAAAAATTTCTAGGGCAATGATTAATGCTTTAGCTAAAAAATATAAATTTTCGACAAAAGTTCCCGTAAAAGAATTGCCACATGAAATCATAGACATATTGTTATATGGTGATAGCGGGAATATTCAATATGATTATAATTCTTGGCGGTTTCAAGGTAGTATCTCTACATCTTTTGAAGGTATCGCGAAAAATATTGAAAGAAGATTCGTGGAAACGAACTCTGAAGGCGTTAAAATGGAATTATCCAGATATATGAAGGAGATGCTTTGTGAGGAATGTGGAGGAGAAAGATTAAAGAAAGAAGCTTTATCGGTAACTATTAATGATAAAAATATCGCCGAAGTTTGCGATATGTCTATATCAAATTTATATAATTTTATTACCAATTTAGTTTTATCGGAAACTGAAACTATCATTGCAAAGCAGGTTGTGAAAGAAATTAAAGAACGTATATCTTTCTTGATTAATGTTGGGTTGGATTATTTGTCACTTGCAAGATCTGCTAATACTTTAAGTGGTGGAGAGTCACAAAGAATTAGGCTTGCCACACAGATCGGTAGTGGGTTAACAGGAGTATTATACATTTTAGACGAACCAAGTATAGGGCTTCATCAAAGAGATACGGATAGGTTATTAAAATCACTAGAAAATTTAAGAGATTTAGGAAATACATTAATTATAGTTGAACACGATGACGAGACAATAGAGCGAGCGGATTATATTGTAGATTTTGGACCAGGCGCCGGGATCCACGGTGGGGAAGTTGTAGCGCAAGGCACTTTAGACGAGATTAAAGCAAATGTTAAATCCATTACAGGACAGTATTTTTCAAAAAAACAAAATATTAATGTTCCAGTTGTGAGAAGAAATGGAAATGGTAAATACATAAAGATACTTTCTGCGAGCAAAAATAACTTAAAGAATATTGATGTTAACATACCATTGAAAAAATTTGTAGCCATTACTGGTGTATCAGGATCCGGGAAGAGTAGCTTAATAAATGAAGTGTTGTTAAAAAATATTCGAAATATTAAAAATTCAAATACAAATCAATATGAGTATTGTCAAGGCATTGATGGATTAGAAGAGATTGATAATGTTATAGAGATAGATCAAAAACCTATTGGAAGAACACCTCGTTCAAATCCTGCAACATATACAGGAGTTTTTACTGATATAAGAGAACTGTTTGCTTCGACGAAGGAAGCTAAGGCGAAGGGTTATACGCCGGGAAGATTTAGTTTTAATGTGGAAGGTGGAAGATGTGAGTTCTGTAAAGGGGATGGGATTATTAAGATAGAGATGCATTTTTTATCTGATGTTTATGTTCCTTGTGAGGTTTGCAGAGGAAAGCGTTATAACAGTGAAACTCTTAGTGTAAAGTATAAAGATAAAAACATTCACGAAGTTTTAGAGATGACAATTGCGGAAGCTTTAGAGTTTTTTAAAAACTTGCCTAAAATTTACAAAAAGATTAAAACCATCAACGATGTTGGTCTTTCATATATTAAATTGGGGCAATCTGCAACAACATTGAGCGGCGGAGAAGCTCAAAGACTAAAACTGGCTGCTGAGTTATCAAAACGTAACACAGGAAAAACATTGTATGTTTTGGATGAACCAACAACGGGATTACATACACACGATATAAAAAAATTAATAAGTGTTTTAAATGAATTTGTTGATTTAGGTAATACAGTTGTTGTTATTGAACATAATATGGATGTTATTAAGGTTGCAGATCATATTATTGATTTAGGCCCAGAAGGTGGAGACAAAGGAGGGCAAATCATTGCTGAAGGGTCTCCAGAGCAAATAGTTGATGTTCCAAATAGTGAGACAGGCAAATATTTAAAAAAATACTTATTAAGATAGAAAAAACATAATAAAAATTTATATATTAAATAGTATAAAAAAGAGGCATTGTGGCCTCTTTTTTATAATTGTTTAATTAAACATATCCCTAGATGATTTATCATTATTCTTTGGTTTATTCTTTGGTTTCTTTTTGAATGTTTGTTTTTTATTCTTTCTAAAATACTTCTTGATGATAAATATGATGATTACGACTACTAATAAAGCTGATATAGTTCCAGCAGAAGCATATAGGAAAATCATTTCGTTATTTTTTTGCTTATATTGTTTGCCAGTATTATCTTTAGGTGTTGATGATGCAGTATCAGTTTTTGCTTTTAATGTTACAGGGATAGAAGTGGTGCTGTTTGCTGCATTTGAAAATTCACTTTCATCTGATATTTCAGTTATTAAGAATTTATCAAACATTAATAATGCATTTGTAGAATCATTTGAGTTTAATCCTAACTTTAAAGCGATTGTTTTATCAAGCATATTTTTTTCTGTCTTTATAACAAAAGAATAAGTTTTCTTTTCAAGATTCTTAAATAACTTTTTCGTTTGAGAAGTGTTTGAAGTGTTCCCAAACGAATACTCTTTTGAATTATTTATTAATGTAAAGTACGCACCATTTACACAGTTGGTATATGCAATAAATTCAATTTTATACAACTTTTCATCGCTTAGCGTAAATGAGTTTGAGTATGATATACTTACATTTTGTTTTTTGTTAAATATAGTTAGAACTTTTCCTAGAGATTTTAATGAAGAATAAGCTTCTTCTGAAAGAATGTCTGTATTCAAGATTTCACGAACTTTTGTTTCATCAGATAAATCAAGAACGCCATGTTCTGTACTATCATTTTCAAAATTATTTGAAGTTGCATTCCAAGAAGAAGGAGTTTCAAAATTGCTATTTTCAACTGTTTTTGTTAAATCAAAATCTTCTGTTTGGAAATTTAGTTTGTCGTTTTCTTGGTCATTAAACAATTCTTCTGTAAGTTCAGACAAAACAATGTGAGAAACTTCAACTTTTCCTTGAACAGGGGTTGTGTCATATTTCTCATTAAATTTTCCTACTGAAATAGATAAAGAGAAAGAAAGTTTTGAAAAACCAGTTGAGAAGTAGAAGTCAATTGGGGTCCAAGTGGTTGCTTTTAATTCCCAAGAGTTATCGGAATCTTTTGCTTGAATTGATCTAAAAATGGTATCTTCCGATAGTGACGAATTATTTAGTGTGATATCAGCAGCACCGGTTCCTGTGAATCTATAATAAACTCTCAAGTGATAATATGATTGAGGGTTTAATGCAATTAAGTTCGCATTTGTTAAAGAATAAGTTCTTTTTGATTCATTTTTAACGTTAAGCATTAATAATGAATCGTTATAATTGTAGTCACTATATGCCCCAGGCAAGCCTGATAAATTTGTAGTACTATCTGTTTTTTCTACTCCAGCAAGTACATCCAATGAGCTGATGGCGCCACCTAGATAAGTGGTTTTAGCGTAATCTTTTGATAATATACCATCACTTGCTGCTTTCAAATAAGATGTAATATTTGAAGATTTTAATTCAAAGTTTTTATCGAATAATGCCATAGCATTAGGATCACTTGGCATTTCTATTTCAATTTTTGCATTGTTATATGCAAAAGGAGCCGTAACGATATAAACGGTATATGTATAATATTTAATGTTTTTCAAATTATCTTCTGTGTCATCTTCAAAATCAACCTTAGTTAAGGTTATGAGAGAATGTTGAACATTATTTATATTCAATTTTATTGTAACACCGTCAACATTAGTCAATGCACTAAAAGAAAGGGCAAGGACACTGCTTGGATATAATGTTAATGTATTTTCTTTAGAAGAAATATTTTGGGCAGATTGTAAAACTAAAGTTGAATCTGTAGATATTGAAACAATTTTATTTTTAACAGCTTCTTTTGACAATGTGTTAAGAGGAGCCTTTTCTGCATTTAATTTATATATAGGTTTCAATTCATCAGCTACAGTCCATTTGTCGGCATTTAATGAAGCAGGATTTTCTACGTCAGGATGATAATTTCCAAAATTGTCACTAAAATATTTTTCTTTAAGATCGCTTCCTGTAAGATCCCAACCGCTTGGTTTAAATGGAACATCTCCATTTAAGACAGCAAAAGGTTTATTTGAGCTGAAAAATTCAGGATATAAATCTGAGTAAGCTGCATAAGTATCGCTATAAGAAGAACTAAAGCCTATTGCCTCCAATGTATTAATTGATGATCTTCCTAAAGAAGATTTTAATTTTTGAATTTGGAATAAGTGAATATTTTCCTTAATATAATCTATTTCTTTTATTTCTGACAATTTCGGAACAGTTATATATAAGTTACCTTGAGATAGATTTTTATTATTTAATCTAGAACCAGTACCGAATGTAATTGTCATTTTATATTCAACATCATTAGTAGGAGAGCCCTGAATATATGCAACATAATGTTTATATCCATTCACATTTAGAATAGAGTAAGAGCTGTCAATTTGATTAAAAGATATATTTTGAGCACTGCTTTGAATATTTTGATCTTTTGTTGTAAGTGTCAAAGTAGGTTTTGCGCCAACATGGTCATCAAGTTTTGCAAAAAAGTCCAAATAATAATATTTGTTTTTAGCAATTGTAATAACATTTGCAGATTCAACGATGTTTGTATTTAAGGTTGTGTTGGATAACAATATTTGTGAAAGCTCTTCTCCAAAAATGCTGCATTTTGAGTTTTCTCCAGCATTTTTATAAATTGCATCTTCAACATTAAGACCTGTAGAATCTTGATTTTTTTGGGTGAAATCTGAAATTTCCTGAGTGTTTGTTAAATCACTTGTTAAAGTCGCTGGAGTTGATCCTGTTTTTTCTATTTCAATTTTCCCAAACAATATAAATTGAACGGAATTAGCAGAAGATGCTTCTGCAGAAAAATGCAAATCTGCTTTGCTTGGATATTGTCCGCCCTTTACTTCAAGAGTATGTTTTACCCAAGTGTTTGCATTTGGAGTTGTAGGCGAAGCAGATAGTATCCAGTTAACATCCTCTTGTATTAGTTGACTAAAAACAGACATTCCAGATGGAAGTAGGGTTAAAACTTTATAATTAATGTCGAAGTTCGCATAGGTATATATTGATATTGTGTAGTTAGTGTTAGGAGCTAAAAATATTGGCTGTTTTGAAAGAATGTCCACAGAAAATTTTTTGTAAGCATTGTTTTGTTTTCCAGATGAATAAACAGCATAAACGGAGTTAATATCATCCGGCTTGTTAGTTATAATATAATCATTTAAAGAATTGTCAGTAGTATCCAAAGAGGCAAGACTTCCTGCTTCAGAAGTTATATTTTTTAATGTTGTTTGATAAGTAGTTGTATCTGTTAGGTTAGTAGCAGTATATTCCCCAGAGATAGCTGGATTGAATGAACTGTTAGGGAAATCTAGAGAAAGTTTCTTATCATTGCTTGCATTATTATATGAAACTTCATCGGAATCAATAATATTTACATGATCTATTATAAGAGCTCCTTTGCCAGTAAGAGTTATGGTAATTTTCTTCAATATGTTTTGGTCAAGCAAGGAACTTTTCTTAAAGTAGAATGTTTCTTTTTCCCACATCGTTGAATCTTCATTTTGCTTATTTTCGGAAGACAGGCTAATATCCCTTAATACACCAATAGTGAATTTTGCACTTGAAGTAATTGCAAAACCGTATTTTTTATAGACAATTTCTAATTTTGCATATTCAGAAGAGTTCGAGAACTTAACAGGAATATTTTCCAAATAATATAAGTTGCTCCCAGATTCTTTATCAAACTTAATCAAAAGAGCACGCTTGTCCGAGTTTGTATTATTTGTATCGTTGTCGAAAGGATATGGAATATTTCCATATAAATTTTTATATTTTTCGAAAAATTCTTTTTCTAGTGAGATAACACCTGAAATGCTCCCGTCTTGCGTGTTTTTTATCCAATTACTAGGGGCATATGGCATGTTGGTCGTTGCATTTTCAGGCTTAGTATAGTTATAAAAAGATCCATTAGAAATACTTGTTTGATATTCCGGGCTGCCTTCTGGCAACAAAACTATTTCTGCATTAGTCGGAGTGACAGGATTATTAGTTTTACTCTTATTTCCACAGGCAAATAATACTGTTGAAATAGTTAATACAAGTATTAGTAACAAAGTTGTCAATAAAAATTTTCTTTTTCTTACCATAATTGATGATTCCCTTTATATAAATATATTACATAAAAATAATAATACAATATAAACCGCATTGCAAGAAATAAAAATGGAATAGGGGGAGATTATAAAACGCTTGTATTATTTGATGTGAAAAGTACATTTGTCTAAATTGCCAAACAATTCATTTTAGATTGTTTGGCAATTTAAAATTTATGTTTCTATATATACAATATATGTATTGACAAATAAAGAATTTTTAAAAATTGAGTCCAAATATTGTTTAAATTGAGAAAAAATCAAGCTATTTGATAATGAAAGTTTTCATGTATTTATTGTGAAAAATTTGACATAAAAATACACAAAAGAATGCTGTTAAGAGATTGAAAGTTAGCATGAATAACAATATAATTTAATAGTTTAATATAATGTTATTTTAAAGAGGAGATTTAGATTTGAAAACTTTTAAAAGAGGAGTTCATCCACATGGCAATAAAGAACTTACAAAAGATCTTCCATTGTGGTCTTTTCCAATGCCAAAGGATGTATATATTTCACTATCTCAACACATTGGAGCCCCTGCGGAATTAGTTGTGGCGGTTGGAGATAAAGTAAAAGCTGGAACACTAGTAGGTAAAGCAAAAGGTTTTGTATCTGCTAATGTTTTTTCTTCTGTATCTGGAGAAGTTAAAGGTATAGTTAAAAGGCCTAATGTCTTCGGGATGATGATTGATCACGTTTATATTGAAAATGACTTTTTATACGAAGAGGAAAATCTGCCCGTTTTGGAAAACCCAACTAAAGAAGAAATTATTAAAAGAGTTTCTGATGCCGGTATCGTAGGGATGGGTGGAGCAACATTTCCGGCTCACGTAAAATTTCAACCAAAAGAAGAAATAGATTATCTAATAGTTAATGGGGCTGAATGCGAACCATACTTGAATTGTGATTATCGATTAATGCTCGAACATACTGATGAAATTATTGAGGGGGCTTTACTTATTAAAAAAGCACTTAATGCTAAGAAAGTTTATATCGGTGTTGAAAATAATAAAAAAGATGCAATTAATTTATTGAAGAGTCATACGAAGGATGGAGTTGAAGTATATCCATTAAAAACTAAATATCCTCAAGGTGCAGAAAAGCAATTAATATATGCTTTAACAAAAAGAAAAGTGGAATGTGGTAAGTTGCCGGCATCTGCGGGTGTAGTAGTTTCTAATATACAAACTGTAGTAGCGGTAAGAAGAGCTGTTATTCTAGGAAGACCATCTTATGAGAGAACAATGACTATATCTGGATTAGGTATAGAAAAAAAAGCCAATATTTGGATTAAAAACGGAGTAACATTTGAAGAGTTATTTAACTATTTTAGAGGATCAAATGATAAAGAAATCGTTAAAGTAATTAGCGGTGGGCCTATGATGGGAATAACAGTGCCTAATTTGGATTTGGCAACTATTAAAGGTACTTCAGCTTTATTATTTATGACTAAGGAAGAGGTTTCTCTAGAGCCACATAGTGATTGTATAAATTGCGGAAAGTGCGCACAAGCATGTCCAATGTCATTGATGCCAATGTTTATAGATCAATCTGTGATTATTTCAGATGCAGTTAATGCTAAAAAATATGGTGCGATGAATTGTATATTGTGCGGGAGCTGTGCTTTTGCCTGTCCGGCAAAAAGACCATTGGTTCAAAATATGAAAGAAGCTAAAAAATTAATTCAGTCTAAGGGGGTTTAATTGTGAATAATAAATATATAATGTCCTCATCGCCTCACGTTTCAACAAATAAAACAACACGAAATATCATGTTGGATGTCATAATTGCATTAATGCCAGCGACTATTGCAGGCTCATTAATATTCGGGTTATATTCATTGTTAGTGGTTGCTACAAGTATAATTTCTGCAGTTTGTGGTGAAGTGATATTTAATAAAATTACTAAGAAGGAAAGTACGATCGGTGACTTATCAGCTGTTGTAACAGGTTTAATATTAGGGTTAAATTTACCTCCTACAATATCATTGCATATACCAGTTATAGGCGGTTTATTTGCAATTATAGTTGTAAAAATGTTATTAGGAGGTTTAGGTAAGAACTTTGCTAATCCGGCTATGACTGCAAGAATATTTTTAGTTTTAGCATTTACCGCTCAGATGACTGTTTTTGTTGCTCCAATAGATTTGTCGAAAGGAGCAAGTGCATTAGTAGAGAATTTTCCTCTAATGTTTAAACATGAGCATTACGGGGCCATCGATGCTTTAGCTCAAGCTACGCCACTTGCTAATATTAAGCGAGGAATTTTGCCTAATATTGCATCTCCAGAAGGGAATAAGTATACATTGTTAAGTTTGTTTCTTGGAACTCACGGTGGGACCATTGGAGAAACAAGTGCTGTTGCTTTATTAATCGGCGGCGTTTATTTAGTTGTAAGGAAAGTTATTGATTGGAAAATTCCAGTTATTTATTTAGCAACCTCAAGTTTAATGATTTTAGCTTTATATCAAGGAAATTATCAATTAATTCTTCCAGGATTAATGTCAGGTGGTTTATTGTTAGGTGCGATTTATATGGCAACGGATTATTCATCGAGTCCAAATTATAAATGGGCAGTAGTTGTATACGCTATTGGATTAGGTATATTGACTGAAATTTTTAGAAAATATAGTTCTATGAATGAAGGTGTTTCGTTTGCAATCTTGCTAATGAATATAATTACTCCATTGCTTGATAAATATATTTTTCCTCGATCTTTCGGATACATTAAAGAAAAGAAAGTAAAAGATAAAAAGCCAAGCACTGAGAGTGTGAAAAAGTAGGAGTTAGTCAAAAATGGAAGAAAAAAATAAGTCAAAGAAATCAAGAATAGAAAATTTTAAGATAGTACTTGTTTTAGTTTTGATAGCGGCTATTGCTGGTGTTGTCTTGGGAGTAGTTAAACCACTAACTGATATAGATCAAGAGAAAGTATTTCAAACAAATTTAAAGCTTATTACGGATAGTGCATTTCCAGGTGAAGAATTTAAATATGAAAAATTAAACAATGGTACACCTTATGAAAAAGAGAATTTAAATGCTTATAACCAAGTAGTTTCGGTTGTAAAAATTTTTAGTGACAAAGACGGAACTAAAATTAAAAATGCATATTTATTTGAAGTTGTTGGGAAACAAGCATATAAAGGACAAATCGTGATGTATGTATTGATTAATGATAATAAAGTAGCAAGTATTGCGGCCAAAGAAAGCAATGAGACTCCAGGGCTAGGGTCTAAAGTTTTGTCTCTAAAATATTATGAGAGTTCCTATATAGGTGCAGATGTTACTAGTTTTAATGATGAATTTGTGCTAGTGAAAGGGAAAAAAGAGAAAGCAAATGAAGTTGTTTTGCAAAGTGGCGCAACTAAAACTTCAACAGCATTAAAAAATGCTCTTAATGGTGCTGTTAGGGTTTATAGGGCTTTGCTTGCGGAGGAGAAATAGATGAAAGTATCTGTAAAACCAAATCAAAAACTCAAAATAATAACAAATGGTATAGGGGTAGAAAATCCTGTCTTTAGATTAGTTTTAGGAACTTGTCCCACTTTAGCAACATCAACAAGTTTTATAACCGGAATTAGTATGGGGGCGGGAGTAATCTTTGTTCTAGTATTTTCTAATATGTTGGTGTCGCTTTTGAGGAAAGTTATTTCTGATAAAATTAGAATTCCGGCTTATATAACTATTATTGCAACTTTTGTTACAGTAGTTGATAGAGTTATGGCAAAGTTCTTGCCTGGCGTGTATTCACAATTAGGAATTTTTATCCCTCTAATAGTTGTAAACTGTATCATTTTAGCCCGTGCTGAATCTTTTGCTAGTAAAAATAACGTATTTGATTCTATGCTTGATGGTTTGGGTATGGGGTTAGGGTTCACACTATCAATTGGAACCATTGCTCTTGTTAGAGAACTGTTAGGGGCAGGAAGTGTTATGGGATATGAATTACCTGGAGCAGAACATATTGCAATGACAATATTTATTTTGCCTGCAGGAGGATTTTTAACATATGGATTCTTAATGGCTGGATTAAATCATCTTACCGCTAAGAAAAAAGCTAAAAAAATTGGGATAGAAAATGCACAAAAGGAGGTAATTTAAAATGGGAAATAGCGCGGTATTTGCAATTATATTTGCGGCAGTATTTGCCAACAACTTCATTCTTGTACAGTTTCTGGGTATTTGCCCATTTTTAGGAGTTTCTAAAAAAACAGAGACTGCATTAGGGATGGGATTTGCTGTAATATTTGTTATGGCAATTGCATCGTTATTCACATATGCAGTAAATCAATATATATTGGTTAGATTTGGATTAGAGTCTTTAAAGACTATAGCCTTTATCTTAATAATTGCTTCATTAGTTCAAATTGTTGAAATGGTTATTAAAAAGTTTAGCGCATCCTTATATAGTGCTCTTGGTGTGTACTTACCACTTATTACAACAAATTGTGCAGTTTTAGGTGTTGCTATATTAAATACAACGTCTGCTTTAGTTAAAAATTTAGGGCACGCATTTTTGAATGGAATGTTCTCCGGTGTTGGATTTATGATAGCAATTGTATTAATGGCCGGTATAAGGGAGAAACTTGAAAGAGCAAGGATTCCTAAAGCATTTAAAGGATTTCCATCGACACTTATTATAGCATCAATAATGAGTATGGCTTTTGTTGCTTTCTCTAGCATAAGTTTTAGTTAAAATTGAGGTGGATATGTATATTTTTAATTTATCAATATCAGAAAATATAATGAATGGACTAAAAAAAGCATGGTTGCCTGCGGTAATACTTCTTGTGATTGCTGTAATATTTGCAGTTTTAATTGTTGTTTTATCAAAAGTATTGGCAGTTCCTGTGGATGAAAAGGAAGAATCAATACGAGAAAATTTGGCAGGAGCAAATTGTGGAGCTTGTGGTTATGCAGGATGTTCAGATTTTGCAAAAGCGTTGAGTTTAGGAAAGGCTGAGCTATCATCTTGTAGTGTTACCGACAAAGAGCATAAGCAAATTATTGCTGGAATTTTAGGAGTTCAATCGATTGTTGAAGAAACAAAGGTTGTTGTTAAGTGCGGTGGCGGTCAATTATGTAAAGATGAATTTGAATATCAAGGATATCAAGATTGTAAATCAGCAAATGCTTTAAATGGTGGTTTTAAATCTTGTTCTGCTGGATGTATCGGTTTATCAAGCTGCACTGCGGTTTGTCCAACAGGTGCGATTTTAGTAGATAAAAACAATAAACTTGCTTCAGTAAGTCAAGAAAAATGTATTAATTGTGGGCTATGTATATCTGAATGTCCAAAAAGTGTTGTTGTAAAAATTCCGAAGACAGCAAAAGTTTTAGTGGCATGTAAAAATACGAATAAAGGAAAAGATGTAAAAAGTATTTGTTCTGTAGGATGTATAGCGTGTGGTATATGTGCTAAGAACTGCCCTGAGCAGTGTATAACTATGGAAAACAACTTGCCAGTGATAGACTATTTGAAATGTACTGGATGTAAAACTTGTGTTAAAAAATGTCCTTGTCACACAATTGTAGAGATATAAAAATGGCGATATAATTAATGCAGTTTGATAAGAGCTGCATTTTTTATTATTGCTAAGAATAAATGGCAATATTTTTGACAAAATATCTTTAAAAAGTTGTTGAAAAGCACTCTATAAAAAAGCTTTTCATTATGATATAATCAATATTAGCTAAATAATTATGCTTTATATTAGGCGGTAATATTCCAAGAGAGGTATTTATATGGAGAAAATTGCAATAATCGATTTAGGATCAAATTCGGCAAGATTAGTTTTAGTGAATGTACTAGATGGCGGATATTTCTATGTTTACGACGAACTAAAAGAAACCGTAAGATTAGCGCAAGATTTTACTAAAGATGGTGAATTGAATTCTATACGAGTTGAGCAAACAATTATGACTTTAAAAATGTTTAGAGATTTATGCGTTTCTAACAATGTTGATAAAATTTACCCTTTTGCAACAGCTGCTGTTAGAAGAGCAAAAAATCAAAAAAGTTTCTTGGAGGAAGTATATTTTAATTGCGGGTTCAAGTTAAAAGTGTTGGACCATGATGAAGAGTGTAATTTAGTTTACAGAGGAGTTATTAACTCAATTGATGTGCCAAAAGGTTTAATAATGGATATTGGCGGAGGTAGCACTCAGCTAATTTTATATAATAGAAGGAATATTATAGGTTATAAGACATTGCCATATGGAGCTGTTAATTTAACAGAAATGTTCAAAAACGATTTATTAAAACCAGAAGAAAGAGCAAAACAGATTGAAGATTTTATTTTCAAAGAGATTTCCAAGATAGATTTTATCGCTAATAATGATTTTCAAGATACAGCATTAATAGGTGTTGGAGGTTCATATAGGAACCTTGGAAAAATAATTAGAAAGATGGATCATTATCCATTGGATATGACACACAACTTTGAAGCCAGCAAAAATAGTTTCTATGCAATATATAACTTTATTAAGAAGTTAGAGCTAGATAAAACAATGAAAATTAAAGGCTTATCTAGTGTAAGAGCTGATATTTTTCCTTCAGCACTTGCCGCTATGGCTGCAGTGTTTAAAAAGTGTGATTTTGAAAAAGTGATTATTTCTGGGAGCGGGCTTAGAGAAGGTGCAATGTTTGCGCATGCAGTTCCTTCAACTAAGGATAAACCAATCCCAGATGTGTTAGGACATAGTATTTACACAATATTAAATAAATTTGGCGAAAATATAGAACATTCTGAACAAGTGTTTGAATTGAGTAGACAGCTTTTTGATCAGTTAAAAGTTTTACATAAATTGCAAAAACCTTATCTAAAGATTTTGAGAACTGCTGCGATGTTGCATGATATTGGGAATAGGGTAAATTATTATGATCATCATAAGCACTCTATGTATATTATCTTAAATAGCAGAATTAATGGATTGACGCATAGAGAAGTGATTATGGCAGCTTTTGTCGCAGGATTGCATAGAAAGGATGAAATCCCAGCGCAAGAGTTCGAAAAATATAAAGATGTTATTTCTCGTGAAGATGTTGATACAATTATGAAATTAGGTGTACTGTTAAGAATCGCAGAAAGCTTAGACAGAAGCATGAGTAGTGATATTAAGACTATACAACTAGATGTTTTGGGAGATAGTGTTATCATGAAGACTGAATCTGAGAAAGATTGTACTTTAGAAATAAAAGATGCATTGAAAGCGACAGATGCATTTAAAAAGGCATACAAGAAAAATTTGCAAATATTATAAGAGGGTTGAATGGCTAGCGTAGAATTAGTAATTGATTTTGGATCCAAGGTAATTAAAATATACAAAAAAGGTGTAGGCATTATATTAAATCAAGATGCAGCTTGTTTAGTCAATATACAAAAAAACAAAATGAGCATAGTTGCTGCAGGAAATAATGCAACAGCTAAAGTTGGAACAATCGCTGATCATCAAGAACTTATTTACCCAATCAAGGAAGGTATTGTAGTTCATAATCGTGCCTGCAAATTGATGATGGAAGAGTTTTTAAATAGTATAACAGGTTCAATTCTTGTTAAACAGCGCATTAAAGTTTTAGCAGCAGTAACTTCTGGAATTAATAATACTGAAAAGAAAGTTTATGAAGATATTTTGCTTTCATGTGGGGTAAGCGATGTTGTTTTCATAGAATCACCAATTTGTTCTGCTTTAGTACATGAAATTATGCCTTGTCTTGTTATTGATATTGGCGAACAAAAAACAGAGATAGCAATTGTGGGGAACAAGGGGATAATTATTGGATGTACGGTTAATATTGCTGGGGCAAAATTTAATGAAGATATATCAAAATATGTTGCGGAAACATACAAAATAAGCATAAAAAAACATGCAAGTGAAAAAGCAAAAATATCTGTGGCAAGCTTGTATGATTTTGATAATTCCAATATTTCTGTTACGGGGAAGAATCTATTGTCAAATCAGCCATCAACTATTAAATTGACAGCAACAGATTGTAAAAATGCAATACTTCCAAGTATTGAAAAGTTATGTGACACAATTGAAAAATTTACAATGTTGATACCAAAATCTGAAGTAGATGAGATTTATAGTAATGGAATAATATTGTGTGGAGGTTCCGCAGAACTTAACGGGTTACAAGAATATTTGCAAAGAAGAATTGGATTGAAGGTTAGGAAATTAGATTTTCCAAGTGCATCTGTAGTTAATGGCGGAATAAAGCTTTTGAAGAATGAAAGTTTGCTATCTGCAATGATTAATATTGATAATTTTTAAAATAAGGTGATAAAGCATGAAAATTTACGCTGGTGTAGATATCGGTGGTATGTCCATTAAAGTTGGTATAATAGACGAGAATGGTAAAATATTTGCTTCTAGTTCGTTTGTTACTAATATAGAAGATGAAATTTCATTAGTTGTACAAAAAATATTGGAAAAAATTAACAAATTAAAAAGAGCAGATGATACTTGCATGGGTATAGGGGTTGGTATTCCCGGAGTAACTGATAGTGATGCAGGAATAGTTAGAGCTGCTGTAAATATTGGTTGGGTTAATATTAATTTAGTAGAAGAGTTTAAAAAGCAGACAGACATTAAAGTGAAGATTTTAAATGATGCTAATGCAGCAGCCTTAGGTGAATATAGATTTACAGATATTTCAAAAAAATACAATAACATGGTGATGATAACTCTCGGTACTGGCATAGGAGGAGGTATTATTATTAATGGCGAGTTGTATCAAGGAAAGACTTTTTCTGCCGGAGAAATAGGGCATATTCCAATTAAATTCGATGGTATAAAATGTAATTGTGGGGGGATAGGATGTTTTGAACAATATGCATCAGCTTCCGCCTTAATACGTATAACTAAAGAATATATAAACAAAAATAATAATTCAATTTTGGCAAAGCAAGCTACTGCTGATGGGTGTGTTGATGGCAAAACAGCGTTTGTTGCAGAGAAGTTGGGTTGCCCATATGCGCACGATGCTATTGAAGAATATATTCACAACATCACAAGCGGATTAATTGCAATATCAAATTTCTTACATCCAGAATGCATTGTAATAGGTGGCGGAATCTCACGAGAGGGAGATGAATTTATTTTAAGGTTGCAACAAAAAGTTGATGAATATATTTCAGTTTCTGGATTTGGGCCTAAAGTTGAAATAAGAAGAGCAAAACTAACAAATGATGCTGGAATAATCGGAGCTGCAGGTTTTGCAATTGAATAAAGTAGTATGAAGAAAATACTTATTGATAAATATCCGACTGGTATAAATGTCTCATTATTGGAAGGAAATAGATTGATAGAATTTCATGTCGAACAGGCTTCCAAAAAGAATATAGTAGGGAACATATACAAAGGCAAAGTCGAAAATGTGTTAAAAGGAATGCAAGCAGCATTTGTTAATATAGGGTTGAATAAAAATGTTTATTTATTCAGCGATGATATTTTATCTGATAATCCGAATGAAACATTAAGTTCAAATATAAAATTAAATATAGCAGAAGGCGATCAAATAATGTGCCAAATTGTGAAAGATGAATTTGGGAACAAATGCGCTAAAGCGACTATGAATATATCATTGCCTGGGAGGTTTTTGGTTCTAATTACAAATACTAACGTGGTTGTTGCGAGTAAAAAAATTGAAAATGATGATGTAAAAAATCATTTAACAACACTTGTAAATGGACACAAACAAGATGATATAGGATTTATTATAAGAACAGAAGCTCAATTTGCAACAGACGAAGAAATTATAAGTGAAATAGTACTCCTTCAAAATTTGTATAAGGATATTTACAATAAGTTTTTGCATTGTAAGCCAATGAATCTCATTTATCAAGATGAAGATATTATTAAAAGAGTTATTAGAGATTTATATAAGAAAGACATTGATGAGATTGAAACTAATGATAAAGAAATTTATGATAGAGTTCTAACTTTATTCCCTAATATAGTAGAAAAATGTGTTGTAAAATATAATGACTCATACAATTCTATTGTTTACAAAAATGGCATACATTCACAGGCGTTAGGCATATTAGAAAAAAGAGTTGATTTGTCAAATGGCGGGTATATTGTTATTGAATCCACGGAAGCTTTAACGGTTGTTGATGTTAATACTGGGAAATATGTTGGGGATAAAAATTTGGAAGAGACAGCATATAACACTAATTGTATTGCAGCAGTTGAGGTTGCAAGACAATTGAGGTTGCGAAATATTGGTGGGATAATTGTTGTTGATTTTATTGATATGAATATTGATAAAAATAAGGAAAGTGTACTTAGCATATTAGAGGATGAGCTAAAAAAGGATAGAATGCACGCTACTGTAGCAGGGATGACTAATTTAGGACTAGTTGAAATAACGAGAAAAAAAGTAAAGCAAAATACTGATATTAAATTGCATCAAGCATGTCCTTATTGTTCAGGAACTGGCAGAGTAAGAAGTGACGAATTAATTTTAATGATTCTAAAAGATGCTTTGGTTTCTTATGTTGTTGCGCATCCGCATACAACTGCCACATTGGTTAAAATGCATCCAGATATTGTGCATAAAGTTTTTTCAATTAATTTCTTTAAAAAAGAAGCTAAAACTATTTTTTCCGACAAAATTATTTATTTAATTCCAGATGAGGAGAAAAAAATATTTGAATATTCAATTTCAAGTGCAAATAATATTATCATAGACTTGCCGGATAACGCACGTTTGCTATATTAACTTGCTAATTAATGATTGAAGGTAAATTTTAATAAATTGTTATGTTTTTTCGTGGGAAAGCATAGGAAAAGAGTTTTTATTTGACATATATAATTATAATGTGTTAAATTGAATGTTAGCCGCTTGGGATGGGTTACCGAGAAGAATAGAAATATCACCTAAAAGCTCAGCGAGACTGGAGAAGAGGAGGTTATTTAATGTACGCAATATTAGTTTCAGGTGGAAAGCAGTATAGAGTAGAGAAAGATGCTTTCGTTAAAATTGATAAAATTGACGCCGAAGTAGGTAGTAAAGCAAAGTTTGATGTAGCTTTTATCAGCGATGATGGAAAAGTTAAGTGTGGAAATCCAATACTTGATGGAGCCTTTGTCGAAGCTGAAGTTATCGCACAAGATAAAACGAAGAAAATTATTGTTTATAAATACAAAGCAAAAAAGAACGAAAGAAAGCGTCAAGGGCATAGACAACCATACACATTAATCAAAGTTTTGAATATTAAAGGTTAGTTTATGATTAAAATAACTGTTATAGTTGAAGGTGACAAGATAGTTGCTATAAAAAGTAAAGGACATAGTGGCTATTCAGAGAGTGGAACAGATATAGTTTGTGCAGCAGCGTCATCAATACTACAAACAGCAATATTAGGATTAAGAAGGTTTGCTAATAATTGTTTCAGTTATCAAATTAATGAAAAAGTTCCGATGATGGAAATTTGCTTAAAAGATAGTGATATTTCTGAAACAACAATGAGAGATGTACAAGTAATACTCGAGACGGCAATTTTAGGTTTAGATGATTTGCAAAAAGGTTTTACAAAGTACATTAAAGTGGAGGTAAAGTGAATATGTTTATGAATATACAATTATTTGCCCATAAAAAAGGTGGCGGAAGCACACGTAATGGTAGAGATAGTAACGCAAAAAGATTAGGGGTTAAAAGAGCTGATGGTCAAACTGTTTCAGCTGGTAGCATATTGATAAGACAAAGAGGAACAAGAATTCATCCAGGTAATAATGTAGGTCTTGGAAAGGATGATACTTTGTTTGCTTTAGTTGATGGCGTTGTTAAATTTGAAAGAAAAGGCAAGGACAAAAAACAAGTAAGCGTTTATCCGGTTGTCTAGGATAATTAAAAAAATGATATGAAGGCCAACTTATATAGTTGGTTTTTTATTTGGAATTTAATAACGAAAAGATGGATAATAATATTATATATGGTGATTGTTTATGTTAGTTTTAGAGAGACCTAAATGTTTTAACATTAAAGATATTTTTGAGTGTGGGCAAGTTTTCAGATACACTCGTATTAGTGACAATGAGTATAATATTATTTCCAAAGATCAATTTGCTAATATAAAGCAAGATGATAAGCAAATATATATTGACTCGTCAAATAATGAATATTTTGTTAATTACCTAGATTATTATACAGATTATAAAAAAATTATTAATTCAATACGCGATCTGCCTTTCATTGCAAAGGCTGTTGATAATTGTGACGGAACTAGAATTTTAAGGCAAGATAAATTTGAAACTATAATAAGTTATATCGTTTCATCAAATAATAATATTCCAAGAATAAAGCATATCTTAAATAAGTTGTCTGAAAATTTTGGTGAGAATAATGGCGAGTATTATGCTTTTCCAAGTCTTGAAGCATTAGTTAATGTTGATATTAATGATTTTAGAAAATTAGGTCTTGGATACAGAGACGCATACTTAAAGGAGACTGTCAAAAAAATATCACAAAAAACTATTGATATAGATAAAATCGAAAAATTAGAAACATTTGCCGCGAGAAAGGAATTGCTCAAATTGAGTGGAGTAGGTTCTAAAGTTGCAGATTGTATTCTGTTGTTTGGGTATTATAAATTAGATGTTTTTCCTGTTGATACTTGGGTTAAAAAAATTTATTTTGATATTTTTAAGGATGATGAAAATAATATAAAAATCATAGCCGATAGATTAGTCAAACTTTATGGAAAAAATTCCGGATATGCGCAACAATATCTATATTACAATAAAAGGATATTCGAAAAATAATATAGATGTATGCCATTTTAATGCAAATACCATAATTTTAACCAGCCTATTTTTTATATTAATCTGTCTTACTTGAAGATTCATAACAAAGATTTTCATGATTAAAATTTCGTTTTATTAAAGTATTTGCTTGAGTATTGCGCGTATGTTTTTTTGTTTTTGAAACCAATGTTTTAAAGTAAAAATGACTGTATTGGTAATAATTTTGGCAATTTAGAGAAATTCTTTTGTAAAAAAAATGTAAAAAATTTTAAACAAAATCTCTTAAAATCTTTTTTATTATGTTATAATGTTTTATATATAACGTGTTGTATTGATTTGGGAGGCAATTATGCATAAGGGAATTAACTCAAATACGCTTAAAAAATTATTTTTCACAATAGGAATATTTTTTGTAGGGCTTTTTTTGTTTTTGACAGTCAATTGGTCAAATCAAGCAGTATATGCTGAGGCTGATGATGTTACATTAACAATTGAAGGAGCTTCAACAACAGAAGGGTTCAAGATATACACATATAACCCAGATACAGATTTTATTGACGGCGAGGATGAGGTTATAATGAATAGTTCTAACCAGTTTAAACTTGATAGTACAAAATCGTATTATGTTAAGGCAATTCCAGGTTATGTTTTAATAGATGTAAGAAGTACTGCTAGTCCAGAAGATCCGACGCAGAAAGTTTATGGGTTTAGTGGGGCAGCTGTAATAGAAGATGCTATATCTGGGAAAGTTAATACTATAAAATTTACTCCGGGACAATATGCAATAAAAGTCTCACAAACAATAAAAGTTATCAGAGATGAAGAAAGAAATGTGAAATTTACAGGTAATGATGGAACAGTTGTAAATTGGGCAAAACTATATAAAGATCAAGATTCCAACCGTGATTATAAGATTAAATATTTGCTTAACAACAATATAACAGTTATTTTTGAAAATGAGTTTTTTGATCAGAATTTAACAGAAGAGCAAGTTGCAAATTTATCAGATGAAACATTTGAGTTTGGGTTTAACAACTTAGATAGACAATTCCAAGGAATCAATATAGAAATAGCTACTTCTGACGTTCAGTTGAAGCATCAACTCTCATTCAAATTTTATAAAGTTGATATAACTTCGTTTCAGTTTAATGCGAATTTATCAGTTTTACATGCAAAATCGTCTAAGAATGTTTTATTCTCATTTGAAAATTCTCAAGTTACGAATTTTAATTTAAACAATAAAATAGTTACATTACATACCGTATTTGTTCAAACAATATTAACTTCATCAAATACAGACAAGGCAATTAATATTAAGGATGGGAAAATTGTAATTCAGCAAATTGAAGGCGCTATTGATATGCAAGATCAATCAAAGCTTTTTGTAGTACATGTTGATGCTGCCGAGCAATTAAGAAAGAATGCAATAAAGCTTGAAAATATTAACATAGATTTTAATGTAAAAAATACATCTGAGTATAGAATAGCTAATTTGTCAAATAATGCTATTTTTGAAATTAATACAATGAAACTAAAGTTTTCTGATCAAGCTTTGCAAACGCAAGCTGATTTCGCAATAGTTGCAGAAAGTAATACAGAAGTGGAATCCGTTATAATAAAAGATTTTGAAATTGTTTTGGAAAATAGTAATCCAGAAAGTGAAAAAACATTGTATTTAATTAATGGAATTAGCACTAAAAATTTGATAATTGAATTTAAAGAGAAAGTTGTCTTTTCAAAGTTAAACTATGAACTGAATAATGTTAAAGTTGAAACTATGTCTATGAAAAATGTTGCTAATACTAGTAATTTCGATGTGAGAACATACAAAAAAGAAAATAGTTCAACGACGCAAGCGAATATTTTGATTGAAAATTGTCAGTTTACAAACGAGATGTTCATTAGTAGAAAAACAGGTGAAACTTTACCAATATATGTAACATTTACCGATATTGATTTTAATGTTACAGATAGCTCATTTATTACATCTGAAGGGGATATTCATATAAAGGTTATATTTAATTCAACGACATATATTGAAGATTTATATATTCCAAATTTAAATTCTGAATTAACAATTGAACCATCTATAAATAATATTTCTACATTCAATGTTGACACTAACTTAATAATTTCTGTTATTTTAGACAGGCATAAAACCGTGTACTGGAATTATGAAGTTCTTGGTGGAGGAATAAAGCAATATTTAAACGGATATGTAGAAGGGTCACTAAATAACTTAAAAGGAGTTATGGGGGATAATATCAAACTTTCGCCTGTATTGAAAAAAGATTTTAATTTCAACATTAATATTCGTAATGATGAAAAAATGGATATTGCTTATAATTCAAGTACATTTAAGCATTTATTAGCTTATTCTACAGAATGGGGCTGGACAACTGATGCGACTGAATTTGAAGCGGAATATCCAAACGCTTCTGAAAAAATAGTTTTGGCTCCAAGTAATTGGGATGGTAAAAGTACTGCCTTGCCTTTGGGGACATATCAGTTAGCTGTTTTTGAAAAATATTCTGATTCTTTATATCTAAAACAAACAAATATAATTATTGGTATTAGTTCAAGAATTTTTGTTGTTCGTGCTCATCGTATCAAGGTTTTAGATGGGGTAGAATATAAGTGGGAAGTATCATATGGTGATAACCATAGCATTACTGAAAACTGGGTAAAATTTGTTGATGCAGAAACACAAGATTTTAATAAAATGGATATTCCATTAACAATGAGTAATTTTGAGTTAGATCCAAATGCTGGATTATTTGTTCTTAAAGATGGGAGTCAATATTTTTCTAATACTCAATCTTTAGTTCCCGGCATATATAAAATGTCAAACCAAAAACTCATTGAGGCTACCAATAACTATACATTTATAGTAGATACATTAAGAGTTGAAGTTACTAAAAAGACGCTACAAAGAGAAGAGTTGCAATATAAGTTATATAAAGTTAGTAATGATGGTACGGAAACAGAAGTTAGCACTAATCAAATGAATACTTCGGAAATATATAGTGGTGATTCATATCTAGTAAAGGTAGAATTTGCCGGGCAATTATTTAGTACAGTTGTTACTAGAAATAAGGTGCAAACACAAAATGTATTCAATCGTGTTGGAGAATATGAGTTTTATCCAAAATTAGAAAATGGTTTTTATTACAAAATTACAGATGAAGCAAAATTAAAAATAGATATTACACCGGTAGAAATAAATATATCTAATATAAAAAATATTTTTGAAGAAGAATACATGTACAATAAGACCACGGTTTACCAAAAGCAAATTAAGCTTTTAGATTATCCTGAGTACAAGAATCAGTTAGTTGTCAAAGATCAAGAATCTAATCAAATAATGTTCAAATTTACTGTTGTATTCGTTGATGAAAATGTTGGAGAAAGAATCGCAGATGTCACATTAGAATTAGATGGGATTTTAAAAGAAAATTATAAGATAGGAACTGTTAATGGGACAATTAATGGAATTAATTTTGTAAGGGATGGTAACAGTGAAAGAAGATTTATTGCAAGAGGTGTTTCTTTGAAAATAATTAAGCAGGTGCTTGTTTACGAGATTGTTGATAAGAATAACGAAGCATTAGCAATCGAGTACTTTTATGAAAAATATGTCTTGTCTTTAATGCAAGACGCACCACATATTTATAGGATAGGAGATCAACGTAATAAATTTAAAACAAACATAACTATTGAAGGAGCTAACAGTGATCCAAACTTATACAAACAATATTATATTGCTAAGTTATTAAAGGATGCTAAATTAAAATTAGTTTCTGGAAATGAGAGAGGACTTATTAACAGAACTAGCTTTTTCTTTGAAATAGATTCTAATAAATTAAGCGAACTTTATGCTTGGGGTGAAACGATAGGCACAATTAGTGAGTTGATTAAAGTTAATGCTGATGATTCATTATTATTAACAAGTAATAATGAAAATTTTGATATTCGAATCAATAGTGCTGATCTGGAGATTAAACCATTTATTATTGATGTTAGAGCTTTAAATATGTATATTAAAGCGGATCTAAAAGTTGCTTATGATGAGAAATATAAGGCTGACAATTTGCTTTTGTCTGAAATATTTGCTGATTCAATTATTTCATTTGTGGATAATTTAGGTCAAACGCAAAATGTAACCGAAATTGAAAAAGTTGGACAATATAATATTGAACTAATAAGCAACAAAGAAACAATTGCCCCAAAGAATGAAACAATTTATTTTAATGTTTTGAAATATTCAGTGGATTTAATTTTGAATGATTTGTCATTTGAAACAGAGCAAACCGAAGATAGCATTAAAACTGCTATATATGAAGCTATAGGTTTTGAGGTTGATGGCGAAAGCATAAAGGATAGTATTTCTGTTAATGTAAGTGATATTATACGAATTGAAGGATTAACAGCAAGTAATATTGAAAAATTGAAAAACCAGTTAGGAACATTCATGGTTCACGTGTCCGTAGATGATAGCCAGCTCTCCGTAGAAGATCAAGAAAGATACAATTTTAGAACAATTGATATTGCGATTAATAGAGTTGGCGATACATACAATAAAGATAATGTTCAACTAAACGGAAAGATTTTATATGCCAATAAAGTACAAGAATTGAAAATTTTTGATGCCACAAATAGTATAATGGCTAAAAACTTTGCTGATAAATTAAGGGAACATTTAGATAAAAATAAAAAGATATCGAAATTACAAGATGTTGTTATGAAAACTTTAATTAATATAGATGTTCCACTAAGTGCTTTTGAGAATAATTCAATTACAACAATCAAAATTAAATTAAATGGAAAATATAATGGCTATAAGGTTGTTCATTACAAAGAGAAGCTTAATGCGGATGGAAAAGTTATGGCATATATTCCTGAAATTTTAGATTCTAGTAAATATCAAATTAAAGGGGAATATTTAATTCTAAAAGATGTAAGTGATTTAAGTTTCTATGGGGTTTATAAGATTTCATTTAATCATGCGACATGGGCAGTGCCTTTGGTTCTCTTGATTATGGTGGCTATAATTATTCTCCTATTAATAAGAAAAGGAGTATTTAAAATACGTGAAAAGAAGTCTAGCGCTAGCTCAAACGATGGACAAAATGAAGATGATGCTGTTAATTCATCAAATGATGGCGCTGCGGAGAAACCTGTGGTGGAAGAAGCGGTATCAGAAGAACTGGTTGCAGAAGATGCTGTAGATGAAGAACCAGTTGCAGAAGATGCTGTAGATGAAGAACCAGTTGCAGGAGACACTGTAGAGGAAGAACTGGTTGCAGAAGAGCCTGCAGTGGAAGCATTAGCGGTTGAAGAACCAGTTGTAGAAGAACCTATAGTGGAAGAATCGGTATTAGAAGAGCCAGTTACGCATGAACCTGTAGTGGAAGAACCAACAGCTGAAGAGAAGTCCCAGAAGAAAGCTCCTAAGAGAACATCTAAAGTACGTTTGAAAGAAAGAAAAGGTGGGGTTGCTCAGTATATAGAGGAAGACTAAAAATCGCAATGATAAAAAAATGACTCAGGTTGCCTGGGTTATTTTTTTGGCCACAAATTATTTCTTTCAGGGTTGTAAATTGCTCTTAATGTTAATTTTTTTGAATCAGGGAAACGTTCGTTTAATTCATTTATTAAAAGTTTCATATCTTGCCTTTTTGTGTGTTTGTCGGCAGGGCAAGGATTGTGTAAAATTGGTATAGAGAGTCTTTTAACTGCCCAATTGATTTCTTTTTCTTCCATAAATATGAATGGTCTGATTAGTTCAATTTTAGATCTATCCATATAAGATGTGGGCATAAATGTTGATAGTCGCCCTTCTTGAAAAAGACTTAAATAAAATGTTTCGATAATATCGTCCGCGTGGTGTCCAAGTGCTATTTTATTGCAACCATATTTTATGGCAATTGTGTTTAATGCGCCACGACGCATTTTAGAGCACAATGAACAAGGATTTTTTTCTTTTCTGATATTAAAAATGATTTCAGCAATGTCAGTTTTTTCTGAAATAAATTCTAAATCAATATTTTTAAAATGATTTATAATTGCATTTAGCTCTTCAATATTTAAATTTTTGAAACCCATATCAATATTAATAGCTATTAGTTCAAATTTTTTAGGAGAAAAGCGCTGAAATGATTTTAAGGCTGTAGCAAGAAGCATACTGTCTTTGCCTCCGGAAATGCCGACACAAATTTTATCACCATCATTAATCATTCCATATTTTTCTATGGCTTGACGCATTAAACTTAATACCTGTTGCATGATACCTCAAAGAATAATATAATTTTGCTAGAATATATTAACAAAAATTGCATATCTTTGCAATTTATAGGTGTGAATTTTGACGGAATCAATAGTTAATTTTTTTAAAGATGTAGATCCAAGACTGGTTGTAATTTTAATTTCTATGATCCCTATGATTGAGGTCCGGGGAGCTATTCCTGTGGCTGTTGCTTTTGGAATGCAAAATTGGGCAATCATGTTATATACTTGGATAGGTAGTACCTTAATAGTACCTATAGTTTTATTGCTATTGATCCCTATATTGAAGGTTTTGAAAAAAATTAAAATTTTTTCAAAATTAGCGCTTGCTATTGAAAATTTGTTTACTGAAAAAGCAAACAAAATAAATAATAAAATTGAATCGAACATTATAGAAAAAAGAAAAATGAAACAATTAGTAGGTTTGTTTTTATTTGTTGCAGTCCCAATTCCTGTTACAGGAACTTGGTCTGGTTCTGCTGTTGCATCGTTTTTAGGATTACCGTATTTTAAAGCGTTGTTATCAATTGCGTGTGGTAATATTGTAGCTGTTTTATTAATGACAGGATTGTCATTGTTGTTTAAAGAGTATGTCGATTATATTTTATGGGGGCTATTTGTTTGCATATTTATTTTAATTACAGTTTATATCATTAAAGCGGTTGTTAAATCAAGAAAAGCAAATGCTATAAAACCCAACGATAAAGATGAAAGTAACAACTAAATTTTAAATATATTTTATTAAGTTAAAAATATTCAATGTCATTCCTCAAATATCGTATTAATTTTTCTAGGCGAGAACAATTTTGTTATTATATTATTATATTTCACCTAATTTAGAAAATTTAATATTTTATTTAATGTAATTAAAAAAGCCATTTTTTAAATTATATGGCTTTTTATAATATAATTATCATAATAATATTTGCCGTGATACTATAGCGCTCTTGATTGAGCAATGAAGAATATAGCAATTGTTCCAGGGCCAGAATGTGCTCCTATGGTTGGTGAGATATAATCAATAAAGCAATCAAGTTTAAGAGTATCATTGATATAATTTGAGAGATATTTTGCATCCTCTTCTGAATCCCCATGCGAGATGAAAATCATTTCATTTTCTTTAATTGAAATTTTTTCATTGGTTTTTTCAGCAAGAAGTTTAAGTGCTTTTTTCTTAGATACCGTTTTAAATACAGGGATAAGCTTTCCGGCATCATCCATATGTAAAATTGGCTTAATTTGCAATGCGGTTCCTATGAAGGCTTCGGCTTTCGAAACACGGCCCGTTTTTTGCAAATGTTTTAGGTCGTCAACAATAAAAATAGCATTAATTTTACTTGATAGATTGGTTGCGTATTCTGCACACTGCTCAAAAGAAGCGCCAGAGTCTCTTTTTTTCAAAGTGTAATAAAATAATAAACCTAAACCAAGACTGGCTAATTTACTATCAATAACAACGATTTTTCTATCAGGAAACTCTTTTTTAAGATTATTTGCCGCAACTGTTACTGACTCAAATGTTCCACTGATTCCAGAAGAAAAAGAAAGGTGAATTATATCAAATCCTTGCTCTAATATACCTTTAAAGAAAATTTCCGCGCTAAATGTATTAATTAGGGATGTTGAAATAGTCGCGTTGTCTCGCATCATATTGTAAAAAGTTTTCTCATCAAGTTTTGTATTTTCAATATCATACAATTGCCCATTAACAACATAAGTTATGGGCGCAATAGCAAAATTTTTAGAACCAAATTTTTCAATAAAATGCTTTGAAACATCGCTACAAGAATCAGTAGTTATATAATAACTCATAAAAACTCCTTTACAAACATACTAGAGTTTGTCTTCTATTTAATTTTAAATAACAAAGCCGTAAATGTCAATTTTTAAAAAAATATGCTATATGTATCGTAATAAGTGCATATTTTTGAATAATTGACATTAGAAAACAAAATGGATATATTAGTAGTATGAAAGAAAAAATAAAAAATTCTGCAACGATGAGGCTCATATGTGTTTTTTTTGTTGCCATATTTGTTGTAGCGACTTTTTTGTCGTGTTCAACAATTAATTTAAGGATAAGACATAAGTACTTTTTATACACCTTTAATGATTCTCAGCAGATGTTTGAAAAATCTAATATGTATATCAAGTTTGAAAACGAAAAAAGATTTCAAGAAATTTATAGTCAGGAGAGTGGTTCAGTAAATCATGGGAACTATAATTATGACAAGAAAAACAATGTATTGTACATGACATATGATGCATCCATTCTAAATAATAACTTAAAAAATATAAACAATTTGATTGAGAAAGAAAACAATCCTGCGATTAAATCTGCATTGCAGGCATTAGCAAAATCTTTGCAAGAAAATTATACAGAGATTACAAAATTCGAAAACTATCTAATTAAAAATGAGCATATAACTGCAATTAGAATACAAAAAAGCAATGAAAGTTTAACTACTATTGAGGGATATTATGTTATTCCTTCGGGGAATTCTAGTTCAAATGTCGCACTTTTTGAGCAAGGAAAAGTATTTGCTAAAAATACAACCAATGAAGATGTTTATGATAAATTATTAGGTACATATAGGATACAAGGAAATTATGTTGAACTTCAATTTGTTGATGACAATGGGAATCCGAGAGGAACTCCTCAAAAGTATCTATTTGCCAAAATTGCATTTAAAATTGATATTATAGACGATTATGGGAAAATAGAAAACGGGAAATTTGTTATAGTCAACGAGAATGTTAAAATTGGTATTCTAGCAAAAGCTTTTTATGCTTAAATGATAGAATTTTCAAAAAATTTTTTTCATCTTTTTTTACAATCTTTACACATTTTTTACAATTAAAAGCGCTTAAAAAGTCTTATTTTGGGCTGAATTTTTAAAAGAAGCAAGATTAGTTAGGTTAAAAAATTTACATTGTAAAATTGACTTAATTTTTTTTCTTGATAAAATATATATACATATTAATTAAGGTTAATGTCTTTCGGGGAGGCTATTATGAGACAAAAATCTAAAATTTTCGTAGCAATATCAATTCTATTAGTTGTTTTAATGTCAGTGTTTGTATTGACAGCTTGCAACAAAAAACAGGCGTCAACAGACCCTAATGAAATTTACAAATCTTTGTTAGGAGAAGGTGTTGAGATTACTGGAAATGTAACAGCTGATAAAAGTAAGCAATCAATCGATGCTAATTCGATTAAGCCATATGATGCTTTTAAGAAATTGCTTAATGGTTTAAAAATTTCACAAGGGCCAGTTGTTGAAAACTTTATGAAAAATGGGAACAACAAACTGAACCAAAAAGTTGAAACCATAATTCAAGAAGATAAGAATGGAGAAACTACTCAAACCCGAATAATAACAACAGCCTCACTTGAATTAGATGCAAGCAACCCGAATGATTTAACAGCAGACAAAAATGAAGTTTCAATTGAAGTCTTTTCAACAAAATCTTTAGATCCTGACCAACGTGTTTTTGGATTTTACTATAAAGAAGGAAAATTATTGTTCAAAATATTTAATGGTGCTGGTAGCACATTAAAGCCTCTATATATTTCAGATGTTCAACTTAATAAGATTTATTATTATTTTAGCCGCTATGGATTTGATGAGTATTTTAGAAAAATTGCCTCTGATATATTGTCAGGGGATATTACTTTGAATGTTGATGGAAATTCTATCAAATTGTTAGAGTTTATAGGACCAGTTATTTTCCCGATTATTTTCAATACAGAAGTTAAGGTGTCACAAGTTCCAGATAACCCAGAGTTAACAAGATATGATATGGGATTTAATTTGGGTAAATTTGTTAATGCAATGCTTCCTGTTATAGCTAAAGTTCCTCAACTAGTTGAAAATCTTTTAGGAGATAAACTAGATGAAATAGGAAGTATAAATACTCTTGTAAACGCATTTATTAAAAAATATGATGAGAAAAATAACCAGCCTCCAAAAGGTTTGACTATAGAAGATTTAAAGCATTATCCTGTAACACTAAATAATTCTAACTTCTACTTTGTTTTAGCAAAAGATGGAAGTATAGAATCGATTGGTAAATCAAGACAAAAAGCCGTGTTTGATAAATATTTAGGTGAAGAATCTTCAGAAAAAACACAATTGGAATTTAGAACGTCTAATACGAGATTTTTTATCGAAGATTCTTTAAACGCTGCTGACATTCAAATTTCCTTCCCGGAAGATATTGAAACAGCATTCAATAATGTTGAAGAGTTAATTGATAATGGAAATGAATTTAATTTTGGAAAACTTGATTTGCAACTAGCAATTGATTTGCAAACAAAAGAAGATAGAACTATTACTCTTGCAGAGTTAATGCTTTTTGATGCCAATGAATTGAGATCATATAATTTGGCAACAGAAGAGAGGAAAAAAGAATTATTACACAATAAGATTGCTGAGAATGTAGGTAGCATTGATAATTTAAATAATAAATTCTATGCAATGTTGGGAGTTGCTGAAGAAGGCAAAAATCTTTCGGTTGAAGCAATTGAAAAACTATATACAACAAAATTAAGTAGTATATTAGTTTCTGTAGAACAAGAAACTTTAAAGAGTGCGTATAATCAATATAAAACTACAAATACTTTTAAGTATCTAATACAAAATTTGTCCGACAAGACATTTACTATTTCTGCTGGGGTTCATGGCTTTAAATTAAAAATTAGAAGTGATATTAGATTAAATGCTAATATTCACAAGAGTACACTTTCAGTTGAACTTACTGATACATCAGATAATAATTTAGTTTTAATAGGAGTATATTTATTACCAAGTACTTCTGTAGGCTATAGCGATGTTCTATTGGATTTATCCGGAATCGGTATGCCAAAAGTTATGATAGGAAGTATAGATTTAAAGAGCTTAATTTATAATCCATTCTTGCAAAAAATGTCTTCATTCTTAAGGGATTTATCATCAAAAGGTTTAATTGGCTTTATAATGGGGATGGTTGCTGAAAAGAAAAATAGTGGTAATCAAGATGTTACTAAGGAAGATGTACAAGCATCACTTAATAATCAGAATTCAGCCAGTGTTAAGAATTTAAAACTAATGATTCTAAATGATGGTAAAGATAAACAAGTAATCTTTAATGAAGCTAATAAGTTACAAGCGATACAATCTATGGCAATGGGTCCTAATGGTGATCTTAAGTTATTAGATTATATTGCAGCCATAGTTAATGATAGTTCAATTGATGGAGGTATGCTTAATTTAGTATTATCTCAAGAAAACTTATCAGGCGTTTTAAGAAGCATTAAAAATTTATCAAAAGATAATAATGGAACAACTGGATTGATGTTAGGTTTAATTAATAACTTAATAGACAATTCAATTAAGGATATTAGACTTTCAGTTGGGGTTCAAGGTGTTCAAGGTGAGGAACAATTAGAAAGCTGGAGTAATATTGCTGGTAAATTGCAAATATCTGTAGCATTCCAAGATGATGATGAAAGTCAGCCTGCAAATACTAGAGTAAGTTTGGGAATAGAAAAATTACAACTATTTTTCTACCCTGGTGAAGATTACAAAGCAAGAATGGACATTGTTAAGACAGCTCGTGATAATGGCGAATTCTTGAAATTAACTGAATTGAAAAAAGTAATAGTTTCTACAAAGATAAGGCTTCTTGTACAAAGTGGACAAGCAGGAAATTTAGAACTAATTCAATTTTTAAAGAATCTTAGCCCAGAATTAAAGGACAAATTAGAAAAAAGTGAAGATGTTTTTTTCAAGGGCAAGCCTAACCATGATTTTAGTTTAGATATAACTGCAACGGAAGGATTCGATTTAGCAATACAAATTTCGATAGAACTTTCTGCGAGAATAAATGCTTTAGAAGATTTTGGAGTAACAGAAGAGGCGTTTAAAAATTTAGCAAGTTTTGCAGGTTTGAAGGTTTTATTCTCAAAAGTTAGTCCAGAAAAATTATTAAAACAAATTAACGCAAAAATTCAAATAGATATCTCGAAGAGTATAAATGCTGTTATTTCCGGAACTCAATGGAGAGATAATCCAGAATGGGATAGATATGATGGAAAGCCATTCTTGACATTAATGTATGATTCAGAAGTTATTCAAAACAATGGAAATATTAATGGAGATGGAACGCTATATATTGATTTTGGCGATACAACGTTACCAGATTTAAAACAAAATGTAAATTTGGTTCAATTGATTAATGAAAAACTTAAAACTCTTGGTGCTAAGGAAAAATCTAGCAATAAAGAAATCGTAAATGATGCAAGCGGAGAAATTGCAGGACAAGAGAATGCTGGGAATATAACTAACACAGAGGAAAAGAAAAAAGAAAAAGCAAAAATTGATGCGGCATCAATGATTTTAGGAGTGATTGGTGGTATTAGTTTTACAAGTAGAGAATTCCAAATTACATTAGCA
The DNA here is from genome assembly GCA_023396095.1 of Bacillota bacterium. GTDB lineage: Bacteria > Bacillota > Clostridia > Christensenellales > UBA3700 > JAEWXG01. The sequence continues at coordinate 142,997 of JAEWXG010000012.1, read as the reverse complement.
AATACTGCTCTAGGTGTGATTTTAAAAACAGCACTTGCTGGAGTAAAAGACAGTAATGGTAATCCTGTGGTTATTAATGAAGAGAGTTTGCCAAAAGCAAAAATTTCATTTGGGATGAGTTATTCAACAACCGGAATTGGCATTAACTTGGCGTTAACTGATATATTGTTTAGTGATACAGTAAATCAAACAGGTGGGATGAAGATATTATTATCAATATCTGATTTGCATATTGCAGTTTCAACGGCTGAATCTACAAATTATGTACCAGATAGTGAAAAAGATAAATATACATCAATTGATGAGTTAGTAACAGAATTTAATCTAGACAAAATTGTTAATGATTATGAAACAAGTGGCGGGACCAAAGGAAAGTATGTTGCGGTTAATTTAGCATTGAGAACTAATTTCATTTTAGGAAATACAAATGGTGATGATTTCTTACATCACAGTTATCAACAACTATATGATAAATTAGAAGAATTAATACAAAATGCTAATCCAGATGTTATAAATGAAGAGACAAAGAAGATATTTAGTAATTTAAGCGGATATTTACATCTTGATAGTCCAGGAAGAGAATTAATATTTAATATGTACATCACAGGAAGAGTTAACATTTCTAAATTATTATCAGGCGTAAAAAAGATGCAGACTAAAAATGTTGATCCAGTGGTTGTGGCAAAAGCAAAATCAGATGGATTAAAAGATGTTATTTCTTCTTTAAATATTGCAATAAGTTTACAGTTTAGTATTTCAGAAAATCAAACGATGCCAGATAGAATGTTGACATTATATATTGATGGGGACAATTTGAAAGTATATGGTAGACTTTATACCAACTTGCAATTGGAAGGGCAGACTGTAAATGACTCAAAGTTGATGATTAATTTATCTGGAGATAATTGGACAGCTTTTGAGAGATTATTCTTAGCTCCAAAATCTGACTCGAGTAACTCATTATCTGGCAATGCTGCTATGGCTAAAGCAGATGGAGAAGAGTCAGTTGCTACAAATGTTTTAACTGCCTTCAAAGATTACTTGACTCCACTTTTAAATAATTTAAAAGGCTTAATGCAGGGACAGAACATTTTAGGCTTATTATCTGCAGTAAGAATAGGGCAACAAGGTATAGCCATTGTTACATCTGCTGAAGTTTTAAGAGTAATAATGGAGGCTGTAGGGATTGAAGATACTGATGTTGGTATCGATGTAATCCTTGCTTTAGGTGTTAACTTATTCCCTAAAGAGGGAGGATTGGTTGGAATAAATCTTAATGCAGAAGTTAAGAATGACGAAAAAACTCTTTTCCAAGTCGACATAGGCATCCCTTATGTGGGTGCTGGGCTTGACTTTAGTAACATAAGTGATGATGATCCTAATAAGAAAGCGCGTATAGATAAGATGTTACCTATAAATCAACTTGGTGAAGAAAGATTCTTAGGAATGCAATTCCTAAATGGTAGATTATCAAGTTATCCAGATATTCTAAAGTCTGGGGCTAACAATATGAGAATTGGAGCAACTCTTGCATTAAATGTTGATACTACTAATCCGGGGGAAATTGTTTCCAGTGCACTAAAGGAAGTGATGGAAAACTTTGGTCTTAATATTCCAAATCTAAACTCTAATTTCTCAATGGATAAAGATGAAAAATTAGTGTTGGATTTTATGATTGATATCCCATTATCAAAAATTGCTAACAAAATTTTTAATGAAATCAAGAAATCGGAATATTCTCTAGAAGAGTTGAAAAATCCAGCTGTTAAGGAAAAATTAAAAAATGCGTTAGTAAAAGGAATAATAGAAGCCTTGCTTAATGGTGCAAAAATAAAAATTGCTATTAGAATTGAAAATCCTATAACGCACTATACAAATAACTTACTAGTTGTTTACTATGAGGGACCATCTATTGGTGATTTTATCTTTATTCAATCATCTTTGTTGGGTATTGAAGAAAACGGTTTAAAGATTAATGGAGCTCCAAAGAAAATAGTACCACTAATTGTTGATATTTTGAGCAAGAAATACTACGAAGAAAGTGATGGAGGAGTTTATTATACTTCTTCCAATAATACAGAAAGTATCGCATTAGAGTTAATAACGAAATTGCTTAATAGAGGTGCTTCAGTTGATGAACAACAACCAACAGTTTCAACATTCGTTGAATTAATTAATGGTAAATTATCATTTAGAATAAAATCAATACTTATTCAAGGATTATTACAAATTTTTGGTGTGGATTTGAATGGTATTGCTCTTTATAGATTTGTTAATACAATAGGCTTAGATGTTGAGCAAAAATCAAATGATACTACTTGGGGAGTTTATGTTGGTATAACAGGTATTAAAGACGGGCAATATACAGATTCAATAAGAGGTAAACTTGAGTTATATAATTTATTCATATCAATTCAAAAAATTGGTGGCGAGTTAGTTCCTACACAAAATGCAACTAATATATCATTAACTTCTTTGAATCCACAATATGTATCGTTTAAGGTACAACTTGGACTTGGTGTTTCAGGTAGTTTATCAAATATTGAATGGAACCCTACGATTAATTTATTAGCGACAATACTTAAATACATTGATGGTGTGAATATCACTGAAGAAAATATGAACAAAATCAAAACTGAATTGTTAAAATTTATTGGCAATAAAGTTAATGACAGTGTTTCACTTGATGATAAATATGCTCTAGAAATTTCAGCGAGAATAAATATACAAGATATATTTAGATATTTTGAAAGGTTAGATATTGCTAAGAAGGAAATTGTTGAAGTACCAGGAACTTATGAATATTTGAAAGCTCAAGAAAAAGCAAAATTAAGTACAAATTTCCAACTTTCTTATGCATCATTAGGTTTAACTTTGAAGAAGAAAGATAGAGGAGAGTTTAAGAGATTATTTGGTTTAATCTATGACTCAAATATTTATGTTAATGAAATGTCTAACGGACAAATTATTAAAGTACCACATCAAGGATTAATCTTTAGAGGTAGTGATCCTGATACAAAAGTTCGTAATAAAGATGGAGATTTAGTAGATTTTAACTTCTTAAGTGGAGAAGATATTTTCTTGAATTTTGATAATCTTGGATTAGATTTGATAAGTACTATTAATAGTGCAGTTGTAAAATCTAACAAAGCAAAATTAACTGCATTAAATAATGATGAACTTGTAATAGGTGGAAACACAAATAGCAGCACAACAGGTAATGAGACAAATGAAACAAAGATGACTGCTGATGAAGTAATAAGCTTACTTGATAAAATTACATCCAATATTGCTACTATTAATATTGTTGATAAATCAACGCGTGCTAAGTATAGTGATAGCATACGGGCTTTAGAAGAAAGTTTAAATTCAGGAACTTTAACAGCTGAAGCGGCTGAAAAAATTAGAGTGCAGATTGAGTCATTGAGGAAAGCACTAAATAATGGACAAACATTGAGTGTCGCAACGACTTATATGAATATTCAAGGTCTTTTACTTGAAATTGCAAATAGAGCCGCATCTGCAGCGTTCTTAGGAGATGCAATTAGAGAATTTGAAGAACAAAATCCAGGGGCAGAGTTAAATTGCGTAAAGGCTACTGCAAATTTGGCTTTTCCATTGAATATTGAGCTTGGCTTAGAATTTAATAAGGTGGGAACGCAAGAACCAGGTTTTGGAATAAGTGTATCCGTTGGCGGTATTGCGATTAATGTTGATAGAACATTAAGAGAAGGTATATATGACAATCAAATGATTGCCAACCTAAAACCAGCAAAAGACTTGAATTTAGATTTATCTACATCTATAAATCTGTATTTAAAGAGTCCTGAATATTTATTCAGCCCTAATTTAGCTTTTGAGGCTGATTCCCCTATGTCTATTTTGTCAAGATTAAAAACAGAAATAAAAATGGGGTCAGGTTTCTCCGATAATCCAAAACACGTTAAAATAAGTGTGAAGGCAAGAGTAAACTTTGGAGATATTTTCGATCAAGTTTCTGCAAGAAATTATAAAAGCAAAGTGATGCTTATTATTGATGTGTCTGGTTATGAAAGCCCAATAATCATATACACTAACTTAAACGATATATTAATAGATCTATCCGCATTTAATATGCCTAAGTTTAAGATTACTGATTTGGATCTTTTAACAATTATAAAAGGAGCAATTCAGTCTGCTATTGATCAAAAAGAAGTGAGCGCAGCGCAGTCTAATGCGTCTCAATCATCATCAAATACAAGTAGCCAGTCTAATGGAATAGATAAATTATTAAAGATTCTAGGATACATTAAAGAAGTGGATACTGAGAATGATGATTATACGCACATTGAGTTAGAGCCAAACATGCTTTCTGCGTTGTTTAGAAGCTTAATGAAGTTAGAATCGGGATTAGATGATTTTACAAGAATTTATCTTGATTTATATAAAACAACAATTAATTATGGATATGGCTTTGATGTTTCAGGAATACATTTAGGATTTGAGAGAACATTGGGTGGTTTTACTACTCCAGATGGTGTGACATATGCCGGTGGCGATTTTGGTATGGATGTAGTAATTGGTAGAGTTCCTGGATTTGTAGATGAAGAGCAAGTAGAAACCAAATTGGGGTTATACTATGTAGGAGACACATCTATTATTGGGCAAACAGTTCACTTTGATATAAACGAAGATGAATATATACCTTATCATTCTCTTGCATTAAAATTGAGGGCGGAGACAGAAATAAAATTTAAATCAGAAGGAAAGCCATTTATGGATATTGGCGGGTTGTTAGCGCTTGTATTTAATTCTCTAGGTAAAGGATATACTCAAGAAGATATTCAAGCGTTACAGGAAGATTCCGCATATACTAATGTTAGCAGTTTATTCAAGGTTATGAATAAATTAAACACTACAAATGATATCTCCAGTGTATCAGGGGTATATTCAAAAACTGATGAAGGAGTAGAAACTATCTTTAGAGGATATTTAAATGCCGATATCCCACTATCAGAAATATTCACTACAACTTCAGTCAATAATAGTAAATTAAAAATTCAGTTATTAGTTGTTGAAGATTCAGCAAATTCTGAAACCAATACAGTTGAACAAAGAACAGTGTTAAATATACTATATAGCCAAGAAGATAAGATGTTAGCTGTTGAATTCCCAATATTAGGTATATCAGGAGTTAAGCTTGAAAACTTTGATTTATTAGGATTAATTAAGGGGAATTTAAAGGTACAACAATTTATTGAATCGTTAGCTGAAATGTCAACTTCTGCAAAAGCAACAAGTGCGCAGAAGATGGCAAAGGATGAAACTAAAGGAGCTGGACAAGCTGTGTTGAGAGTATCGGTTCTTCAAGAAGGCATTGATCTTTCAATTAATTCTTCAGTAATATCCCTTATTTTAGAAGTTATAGAAAATAAACTTATAGAAGATGTTAATAACGCAGTCTCAGAGGCAGATAAAAAAGCTGCACAAGACAAAAAAGAAATGTTTGGATATATAAAGGATGCTATTCCGACAATGAGTGAAATAGCTTTAAAATATGTTCGTCCAAACAATTCTCAAACTGGAGGAGAATCTGGAAAAGCTGAAATTAAAATTGTAGTTGAACAGGGTGTTAAAAATGAGACAGGAGTCATGACTGTAGAATTAACAGCATTCTTAAACAATAGGCCTGGAACCGCATTTAAGGTAATAGATAGTTGTAATGCTAAGAAGCCTGAGTATGCAACATTCTATGATCAAGATCCAATCCAAGAAATTGAAGATAACAAATTATCTAAATTTTCATCATTATCGTTTGATAAACTCATGTCGATTGTAAATGGAGCGCCTTTTGCTGCCAATTTGCCGATTAGAAAAATCGATTTAGGATTTGATGCGACTTTAGATATTAAGCTTACAAATGATAGTAACTCAATTATAAAGAAGCTATTTGAAATTCTTGATAAAGAATTATTAAAGACTACAAATTATGAGTCTGGATTTATCATAAATGAAGGAAAGGAATATAATTTTAAACTTGAAGCAAGAGCTATTTTAGATTTTGATAGTCCTACAGCATTTAAGAATAATTCTGGAGTTAAATTGGTAGTTAAAGATAATGAGCAAGTCATAATGGCTATAACATATATAGCAAAAGACAATGCAATATATATTGATTTAGAAAAACTTGGATTAATGAAGATAAAAATGACTGGTATTAATTTGTTGGCTATCATGGGACCAACTTTATTCCCAGAAAATGCAAGCTTTATCACAAGGATGGCTATGTCTGGTGCTACTCCAGAAGAAATAGCGGATTATAACAAGATTAGAACAGAGTTAGATATTAGATCAGAGTTAATTAACAATGCATCTGGAGCAGTTTCTGGAATTCGCACTAAAGTTGTTGTAAAAATTAATGATACATTCATCAAAAAGTTTATTGAGAGAATAGCATATAAAAAGATTAACGATTTATTAGTTGCAAATAGTGCTGATTATAATCCAGGAACACAACAATTCAATGATCCAGAAAATCAAAAAGTTCTTGATGCGCAAAATAAATTGCTTGAATATTTAAATAACTTTAGTTTCAACGATATAATGTTGGCGTTTGCTGTTAAAACTGAGTTGAACGGAACAACACTTGAAAGTGGAATTGATTTTGTAAAACTAGTTATCGATTTGGAAAACAAAAAGGACGGCGGAAGAATTTATAATACTGAAGATTTTGCAAATTCTAACCAAACAACTGTTCCATCTAAAGGATACATAAAATTAGAAGCAAAGAATTTTAAATTTAGAGAGTTTATCGGCAATAATGGAATTTATACTAATATTAATGATATTATTCCAACTCAAGCAGAAGCTGGTGAATACGCTGCATTATCAATGGGAGATTTAAAAGCACTTGCTATAGCAAAAGATAAGACAAATTTAAGAGCATTAATATTTAACGTTATACAACTAATTACGGGTGCGGATGGAGCTGATTTCTTGAATTTGAGTATTACAAATAACTCATCATATAACGGCGACACAAGCAAGAGATCATTATTCGTAAAAGCAAAAAGAGATAATACAGAATTTACAAGGACAGTAGGAGCACAAGGAAGTGTTAAATCCGGAATAAAAGTTGTAATAAATGGCCCTGATGGCTCTGATGTAAATGCATATCTTTCTGTTGATCAAATAATTATTAAGATTAATAGTTTACCTGGGACGACGGGCGTAGTTAGTGGATTGATGCCTATTATAACTGGGTTAAGAATAGGATTAGGACCAATGCTTAGAGATAAATTAGGTGCAGCATTTAATCCGCAAGAAGAGGTAACAACGACGCCGGACGATCCAATAATTGAGGATCAAGGCGAGTTTGAAAAATATACATATTCTCCAGGGCATGGGATAAATTCGCAATTAGCTATTGGAGATGATGGTAATTTATTACGATTCTTGTGGTCAGGGTATAACTATCATTACACAAAAATGATACCTATTTCTCAGTTAGAAAAAATTACTATTGAAGGTGGACAATGGCAAGCATCGCACAATAAAGATATGTATCTTGCATTTTGGGACAAAGAAGGAAAATATATTGGGTACCATAAAGAAGGAAGTAGAACATATTATTTACAAAACGGTACAGTTATAACTAAAGAATGGTTGCAAAATAATGTACAGTCAATTAGTGGTGGTTCTAGTTACAATGCTAATAATATTGGATTCTTGACCATTTACGATTGGGTTGAAGGCAACCAAGATTTAAAGAAGCTAACAATAGTTTTAAAGAAAAAGAAGGCTACCCCACCAAATGTTAAGAATGAAGACGGTAAAGTTGATATTAGTAAAATCATAAAATCTATACAAATTAATGCTAAAGATCCTCAAATAATTAAATTTGCGGATAATAGTGTTATAGGATCAGCTAACGATACTTCTATAGTTGTTAATTTGGTGCCAACATTTGTAACAGAACTAATTAATTTTGCAAATGGAAGTTTGTTTAAATTAATGGGTTATCCTGTCGCAGCAGGTGGAGATGATTCAAAAATGGTTGTAAATACTATTTCTGCTTTTGTTCTTTCTATGATTACTTCCTTAAATGGAAGTGCAATGCAATTTTCTAATCAAGTAGAAAATATTCTTCCAGCGGTTGTAAAATTAGTAAAAGCAGTATTCCCATTGCCAAGCGTGCAAAACGGAAGAGTTGTAGAAGAGGCGTATGCAAAAGTTTTATTAGAAAAGCCAACGTCAGGTTCTTCTAAGATATTTAGAGCTATTCAAATAAAGATAACAACATCTGCTAGTGGTGGTGGTAATGAGGAAACAATTGAAGTTTTACTTGATAATAACGGAGGAATAAAAATTGATAAGGTTACATCTGCCACTCAAATTTCAGTTTTAAATCCGGAAGGGACAATAGAGAGTGATATTTATTCGGCTACAGCGATTTCAAAAACTATGGCGGATATGAATTTACCTCAAACTACAACAGCAACGATACAAAACAAGTATAGTTCATATGGTCATACATCTCATAAAATGGATATTGCGTGGGTTCAAGATGAGTCACAAGGAGCTATTGTATTAGACCCAACTCAAGAAACTACTGAAGCAAATAATAATTACTTGGTATACAAACCATATGTTACAGATGTTGAGGTGTCAACAAATTCCACTGTAAAAATTAAATTAGGAAAGAATGCTGTAAGAAAGGCAAATATCAAAGACGGAAAGTTTGAAGTTTATGTAAAAATTAATGAAGTTTGGGAGGTGTTTGATTATAGTAAATTCCAAAACATTTTACCAGGTCAAAGAAAGCTTGTTATTAATCCATACATCGCAAGTATTACAGATATTGGAATACAAATGGTTAATGGTAATAATGAGTTAGTAGACGGTAAAACTGAAGTTGAAATTGGTGGCGCTACAAAGAAACTATATGTCTTTAGTGCACAAGGTGCTTCAACAAAATTCAATTTTGATATATCTATGATTCCACAAAAGATAAATGATTACTTTGATGAATCGTCAAACTTGAAGAATGGAAAATTCTCATTAACATATGGTAATGGAATAGTTAAAAATGTAATGTTAGAAATACCATACACATTAAGTGCGATAAGTTTAGATGAGGAAAAAATTATTCAAGGATTGAGAGATTATTTAAAAGAAATTACAAAAACTGAAATTAGCGGTGGTCAATTCTCGTATAATGATCCTTCAAAATGGAATGCTGGATTAATTGTTAAATTACAATCTAAAAAAGCATTAGCAAACAAAATTCAGTTTATTGGTGATCCATACGGATCAGATTACAAATTTAGTGGTAGTGCATTCTTACCTTTAAGAGTCACGATTGAAAATATTGATGTTGAATATCTTGATGATGGGAGTATAGTAACTCCAGGTTTAACAAACACAATAGGTACTGATATTGTTGAGAATGTAATACTTGGGTTGTATGTTCCTCCATATAGACCAGTGAGAATCCACTTAAAGAATGTTATAGTAACGGCATCAGCAACTTTAAATGATAAAGAAACAGCTGAAATTGGTGAATTTAAATTATTAGAAACATTGAAGTTGGATCTATATCCTCCTTATGATGTTAAAAAATACTCATCACTCAATCAATCTTTATCTCAATCCATGAGTGGTGCTGGTTATGCTGTGGCAACGAATAGAGTATTTACAATGAATGCTATCTATTCTCAACCAATGAGTGGGATTAATTATGCTAGCGGTGTAAATGAATTGAATTCTTTTGTAAGCGAACAATCAATGTCAAAAGCTGGGGGAACTAAAAAGCAAATCCCTATATCATTTAAAGCAGATACTAAAACATTATCTGATTTATATAGTAGTGACCCGATATTCACAAAACAATTAAAGGCATCTGATGTAACAACTTTAATGAGATTTGATGCGGACGATTTAGAGAGCAAAATATTGGGAACAATAAATGACAATAAGTTAGCAATGTGGATTACTAAAATAGGTAATAGTTCAGTTTCTGGAGATAATGCTGATGATAGAATAAATAGTATTAATACAATTCTTCAAAGCGATGAGTTCAAGAACGGTGAAGAAGTGTTAACATATGAGCAATTAAAAAATATAATCAAATGTACTGTTCAATTCCAATTAATGTCTGCTATAAAAAATGAATATGAGGAAGGAAAATACTATTATGTTTTTAGAAATACAGATAATGGAAAAATAAGCATTAAGTTTACTTTTAATAATGATAGTTCTTCTCCGTTTATTGTTTCGAAAGATGCTGATGAATCAGTAAATCCAATAAATAAAATTGTGCAAGCAGATGTGGAGTTTACGGCTCCAAAAGCTACAAAATGGAATCAATTAGTAGGAACTGGTTATGCCGCTGATTCAATAGATATATTTTATAGAAACACAATTAATGGGTTTAGAAAAGTGGAGTCTGGGAAAGATCAAGCATTAGAAAATATCACAAAGATAAATGGAGCGTCTGCAGACATAGCTAATATAAAACAATATTTTACAATCATTGGAACAGAAGAAAAAGGATTCGATTCTTTTAGTGATGTAAACATTGACTGGACAACATGGGATTCTACTATGACTTATCCAGAAGGAACAAATACTTTTGCGAGAATAATTAAAGAAAAAAGCAATGGTTATTTTAATTTTTCTATGACTGACGGGACAGGAACATATAGAACGAACGAATTAAATAAACTATTAGCATATAGTATGAGTTTTGAATTGTTTAAAAACTCATTTAATTCGGATGGTACTAGGCTTGCAATCACAACTTTACCAGGAACCATTAAGTTTGATAAAGGTAAATTAACTTTTATAGACGAGAAAGATGTCGAATTGAAGGATTTACTAGGGATTAATGAAACTTCATATTACTTAACAAGTTACAATACTAAGCAAGATTTTATTAACGCTCTTACAACATTTAAAGTTGGTGACTATACTTTTAATAGATATATTTTAAGGATGAAAAGTCTTGCTAATTACGAATTTGCAAATAATGGATGGGCAGAAGATGATTTTGATGAAGAAAAGATTAGATTATTATCTGGGAATGATTTGATAACCTTTAAGTCAAAATATGATGCTAAGGAAAAATTTATAACGAGCAGATTAGGGGCTGTTAGTGTGTTTGTGTTCAAAAATGAAAGCAATCCTAATTTTGCCACATTAAATGATGGCACTAGCGGTCAACTCAGATTGCAAGTTACGAATAAAGGTGCTGTAAAGTTTATGACTTTAGGTGATAATTTGGTTGTCAATACAAAATTGAATGTTGATAAAGCTGCGCAAGTAAACAATGGTGATAATTTTGATGTGAGCACACTTAAAATTAAAGCTAATATTGTTAAAGGCCAATTGAATTTATATGCTGTTTCAAGGACTTCAACTGGTGATACGCGTGTTTTAATGAGTGAGTATAGTGACAATTTAGTGGCAGTTGATACATATTTATCTAACAAGCAAGAAATATTTGGGGCGATTGAATTAACACCTGTATACGATTGGGGATTAGATGCTTGGGAAAAAGATGTTTTAGGAAATTATGTTGTTAAAAAATCAGGAGAAGATCTTGATGGATATCAAATTTCTTCATTTGCGTTAAAATATGGCGATGAAAATATTACGGCAAATTTTGATATTAAATTTTCTACAGAGTTGAAACAAGGAGTAGATTGGAATGGAGATACTGTTCCAGAACAATTAAAGTTTACTATTATGCCTAAAACTATAAATATATCAGTAGTTTTACCTGAGGATAGAGTTATCAAGTTACCATATTTATCAAAACAACCATCTTATCAAATTGAAGGATATTACGATAAATATTTTGAGGTTATCCCTAAAGTTTTGGTTAATGGGTCAAGTGATTTATCAAAGTTGCAATATGGAATGCAATATCCTGCTGAACTTGATTTATCGACAATTATATTAAAAAGTAATGTAACATTAACTCCAGAACAAGAAGATGTTATTAAAAAGAATTTTATCTTCGTTAATAAGACTCAAGAATCTCCTTGGTATATTTCTGTTGTAAAGAGAAAGGTATATTTAGATTATAAAGATGTTGCAACAACATATTCAAATGAGGTTATTAGTTTAGAAGATATATTGATTTTATCTGATAAAGATAAAGGCAGAATATTTGATGAATACTTAGCGTATGATAAGTTATTCAAAGTGTTCAAATTAACAATTAATGGAATAAAGGTTGATTTGAATGTGCCTTCTGCATATCAAAGAGACGGGGAAGGAAATGTATATATAAACGCTTTAAGAATCAACAATTTAGGAGCAGGAACCCATGTTGTTACAGTTGATATCAATAAAACATTACTTGCTAATGAGCCATTTGAAATTGTTAAGGGGAATAAAGCAGAAGTAAATATATCAGTTTCCAAAAAAGCAATTAAGATTAGAATTGGAAGAATGCTTAAATATTATGGACAAGATATAGATACTGATAAAATACCTATTACATTTGTTGGTGGCGGGCTTGTAGAATGGAATGAGTATGAAGCGTTTGGTGATGAGATTAAAGTAGTACCATATAAGGATACTATCAGTGCGCTAGGGTTAAAGTATTATTGGAAAGAAGATGTTGGAATGCAAATGATTACATTGACTGATAGTGAGTCGGATAATTACGAGATAGATGTTGATGAAACAAATCAATACCCTGGGGAAATGGATATTCGCAAAACAATTATTAGATTGCACTTTAAAGCTAAGATGTCTAAATATATTTCTCAAGATGATCCAGAAGTTGATCCGCTTGAATTAATATTCCTAGGCAATGATGTTTTAAAAGCTATAGAGGAAGAAGATGAAGCTAAATTGGATGAATTATATGAACAAGGATGGTTTGAAATTGAATTAAATTCAGATGTATTTAGTGGACAATTAGTAAGAAAACCAGGAGAAAAGAAAGGTGAATATAGGTATTCATTAGGGACTTTATCTGTTGATACAACAAAATATGAACTAGTGTTTGTTGATAGTGATGGGAAAGTGTTAGCTAATGGCATAGAGGGTGATAAAAACGCTGCTTTGGTAATCATAAATAATCCAAAAGCATTAGCTCCACAATCTGTTAAGTTATTGATGACTTTCGTGTCGATTATATCCATCGCGGTAATAGGATTAGGTATTATGGTTAGGATAAAAACAAAGAAAATAAAAAAGGCTAATACTAATAATAAGGAGGCCCAGTAAAGTATGAAGACAAAGAAAATAACGATTATATCTTTAGTTTTAATATTATCATTAATGGTGGCCTCTTTTGCATCTTGCGGAGGTGGGTTAGAGCTTAAGCCACAGGCGACTATAATATCAACGCCTATAAATTATAAGACGCAAGAGTTGCTAACTCCTAAATACGAAATAGATTGGGAGAATAAGGAGAATTCAAAAGCGCATTTAGCAAATATTTGGAAGAATATGCAATATGCTCCGTTTACATATTATCGTCAAACTGGTGATGTAAGTACAGTTACATTAGGAATGACGGTTATTCAATCTGTTATGACGGTGAGATTATCTGAAAGAGGGAAGAAAGAAGGGGCAGCAGATGCTGGCAATGAAGGTTTAGAACAATCATTAAATTACTTTTCTAGTTATTCAGTAACTTCCAAAGGTGTTGCTGGGGTAGATATTAGATTAATGGTTGAAGTGTTGAGAAAAACAGATGGTGGATATATATATAGACAAGCTGTTGATGCATCTAATATAAAGTTAGATCCTAATACTTCCCAATTTTATAATTTGTCAGGTAAATGGCAAGAGAAGAAAGCAAATAATTTTGAAGGTTTTAGTAATTACTCTAATGACGATCCTAATAATATACTAGGATATGTTGTGAATGAAGAAACGATTAGCCTAATTGATATTCAATCAAATGTTGATTTTACATCAAGTGATTTTTTAGAATCACAGCCTTTCAGAAAAGATAGAGAAGAAAGCTACAAACAACTTCAAGAACAAATTAAAGCAGGCGCAGTTCCAAAAGTTCACGTTATAGAAGTATCATTTTTGCCTGGCGCTTGGGAAGGGAAATATTTAGCTAACATGAAAGATATGTTAGAATTAGGCGGCCAGTCCGGAACGATTGATTATAAAGGGCTAGATATGTTTATAGAAGTTTGGGACAATGGTTTTATTAGGCAAATAGACTATGTTGAATCATACGGGTTGGATTTGGGGGCTATTAAAGCACAAGCTTCTTTAGTTTCAAACGTTCAAGTATCATATTTGCCAAAACAAAAAATCATTAATCCAGTAACAAATCAAGAAGAAACAAAAATTTGGAAAAAAGAATATTTGAACAAATTTGGTAAACAATTTTCAGATAAGAGAAAGCCACCAGCAGGAACAGATTTGTCGCAATTAAAGTAAAAAATATAAAAAACTCTGAAAAAGAGTTTTTTTATGCATAAAAATATTCATCATAAGTACAATTATGCATAAAAAAAGAATAAAAAATAAAAAAATTAACATTTATGCAAAAAAATGTAAAAATATGCTTGCAATTAAGTTTTTTATGCATTATGATATTGTTAAACAAAAAAGGTAGGAGATTTTTAAAATGAAAAAGAAAATTTTCGGAGTATTAGTACTATTAATTATTGGAATTACAGTTGTGTTTGCATCTTGTTCTAAAAAGGTTGCTTTTGGGGTTCAAACAGGGACAACAGGAGCTTTTTATTTTCAAGATGAAGTTTTAGACGGTAAGGAGAATCAACAAGTTCTTCGTTCATACAATCAGTATGCTATGGCATTAAGCGATGTAAAAAATGGAGTAATAGAAGGAGTTATAATGGATCATAAGCCTGCTAAAAGTTATGTTAAAAACATTGGAGGTTTAAAGATAGTTGACAATGTAACAACTGAAGAGGAATTTGCTTTTGCCGTTGCAAAAAATGAAACATCAAAAGATTTGTTGAATGTATTAAATAAGTTTTTAGATGCCAAAAAGGATGAAGTAAAAAAAATAACAGAACAGACAGAATTTAATCTTCATACAATTCCAGTGGCACAGGATAAGGTTAACCAAATTGTTATGGTAACTGAAGCTGGATTTGCTCCATATGAGTTAAAAGTGGGAGATCAATATAAAGGAATTGATATTGAAATTGGGCTAAAATTTGTGGAATATATAAATACTAATTTAGCAGTAAAACAAAGCTTGGGTTATGCGGAGGATACTGTAGTTGAATTTGCAATCGAAGATGTAAATTTTGATGCAATTGCACCTACTGTTCAAGCAGATAAAAAAGGGAAGAAAATTGCAATGGCAGGATTTACTAAAAATGCTGAACGTGAAAAAATTTTAAACTTTACAACAAGTTATGATACAAATCATTTAGTTTTAGTTGTTAAAGAGAAAAATACAAAATATGATGGTATAAAAACACCAGAGGAATTTATTGCAAAATTTAAAAAAGTAATAAAATAAAGGGAAGTTAAATGTCAGAAAGATTTCAAATATTTTTTGAGTTATTGCAAAAATCGCAAAAAACAATATTAGAAGGGTTGTTAGCAACTCTTCTAATTTCTATTATAGGATTATTGATAGGACTAATTATAGGGACAATTATTGCAATTTCTAAAGTTGTTCCTAAATATAAAAAAAGTTTACGAGTTTGGGAAAAATGTAGTGATGCTTACTTAGCATTTTTTAGAGGAACTCCATTGATTGTGCAATTGTTGATAGGTTTTTATGCTGTAATGCCATTGTTAAATATAGCGGTTGTTACTGTTTTAGGAAGGACATTGGTAGCAGCTTTTATGTTTGGGTTGAATAGTGCCGCATATGTTGCTGAAATTATGCGCTCTGGGATAAATGGTATTGATAAAGGACAATTGGAAGCTGGGAGAGCATTAGGAATGAGTTACACTAAAACGATGTTTTCAGTTGTAGTTCCTCAAGCATTTAAAAATATGGTTCCTACCATTGGGAATGAATACATTGCACTTGTAAAAGAAACATCAGTTGTTTCAATGATTGCAATTGCGGATTTAACATTTGCTTTTCAAAAAATTGGGTCCGCTTCATATGATTATATTTTGCCGTATTTCTTCTTAGGGTTAATATACTTATTAATTGTTTTAATCTTCACATTTATTGTGCGCAGAGTTGAGAAAAGATTGAAAAAAAGTGAGGCTAGATAATGAAAAAAGAAGTTTGCATTTCAGTTAATAATCTATATAAAAAGTTTGGGGATTTGGAAGTACTCAATGGAATAAGCGAAAAAATATATGATGGGGAGATTATTTCGATTATAGGACCTTCCGGTTCCGGAAAGAGTACATTTTTAAGATGTCTTAATTGTTTGGAGGATCCTACGCAAGGGGAGATACTTTTTGATGGAGTTAATTTAGCAGATTTTAAAGTTGATATAAATGAGCATCGCGCTAAGATGGGCATGGTGTTTCAATCATTTAATCTTTTTAATAATTTAAATGTTTTGAACAATATTACAATTGCACCTATTACATACGAAATAAAGAGATTGAAGAAATATAAAAAGACCTGGGAAAAGATGGAGAAAGCGATAGATCCTCAAATAGTACAGGAAATATTTGCAGATAATTTGCAAACGGATGAAGATAAATTTCACGCGATTGTGAAAGCATATAAGAATAATTGCATCAAATTATGCACAAAAAAACAAATCAGTGATAGTGTGGATAATAGTTTTTTGATAAAAATACATGAAAATTTAGAAGATATAGTGTTTGAAGAATTTAATCAGCAAAAAGAGGATATAGAAATTGCATATAGTTTGCTACTAAAATATGGATATTTACCTATTTTAATAAAAAGTAAAGAACACATCAAAAAGGAAAAAGAGGAGCTAGCTAGACAGTTATTGACTAGAATAGGACTTGAAGAAAAGGCAGAGGTATATCCTTCAACTTTATCTGGAGGACAAAAACAGCGTATTGCAATTATTAGAGCACTTGCTATGCAACCAGATGTAATGCTTTTTGATGAGCCAACTTCTGCTCTTGATCCGGAAATGGTTGGAGAAGTTTTAGAGTTAATTAAAATGGTTGCTATATCTGGGATGACAACAATTATTGTTACGCACGAAATGAATTTTGCAAAAGAAATTTCAACTAGAGTTATGTTTATGGATGGCGGAAAGATAATAGAGCAGGGCACCTCAAAAGATATTTTTGAAAATCCTAAAAATGAAAGATTGCAAATGTTTTTATCAAAAGTACTATAAAAATATTTTAATGTGATAAAATACAAAAAGAGGACTGTTTATGAGGGAAAAGACTATTGAAAAAACGCTTTATTATGTAACTAATGTTTTAATTTGTACCGCATTATTAAGTATTTTAGTTATTACAGCAATTTTACCAAGAGAAATTGATTTGCAAATTAGTATAGATATAGGAGACGTGCGATCTTGGTTTGGAATTTTATTTGCAATTATAGGGGAGATACCTTCATATATAATATTACCATTAGCGTTAGCCATTGTTTTTAGAAATTTGCCATGGGATAATTATAAAAACAAGTTTTTCAAAGTCATGTCGGCAACTTTTGTTTTTGTTACTTATTTTATTTGGTTTAAAACATCTGAGTTATTTGAAATACTTGAAAAGAAATCCAAAGTAAGTGGTGTTCAAACTTTAGCAATTTCTATTGTTTTAGCCATTGTTGCTGGAGTGTTAACACTAATACTAGCAATCAAATTGAATAAAGAATTTATGTTTAAATTATACAAATGGGCACTTTTTGCTCTAGTAGTTGTCTTAGTTTCATTTGTATTATCAAGAATTTTAAAATATACATTTTCAAGACCTAGATTTAGAAACATGCCAGCAAATGGTTCATATGGGTCGTTTACTCCTTGGTGGAAGCCAAATGGATTTGAAATATCAAAAAATTTATTTAAATCAGATAACACATCTTTTCCATCAGGACATACTATTTCGGCATCTAATATATTAGTTTTCGTTGTGTTATTTAATATTTTTCCTAAGTTAAAGAAATTCAAACCTATTGCATATTTTATATCGTTTTCTTTTATTCTTTTAACAGCAATTTCTCGAATAGTTAATCTGGCACATTTTTTGTCTGATGTAACATTTGCAGCATTATTGGGATATGCGATTTTTGCATGCTTTAACATAGTATTTTTTTATAAAAAGCCGTATGTTTATGAATTGCAACAATGTGGCACGCCAGTGGTTCAGGATGTTGAATTAGTTGAAATGGTAACAGATGATAAGTAATAACGATACTAAAAGCTCTATATATGAATATTTGCTTGCATCATTGGATTTGACTAGTGATGCAATTTATTTTAGCGATAGTATTATTTTAGGAAAAGAATTATTTAAAAATATTAATTCCTTAGCAAATTATATAAATAGTTTTAAATTTTCAGAAGAAACGGTTGTTTCCTTGTGTTTGCCTAATATTTTGGAAAGTGTATATGCTTTTTATGCAATAAATAAGGCCGGTTTAATAGTTAACATAATTCACGATGCAATACCTTTGAGTGGGATTATAGATGTATTAGAAAAGACACGTACAAAATTAATATTTACGACACCCCATGTTGCTAAAGGGCTAATTAAACTTGGGGTAAATGAAAATATAAAGATAATTATATGTGGTTTAAATAGTTTGGGGCTAAAGTGCAAAAACACATATGATTTTAATGATTGTAAAAGTGAGATTGATATGTCACATGCGTGCAATTGCAATCCATATAAAACGGCTCTAATTCTAAACAGTGGAGGAACATCAGGAGTTCCAAAATTAGTTGAACTAAGTTCTTATGCTGTTAATGAATTAGCATCCAAAATTGCAAAAAGAATATCTCATCATCAAACATATTCTAAGAATGATAATGCGCTCGTTGTTTTACCATTATTTCATGGCTACGGATTAGTAATAGGAATGCATAGTTTCCTTGCCCTAAATGGGACAATCACTTTAATAGAGAATAAGGAGATTGATTATATTGTTTCTCAAATGAATAAGTATAAAACTAATATTATTTTGGCCGTGCCAAATATGATTTCTAAGTTTTTTGATAATAATCTATTTAATTCAAGTGTAGTAAAACAAATTAAGAAATGCTATGTTGGTGGTGATGTTTTAAATATCAATTTAAGGAAAAAATTCAATGAATTGTTAAAGGAGAAATCTTCAGTTGAGAAAGTTTACGAAGGCTATGGTTTAACTGAACTCGTTACTGTAACCTCAGCATCAGATGAAATGGGGAAAGAAGGTAGCGTAGGTAGACCTTTAGAAGGCGTAAAATACAAAATTGTAGATGACTTCGGAAAAATTCTCGGCCCATTTGAGTGTGGAGAATTACATATAAGTGGATCTACTATAATGAATGGATATTTTGAAGATCAGGAGGAAACCAGCAAGGTAATATATGCGGATAATGAAGGAATTAAATGGGTTAAAACAGGCGATATTTTTTATTTAGATGAAGATGGATATGCATATTTCGTTGAACGCAAAAAGAATGTTGTTAAAATATCTGGAGTCAATGTGTTTATCCATGAAATAGAGAATTTAGCACGTGAACACGCGAATGTTAAGGATGCTGCAGTGGTGGCCCAAAATGATAAAAAAGGTAAATTGTGTTTGAAGTTATTTCTAGTGTTGGAGGAGCCCCAAGTGATTGATAAAATCAAAATACAAGAAGAGGTGTTTTCAATTTTATCTAATAAGTTATCGAAGTATAGTTTACCAAAGGAAATTGAAATAATTAAAGAATTGCCTTTAACTAATATCGGAAAAATAGACTACAAAAAACTTGTAGAGCAATAAAAAAACAAATCAAATAAATCATATTTGATTTGTTTATATATGTGTATTTTATTTATTTTTTCTTCAATTGTTTTTCTTTAGCTTTTTATTACTCTTATATATTTTTCTTGATTTTTTAAATATAAAAGATATTGCTGCTGTTAATGCAAAGATAGAAGCAATGATTGATATATAGAAAGAAAAAGGAATCTTACTACCTGCTTCTTTTGCTGCTTGGTATTGAGTAATTGATATTGCTAGTGCAGCTATAATATTGATTAAAACAACAATCTTATTTAATATGGCTAATGTACTTTTAAAAGTTTTCCCGGCAGTCTTCATGTCTTTTAACATTTGCTTGTTATTGTTTTTTGCTATGAGCATATAGATAATTAATCCTATTAATACAACTGAGTATATAACAACAAAAGAAATAGCAACATATCTAAAACTGGTATGAGCATAATCTTTTTTTGCCATTCCCCATATTGTAATGAACAAAAATAGTAACATGGATAAAATGTTAAAGTAGAAAGATATTGGAAGTTTTTGTGGTTTTGTTTGGATTTCTTGATTTTGAACTACTTGAGTATCATTTTCATTTTTCTTCATAGTATTGCCCCCTCAAAAATATGTATAATCTAAGTATAACAAATTTTTCTTATTAATTAATTGTTATTAGTATAAATTAATAAAATTTTGTGTCATATGTGTTACATGTCTGTATATTTAATAACCAAGCAATTTTATTTGGTATGGCTGTTTGCAAGATACCTTAAAAATCGCGTATAATACTTAAAGAGGATGAGATGGAATTAATTGAATATTTTAAGGAATTAAATTTGGCAAATAGAGTTCGTTTTTTTGATGTGTCAACTGCAACAATAGTTGATGCGGCTAAAGCTGTAGGGGTTGCCGAGAATAGAATAGCAAAAACACTTTCATTTTTTTTGCAAGATGAAAGACCAATATTAATTGTTGTAGCTGGTGATGCAAAAATTGACAATGCCAAATATAAGGCGCATTTTGGGGTAAAAGCTAAAATGATTCCTAAGGAATTAGTAAAGGAAAAGATAGGTTACGATGTTGGTGGGGTATGTCCTTTTTTAGTTTCAAAAGATATTGATATATATCTAGATAAATCTTTAAAGAGATTTACGACAACATTTGCGGCAGTAGGGACAGCCAATAGTGCGGTAGAATTATCTTCAGAAGAGCTAGAGCTTGCTAGTAAATCGCAAAATTGGATAGATGTTTGTAAGGTTAGTGGATAAATGAAGAGAGCTTTAATAGTGTATTATTCTAATACGGGGAACACTGAAGTTATAGCTGATGATATATATACATATATTTCGAAAAAATATGTGACAGATATGAGTGAAGTGCAAGATTTTGATATTAATTTAATTAATCAATACGAAGTCGTGTTTTTAGGCTGCCCAGCGTCCGGCGCGGAAGAATTGGAAGAAAATGTTTTCTTACCTTTTTATTTAACAGTAAAAGATTCTTTAAAAAATAAGAAAGTTGGTCTATTTGGGGCATTTGATTGGGGCAATGGAGAATGGATGGAAAAGTGGAAGATTGATGCACAACAAAGTGGCATCGATATTATTGATGTATTGCCTGTAAATAATAGAAAATTAGATACATATAATATAGAAAATTATATTTCTAAATTTTATTAGATAATATTTCTTGAGCAATTATTTTTGCTAATTCTTTTAAATCATTGTAATTTTCACGAGAAACAGAACTTTTTATAATTACTTCTTTTTCGATTGCAGTTATATTTTTACATTTTTCTATATATTCTTTAGCTTCTTTTAGTGCTGCTGATGCCCAAGTTGAATTATATATGTAAGCGACTCTCTTGTTTTGAAAGTTATCAAACGCTAGTTTATTTAAGAAGTGTGCAACTGAATGGTGCAATGCGCCATAATAAGATAGGGCAGTTATAACCAAGTGTGAATATTGAAAAGATTTAGCAATCGGATAGGAGTGATCATATTTTGACAAATCAAACATTTCAATATTTTTAACGCCTAATTCTGATAAATAGTTAGCGAGAATAAAATTTGCGTTTTCAGAGTTATTGTGCATGGTTGCATAACAAATAACAACACCAGAATCTTCTGCTTTGAAAGTGGACCAAGTAGTATATTTTTCAATAGCTAAGTTAATATCTTTTTTGTTATTTAATACAACTCCGTGCAATGGAAGAATTAGATTGATAGTTTTATTAGCAATTTTTACTATTGTATTTTTTACATTAACTCCAAATTTACCGACAATATTAATATAATACCTTCTAAATTCTTCTAAATAATTGTTAAAGTTTATATCGCTTGAAAAAATATGACCTTTTAGGGCGCCGAAAGAACCAAAAGCGTCGGCAGAAAATAAAAGTTTATTGGTATGTTCATAACTAAACATAACTTCAGGCCAATGAATCATAGGAGCGCATATAAATTCAAGTTTGTTAACTCCTAAATCTAGAATTGAGCCCTCAGATACTTCGAAATAGTTGTTTTTTAAATCTTCTTGAAAAAATTGCTCAATAAACGTGAAAGTTTTTTTGTTTCCAACTATTTTCACATTAGGAAAATGTTTTACTATATTGCTTATATTTGCACAATGATCTGGTTCCATATGATGAACAACTAAATAATCTAAAGAACGTCCATTTAAGGCATAAAGCAGATTTTCAAAAAATAAATTGCTAGTTGATATGTCGGATGTGTCCATTAGAGCAGTATACTTATCTACAAATAGATATGAGTTATATTGCATGCCATTTTCTACAGGATACATGTTTTCAAATAAAGTAATTTTTGTGTCAGGCACGCCGATATAAAAAAGAGTGTCATTTATTTTTCTTGTGTTGAACATAAAAACCTCGCTTTGATTTTATCCATAATATAATACCACTATTCACAGCATATTTGAACAAAAACACTTTTACTAATAGGCATTATTAATAAATATGTTAGTGAATGAATATAAATTAATGTATAATAAGAACCGAATTGCATAGGCAATTATTCTATGAGGGATGACATGATTGTTGTATTAAAAAAAGATGGGACTGAAAAAGATAAGGAAGTTCTTTTAACAAATTTAATTGAAAATGATATTCAATTTAATATCGTTGAGGAGAATGGGGTTGCTTTTTTGGCGATACAGTCTGAGCCGCTAACTGTTGATTCTAACTGGATAAAATCTTTTAATATTGTTAAAACGATTGTTTGTCATGAGGAAAAATACAAGAAAGCAAGTAGACTCTTTAAAGAAGAAGATACGATTATTCATGTAAATGGACAAGTTATTGGCGGTAATAACTTGACTATTATTGCCGGGCCTTGCGCTGTAGAAGATAAAGAGCAAATTTTACAAACAGCACAGATGGTAAAAGATAGCGGTGTAAATATTTTTCGTGCAGGAGCATTTAAGCCTAGAACATCGCCATATTCTTTTCAAGGGTTAGGAAAGAACGCTTTTGATCTAATTTCATTTGCAAAAAAACAAGTAGGGTTGCCAGTAGTGACGGAAATAATGGATATTCGTGATATTGATTCATATAAGGATATTGATATTTTGCAGATAGGTGCAAGGAATATGCAGAATTTCAGTTTATTAAAAGAGATTGGGCGCGATGGGCGTCCTGTCATTTTGAAACGTGGATTTGCAAATACAGTTGAGGAATGGTTATTGAGTGCAGAATATATTATGTTATCCGGCAATAGTAATATAATTTTATGTGAACGTGGAATAAGAACGTTTGAGCAAGAAGTGAGAGCGACATTAGATTTATCTGCAGTAGCAATTTTAAAAGAAAAAACACATTTACCAGTAATAGTAGATCCAAGTCATGCCTTAGGCAATGCAAAATATGTTAATAGGCTTTCTATGGCAGCTATAGCAGCTGGAGCGAATGGTATTATGGTTGAGGCCCATTATAATCCTTGCGTAGCCAAATCTGATGCAAGGCAAGCTTTAAATGCTATGCAATTATCTAATACTGTAAAAACAGTTACAAATATTTTTAATGTTTTAAAAAATGAGCAAGTATAATTATTTTTTAGGTAAAACAAATATTTTAATTAATGAAGAAATTAATGAAGGTTATTTTGACGTAATAAAACAAAATCTTTTGAAATATGATAAGGTGCTTGTTGTAATTGATAAAAATGTTGCTAAATTATATCCGCAAATTTCCAGTAAATTTTTAGCAACCAATTATAAGCTTATAGTCAGTGAATCTGGAGAACAGGTTAAGATAATTGATTCATATATTAATTTTTTATCAATTTTTGCTAAAGAGAGTTTAAAAAGAAATGATTGTGTGCTGGTAGTTGGAGGCGGGACACTTAGTGATGTAGTAGGATTTGCTGTATCAACTTTTAAAAGAGGGTTGAAATTCTGTATGATGCCAACAACCTTTCTATCTATGATTGATTCATGCTTAGGTGGAAAAAATGGAATTAATTTTGAAGGGAAAAATATGGTTGGGACATTCTATGAGCCTGATGCAGTTTATATAAATCTTAATTTTTTAAAAACATTACCACAAAAAGAAATTTTGTCTGGTTATGGAGAGTTATTAAAATATGTTTTATTAGACAAGTCATTTTGTGAGTATTTTTTAAAAACAAAAAAACATATATCACCTAAAATTATTAAGATGTCATTAGGGGTTAAGTATAAATATTTTTCTAAAGATGTACTAGATATGGGAATGCGTAAAAATTTAAATTTAGGTCACACATTTGCGCATGCAATAGAGGAAAAATCAAAATATATGATTTCTCACGGAGTAGCAGTGTTATACGGTTTAAAATTTATTTTAGACATATCAATGAAAAAATTTGGAGAAATTACTCAATATAAAGAAATTAATGAGGTATTTAATAATTTTGAGGTTAATAACATAAGTTACAATATCAGGGAGTTATTACCACTCATGTATAAGGATAAGAAGAATAGTAATGAGAATTTTATAGAATTAATATTATTGAAAGATATTGGCGAGCCATTAAGATGTAATTTTGCAGCTCAAGAGTTATTGGAGATTTGTCATGGAAACTTTAACAATAAGTAAGTCGAATATTAAAGGGGATGTGTACATTCCTGATTCAAAATCTTTTTTGCATAGAATGTTGATTGCAGGGGGATTTTTTGCAAAAGACAATATAACAATCAAATTATTAAGCGAACACATTTGTGATGATATTTTGGCAACCATCAATTTTTTAGAAGGGGTAGGCGTAAAAATTGAGAGAAATAAGAATGAATTAAAAATACAGCCAATTAAGAACCTCAAAATTTTAAAAGATAAAGAGGTTGAAATTCATGTTAATGAAAGTGGGACGACACTACGTTTTATTTTGCCGATAATTGCAATGACTGGAATGAAAGCACAAATAGTTTGTGAACAATCATTAATAGATAGGCCGATCGGACCGTTAGTTGAAGCCTTGAATATGGCAGGCGCTAGTATAGAAATAAACAAAAATATAATTTATTGTGGTGGTAAAATTTCAGCTAAAGTTTTAGAAATAGATCCAAGTTTATCCAGTCAATATGTGTCAGGATTAATTTTTGCAATATGCATAGATTCAAAAAAGAAAATAAAAATTACAAATAAATTGGTATCTAAACAATATATTGAGATGACTTGCAATATAATGAAAGATTTTGGATATGAAATAATTTTTGAAGATAATATTGTTTTTGCAAAAAAAGTTAAAGTACCAAATAAAAGTGTTTTTGTTTCAACTGGAGATTGGTCTTCTGCGGCGCCATTTTTTGTTGCGGCAGCCATTGCGGGGGAGATCAGAGTTCATGGCTTAGATTTTATTTATCCACAGGCAGATGCACAAATCTTAAAAATACTGCAAGATGCAGGCGCTTTTGTGAAAATTACTGATGAATATATTGAGGTAAAAAAAGAAAAACTAAATGCAGTTGAGGTTGATATTGAAGATTATCCTGATTTAGGGCCTATATTGGTTGTTTTGATGTCGTTAAGCGAAGGAAAAAATATTTTAAAAAGTATAGATCGAATTAAGTTTAAAGAGAGTGATAGAAAAGAAAGTATAATATCGCTATTAATTAATCTATCTGTTCATGTAGAAGTCCGAAGCGATAAGCTTGTAATTTATGGAAAGGATGTAATTGATACACCATTAACATACCAAGGTCAAGATCATAGAATGGCTATGGCATATTCAATAATGGCTTTAGTTAACAAAAGCCAAATTAAAATATTAAAGCCTGAATGTGTTAAAAAGTCATATAATGATTATTGGAATGATTATTTTAAATTGAGAGTAGAGTAATAATGTTAAGTATTAGATTTAGTGGGAAGTCTAGAGATAACAAAATATCAGTGATTATTGAAGGGTTCCCAAAAGGATATATTTTTAGTCTATCAATTTTGCAACAATATATAGATAGAAGAAAAGCGACTTTAGATGTATGGTCGACTACAAGACGCGAGAACGACGAGATAAATATTGGGGTAGGATTAAAAAATATTGATGGTGATAAAGTACAAATAATTGCTCAAGAAATAGAATTTTTTGTCATTAATCAAGATATTAAAAGAGATGAGAACATTAATATTTGTCGACCTGGACATGCTGATTATGTTTCATTTTTAAAATATGGATGCATTCATCCTGGTGGCGGTGAATTTTCTGGTAGGATGACAGTTTTATTGGCTATTGCAGGTGGGCTATGCTATCAATATCTCGAAGAAAAATATAAAGTCAACATGTTGGCTTACATTTCTAGCGTAGGGAAAATAGAAGGAATTTCTTACAAGCAAAACAACTTTAATATTGAGAGCATAGATATTTCTAATAAAAATTTTATTGTTTCACGTGATGATAAAGAAAAGTTCATTAAAGAAATGAAGATAGCGCAGATGAACGGTGACACGGTGGGAGGTAGTATTGAGTGTATTGCGACCAATGTCCCAGCTGGATTAGGGGGCCCGAATATTCATTCGTTAGAAGGAACTATTTCTAAATATATTTTTGCCATTCCTGGCGTAAAAAGTATTGAGTTTGGGCAAGGTATAGATTTTGTAAATTCTTATGGAAGTGAGGTTATCGATGATTTTGCGTTAGATGGAGAAAAAGTTGTTTTAAAAAATAATTATAACGGTGGAATTAATGGAGGTGTTTCTAATGGGATGCCAATTCTTATTAAAGTAGCCGTAAAACCTGTTTCTGCTATTAAGCAAAATGTTAGTTTGTTGGAAATTTTTGAGGATGGGCAGAAAAAAATAGCTACTGGGAAGATTGATGGTAGAAATGATGTTTGCATTGTCCCAAGAGTTGTAGTTTTGATTGAATCAGCAGTTGCTTTGGCGATAATGGAGAAATTATGCTAGAAAAAGAGCGAGAGAAGATAGATATTTTAGATAAAGAAATTATTGATTTATTAAATAAAAGAATGGAAGTATCTGGTATTATTGCAAAAGAGAAAATGAAAAACAATATGCCAATTTATGATCTTGCCCGTGAAAATATAATATTAAATAATGAGAGCATTAACAATTCCAAATATTCTGAAAGCATTAAAAACATATATAAAGAAATTTTTAGCCAATCAAAAAAGCTACAGAGTGCTATAAGTAAAGGCGAAGTTGAATATGCTTTATTTGGTGAAAATTTATTTTATTCAATTTCAAAAGATATACATATGTATGCAAACAATAAAAAATATAGGCATGTACAATGTAAAAATATCGACGATATTATTAAATATATTACTACAGAAAAATTCAAAGGCGCGAATATTACAAATCCATTTAAAAAACAGATTTTATCAAGGTTGGACATCGTAGATTCTGTGGGCCAAGAGATTGGTTCCGTGAATACTATTATTAAAAAGGGTAGTAAATTTAAAGGCTATAATACTGACGTACAAGGATTTATGGCCACATTGAGAAAGAATAATGTGATTGTTGAAGATAGAGCTTTTCTCATTTTAGGGACAGGCGCAACTAGTCAAATGGTAAAAAAGGTTTTGTTGAAAATGAAAGCAAGTTGCGTTTTGACTATTGGACGTTCTAGCGAAATAAATTATTCCAATTATCAAGATAAACTTAGAGATTTTGAGTTTTCATATGTTATTAACGCAACTCCTGTGGGTAATGTTTTACATGACTATGCATTAATTGATTTAAAGTATTTACATATTAATGATGGGGTTCTTGATCTAAATTATTTTCCATTTTATTCTAAATTATTAATTCAAGCCAAAAAATGCGGGTTAAAGGCCATTAATGGACTTTATATGTTATTTGTTCAAGGAGTTGAGAGCGAGAAAATTTTTCAAGGCGTGGATTCGATACTTGTAGATATGGAAGGTGTCTATGAATTAGTTGGTAAACAAATATTGAATATTACACTTATAGGTATGCCTGGGGCTGGAAAAACAACGATAGGGAAGAAGTTAGCTGAAAAAATGTCAAAAGAATTTTATGATATAGATGAAATTATTGAGAAAATTATGTCGATGTCTGTTGTTGATATATTTACTAATCTTGGTGAGTCATTTTTTAGAAATTTAGAAAATTTTGTTTTAGAAAATATAATACGCTTAAAAAAAGGAGCCGTTATTGCAACTGGTGGAGGGATTGTTGAAAATAATAGGAATAGAGAAATAATTTCCCAAAATTCATTTGTAGTGAATTTAGAGTCCAATGTAGAAGTATCGAAAAATCATCAGATTTTACAATATCATTCTTATGATGATTTATTAAAAAAAAGAAAAAATTTTTATGATGAGATTTCAAATTTAACTATAAATAGTAATGAAGAAAATTTTGACATCATGTATAATAAGATAGAAGTAGAATTTTCGAGATTTTTAAAGGCAAACGGATAAATGAAAATATTAACTTGGAATGTAAATGGGTTAAGAGCCATATTAAAAAAGGATTTTAAAGAAGAGATTAAAAAAATAGATCCTGATATTATTTGTTTGCAGGAAACCAAATTGTCCTCAATTGAAAATGAATATCAACTAGAAGGATATTATGCATATTTCAATAACGCACAAAAGAAAGGATATTCTGGAACAGTTGTTTATTCTAAGATAAAACCTAATCAAATAAATACAGGCTTAGGAAATGAACTATTTGATATTGAAGGGCGAACAATTGTAGTAGAATATGATGATTTTGTTTTGATTAATAGTTATACGCCTAATGCGCAGCCAGAATTAAAACGTATTGAGTATAGATTAAGTTATGATCTCGCTTTAAAAAATTATATGAACAAATTTAATAAAACAGTAATTCTCTGTGGAGATTTAAATGTTGCTCATAAACCGATTGATTTAGAAAATCCAAAAAGTAATGAAGGAAGTGCTGGGTATAGTTTTGAAGAAAGAGAGTCTTTTTCTCAAATATTAAAGTCTGGCTTTACTGATATTTTCAGACATTTTTTTCCTGATGCAATAAAAAAATATACTTGGTGGTCTTATAAATTTAAAGCACGTGAAAGGAATGTAGGTTGGAGAATTGATTATTTTTTAATTAATAATCAAGATGTGGAACGTGTTAAAAAAATAGAAATTTTAAATGATTTGCAGGGGAGTGATCACTGCCCTGTATTATTAACTATTTAAGCGACCATGGCGGAATGGCAGACGCGTACGTTTGAGGAGCGTATGTTGAATAACATAAGGGTTCAAGTCCCTTTGGTCGCACCATTAGAGTTAAGTATAGCTGATACGAAAATATCGGCTATTTTTTTCTTTATATATGGGTAAAACTGCAATATTTATAGCAATTATGATAATTATTGTTGCCTTAGGTATAAAAATAGTAGTAGTTATAGGTATATAGATAGTAATATATATAATTATATCGTTAAATTATTATTATTCGTTAAACTACTACTTACTATATATAAGAATACTTATAGGAGTAAATATCAATTTTTACATATACCCCTACGTGACACGTGACACGCGTGACAAACGAGACAAATTAAAAACTCTAGCCACCAAAACTAGAGTTCTATAAATCAATATTAATTATGGAGCCATCTTTGAAATTGAATTCGAGATGGTTTTCTTTATGTACTTTAATATTTAAAACAGTTAAATTGAAGAGTCTATCATTAAATTCTAGATTAAGTGCATCTGCATTTTTAATCTCATCAATGAAGGCTTGTAGTTTAACTGACTTTCTATTACGAGTTACTTGTTCATCAATTAATCTTCCATATTCATCTTGTGCTGCAGTGAATCTTTTTACTAGTTCAATATATTCATCCATGTATTCTTGGCTGTTCTTTAATTTCTTTTCTTTGTTAAAAACATGTTGGTCACATAAACCACTAACTACTAGCATTTCATTCTTGGCTTTTTCAATAGGCTTAGATAGATTAACATCTAGTAGTTTTTCTTTAACAAGAAGGAGATTAGAAATGAGTTTATCTTTATCTTTTAAAAGAATGTTTAATGCCTTTAAATAAGCATTTCTAATTGTTTCTTCATCAAGAGTAGGAGTAGTGCATTTAGTGCCGTTAAACTTATTATTGCATTGCCATACGACATGTCTATATGCATCATTTGAATGCCATACTTTAGGTCCATAAATAGAACCACAATCAGCACATATGACTCTACCAGATAATACATTATCTCTTCGGTTCCTTATTTGAGTTTCATCTCTTAATTCAAGTTCAGCTTGTACTAGTTCCCATTCATCAGGTTCTATAATTGCTGGATGAGAATCTTCAACATAATATTGTGCTACTTCACCATTATTCTTTTTAAGTTTTTTAGTTAGAAAATCTACTGTATATTTCTTTTGAAGAAGTGCAGAACCTTTATATTTTTCATTTCTTAAAATAGAATCGATGACATTATATTGCCATTTTGTTTTGCCTCCTGGAGTAGGTATCTTTTCTTCAGTTAGGATTCTAGCAATTGTTGATTGGCTTTTACCTTCAATAAACATCCTATAAATCCTTCTTACAAGTTCTGCACCATTAGGTTCAATTTCAGGTAGACCATTTTCACCTTTTTTATAACCTAAAAAGCATTTATAGGGAAGAGCTACTTTTCCATCTTGAAATGCTTTTCTTTTACCCCAAGTAACATTTTCTGATATAGATCTAGATTCTTCCTGTGCAATTGATGACATGATGGTAAGAAGAAGCTCTCCACCAGTACCGAAGGTATAAATGTTTTCTTTTTCAAAAAACACTTCAACACCTTTATCTTTTAAATTTCTAATATTAACTAATGCATCAACAGTGTTTCTTGCAAAACGAGATATTGATTTAGTAACAATTAAATCGATTTTGCCTGACAAAGCATCATCAATCATTTGTTTAAATCCATCACGTCTTTTTGTAGATGTACCACTAATACCTTCATCAGTATATACTTTTACAAATTCCCATTCATCATTAGCTTTTATATATTTAGTATAATAATCAATTTGAGCTTCATATGAAGTGAATTGTTCATCTTGATCTGTTGAAACTCTAGCATATGCAGCTACACGTCTTTTATGTGGTGCATTAATTGAAATATGAGTATGTGGATTAATTGTAGGCTTAATTACTGTTACTTTCGCCATTCGTATCCCTCCTTTGTTTATGTTGTTCTAATGTTCTTTGGCGTGCTTTAGCTTTCTTTTCAGGAGTCCAAGAAAGACTTCTAGATTTATTTTCCCATTTAATATCTTTTGATGTTCCATCTTTAAATGAATAAGTTAAGATGTTATCTTTTTGAACAATAATCTTTTCTATTTTCTTTATAAATAATTTTTCATCAAAAGAAGTAGTACCTAATATTTTGTTGGCAGTTTCAAATAATATTTCTTCTGGAACCTGTTTAGAATTACATTCATTTATTCCTTTATCATTAACGGTTCTACAAAGCCAAATATGCTTATATGGAGTCGTTTTCCTTGAATAATGTTTGCCACAACAACCACATTCAATTATTCCACTAAATGGTAATATTAATGGCTTATCGACTTTCCAATTGATTTTATCTTTTTTGGCTTTTAACATTTCTTGAACCTTATTAAAATCATCTTTAGAAATAATACCTTCATGAGAATTTTCAACGTAATATTTAGTAAGTTCTCCATTGTTGGCTAGGGTTCTTTTGGAAATAAAATCTTTTCTATAAGTCTTTTGAAGTATCTTATCACCAGTATAGTATTCATTTGATAACATGGCTCTAATTGTTGATTTAGAGAAAGGAATATTATTTCTGGTTTTTATGCCTTCTAATTCAAGTGCTTTAGTAATAGCTTGAACACCATTACCTTCAAGATATAAATCAAATATCTTTTTAACAACATTAGCTTCTTCGGGAATGATTTCATATTTGTTATCTTTATATTTGTAACCATATAGATGAGTACCCCAAGATAAGCCTTCTTCAAAATTCTTTTTAACTCTCCATTTCATATTTTCTGAAACTGATCTAGATTCTTCTTGAGCATACGATGCTAGAATAGTTAGAAGAAGTTCACCATCTTTTGATAGGGTATGAATGTTTTGTTCTTCAAAATATACTTCAATGTTATTAGCTTTAAGCTTTCTAACTGTTTCAAGTAAAGTTACAGTATTACGGGCGAATCTAGTAATTGATTTTGTAATGATTAAATCAATGTTGCCATTTATTGCATCATCAATCATTTTTTGAAATGAATTTCTCGATTCAGTTGTACCTGTAATTCCTTCATCAACATAAATGTCATACAATTTCCATTTAGGATTGTTTTCTATTAATTGTTTGTAATAATCGATTTGAGCTACAAGTGAATGGTGCATAGCTTCTTTATCTACTGATACACGAGCATATGCAGCAACACTTAATATTTTATTGTTATTTTGATTATTAAATTCAACTTGGTTAATTATCCTGTCCATCGTTACCTCCTATAATTTTTATTTCATCAATGGTGCCATTATCAAATAGTTTTATTGCATATTTAATGGCTTCCTCCTCAGTCCAGCCGAGGGAATTAATATAATATTTGATTAAGTAATTAATCCCCTCAGTACTGGTTTTGTGTTCTTCACAAAGTTTAAATAATTGTTGCTTTAAATTATCCATGATAATCCTCCTTTTGGTCATACATATATATCACTCTAAAGGGGATTTATATCAAGTTAATTTGATACGAAAATTGAGGTATTTTTAAGCCCATGATTAGCTGCAACTAAAGAAGAAGAATCTATGAAATCTTCATCATTTAAAACACCATTTTTATGTAGTGCCTCAAGAATTGTTATGCTTATGTTATAAACAATAAGATTATTAGATTTGTATTTTTCTAAGAGACTTCTTGTAGCATTCCCTTGAGCAGAATTTACGTCTTTTATTTCCATAACTTAAAAACTCCTTCCCACAATATTCGCATGTTAATTTGTAGTAAGCTTGTTTATTAATAAGCTCAGGATGTGAATTCCAATAAGCCATGCGGCACTTATCCGAACAAAACTTTTTATTTTTCTTACCTCTAATAGAAACTATTTTCTTACCACAGTATTTACAAGTAGCACTTTTAGGTAATAAATTTTTATGTCGTTTGAAATAAGATTTGATTGTTTCTATCTTTATTCCAGTAATTTTAGATATTTCAGAAGGCATTACACCTTGATTTCTTAATTTAATAACTTTATTTCTTTCTTTATCGTTCATTTCCCGTTAAACCTCCTTATGTGCGATTATTTCAAGTTATTAAGACCTCTACGGCTAATTATAGGTATTTCAAATTGTAGCGAAATAACGGCAAATTTAGGACTTTGAAAATCAGAAATAGTGTTTTAACGAATAGGGGGATATACCCTCTTTGATTTCGCGAAGTTGCGCGTGAAACCCCAGGCCGATGTCCTATAATTTAGTCCCAGAGATAGAATGGGGCCTACCCCCTAGAAAATATATTCTAGAGGGAAGAGGCATCAATAATTATTTGTACATGTTTGTGACACGTGACAAATGTGACTGAAATTCTTTAAAACTTAAAAACATATAGCCATCGTTTTTTTGTAATTCTCTATCGGCATCAGTTATGATTTTAGATTTAAGATTATTTATGATGGCATCAAGTCCATCAGTTACTTGCCATATTTCATCAGATGGAATACCTTCAATTACATATATAGCTGGTCCATTATCACAATATAATTCTGCATTTAGCATAACTTCATCCTTGTCTTGTCTTAATGGCACATTAATTTCAAGCCTATAGTGATCATCAACCATGAATGTAAAATCACTATTTCTTTTTATTCTTCTACCTAACATACCTGAAATAACATCCCAGGCGATATTTTTATCTGTTCTAGTCATCATTATTTTGTTCCTCCTTATTGTTTTGACTAAATATTATTGGATTAGTTAAATATGAAGTATTATTCTTTTTATCAGTTTTAGGCTGGATGTATCCATATTCAATTAATCTATTTAAAACCGGTAACATTCCTTCTAAAGTTCGTAAGTCTTTAGTACCACAAGCTCTTGTGATATCTCTATTTGCGAATTCATAGAAGTTATGTTCTTTTATTTTGCTTAATACATATTCACATTTTTTATTAATAGGATCTATTCCCATAAGTGAATATGAAGCTTTCGCATGCTCGATATAATATTTTCCAATTGTAATAGCATTAGCCATATCATCCTTTGATACGATAACTTCAGGTGTTTCATCAAAGAATGGATTAAATCGATCCATATTAAATCTTGCAAGTAGTGCAGCTATTCTTAAAACATTACCAACTAGTTTTCCTCGCCATGCTTTTATTTCAGTATCTTCACCCATGATTTTTTCATTTTCATCATGGAACGCTTGAAATAAAGATTTTGATTCCTTACTTTGTCTAATGATTTGATTATCAATTAAGTTTTCTTCTTCATTTAATACATCTTTAATTTTCATGTCATATAGACGTGATACTTCAGATGGAATAGGAGAAGTGTTAAATTTTCTTTTACCAATTAATGATTCTGGTAATGCATATAAGAATCTAGTAGTAAGTCCTTTACCTTCAAATGTAGTATTACTAATAAGTGAAGATAGGACACTTGGTTGAACAGAAAGAAGTATTGTTAATGCTGGTTTTTGAATTAGTTCTGATTGACGTCCAATTCTATCAATCCTAATTGCATCTCCTGAATAACTCTTTAAGAAAACGTCAATATTAACGCTTTTGTTATACATACCAGCTAAAACATCAAATATACCACCTTCTGTTGAAATAACGGCTGTTTTACCGTCTGAATCAGCAAGTACTGATGCGAGCTTTTCAGTTGTAATATCATCTACATAAATCTTCTTAGGTTTTAATTCTTTAAAGTCATGTAGCTTCTTTGATATTTCTTCAACCTCTATATCAGTAACTTTGCCTTTAGCAAATTGAGACTCAATAGATTTCTTTCTAATTTCAAGCGCTGATTTATGAATACGTGATGACTCAAATCTAGCACCATTTAATCTATTGTATTCAAGTTCATATTCATTAACCGGTCTTGTCATAAAACCAATAATGGCTGATTTTCTTTCGCTAGGTTCGGCAATTATTAATGTATATAGATTAACTGGTTCATCCCAATCCACTTTACCTTCAACTCTATATCTTCCTTGCATACATAAAGACATAATAGCAAGTGAAGCAGTAGCAGCCATATCAACAGGTGTTTGTGTTGTTTCAGCTACCGCAACAACATAATCTCTTATAATTTTAGGTAATGCATCTACAGGAAATGTAGGTAATTTAGGTTTTTCAAATGGAATAGGGGTATCCCACTTTATAACAGATTGGCTGTTATATTCTTCAGGCTTTTTATATTCTGGATTAGTAACAACTTTATTCTTATAGAATTTAGCTGCACTCTTCCAAATTGTATTTAATTCATCCTTTTCTAGTGGGGGATTACATTTTTTTGATGCTTCCCTATATTTAGATTTAGATTCTTCGGTAATTCCATATTTAACTAGTAAAGAACAAGCAATCTTATGCATCGTAGCATTACGATTTCCTTCAGGTATAACTTCACCTAATTCTTCAAATGCTTTTTCACTAAATACATCATCTAAAAATTGATTTAATGTGATAGTTCCATCATGCCATTCAACTATAGGATTAGGTGTTCCTGCCAGAAGTCTTGCTGAGTCTTTAGCCATTGGATCAATTAAAGGACAATAATCAAATAATTTATCTTTTAGGGCTTTATATTCATCAGCATTATTTATTTCATCAATTAAGAAAATGACATGAAATCTAGGTCTAGGGCCATATTCGGTTTTACATGCTCCAATTTTAGGTTTCATATGTGATTTAGAATAGTGAACTAAATAGGGTACACCACTAAACATTTCTTTAATTGAATTAGATGTAACCCAATCTTCAGGATTATTAGAATGATCGTTATCAAAATCTACTCCAATACAATTAGAAGAAGTGAAATTTGCGATAGACCTATAGTTATCCTTATATTTCGCAC
The DNA here is from genome assembly GCA_023396095.1 of Bacillota bacterium. Classification (GTDB taxonomy): domain Bacteria; phylum Bacillota; class Clostridia; order Christensenellales; family UBA3700; genus JAEWXG01. Next base: position 106,690 of record JAEWXG010000012.1, on the reverse strand, counting down.
ACACGTAATCGAAAGATACTGCTTTCTTTAAAGATTCAATATCAGTAACATCTATCTCATGAGGATAGAGGCAATTGCTATATTGGTGGATGCAATTAGAATAAAAGATTTTATAACTTATCTTCATCATTAGCACCTTCTTTTAAACTAGTCTCTTTTAACCATCTTTTAAATTCCTCAATTGGAATTATTATTCTTGTCCCAATTCTTATTGAAGGGAAGTTAGGAGTTCTAGTTAATTCATAGGCTTTAGGAACAGAAATACCAAGTTGTTTGGCTAGTTCTTGAACACTAATAGTTTGTTTTTCCATTTTGTTTTCCTCCATTAATAATGTTTGAATTCAAGAGATTTAAGGACTTACCCAATTTAGAATCAAGCAACTATTAACCGTTAAACAATTAATTGGGTGAAACTTGTTTTAACGACTAGTAATTAAATGAAACTAAAATCCGTTAAATCTCTTGTTTTCGCTACCATTTTACGATATAATGTAACGAAAGAGAACATCTCAAAACGTGACATAAAACGTGACAAAGAAAATGGTGATAAAATGGCATATATTAGAAAGAAAAAAATCACCTTCCCCAAAGCCAATAATAAGCATCTAGGCTTAGTTGATATTGGTGGAGTAGGTGAGATTGTTTATAAATGCGTAAAATTTAAAGATTATGATTATGATGATCAAGCTAATATCGTTAATAAAGGAATAAAAGGAAAAATAATATATCCACTTGATCCATATGAAGCACCAGACTTAGATATTGATTTAGGATTAACAGGTAAAAAGCTAATAGTATCTTTATGTAATCTAGCAGAAGAAATAAATTTTAAAGGCCCTATAACTGATACTAAAGTAGCTTCTTTAATTATGAATTGGTGCAAAGAATATTTTCATCCTTATAATATAGAGAGTTTATATGAAAAATATAGAGAACTTGAAAAAGGGGAGAAGGATAGAAAATATTTTCAAGAATGGACTGATGGTGTTTTTCAAGTTGATACATTTATTGATGATTTAGCAAAACTATATAGTGTTTTTACATATGTTTATGCTTTTTTAGAATGCTTAAATGGTAATCCTGAACCGGCATTGAATTATGCAAAAAGTGGAGAATTCTTTCATACAATTCCGTTTTTTGCTGAATATGAATTAATTATGATAGTTGATAAATATGATGCTGATCCTAATTGGGATGATATAAAAAGAGCAGCAAAAGATGCTGAACATGCACATATGCATCTAAACACAAAAGAAGAATTTAGAAAAGCAGTAGTAGCAGATAAAATTAATATTTATAAAAAAATTGAAGATATGATTCCTCAAATAAAACTATCATTATATTATGATACTTCAAGAAATAAGTGTGAATTAGTAGCGTATGTAGAATCTATTTTTGATATATGTTATTACAGTATTGCTAGATTGTTAGCTTCAAATGCACCAAGTGAGGATCCAAATACTGATAAATATGGTGCTTATGATTCGGGCGAAAAGATATCATATTGTGAAGTGTGTGGAAATATGTTTATTAAGAACGGAAACAATCAAAAGTGTTGTGGAGATGATGCTTGCGTTAGAACAATTAATCGTAAAAGGCAAGCACGTCATAGACAAAAATTAAAAGAAAATCAAGTTTAAGAATAAATCAAAAACCCTAACTTCACTTTTACCTAGCTCTGATGATATTTTATTAAAAAACATTGATTTTTCGCACCAAAAGTGATATAATTGGGGAGAAAAAAGAAATGGTGGTGAGAAAATGAAGGTATTTGATTATAACAAATTAAAAGATGTTAAATGGGATATTGATATAGTTAATTATTTATCTGTTATTCATGAAGAAAAAGGAAAACAACAGTTATATTTAAAACAATTACCTCAAGAATTAGAGAAATTAGTTGAAATAGCTAAAATACAAAGTACTGAATCTTCAAACGAGATAGAAGGTATTAGAACGACGAATACTAGATTAAGACAAATAGTTAATGAAAAAACAACTCCTAAAAATAGAGCAGAAGCAGAAATTGCAGGATATAGAGATGCGCTTAATATAGTTCACGAGAATTTTGATTCCATTCCTATAACACCTAATTTTATTTTACAACTTCATGGAATATTGTTATCACATGCAGCTTCTTCGTATGGTGGTAAATTTAAAAATGTTCAAAACTATATTAGTGCTACTGATGAAAGTGGTAAGAGTTATACTTTGTTCACACCTTTATCACCATTTGAAACACCAATGGCAATGCAAGATCTATGTGATGAATATAATAGAGCAATTGGCGAAGGGGTGATTGATCCACTTATTTTAATTCCAATTTTCATTCATGACTTCTTATGTATACACCCATTTATTGATGGCAATGGAAGAATGTCTAGATTGCTTACAACGCTTTTATTATATCGTTCTGGTTATTATGTTGGTAAATATATATCATTAGAAGCTAAGATAGCTAAGAATAAAGATTTATATTATGATGCATTATATGATTCACAAAAAAATTGGCACGAAAATGAGGATGATTCAACACCATTTATAAAGTATTTATTGAGCACAATTATAAGTGCATATAGAGATTTTGAAGAGAGAATAGAATTAGTTAAAGAAAAGAAACCTGCTATTGAAGTAGTAAGACAAGCAGTAAATAATAAGATTGGTAAATTTACTAAACGAGATATTGTGGAACTAGCACCATCTCTAAGTTCTACAAGCGTTGAAAGAAGTTTACAAGAACTTTGCAATGCTGGAGAAATAAAGAAGATGGGAAGCGGAAGAGCAACATATTACATTATTTCAAAATAAAAATGACATCTATCCATTGTGGTAGATGTTTTTTCTTGTCACCAAAATGCACAATAATGGGGAGAAAAGATAAACGTGAGGAGAAAAATAGACGCTGTATCAAATACGTTTTGAAAATCTTTTCTTGTATTGATTACACCTACCTAACCTAAGTGTCACAACTGTCACGTTTGTCACGTGTCACATAGGGGTAAGTGCTGAAAACAATGGTTTTGAGGGTGCATTTATAGTTTTAGAGGGTGCATGTATCAAATAGACTTACCACACACAACCAGCCGAGGGTTGAACCCCTTAGGCACCTACTCTTCAGAAGATGAGTAGGCTTATTCGATACAAAATGCTTGTATTGAATACAGTTTGGCTTCAGGAGAAAAGTAAGCTTATTTGATACAGAAAATTCTTGTGTTGAATGCAATTACATCACAGGACTAAGGTAAGTGCATTTGATACAAGAGAGGGTGCATCGGTCAAAACAGGGTGCAGTATTATTTAAACTTACCTTACACATTGGAGTTAAGAATGGCTGATACGAAAGCATTGGCTATTTTTTACTTGATAATAAAACAGTAATAATTAATGACATTATCATCGTTTTTGATACTTAAGGTATAAAAATAGTAGTATTTATAGGTGTATGAATAATAGTATATATATATTATTAAATCCTTAAAATAATTTTTAAAGTGTTTATGAGTAGAGAAGGCAATTATATATAATTAGGCCCTTCTAGCGAGTGGAGATATTATCTTATTTTGCATTAGAGTAGGATGAAGCCTAAAAATAAACTATACAAGTTTTATAGACATAAAATTGAGTGTGTGATATTTTAAATAAGTTGAACATATGAAGAATTTAGTAAAATTATTAGCATCAAGCATATTGTCAGGTATTTTAATATCTATCGGTTTAACTGCGTATCTGTTTGTTTTACCAATGAATAAAATAGTTGCTTCATTGTTATTTGGTTTTGGTCTGTACGCGACTATTATATGTCGGTTATTTTTATACACAGGGCAAGTAGGATTTTTATTAGATAATAACAAGAGGTTTTTAGTTGATTTGGCAATCGGATTGTTTGGCAATATCCTAGGAGTTATTATTATCCCCTTTTTAATGCGATTAACAAGGCAAAAAACATTTCTTTATGAGCAGGCAAAAGCTTTAATTGAAGTAAAACAGAGTGACAAGTGGTATTCAATTTTAATATTGAGTATTATGTGTGGTGTGATGATATATCTAGCCGTTAAATTGCCTCAAAAAACGGATTCCTTAGTTATGAAGGCTATTATTTCATATGTTGCTGTATCAATTTTTATATTATCAGGCTTCGAGCATTGCATAGCTAATTGCGGATATTATATTTATGCAAAATTTTTTAATGCAAAATCACTATTATATATAATTATCATGATCTTTGGTAATGCCATTGGATCAATTATCTTAGATATTTTTTTTAAACTTTTTTCACGATTAAGTCGTGATGAAAAGAGTGAAGAATAATGAATCTTTTATTTACTAAATCGTTTGATAATTTTTACAAACGGATATCTCGGGGTTGGGTATTAAATGAAAATATAGTTTGATATTTTTAAAAATTAAAACAAAGAAAAGATAAAAAACCAACAAATAAAAAAATAATGAATAAAAATAGTAAAAAATAACAATATATTTATATTGTTATTTTTTTAACTTGCTAATAATTGTGTAGCATATTAAAATATAATTAAATTATTCATTTGGAGGGAACAAACATGAAAAAGCGTATGAAGTTATACGTTATCTTTTTGATTATTGCGTTAGGGATAGTTTCATTGTTGGTTTCTTGTGGGGAAAATGACGCAGATAAACAATTTTCGGAAGAAAATGCTCAAAGTACGGTTTTTAAAGTCAAATTTGATTTGGGTAATGATTATTTCAATAATAAATACAAAGATGAAATTAAAGAATTGTCTGTCTTAAAAAATAGTAAAATCAAAGCAATGCCATCTTTAACATGGTTAGAAAGTGATCTTGCAAAATTTAAAATTGAAAACTGGGAATTAAATGGAGTTAAGTTTTCCGAGAGTGAGTACATTAAAGAAAATATAACATTAAAAGCAAAATATTCAATTAGAGAAATTAAATTTGGGGAGTATCCTTTTTCAAGGGTGAATCCAGCCGATCTTGTTTTAGGGGAACAATATGTGGAATCTTATGCAGGCTTAATGGTAAATAATGTTTCTCAACAAGTAGTAACAGCCACTTATGTTAATGATGACCAGGGCAATAAATATGAAATTAGAAATGGGCAGTACTATAAATTTGAGAAAATCGTTTGGGAGGTAGCGCCAGTAGATGAGCAAATAACAGTAAAACCTGTTGCAAATGATACTACGCGTGGAACATATTTTACACCAAAAGAAATTTTAGATATTTGTGATTATTATGAAGAGATTGAAGGAAAAAATACAACAAGTGACAAATATTACAAATATTCCAGAATAAGAAGTTGGCTCAATAAAATCTTCCTTGCAAAGGCCTTTAATGAAGAGGAGCAAAGTTTTATTAAGGAAAGAATTTTATATCACAATACTTCAACAGGAAATGACATAGTGAATGATAATGAAACTACAAAGGATTTTGTCTTTCTTCCAGCTGTTTATGATATTAGTCAAAATACAACATTTAATATGTTAAGAGGTAAAAATTCAAAATATTTATTAGACAAGGCAAATCCTAGTTATCTGTGGACAAGAAGCCCAAAGAGTAAAAATCCGGGGATATCTGATTTGTATATTAACGTATTTAATATGTTGGATAAAAACTTGGTAGGAAAACCTTCTTATAGAACACAAGTTGATGCATTTGGGATTATGCCTATAATTTTCGTTAACGAACAATATTATTATAGTAATTTAGTTTGATATAAAAATATGTAAAATGCATACATATAATAAAGAAGAATTATATTTGGGTGCTTGATTTTTGTTAATCACTTCAATAGCTTATTGGGGTTAAGAAGAGTCAATATGAGTATAAATATTCATTCTCATTTTTTGGCAAGAAAAACATGAAAAAATAAGCCTTTTTGGGGCCAATAATTTTAACTGTTGAATTTACTTTGAAAGTCTTGCCTAAGTTTGTTTAAAGGTAAAATAAGATCTAAAAGATAAAATGCTATTTCAATATTGTTTATAGTTCATGGAACAAAATGCCATTGCTAAACTGCTAATAACATATAAATTGGAGTATTAATTTTTTCAGGGTCACAATAGATTTACAAGATTTTAATTGTAGTAGAATATAAACTATTGTTAATTGTATATCATAGGAGTTGAGGGGTGCTAAGTATAAGATATCGATATCCATATTTTTTACTATAACTGAATAAAAAAGTGACCACATAAGTAATAGATACTTTTTGTGGTCATCAATTTTTATTTAAAGAACGAAACTTTGCTATATAGATTAAGCAAAAGTTTCTAATGAGCAATTAGTCTTCTTCTTCAGCTTTTTCTTCTTCAGCAATAATTGCATCTAATGTTGATACAATATTTCCGAATTTTGCTTGTTCCCAAGCAATATATTTTTTAGAATTCCATATAATATTAGCTATTACAGAAACAAGAACTAAGAATAAAGCACTAAATAGAATAGCTAAATATTGCTTGTTAAAGAAGTTCTTTCCAGTTTCTTTATCGACAGTGGTAAAATTGCCCTTCAATCCCATTATTAAAACGATTATTGCTAATATTGGAGAAATAAATTTTGCCAAGAAATACCAAACTTGTTTTGCTTTAAAATCAGATTGTGTTGAGTTAATATATTGCATTAAAGTTTCTTTTTTCAAGCACCATCCAACTGATATCAACGACATTGCTCCAACGAATGGAAGAAGAACTGTATTTGTTATTTCATCTAAGTAAGTTAATAAATCGTATCCGAATGCTTGGAATGATGTTCCATTTTGAGATAAACTTACAAATAAACTAATAATTCCCATTATTCCACCAAGTATCCAAGTAGCAGTTTTTCTTTTAACTTTAAATTTTAAAATAGCGTATTGTGAAACAACCTCTAATAAACTTATTAATGAGGTAAGTGCAGCAAATGATACTAGAATAAAGAATGCAAAACCAAATGCTGACCCAAGTCTGCCCATATTTTTAAATACTTCTGGAAGAACTATGAATACTAGGCCGGCTCCTTTTAATGAATCAAGATCTGGGTTAGGAAGTAGAGCATAAACAGATGGGAAGATAATGAATCCAGCCATCAATGCAAATAATGTGTCAAATGTTGCAATAGTGATTGCAGATTTTCCTAAATTTAATTTGCGTCCGGTATAACTTCCATAGGCAACCATTGCACCCATTCCTAATGATAAACTAAAGAATGCTTGTGACATTGCAGCAATAATTCCATTAAATCCTAAAGCTTTAAAATCGAAAGAGCCTATATAGAATTTTAGACCTTTGCCGACACCTTCTCTATTTGAGTTAGATACTGCAAAAATGGCTAATATGATTACAATTGCAGCAAGAGCTGGCATTAATATTTTGCTTGCTTTTTCTATTCCTTTGTCAACACCTTTTGCAACAATGATTATTGTTATAACCATAAAAATTAAGCTAAAAATAGGGGCCATGGCTTTTGACGTGACAAAATTAGTGAAATATGGTGCGGCATCTCCTGAATAAAAGTTTTTACCGACAGCTAAATAGTTAAGAGCATATTTAATAGACCAACCACCTATAACTGTATAATAACAAGAAATAAAGAAAGGAACAAAAATTGCTAATATTCCAACCCATTTTAAGTTTTTATTAATTTTCCCGTAAGAATCCACTAATGAAGAACGTCCAATTCTACCAATTAAGACTTCGGCTATCATTACTATAATTCCTAGAAAAAGAACCATGAAAATATAGGTGAACACAAAAGCGCCACCACCATATTTTGAAACTTGCCAAGGGAAACGCCAAAGATTTCCCAAACCTACAGCACTACCTGATGCAGCAAGGATAAATCCTAATTTGCTTGCAAACCCTTTGCTGTCACTTTTTGATGAACTTGCCATAATATAATTTCTCCTAAAAAATATACTTTTTAAAAATAATTATAGTATAGCGCATGCGCATATGTCAAACTAAATGGAATTAGGCATGCATGTCAGTATTATTTAGAAATAATCAAATATGTAGAATTATAGACTTATTAATTACAATGATTTATAATGAAAAAGTACAAAAATTGTATATTTTAAAACAAACAAACTAAAAATAGAGGTGGAAATTATGAGTAATGAATTGCCAAAAGGGATATCTGAAAAAAGAGTACCAATTGATACGCCAGATTCAATAGTGAATCAAGAAGGAAAATTTAATTTTGGGACATTTAAAGGACCATTTAAAAATTTGAACATGCTTGATGCAAAACATCCAGTGCATGGTGGTTTTACAAAATGGTTTAAAAATAAAAGGTTAAAAGATTGGGAGGCAATTGAAATTGCATTTGATGAAGGGTTTTTGGTTGCCGCAATATATGATTTGGGAATCACTTCGTTTAATGTTGCAATATTTTTTGATGAAAAAGAGAAGAAGTCATATGCGTGGCAGGTATTTTCTTCGCCAAGAAAAATTAATAATCACTGGACATTAATTGATAGTGAAAAATCATTAAAAATCGGTGATAAGTCTAACTATATATTCAAAAATAATTTTGAAAAAAGTGAAGTAAAATTTGACGGTTTTATTACAACTAAAGAAAATGGTGGTGCTTTTATGGATTTTAAGTTAACACCATTTACCGAGCCATCAAATGTATGCATTCCATTTAAGGGTAAAAATAGAGCTCTTTATTCTCATAAAGAAGTGTTTAGAGTTGATGGGACATTTAAGTTTGGAGACAGAGTTTTTACGGCAAATAAAGGTACACTAGGCATTATTGATGATCATAAAGGATATTATCCATATACAATGAAATATTATTGGACAACAGGGTTTGGCACGAAGAAGGTTGATGGAAAAGATTTATCTATGGGTTTTAATTTGACTGAAAATCAATCAGTTGATCCGTATAATTACAATGAAAATATTTTATGGTTGGAAAATAAATCTTTTTTATTGCCACCAGTTCATTTTACTTTTAGTGATGGATGTTGGCATATTCGCGATGAATATGACATGGTACATGTTGATTTTTATCCAGAGTCAGATTTCAGCTTAAATATTAATGCACTGATAATAAAACTGCATTATTGTGCTCCACATGGAAGACTTGTGGGATATATCAGAGACTATGAAGGAAACAAATACGATGTTTCCGGATTAAGTAACATGGGTGAAGATAAGGAATATCATATTTAATCCCATTAGGTTATTTTGATAAGTTGTCAATGTGATAGAATGTTATAGCAACTTTGTTATATTGTATTAAAAAAGCAAATTTTTAAAATTTGCTTTTTTAATACATCGAATGTTTTGTCTGTTAGCCTGTAAAGTTTATTCAATGATAATAGATTTTTCAAATTTTTGTTTTTTGCCTTTAAAGTTATAAGGATGATATTTAAAACCTGTTTAGTACTAGAATATTTTTGGTGGGTGCATTGCAAAAGAATATTTATACTATATTTTTTTGCGAAAAATACACTTTATGTATATGGTTTTGTTGTATATGTTGTACCTAATTATATCAAAAAAGTTCGGGATTTTGTTTTGATTTGGAAATTGAAAGACTATACTGAAAGACCATATTGTTTTTTTAAGAATGCTAATATATAATTTAAAAAGAGGGAATGAATTTTATGGGTATATTTGAACTTAGAGTTAAGATAAGAAGGTTGTGGTATATTCTAATAGTAGCTGTGTTTGCTATTACGTTTCTTTATAATACTTCAATTGCTGTTGCGGAAGGATTATCGACTATAACTGGTATAAATTTTACTAATACATCAAGTTTCAATTCTTCATATAATAATTCATTTATTCATAATGTAGAAGATCCTGAATATTTTGTTTTTACATACAGACATGATATAGAGTACCAAGATAAATGGTATAACCAAAAAGCTATTTCAAAGGTTTCAACGTCAATTAGTAATTGTACAGTTATTACATCAAATGTGCGGATAGGTAAAAGTAGTACAAGTTATCATGTTGCAACAAATTCTTCTGGGCAGTTTGCTATTGCAAATTATCCTATAAGATGTGCTGAGTCATATACTACTGGTCAAAGAGTACGTTATGTTCGGCATTATAATACAATGAAACTATTAACAGATAATAATCCGCAATGGCAAAATTCATCAGCCACATGGACACGAACTAGATAGTAATATTTTTGTGTTTATCGGAAAAATTTAATGGAGAAGATAAAATACGCAAAATTAAGATTCAAGGTTGCTAGCACAATAATTAATTATAATAAGTTTATAATCCCATTGCTTATGTCTTTAATGGTTGTGTCTTTGTTTTCAATATATTCGTTGTTAAGTTTTGGCATAGCAAATAATAATTCGATTGACAGATACTCGCATTATAAAATAAAACATCCAATTAAATATAGTGAGTTAGATGCTATTTTAAATACACATTCTTATATAAATTTCAGAATGTATTTAGATGAAAATCAAAATTTCTTTTTTTCTCAAGGAAATCATTTACATGTAGTAGATGGGGAAGAAATACAGGCTTCGGACACAAATGCGGCTGTTCTTGGGCTTTTTAGGGAAGGGAATTTTTCTAACAAAAGAGTAGGGGATAGTATAATGATTGATGATATTGAATATAAAGTGAAGGGTTTGTCTTTGAATCAAAATACAATAGAAATAACAAAACCAATTAGTTATGAAAATTTGGAAATATACTATGTTTTAATTGGTTATGAAGATTCTAATACAAAGAGTATTAGTCAGTTAAGGACTCGATTAGATCATGATTTTAAAGAAAAAGGTTTTGAGGTAATATATGACAGTAATATGAATATTCCTGCGAACAAATTATATTATATTATCGCCTTTATGTTAATTTGTGTGTCATTATTTCCTTTTATTCTTTTGATTAAGTATAGCTTTGACAAATCTAAAACAACCATTGATGTTTTTAAGCTTATAGGCATTTCATCAATAGATATTTTATTAATTTTAACATTAATACTGTTTGTAATTTTATTTTCCTGTTTTTTGGTATCGCTATTGATTTTTATTTTAGTTCAAGACAAATTTTATATATCTATTCAATATAGTTTGTTTAATTTTGCATATTACTTGAGATCTCGTGATTATTTATTAATATTTGCTATTATTGTTAGTTTGTTTTTACCTTTATTAATAGCATTTTATTACAAGGTATTTAAAAAGAGGAGTTTTATTAATGAAAAAAATTAGTCAAATTTTGTATTTTTATAACAAAAACAAAATATTTTATTTGATAATTTTTTTACAATTTATAGTTCTATTGCTAACGATAAATATTATTTTCTTAAAAAATGCAAACAATAATTTTGCGACTACTTATGCTAGTCAAATATTTAAACCAAATGATATATATGTCTTTAATGAAAGTAGCGATGTGATTACGGAGGAAAAAATCGTAGCAAAATTGCATGGTACATATGAATTAATAAATGTGAAAAAATTGTATGCATACTATAATGATGAAATTGTGAAAGTAGTTGCTTACGAGAGTAAAGATTTAGCAATTTTTAAAATGCCTATGCATCGTGGAAAATGGTTGTCGCAAAAAAATGAATTTGTAGCTGTTAATTTTGAAGGCAATATTAAAAATAGGTATAATTTTGCATTTACTAAAGATTATAATTTTAGACAAAAAGTAGATGTTGAAATGATTTTAGCGGGGCAAACATTAGCAAATGAATATGTTACATTATCTGGGGGCGGTCTTCCTAAAAGTGAATTTTCTAATTTAATTTCTAAATCATTTAAAGATGAAAAAACTATTATAATAAATGCTGATATATTATACCAATTAGGTCTTGTTTATGAGATATCAGAAGGATTTATACTAACGGGAAATAATAATTCTACAATAGTTAAGAATGACTTACAATATTTAAAAGGAATTGCTATTGCAGAGCGTGGTCAAGATCTCATAAACAATACAAAAGAATCAGATGCAGGAATAACATTAATATTAAATATAATTTTTGTTTTTATATTTATTTTTTCAATCACAATTATTTTTGCTTTCTCAGTAATGTCGTATGAAAACAACAAACAAACAATAGCAACTTTTACTTTAGTTGGTGCCAATAGATGGCAAATAAATAGTGCATATATGTTAAATTTAGTGTTTACTAGTTTAATTATCTTAATAATTGTTTTAAGCACATCAAACTTATTTGTGAAAATTTTCAATTTTTTAATTTTGACAAAAACAAAAATTATAATGATAACGATTGATGTGCTACTAGTTTCTTGTTATCTGCTATTAAATTTTATATTAACAAATAAAGCTGCCAAGCAAAATATTGCGATAAAATTTTTAAAGGTTAGATTGGAGTAAGAATGATTAAAATAGAAAAAATTACAAAAGTGTATAATCAAGGTAAAGAAAATGAGTTTAAAGCATTAGATAATGTTAGTTTGGAAATTGATGATGGTGATTTTATTGCAATCATAGGTGATTCAGGCTCTGGGAAAACCACACTTTTAAACATAGTTGGAGGATTAGATGTCCCAACATTTGGGGATATATATATTGATGACTTTAATATAAGTAGAGAAAAAATGAATAAAATAGCAAAATTTAGAAATCAAAATATAGGAATAATATTTCAGAAATATTATTTAATAAATGAAGTCACAATTTTGGATAATGTATTATTGCCAATCATTTTTTCTAACAAATCATTTAAAGAAAATGCAGAGAAAGCAAAAGCTATGTTATATGACATGGGTTTAACCGACCCATATAAAAAAGTTGCAAAATTATCTGGTGGAGAGCAACAAAGAGTTGCGATAGTTAGGGCTCTCATAAATGATCAAAAGTATATTTTGGCTGATGAGCCGACTGGAGCTTTAGATAGTAAAAACGCACTGTTATTAATGGATAAATTGATAGATTTAAACAAGCAGGGGAAAACTATTCTTTTAGTTACGCACAATTTTGAATTAGCAGAAATGGCAAAGAAAATTATTAAGATTAAAGATGGGAAAATAATTTATTAGGAAGGTGTAAAATGGGAGTAAAACATAGGAAAGCAAGTATTTTATTGCTATTGTTGATTGTCTTGATGTCATTTGGTTTATATGGATGTACATCTAAGAGTGAAAAAGCTGTTATGGAAAATTATAATACGGCATTAAATCATGTAAAAAATAAAAAAGATTGTGCTATTTATTTTATAAATCATGAAGGAATGAGATTATTAATCCAAAAACAAAATGATATTTATTTTGTAAAAAACGAATTACATTATAAAAAAGATAAAAACAATTATAAAATTGTAAAAGTGGAAAACTCGAATGAATATATAAGTATATTAACTGATAACGATGAGTTAAATTTTGATAAAATTGATAAATTGTATATAAATATACAATTACTGTTTGAAGAGTTATCGGCAAGTAAGAATAAATTTGTAGCCGACAGAAACAATCTTCAAGGTGGATATATTGTATTAGAAAATATAAAGTTTTCAAATAAAATCTATCCAAACGTAAAGGTGACAGCTGCACAGGAAAGTATTGACTTAATTTTTTCCGATGATGTGCAAAAAATCAAACCAACCGATTTGTCAATTAATCTTAATTTTAATAAAAGTATCGGAGATCTCTATTTTTCCTTATTTGATTTCTATACCGATATGAGATAATGGAATAATATGTTTGAAAAGATAAAGTAAGTATATGTAGGAATAGAATATGTAGGAAAAATGCAGTGACTAATTCTAATATGGCAAAAGTAAACAATATTGAATTTATTGACAGATTAATGAGATTATATTGTGTACTGTTTAGAGTAGTTTTTTCGATATAAAATAATTCAAAAAAATGCAAATTGCCAAACATTTCTTGCAATTATAAAAGTTAACGAATTGATTAAAGAGTTGCTATAAATTATTTTTTCTTTTCCCAAAGTTAATTTAATAACGGTCAGATCAAATAAAATAAAAATTGCACTAAATATGGCATAATTAGCCAGCATAGTGCAATTTTTTTTGGAGCTGCTAACCGGATTTGAACCGGTGACCTCGTCCTTACCAAGGACGTGCTCTACCTACTGAGCCATAGCAGCGGATAAATAAACATTAGTAATATTAAATAAAAAAAAGGAAAATATCAATTTAAATTTGCTTAATTTGCTATAAATTATAAAATACTAATAATATGAAAGATTTAGCAATAGTGGTTAATAAATATTTAAAAAATCAAAAATTTGATCAAATTGTACAGTTATTATTAAAAGAGTCGCAAAAAAATGATTTAAGTGTTGATGTGTATAATAACGATGAACTATTAAATGTTAGTTCGAAAGTATCTAAACTGGTTTTATTTTTGGATAAAGATATTAAATTAGCAAAGAGACTAGAGTTATATGGAAATGATTTAGTTAATAATGCATTAGCAATTGAAGTAGCAGATGATAAATATTTGTCTTATTTATTATTAAGTAAAAATAATATAAAAACACCGACAACAGTAAATTCTCCTTTTTCGTATACTAATGTTGGTTATCACGGTGATTATAATTTTTTAAAAGATGTAGAAAAGAGCTTTGATTATCCAATAGTTATTAAACAAAGTAAAGGGTCGTTCGGAGAACAGGTTTATATTGCATTTAATAGAGAGGAATTAGAGAGGATTACAAAAACTTACGAGAAGAACGATCTTTTATATCAAGAATTTATTAGCACAACACATATTAATCCAGCAGAAATCTGCAAATATAAAAGATTTATAAGCGCAAAAGATGTACGTATAGAGATAGTTGCTGGAGAATGTGTAGCTGCGATGGAAAGAGTTGCTCAAGAAGGAGAATTTAGGGCAAATGCTACGTTAGGGGCTCAAGTAAAAAAATATGAACCGAACAATGAAGAAATTTTAGTCGCAAAAAAGGTTGCAAAAGTATTTAATTTAGATATAGCGGGAATTGATTTAATACGTAAAAATGATGGAGAACTTTTTGTGTGTGAGGTAAATTCAAATGCGCATTTTAAACTTATCTCGGAAGTTTGCAAAATTAATATAGCTGAAAAAATCATTAAGTATTGCAAGGATCGTATTAACAATGTCTAAGGTCGCAATAATATATACATATAATAGGTATAATGGTAATGAATTTTTTGTTGAAAAATTAAAATTTGAATTAAATAAGTATCATATTCAAGGAGATCTCCTTTTAGTTGATAATGCCTTTAACTATAAAGTTTTAGATTCATACGACCTAGTAATTATAAGGTCGATTGTTCCTATAATTACGAGATATTGTAAGAGAAAGAAAATTCTCACTATTAACTCAAGTTATATTAATACAATTGGCAACAACAAGTGGTTAACATATAAGTTTGCCCGTAAAAATAGAATAGAAACTGCAAATACTATTCTAGTACGACCTAAATGTTGTAAGAAGATTAACAAATTAAAGGAAAAAAATTTTATTGTTGCAAAATCTTTAGATGGGCACGGTGGGAGTGAAGTGTTTGATTTATCTAAAGAAAGTGCTGAGGTTTTATCTCAAAAAAAACATATTATATTGCAAGAAATGTGTGAAAATGGGAAAGATTTGAGAGTTTATGTTATAGCTAACAAGATAATTGTTTCTATGTTAAGACAGTCTACTATTAATTTTAGAAGCAATTATAAATTAGGGGGAATGGTTGAGGAGCATAACTTAACTAGTGAAGAAAAGCAATTAGTTGAAAAGATTCTAAAAACTACATTTTTTGATTTTGCAGGAATAGATTTAATTTATAAAAATGGAAAACCAATTTTAAATGAAATAGAAGACATTGTTGGATCAAGAATGCTTTATGAAAATACCCAGGTTGATATAATAAAGATCTTTGCTGAATGGATAAATGAGAAAATAAATTTATTGTAAATTAATGGCGATAGTGTTAAATTCTTGAAACAATCTTGCTGAAATTAAATCACCATAAGAATTTTCAATATTATTTTTCATGCGAGAAGTAGATATGATCGTGTATTTATTGTTAGCAAGTCTTTGCTCGATTAAATGTGACAAGTACTCAGTTGAAATATTATTATAAAAAGGTTCTTGCCCAAGGTCATCAATGAATAGGAATGTGTCATTTAGCAATTTTTCGTAATTTTCATTAATATTATTGAAATGGATCTCTTTAAAAATATCGATCATATTGAAAGAAGTAATATATTGATATGTATCTGTATTTTTAATAATTTTAGAAATCAAGTAATGCATTAAATAAGTTTTACCTGCATTTTGAGGACCTTTAATGAGCATTATTTTTTTTCCTTGAAAGTATGCATAATCTTTAGAATAACTATCAATATAATCATAAACTTGTTTAAGTTGTTCATAATTATTGAGATGTTGTTCAATTGAAGGAGGAGCAATATTTAAATAAATTTTAGAATTATTTAGTGCAAAAATTTGGTTTTTTATGGCATATTCTAATTTAATTTTTTCTTCTGGTATTTTATTAAAATTGATTAATTTTAGATTATTTCCTGCCTTGAGCAATAATGATTTACGTATACTGTGATATCTTTTTTTATCTTCTTCTGTTACTGTAGATTTTAACTGTATTTCGTTTAACTCATCTATGAGTTTTTTATTTTCTTTTTTTTCAGATTCGATATAAATAATATTATCAATCATTCTTTTATTTTGATTGATTATTTTATTTTTTAAAGATTCTTTAAATGATAAGTATTCTGTATTCATAATCACTATTTCATATATTTTATTATATCATTACGTTTATCGTCATCGGTCAAATTTTCATAATTATTGCGGTGACGTGCGCTAGATTTTGATTGATTAAAGTTTGAACTATTCAATAAGTTCAAATATTGTATAATTTCTTGAGTAGAATAAATCATTTTAGATTTTAGTTGTTGTAATATTGCATTTAGTTGTTTCATTGAGAAATATGTTTTTGAAGTGTGTTCAGTAATTAAATTAATTGCATCTTTTGTAAAACCCCAATCCTCTAACCAAGTTTTATACATTTGCCTGTCTGCATCTAAAATTTTTCTTGTGATGCCGGCGATGTTAAACATTTCCCTAATATAGTTTTCAATTTGAATTTCATTACCTATATATTCTTTTAAGGAATTTGAGTTGGTTATACCTTTAGAAAATAAAAGATATATTTTATCATTTAATGAATTAATATCATTGATATGTTTTTTACCTAACTGCATAGCGAGTGTTAAAATTACTTCGTCATCAAATCCCATATCTGTCCATTTTTTGATATATTCGTCCATATACATATCCGGATTTTCGATAAATAGACCTAAGTTTTTAAAGACAGCTTTAGTTAGAGATCTCATATGTTTTAATTCTTGTGTGTATCGTTCAATATCTTCAACTGATGTAATACCAAGTTCACTAAGAGACATAATTTTGTTATCTAGTTTTTCCAATGTTTTGTTTCCAGATAAAGTGTTTATTGCGGCGCCAATAGAATTTAAATCAAATCCTAGTTTTATCCATTTATCAACCATGTCCTTATCTTGTGGCGTAGGAGTACGTTTAATTTTTAGTTGATTTAATACTGATAAAGTTTCAATTGTCGCGCTTTCCATGTCTTTGATTTTATTTTCAACATCAGGAAGAGTTCTAATGCCTTGGTTATACCAATCATTTGCTACTTTTAAAACATATGAAGTATTTAGTATTTGAGAGTTTTTCCTTTTATGCAAATATTCGCTTAGCACTAAAAAGGCATTTTGGTCAAAGTGTTTATCTTCTAGAAAAGAAATTAGTCTATACGAGTCTTGCATATCCAAGTTTTGATTCCCTAAAAGGGCAGCATATTTTTGTGGAAAGTCTTTATATTTGGTTGTGTTATAGCTAGGTTTATATAAAGAGTCGATTTTTAAATAGCGAACAGAGAAAGGATTTCTTGATGTTATTTCTACAACTTTTAAATTTTCCCAATATTCAAATGCTCGAATTACTGCAATTTCTGTTGTATCTAAAGCATTGGCTAAAATAAGTGATAATGGAGCATTTGTTGTTCCAATATCACAAAGTTGTAAACCTGCAAGATAAACCTTAAGTTGAATATCATTTGCGGAAAGCATATATTTTTCAATAAATATATTTTGGATTAGCGAAAATTCATTTTTAAATGAATCCTTGGCGTTATCTGTAAAGCTCATAATTCCCTCACGCAAAAAATAAAGTATATTTATATTATATGAATGCCATGTTAATGTCAATTGTTATAGCAGGCGTGAAATAGGTATTGAAGTTTAATAAATTTTGGACATTTTGGTGAAATTTTGCAATTCAAAAAGAGAAATTCCGGTGCAATTTTCGGATAGTAGAATGTATATAAATATGTTATTATATATATGATTAATTTTACGAAGGAAGTATAAATGGATATTCTAGTAGAAGCGCATAATTTAAATAAAACCTACAAGAGTAAGTCTCGTGGAATAATAAAAGCGGTTGATGATATTTCTTTGCAAATTAGAGAAAGGGAAATATATGGATTAATCGGTCCTAATGGTGCCGGGAAGTCGACATTAATAAAATTATTATTAGGTTTAATAACTCCTGATTCTGGATTAATTGAGATATCTGGTTTAGATGTTTCTAAAAATCAAATTGAGGTTTATAAAAATATTGGAGCTATAATTGAATCCCCATCTTTCAATAACGCATTAACAGGTAGAGATAATTTAAAATATTTGTCAATTTACCAGGGTGGAGTTAATATGGCAGATATTGATTATGCTTTGGAATTGGTTGGCTTGTTAGATAGAGCTAATGATAAATTTTCACAATATTCTTTAGGAATGAAACAACGTTTAGGGTTAGCACAAGCAATAATGCATAAACCAAAATTTTTAATTTTAGATGAACCTACAAACGGAATGGATCCTAATTGGATAATAACAGTAAGAAAGTTATTTAAAAATCTTGTTGATGAATTAGGATTATCAATCTTAATTTCTTCTCATATTCTTGGAGAATTGCAGTTATTATGTGATAGGTTCGGTGTAATTTCTCAAGGTAAATTAGTGGGAGAAACAACTAAGGAACAACTTGACGGTATTAGTGCTAATATAAAACAAATTGTAGTGAAGTGTGACAATCTTCAGCAAGCAGTTTCAATAATTAAAATGTCTGAATTTTCAGAGAGTTTTTCAATTAATACAAAAACTGGAGAATTAATTTTTCAAACACATGAAAATCAAACAAAAGATATAGTTAAATTACTGGTTATGAATGGTATTGGAATCGAGGAAGTCGCACCTAATAAATCTAGTGTTGAAGATTTCTTTAATCTTGCAATAAGAGAGGGTTAGTATGGGATTCAAAAAAGCATTTAAAGCGGAATTATTTAAAATTTATAAAAAGAAGTATTTAAGACAATTAACAATAATATCTATTGCCCTATTTTTAATAATTATGCTAGTTGTGGAAATAACACACATAAATAATAAAAATATTAGAAGCGGTAAACAGGTAGATTTATCTAGCAACATTATGAGTATATTGGAGAAATATGAAACGTTGGATTATGATGTTGCTATTCAAATTATAGAACAACAACAAACCCAGCTGAAACAGGAAATAAATAAAACAAACAATATAATAATTAAATCAAATCTGAAAAAAAAAGTGCAGCAAAATGAAAAGGAGCTGATTTTATTTAAATATTTAGTGGGCAAGAACATAAAGCCGCAAGATGCAAAAATTTACACCAGTGATGTATCTCCTGCGGTCGGTTTAATTACGCAAATAATAGCTTCAAATAGTGGCGAAAATTCTACCATTATAAATATTAAATTTATCGTTCAATTGATATTAAATTTACTTGGGCAAATTTTACTTTTTTATATTATTGTTATGGTTGCAAATTCTTATACGAAGGAGTTGGATACTGGGGAAATGAGGCTTGTTGCTATTAGACCTATAAAGAGAAACACAATACTGACAGCTAAGTTATCTGCAATTTTGAGTTCCGTATTTATCTTGGTTTCAAGCATATATCTATTGAGTTTAGTTTACGGATTAACTTTTAATCATAATATTGGAACGGCATTAACAGTTATAGGTGATAAGGTAGTCAATATTTCTCCATCAGTTTCACTGCTATTGCCCTTTGTTAGTTTTATGGCGAGTGCAGTTTTTGTAACATTCATGACCGCTTGTATTGCAACATTTTGCAAACAATCAAATAAAGTGTTAGTTTTATCATTTATTGTTATGATCTTAGGCCCGATTTTTTCAATAATTTTGGGATTAGTTGGGGCAAGTTTTATGGAGTTGACAGTTGCAATGAATTTTATTAATTCCTTAACATTTAATCAAGCCATGTTTGGTGGTAGTGGAGAAATTGATATTTATTCTGGATTAATAGTTTATTTAGTTTATTTATTTGTGTTTATTGTTGTTGCATATTATAGACATAGTAAGAAAGATATAGCTTAATTGTTGGAGGGAAAAATGAAAAAGAGAATTTCAATTATAATGGGTTTATTAGTTGTTGTGTTATTAGCAACTGTGATGCTATCTTCTTGTAAAAAGAAAACATATCAATTTATGAATATGTTAGGACTTAAGCCTGAAGATATTAAGGCAATTCATTATACGGATATGACTAACAACTCAGAAAATACACATGTTTTTGATATAACAGTTTCAAAAAGAGTAGATCGTTTATTAAGTAATCTAAATACAATTACATTCACGGCAAATAATGAGTTGAAGAAAACAGGAGTTCCTATATTTAGGATAAGATTTTTTACAGAAATACCAGATAATTTGGCTGGGAATGGGAATTTGACTGAAGAAGATTTAAAAAAATGTAAATATGTTGAATATATATTTGATAAAGGATTTAAAAAATATAATGGCGTTAATGCAAAAACAATTGAAGGTTATTATCAAGCAAGTGGAAATCCTATTGCGATAATTCATAACGCTGACTAAAGAGGGTATCATGACAGTAGAAGAGAGAATTGGAAAAATTAATTTTGAACAATTATGTAAAGATTTATATGGGCATGCTGTTGATATAGATTTTCAGAAAAAACGTTATATTGAGTTATCTAAAGAGCATATTTTAAAATTTAATAACTCAGATTTTGATTTTTATTCATCGCCTGGAAGAATAGAGGTTTGTGGAAACCATACAGACCATAATAATGGAAAAGTAATTTGTGCATCAATTAATGTTGATACATTAGGATGTGTTACAAAAACAAATGATAGTAAAATTATAATCGCATCAGCTGGATATCCAGATGTGGTAGTAAATATTAACGATCTTGAAATTAATAAAAAGGAATTTGGGAATAGTAGTGCCTTAGCTAGGGGAGTTGTTGCATATTACAAAAGCAAGGGATACAAAGTTGGAGGTTTTAATGCGACAACAACATCTACATTATTTAAGGGAGCTGGAGTGTCTTCTTCTGCATGTTTCTGTCTATTAGTTGCAGAAGTATTAAATCAATATTTTAATGATGGGAAAATATCATTTATCGAAAAGGCGAAAGCATCACAATATGCAGAAAATGATTATTTTGGTAAACCTTGCGGGTTAATGGATCAAATGGCGATTTCTGCTGGCGGTGTTATTTTTATAGATTTTAAAGACACCGCAAATCCTGAAGTGGAAAGAATTAATTGGGTTTTTGATGATGTTGACATCGTATTAATAAATACTGGTGGTAATCATTCTAAACTTACTGATGAATATGCAGATATTAGGAAAGATATGTCGGCAGTTGCAAATTATTTTGGCGAAAAAACTTTGCGTTTTGTTGATGAAGAGAAATTCTATCAATCACTAGATGAATTGCAAAAAGAAGTAAGTGGTAGAGCGATTTTGAGAACTATGCATTTTTTCAATGAAAATCGTAGAGTTGAAAATGCTGTAACGGCTTTAAAGAATAAGTCTAAAGAGCAGTTTGTAAAACAGATTCAGGAATCTGGAAATTCATCTAATTTTTATTTGCAGAATGTAATGCCAAAAGCTGATGTTGCTCAAAGAATCTCGCTTGCGCTAGGGATCACAGAAAATTGTAAAATACCATATTTAGCTAGAAGAGTCCACGGCGGGGGCTTTATGGGGACAGTTTTAATTATGATTGATAAAAATTATACGCAACAATATATGAAGTTAGCTTCAAAAGTATTTGGCGGTCAAAATGTATTTCTAGTTAATATAAGGAATGCAGGAGCAAAAAAGATAGAGGTATAAAATGCAAAACATGGCAAAGGCTGTTCCTGGATTTTCAATCGGCAAACTTGATATAGCTTGGTATGCAGTTATTATTGTGTTTGGAATGTTATTGGCATTATTTGTTGTTTCCAAAATCTTTAAGAAAAAAGGAATTAATGGGGATTTCGCACTAACAATATTTTTGTATGCTGTGCCTTTAGCAATTATTTTTGCTAGATTGGGATATGTAGTAGGAAGAAAAGAGTACTATCCGATTGATACTTTGGAAAAATTTATTAAATATATAGCAATTTGGGAAGGTGGATTAACAATTACAACGGCTGTTGTTGGTGGAGCTTTAGGTGTTTTAATAGCTTGTTTAATTCATAAAAAATCTTTCTTTAGAGTTACCGACTTATTAGTTCCAGGACTTTTAATAGGGCAAATTATAGGAAGATGGGGGAATTATGTTAATGGTGAATTATATGGGAAGGAAGTTGTCAATACAAGTATGCAATTTTTTCCTTTTGCTGTTAATATTGATGGATCATGGCATTATGCTTTATTTTTTTATGAAGGCTTATTTAACTTCCTTTTCTTAGTTCTAATTCTAGTTTTAATAATTAAAAAGATTCCAAATTTTGTTAAGGGTAATTATGAAAAAATTGGTAGATATGATGATTTAGTTGCAGCGATGAATACATACAATTCAGATAAAGTACCGGTTGGAACAATATCAATGCTCTATTTATCGTGGTATCCATTTTTGAGAGGCATGTTAGAATTTTTAAAAGAAGAAAAATATGAAATTAATGGATTTGGAGTTATCCAAGTAGCATCATTAATAATATCTCCGCTTATGTTGCTTGTTTTGGCATTGTTAATTACTAGATATATAAAATTAGAAACTGTTAAAATGAAAATGTTACATTTTGAATTAAACAAAAATATAGATAGTTATCAAAACAACAATTAAGCTTGTTATAGTATTGGAGGGGAAGGTGAGAAGTAACTTAACACTATTAACAGATTTATATCAGTTAACGATGATGTATAACTATAGTAAGAACGAATGCAAAAACAGAAAGGCAATTTTTGATTTATTTTACCGTGGTGTAGGGAATAGCTATGCTTTAGTGTGTGGATTGGAGCAAGTTATTGATTATATAGAAAATCTTAAATTTACGGATGATGATATTGAATACTTGCGTAGCTTAAATAAATTTGATGAAGACTTTTTTAAAGAGTTAAAGAAATTTAAGTTTACAGGAAATATGTATGCTGTGCCAGAAGGAAAAATCGTTTTTCCTTACGAACCAATATTAATAGTGGAAGCTCCTTTATTTCAAGCACAATTAATTGAAACTGCTATTTTATGTATTTTAAACCATCAAACATTAATTGCGACTAAGACAATGAAGATTATGGAAAATGCTCAAGGTAAACCAGTGGCCGAGTTTGGGTTAAGACGAGCACAAGGGCCTGATGCAGCTTTATACGGTGCTAGAGCGGCAGTAATAGCTGGTTGTAGCAGCACCTCAAATGTATTAGCTGGTAAAATGTTTAATATTCCTATTTCAGGAACACATTCACATAGTTTTGTAATGAGTTTCCCAGATGAGTTAACTGCTTTTAGAGAATATGCAAAAACTTTTCCTAATGAATGCCTACTATTAGTTGATACATACGATACATTAAAGAGTGGTGTTCCTAATGCAATTATAGTTTTTGATGAATTAAAGGCTAAAGGATATAAACCGGTTGGGGTAAGATTGGATTCAGGCGATTTAGCCTACTTATCGAAAAGAGTAAGGGAGATGTTAGATAGTGCAGGGCATAATGAAGTAAAAATTTTTGCAAGTAGTGATATAGATGAGAATATTTTACGAGCATTAAATGCGCAAAATGCTAAAATTGACGCTTATGGTATAGGTACTAAATTAATTACAAGTGATGGATGTCCAAGTTTAGGAGGGGTATATAAATTGGCAGGCATCGAAAATGATAAGGGGGAAATGGAGCCTAGAATGAAGTTTTCTGATACTACAGAAAAAGTCACAAATCCAGGGCTTAAAAAAGTTGTTAGATTTTTTGATAATAAAAATGATAAGGCTTTAGCTGATTTAATTGCACTGAAGAGTGAAGATTTTTCTAATATTGATGAAATTGAAATTTTTGATCCAGTTTTCACTTGGAAAAGGAAGAAGATTAAAAATTTTCATGTTGAAGAGTTGATGCAAGACATTTTTATTGATGGCAAATGTGTTTATAATATTCCAAGTATTGAGGAAATTCAAAGCACGGTTAAAAAGAGTATTAATGAAATTTGGGAAGAATATAGAAGAGATTTAAATCCTAATACATATAAGGTAGATTTATCGCAAGCATTGTATGATTTAAAACAAGAAATTATTATGCAGAAGAAGAATAAAATCAACGAATAACATTTTGAATTTTTTAACATAAAAAAATCCAACATCGAACGTGTTGGATTTTTTTATTTATTAATTTTAGAATTAATACATATCGCCTTGAGGCATCATTGGTGGCGTTGCTTCTGGGATATCAGCAACAATAACTTCAGTTGTTAACAATGTTGAAGCAATTGAAGTTGCATTTTGTATAGCAGAACGTGCAACCTTGGTTGGATCAATTATACCAACTTTAATTACATCGCAATATTCGTTTGTCAAAGCATTGTACCCATAAGAAGTACCTTTATTTGAAGATAAAATATTATTTATAACAACGCTTCCTTCTATGCCAGCGTTAGCTGCGATTTGTCTTAGAGGTTCAAATAGTGCTTTGTGAATAATTTTAGCTCCAGTTAATTCATCATCTTTTAATGAACTAATATATTTTTCAAGTTTAGGAGCGATACTTAATAAAGCAATTCCACCTCCAGGAATTATTCCTTCTTCTACAGCAGCACGCGTAGCTGCAAGCGCATCCTCAATTCTCAATTTTTTCTCTTTCATTTCGACTTCAGTAGCTGCACCAACATTAATTACTGCAACTCCGCCAGAAAGTTTAGCAAGCCTCTCTTGCAATTTTTCTTTATCATATTCGGATGTTGTAGTAGTCAGTTGTTTTTTGATTGATTGGACTCTAGCACTAATTTCTTGAGAACGGCCTAATCCGCCAACGATGGTAGTGTTATCTTTATCAACTTTTATTAATTTGCATTTTCCAAGTTGATCCAATTGAGTATCTTTAAGCTCTAGCCCCAAATCGCTTGAAATAACTTGTCCGCCTGTTAAAATGGCAATATCTTCAAGCATTGCTTTTCTTCTATCACCAAAAGCTGGAGCTTTTACAGCAACACAATTTAGAACACCTTTTAACTTATTAACAATGATTGTAGATAATGCTTCACCCTCTACTTCATCGGCAATAATTAGTAGTTTTTGACCTAGTTTTAAAATTTGTTCAAGAAGAGGTAAAATCTCTTGAATTGTTGAGATTTTTTTATCTGTAATTAGAATTAATGGTTCTTCTAAAATAGCTTCCATTTTATCTGTATTGGTTACCATATATGGGGAAGCATAACCTCTATCAAATTGCATACCTTCTACAACTGATAAAGTCGTATTAATTGTTTTTGATTCATCAATTGATATAACGCCATCTTTGCCAACTTTTTCCATTGCCTCTGAAATTAATTCGCCTATAGACTCATCTCCTGCAGAAATACTAGCAATTTGAGCAATTGAATTTTTTGAAGATATAGGTTTTGAAAGTTCTTTTAATTCATTTACAACAAATTCTGCAGCGATATTCATTCCTTTTTTAAGAATTATAGGATTAGCTCCTGCTGCAACATTTTTTAACCCTTCATGAACCATTGATTGTGCTAAAACACAAGCAGTAGTAGTTCCATCACCGGCAACATCGTTTGTTTTAATAGAAACTTCTTTAATTAATTGAGCTCCCATATTTTCGAACTCATCTGGTAGATCAATTTCTTTTGCTATTGTAACACCGTCATTTGTTATTAATGGAGCACCATATTTTCTAGTAAGAACAACATTTCTTCCTTTAGGGCCTAGAGTTATTTTTACAGCGTCACTTACTGCGTTAACACCAGCTTCTAGTGCCTTTCTTGCCTCTTCATTATATTTAAATTTTTTTGCCATATATTCACCTCTTATTCTTGAATAATTGCTAAAACATCAGATTGTCTTAGTATTGTTACTTCTTTTCCGTCAATTTTAAAGTTGCTACCAGCGTACTTAGAACAAAGAACTAAGTCACCAACTTTAATTTGCATTTTAACTTCTTTACCATCAACAATTCCACCTGGGCCAACAGCTATTACTTTTGCAAGTTCTGGCTTTTCTTGCGCTGCACTTGGCAGTAAGATCCCACTAGATGTTGATTCTTCTTTTTTAACCGCTTCAATTACAATTTTGTCAAATAATGGTTTAATTGTCATAGCCACCTCTAGTATAAATTTTTATTATTTTATAGCAATTACTATAACGTAATCACACTGTTATATTGTATATCTAATATACCTTTAAAATCAAGAAGATGCAATTAAGAGGGTAGATGAGTTTTAAATGAGTTGGTTTTGTCAATTAGACAATAAAAAATTGCACAATCTATAGAGTTTTTTAGCCATTTTGTGCAATTTGTTTGTATTGGTGCCGAAGGTCGGACTCGAACCGACACTGAGTCTCCCCAACCAGATTTTGAGTCTGGCGCGTCTGCCAGTTTCACCACTCCGGCAAAATGTTACGAGTTAATGCTATCATAATTTTACAAGGAATGCAAAATCATTTAAATGAAATTAGTTTATAAGTTGCAAAAGCAGAAAGCATTTAATAAAAAAATTGGGTGTTTTGAGTCCCCAATTTTAAAGTTATTTCTAATTTTTACAACAACTAGTTAACTAGTTCTTCTTAAATGGCCAAGGTCTAACCTCATATTTTTTCAAAACACACATAACAATATCGTAAATCCACCAAATGAAACCAACAATAAAGAAAGAAGAAATCAACTTGCAAACAAACATCAATGTATCCTTCTTGTACAATTTGTCAAAACCGAAAGGTAAAATACATAAAATTAATAAAACAATATCCATAAATAACTCCTCAGGACCTCACTAACTTGAGTGTCCTATAATTTTAATATTTTTGCTATATAATAGCATCAATATTTATATCTTGAAGTATAACATAAGTGCTTTTAATATGCAATTTTGCAATAAAAAAATTTATGAGCCCTAATTTTAAAAACGAGGTGATTTTATATGTAGAAAAATAAGATGAAAGTGATTATAATAATATAGATGAGAGGTGCAACATGAATAT
The DNA here is from genome assembly GCA_023396095.1 of Bacillota bacterium. Classification (GTDB taxonomy): domain Bacteria; phylum Bacillota; class Clostridia; order Christensenellales; family UBA3700; genus JAEWXG01. Next base: position 79,223 of record JAEWXG010000012.1, on the reverse strand, counting down.
ATGGCATGATATAAGACCGGAAAGAATTAAGCCGAGAGATTTTGAAGCAGTAATAGAGATTTCAAAATATTCAAAAAATAAATATGAGTTAGATAAAGAGACAGGAATACTAAGATTAGATAGAATTTTATATACTTCGACACATTACCCTGCCAATTATGGATTTATACCAAGAACTTATGCAGATGACAACGACCCATTAGATGTTCTTGTTTTATGTTCTGAGCCAATAGTTCCTATGGCTTTAGTTAGATGTTATCCAATCGGCTATATTGCAATGACGGATCAGGGGAAAGTTGATATAAAAATTCTTGCGATACCATTTAAAGATCCTAACTGGAATATATATCAAGATGTAGATGAATTACCACAACATATTGTAAATGAAATGAGACACTTCTTTAAGGTTTATAAAGAATTAGAAGGTAAGGAAATGCAAGTTCTTGAAATTCACGATAGAACAGATGCAGAAAATGTTATAAGAGATAATATTGAACAATATAAACTAAAATTTAAAGTTAAGTAATGTTATTAGAAATTAGACCATCACAATTGCAAACCATTGATTTGAAAAATATTAGTTGTAATGTTTTTATTGCAGCTAATTTTTCGACCTCAAACAATGAATATGAGGAGTTATTTTATGCTAAAACTTTAGAATTTTTTAACTCTTTAGCTGAAAGCAATGCCATATTCTCAACTAAATTTGTTTTTGAAAAAGATAGTACAATTGATGATGTTATTGAAGAGTTTTCAACGCCGTCATTATTCGAAGGGAATAAAATTATTTTTGTTAGAGAATTTTCACAAGATTCGAAAAAAGAATTTTTAGAAAAATTAAATATTCTTGTTAATATTAAAACTGATGATACATATGTTATCATTTTTGATACTAATGGAACCTTTAAACCAATTTATAATTATGTCAACAAAATAGATATTTCTCCATATCAAAGTGCAAATGATTATATATTATATTTAGTTAATTATGCTCAAGAAAATGGATATAGATTAAACAATGCAACTGCATCATATTTGTTTGCAAAGACCAACAAAAATTTAAAAGTCGCCGTAACAGAATTAGAGAAAATTTTTTTGTATGATTTAGGATATAAGGATATTACTAACGATGATATTGATTTAATCTCAATTGATGTTCTAGAAAATGAGATTTATGATATTGCAAATGCTCTGTCCAAAAAAGATAATAATGATGCATTTAGAATATTGTCTAGATGTTTAAGGAGAGGAGTTAAGGAAGATAGTTTCTTTTCACAAATTTGCAATCAATACCATTTAATGTTTGATGTATCTTTATCTTCAGAAACAAATAGTGATATAGCCAAGAAGTTATCAGTTCATGAATATCCTGTAAAATTGGCTAGAGTTGCGTCTAAAAACTATAAGCCTTTGCAATTAAAAACGATAGTTGAAAAATTAGATCAAATAATGTTTTCATTACATCAAGGGAAAATTAATGCTTCAACGGCTCTACAGTTAGCCGTGTGTTTTATTATGGTAAATTAATATCATTTTGACTTTTCGTTTTATGCATTATATTAATGAAAATTTATAAAGGGAATTGCAATTTACTTTATTTTTGAAATTATATATATATAATAGTATCAAAGTAGTTATTTTATTACCTCGGGAGATTAGTTTATGTTTGCAATTTTAAAATTAGGAGCAACAGCAAAAGCGCATTGGTCGATAGTTTTTGATGTTATTTTAATAGCTTGTATGCTTATTCCTTTATTCTTTTTTTATAAACATAAAAAAGCAATGCGTATTTTTTTAGTAAATTTACTATTTCTCATTTTTTATGTGATTATTTGGATAATTAATAAATATACAGGAAATTTGACAATTACTTTAGATTTGATTAGAATGGGTTTTTTTGCCTTGATTGTTATAAATATAATGCATTATCAACAAGATATAAGGACACTTATGACAAGGCTTGCAAGATCGTTAGATAGACGCAAGGTATTAATTACAAGATCATCTGAAGAAGATTTAATAGTTGCTTCTTCAGAAATAGTTAAGGCTTGTAGAACTTTTTCAAAAAATAGTGTTGGGGCATTGATGGTAATAACACCTGATGATTTTGATGATAAATTAATTGAATCAGGAACAATTCTAAATGCTAAAGTTTCTGCATCATTGCTTGAGAGTATCTTTTCTACTAAAGGACCTCTTCATGATGGTGCGGTTCTAATAAAGGGGGATATGATTTTGGCGGCCGGTTGTTTATTGCCAAACTCCGATTCATCTGCAATATCTCCAGAATTAGGGACAAGACATAGGGCAGCAATTGGTGTTAGTGAAAGTATGAATGTATTAGCGGTAGTAAATAGTGAAGAAAATGGAGTTATTAGTATTGCAATAGGTGGACGCTTAAAGAGATATATGACACCAGAGCAGTTAAACGAACAAATTTTAGAGGTTTTAAAAGGCGATTTGAACGTTGATTCGGAGGATTAATTAAGATGAGTAGTAATGTAGTAAAAGTTCCAAGAATTCTTTTACCAAAAGAAGGAATTGATAAATCAAAATATGCTGTAATTGCTTGCGATCAGTTTACGTCTCAACCTAAATACTGGGATGAACTTAGAGGATTTGTTGGGGATGAAGTATCTATTTTGAATATGATTTTTCCTGAAATTTATTTATCTGAAGATAATAGCAATAAAATTGATCAAATTAATGAGACGATGAAAAAATATCAAAATGATAAAAATTTTGTTGAATGTGCTTCACTTATTTTAGTAGAGAGAGAACTTAAAAATGGCAAAAAAAGATTAGGAATTATGATTGAGATTAATCTTGACGACTACGACTACACTGAGTGCAATACAGCTTTAATCAAGGCTACAGAAAAGACGGTTGTTGAAAGGTTGCCGGTGAGAATTGAAATAAGAAAAAATGCAACATTAGAATTTCCTCATATTATGTTGTTAATGGATGATAAAAAAGAGCAAATTATAAAGAAGTTATATCAGAATGTTTCTTCAATGAGGAAGTTATATGATTTCAAGTTAAATATGAACGGCGGACACTTAACTGGGTATAAGGTTCCTAATAGTGATGTTGTAGTAGAAACTATAATGAAACTTTTAAATAATAATCCGCAGATGTTATTTGCTGTTGGAGATGGTAATCATTCTTTAGCGGCGGCAAAAGCTAATTGGGAAAATTTAAAAAAGCAAGGGGCTAAACAGGGGCATCCAGCTCAATATGCTCTTTGTGAGTTGGTAAGTATCTATGATGATAGTTTAGAATTTGAACCTATACATAGAGTTGTTTTAAATGCGGGTCAAGATTTAATTCAATATTTACAAAATAAATTATCTGGGAATAATGTTGTTAAGATGTTTTATGGAGGAGTAGAATATCTTTTGAAGGTAAAAGAGGCAACGGATGCAATTAAAGACATTCAAGATGCCCTTGATGAGTATATTAAAAACAACAATCAAGTTGAAATTGATTATATACATGGGGATGATTATTTGATTGAAGTTGCAAACGCTAAAAATGGTATTGCAATATTTATGCCAACTATACAGAAGAATCAACTTTTTGATTATGTTAGTCGTAGGGGAGTTCTTCCACGCAAAGCATTTTCAATGGGGATTGCAGAAGATAAAAGATATTATTTTGAAGGAAGAAAGATTTTATAATACGGAGATATATATGGGACTTAAAGTTTTAAAATTTGGTGGAACATCAATGGCAGATGCCAGTTCAATAAAAAGAGTATGTGAAATAGTAAAAGAGGATCCAGAGAGAAGATTTGTAATTGTTTCTGCCCCCGGAAAAAGATTTAAGACAGATAAAAAAGTTACGGATTTATTATATGTCTGCTACCACGATATTGAACTAGCGAATGAATGTAGAGTTACTTTTTCTAAAATACGTGATCGCTTTTTAGAAATTGCTAGTGATTTAAATTTAGATTTTGATATTGCAAGTTACTTGCACGAAACTGAAAATGATATGCTTAAATATAGAACGGCTGATTTTTGTGCATCACGTGGTGAATATCTATCAGCATTAGTTCTATCAAAAGCATTAGGCTATGAATTTATAGATGCTACTGAATTAATTGTTTTTAATGAAGAAGGTGAGTGGCAGAAAGAAGCAACTAATTTAAAAATTAGAAAAAGATTAAAAAATGTTAAGTATGCTGTAATTCCTGGATTTTATGGAATGGATGAGTTTGATAATATCAAGACTTTTAGCCGTGGAGGTTCTGACATAACTGGTGCAATTATTGCCGGAGCATTAGAAGCAGATGTTTACGAGAATTGGACAGATGTAAATGGTTTCATGGTGGCTGACCCAAGAATAATAGAAAATCCAAAAAGAATATCAACTTTAACATACAGAGAATTAAGAGAGCTTGCATATATGGGCGCTGATGTGTTACACCCAGAATCCATTTTTCCAGTTAGAAAATTGTCAATACCAATTAATATAAGAAATACATTTGAAAAAGATAATCCTGGTACTAGAATTGTGTCTAATATAGGTGAATGTAATATGGAAGAGACAATTACAGGTATCGCGGGGAGAAAGGGATATTCAATAATTTATATTGAAAAATCAATGATGAATAGTGAATTAGGCTTTGCAAGGAAAGTTCTATCGATTTTAGAGACATTTGGTATTTCATTTGAGCATATGCCATCTGGTATTGATACTATTAGTGTTGTTATAGCAGAAAGTGATTTAGGAATTAATACTGAAAAATTAATCAAAACAATAAAAGAAACTGTAAGCCCTGATAAAATTGAAATAATTAACGATATTGCAATTATAGCAGTAGTTGGGCACGGAATGTCTAATAAAGTTGGAACTGCATCGATTATATTTACTGCTCTAGCAAAAGCTAATATAAATATTAGAATGATTGATCAAGGAAGTAGTGAATTAAATATTATTCTTGGTGTTCAATCGTCTGATTATGAAAATGCGATTAAAGCAATTTATAAAGCGTTTATAAAATAGATTTTACTTCGTTTTTAATAAATATTCCTCTAGCAAGACCTATTGAAGTTTTTTCTAAGGAATATTTTTTTATTAAATCAATCAAATCATTTTCTATATTAGTATGCTCTTTTTTGCTTTTATACGTTTTTATAATTTCAAGTTCAGGATTTTGGGTTTCATTGAAGACGTGATAAATTTTAAATAATTTAGCAAATTTAATTATATCGTGATTAGAATCTAAATTATCTAAAAATTTAGGGCTTAACATCCAATGAGCACATACATATAGACTATATTTTTTATATTTTTTAAAAGCTGTTAATAAATCATTTTTAGCTTTTTCGTATGTAAATTGCGTAAAATCTGGGATAATGATATTAACGGCTTTTGTTCGTTTCTTATATTTTTTTTCTCCTAAAACAGTTTCTTTTTTTAACATGACTTCTTGAAACTCAAGACAGGAAAGCCGAACTATTCTTTGATTAATCAAGCGAGTAGCATAAATAATATTTGAAATTCCTAATTTTTTTAATTTCAATTTATCATTCACGGCTATTGTAAGTAGTGTTGAGTAATGAGTAAGAGCGGCTTCTTCAGTAATGAAAAATTTTAATGATTTATTAAATTGATTATATGCTAGCAAAAGGAATAGTTTTAAATTATAAAGTTCAATATCTTTTGCTTTGCTATTACTTAATAAGCTGTAAAATAAATATTCATTAATCGTTAAGGCTTTTTGGAAAACGTTAACCTTGAAATTTGAGATCGACACATTATTGATTTTTTCGATTTCATTGTCTTGAAATCCTATTTTGTTTAGAAAATCTTCAAAAGAAAATGTATGTTTATCCATAATCATAATTATATCAAAACTTTGTAATAAAAGTTAAAGCAATTAATATAATAAAAATTTAACAAATAAAAATTTTTAAATAAGATGAATACTCCCCATTAGCATGTTAATATAATATAGAATATTAATAAGGAACAAGTAAAACTTGCTGGTAGTGATTTTGGAAAATCTATTAATTAATGCAGATTATCATTCTCATACAAAATATAGCCACGGGAAGGGCACTATTTTAGATAATTATGAAATGGCAAGTGCAAAAGGTATAAAATATTTGGCAATTACTGATCACGGGTTAGATCATATGATTTTTGGTCTAAGAGAGTCTGATCTTCCAAAAATGAGAAAAGAAATAGATGATATTAATGCATCATCATTATCCACAAAAGTATTGTTGGGCATAGAAATGAATTTTAAAGGAGAAAATGGCGAAATTGATTATCCTCGAAAATATCCAGGCCTATTGGATATAGTAGTATGTGGATATCATAAAACGGCACTTCCATCTAGTATTAAAGATGCCTTTAAAATTTTTGTTCCTTCATTAATTTCATCAAAGTGGCAAACAAAACGGCAAAAAACAGCAGCAACAAAGATGTATATAAACGCTATTAAAAAATATAAAATAGACATAATTTCACATATTAATAGAGAGATTAAAACGGATGTTTTAGAAATTGCCAAAGTTGCAGAAGAGTATGGGACATATCTAGAACTTTCATCAAGGCATTGTGATTTGACGGATGATGAATACGATCAAATTTTTAATAAAACAAATGTTAAGTTTGTTTTGAATTCTGATGCGCATAAAGTTAATAATATCGGTAAAGTAGATTTTGCGTTGAGCATTATTAAAAAATTTAATGTACCAATCGAAAGGATTGATAATATTGGGAATCGCTTTATCAAATTGAGGTCACATAATTTTACCTCGGTAGAAAATTTATTTAAGTAGAGTTTAAAAAATGAATAGAACAAATGAAGTATATGAAGAATTGCTAACAAATAATATAAGTGAAAAAAAATCAATTTTAGCTTTTATGAATGGAATTTTGAAGGCAGATGGGATTTTAGAGAATGATAATAATACATTAAAAATTGAAATAGTTTCTCACAATTATAGAACTTTATTTAAGTTTAATGAATATTTTCAGGGGATATATAAAGATACAATTAGTATAGAATATACAACAACAAATGCAGCAAAAAAAGTTTATAAAGGTATTATTGAAGGTAAAACTGTTTATAAAATATTATCTGATTTGAAATGGTGTGAATTTAACAAAGAAGGCAAGATAATAAAAATATTCCCATTCCATAATATCAAATATGAGCCAGAAGAAACCGTGGCTTTCATACAAGCAATTTTTTTATCCCAAGGGAGTATATATTTTCCGGATGTGGATGAAAAGCAGGGGTACCATTTAGAATTTTTATTGAAGGATAAAGAAGTTGCAGATTTTGTTGTGAGTATACTAGCAAACTATGGGATTAATGGAAAAGAAATTGAGAGAGAGGACATGTTTTCGGTATATTTAAAGGACAGTTCTCAAATTAGTGATGTTTTAGCGTTATTGGGCGCTAGTGATATCGTGTTTGAGATGAATAATATAATTGCGAACAGAACAATTAGAAATCAAATTAATAGACAAAATAATTGTTATATAGCGAACTTAGATAAGACCATAAATGCTTCAGAAGCACAATATTTTGCTATTGAAAAGATTATTAATGCTAATCAGTTTGATAAATTGGATAAGAAATTAAAAGAAGTTGCTGAAATAAGAATTAACAATAAAGAGCTTTCATTGGATGAAATTGCAGCTATTGTTGGAATTAGTAAAAGTGGAATAAATCACAGATTTAAAAAGATTATGGATATTGCTGAAGGTATAGATTAATTAAATGGAGAATATGATGAGACAATTTACACATTTGCATTTACACACAGAATATAGTCTTTTAGATGGGGCTTGTAAAATCAGTGAGTTGGCAAAGAATGTTTATGATAAGGGAATGAGAGCGGTTGCAATTACGGACCATGGTAATATTATGGCATTATATAAAGCCCAAACGGCATTCGATGCCTTTAACAAAAATTTAAAAGAAGAATATAAAAATAAGTTGAAAGAAGATCCAAATGCAAAGGAACCAGAGTATTTAAAACTTTTAATGGGATCGGAGTTTTATGTGGCTCATGATATGACAGTAAAAGGTGGTATGTCCATTAATTCTAAAGAAAGATATCATTTAATTTTAATAGCAAAAAATGAAGAAGGATATAGAAATTTGGTAAAATTATCGTCTTTGTCTTATACGGAAGGATTTTATAGCAAGCCAAGAATTGATCTAAATTTATTGGAAAAACATTCTAAAGGGTTAATTTGTTTATCAGCATGTATACAAGGGCAAATATCACAAATGTTTTTACAACAGCGTTTTAATGCTGCGTATGAACATGCTGAATATATGAAAAATTTATTTGGGGAAGATTATTATTTAGAGATCCAAAATCATGATTTGCCGGACCAAAAATTTGTTAATCCTAAGATTATTGAAATGGCTAAAAAACTAAATATTAAATTAATTGCAACAAATGATGTTCATTATTTAAATAGGGAAGATGCAGAAAGTCATGATGTTTTGCTTTGTATACAAACAGGAAAAAATATTGAAGATCCTACAAGATTAAAATTTAATAATGATCAATACTATTTAAAAACATATGATGAGATGTTGGAAATATTTCCGCATGTGCAAGAAGCGCTTGATAATACGCAAGAGATTGTTGATAAATGTAATGTTGTTATTACACCACATAAGTTATTTCCTCCATATAGACCAAGCACTGGAGAAACTGCGGAAGAATTTTTAAGAAGAATTTCATATGAAGGATTAGAAAAAAGATATAAAACTATAACTGACGAAATAAGAGAGAGAGCTGATATAGAACTTGGTGTTATTATAAGCATGGGTTTTGCCGAATACTATTTGATAGTATGGGATTTTATTTATTATGCAAAATCTAAAAAAATACCAGTTGGTCCGGGGAGAGGTAGTGGGGTTGGTTCAATCATTGCTTATGCAATAGGAATTACTGATGTTGATCCCTTAAAATACAACTTAATTTTTGATAGATTTTTAAATCCAGAAAGGGTTTCAAATCCAGATTTTGATATTGATTTTTGTTTTGCGAGAAGGCATGAAGTAATTGAGTATGTTATAGAAAAATATGGGCAAGAGAAAGTTTGTCAAATAATTACCTTTGGAACGCTTGCTGCAAGAAATGTTTTTAAGAGTGTTGCTAAAGTTTATGGAATGAGTTTTGAAGAATCTAATAAATATACTAAATTTATATCCCCTAAAGCTTCTTTGGATCAAGTTCTTGGGATAAAAAAGCCTAAGCCGGGGGAAGATGATTTTTCATCTGCAGAACTTATTGATTTATATAACAATAATGTACAAATAAAGAAGATATTAGATGTTTCTAGAAAATTGGAAGGAATGCCTAAAAATACCGGTACTCACGCTGCCGGAGTTGTTATATGTAAAGAGGTAATTTCTGATTATGTTCCACTTTACTTAAGTGGTGGATTTTTAAATACTCAATTTACTAAAGACGAAGTGGAAAAATTGGGAATGCTAAAAATGGATTTTTTAGCATTGAATACATTAACAGATATTGATTTAGCTAAAAAATATGTGCAAAAAAAGACAGGGGAAGTAATAAACTTTAATGAGTTAGGATATGAAGATCCTAATGTTTATGAATTAATTGCATCTGGAGATACATATGGTGTATTTCAATTAGAATCTGGAGGCATGCAAAAGTTCATGAAGAATTATAAACCATCCTGTATGGAAGATATAATAGCTGGAATTTCTTTATATAGACCTGGTCCTATGGAGAATATTGATAAATATATTCAGTGTAAAAGGAATCCAGAATTAGTAAAATATTTGCATCCGAAACTTGAAAAAATTTTGAATGTTACATATGGCTATATGGTTTATCAAGAGCAGGTTATGCAAATAGTTAAAGAATTGGCCGGATATTCTTTTGGTGGAGCTGATGCAATTAGAAGAATTATGTCTAAGAAAAAACCAAAAGAAATGGAAAAAGAAAAAGTTCGTTTTTTGTATGGATATCCTGAAACAAAAGAGGAGAGGCATCCTGATGGGACTATAAAGATTCCATATCAAGCGCCTGCTAAAGGTGCAGTTAACATGGGAGTATCTGAAGAAGTTGCAACAAAAATATATGAGGAAATGTCGAAGTTTGCAGCTTATGCATTTAATAAGTCACATGCGGCAGCTTATGCCCATATTTCATATCAAACAGCATATTTGAAGAGATATCATTTTTTGGAATTTATTACAGCTATGCTTAATAATCGAATTTCTAAGTTTGATGATCTTAAAAAATATTTATATTACCTCATGAGCAAAGATATAAGAATTTTGCCTCCTGATATAAATAAAAGTGGAATGTATTTTTCTGTTGAAAATAATGCTGTTCGTTTTGGTATGCTTGCATTAAAAGAAGTTGGTGAAAAAATAGTTGATGAAATAATTGGAGAAAGGGACAAGAATGGTGAATATAAGTCGTTTGAAGAAATGGTTCGTCGGCTAGATGTAAAATCATTACAAAAGAAAACATTAATTGCATTAGTGCAGGCAGGAGCTTTTAGGTCCTGTGGACAAAATATTTCTACATTAATGATAGGCGGAGAACTTTACATTAAAAATGAAATCGAAAGAAGAAAAACAGTTGAGGAAGGGCAATTAACTTTATTTGATTTATATGACATCAATTTATTAGGTGATGCACAAGAAGAATATGAAAGTATTGAAGTAGTGCAAGAGTATCCTTTAATTGACGTGTTAAGAATGGAAAAAAATGTTTGTCATATGTATATAACAGGACATCCGTTAGAGTCGTACAAGGATTTAGTTGAGAAAGAAAAGTACTTTACATTGTTTGAAATTGTTGATTTGATTAATGTTCAGGCTGAGGAGAAAAATGATGATAACGATGAAGAAGAGCAATCTATAGATGAAGAAGAGAATGTTGAATTATCATTGTTAAAGCGTGAGTATGACAAGAAACAGGTAAAATTTCTTGCAGAAATTAATGATTTAAAAATCAAAAAAACTAAAACTGGGAATGAAATTGCTATAATGAATTTAAGTGATCAATATGGCACTATTGCTGCAGTAATGTTTAATACTGCGTTAAAAAAATTTAAAAGTTATTTGAATGATTATAGTATAGCAATATTTTCTGGAAGATTAGATCTGGATAAAGATGCAGGTAAACCACAAATTATGATTGATGTGGTTGAGATTTTAAAGGTGGATGAAATGCCTAATGAAGTTTTTCCGATTGAAAATGATGAAACTTTTAAAAAGATATATTTTAATTGGAAAGATTTAACAAATGATACGCAGAATAAATTGATAGAAATTTTAAGATATTATCCTGGTAATGTTGAATGTTGTAAAGTTGTTATTGACGAGAACGGCAATAAAAAAGCATATAAATTAATGCAAAGTATAGATTTTAATTATGCTTGCAAATTAGAGTTAGATAAATTAATAGGTGAAGAAAATTATAAAGCATCTAAATAGTTAATTAGTGAAAAATTAGTTGAGGTTAAATAGCATATCGAACTTTATTTATATCAAGGTAGGTAAAATTAGAGTAGGTAATTTATAAAAATGCTATGTAATGCCAAAATATAGTATATAATAAGAGAGAATAGGAGTAGACAGTTTTAGAATGGACGAGGAAAAGAAATGTTTTGAAGAGTGTGGAAACGATTATTTTATTGTTAAAGCTATAGATGGACCAGCGCAAATTATTGGTATGACGCGTGGACCACAAACTAAGCCGCATCATACTGAGAATTTAGACCCCGGAGAAATATTACTTTTACAATTTACTGATAAGACTTCGGCTGTAAAGATTCGAGGAAAGGTTGAAGTTTATACAAAATTTGGAATGATTAAGTCGGGAGATAAATAAATATGAAAATCGGTGTTTTAACAAGTGGTGGCGATGCTCCTGGGATGAACGCAGCGATTAGAGCTGTAACAAGGGCTGCTATTGCTAATGGAATGGAAGTTGTTGGTATTGTTAGAGGGTACAATGGACTAGTTAAAAATAGATATGTTCCACTTCAAAGAAGAGATGTTTCTGATATTATCCAACGTGGTGGTACAAAATTAAAAACTGCAAGAAGTGATGAGTTTATTACTTTAGAAGGGATGAAGACCGCTTATGCTAATATGCAAGAGCAAGGGATAGATGCAATAATTGTTATTGGGGGAGATGGAACATTTAGAGGTGCAGAGGATTTTTATAGAACTTGTGGAGCCAAGTGTATTGGTATTCCGGGGACAATAGATAATGATTTGCAATATACAGATTATACAATTGGTTTTGATACAGCATCAAACACAGTTATTGGGGCAATAAATAATTTGCGAGATACAATGATTTCTCACGATAGAATAAGTATTGTGGAAGTAATGGGGAGACATTGTGGGGATTTAGCACTTAGAGCAGGTATTGCAGGTGGTGCTGAAATTATTTTGGTGCCAGAAATACCTTGTTCAATTAATAAAATTGTTGCACAAATACAAGAGAATCGTGCTAATGGGAAATCTTCTGAAATTATTGTTTTGGCTGAAGGATTTTGTCAAGCTGAATATTTAAACAATGAAATTACAAGGCAGCTTGGTGTTAAAGTATGGACAACAAGATTGGGGCATATTCAAAGAGGTGGAACGCCATCTGCTTTAGATAGATATTTAGCGGCACAATTTGGTATTAGGGCAATAGAATTGGTTAAAGCTGGTAAATTTAATAGGGTTGTAGGAATCAAAAATAATAAAATTATAGATATGGATACAACAAAAGCTTTGAGTTTAAAGCGCAAATTTGATAAAAAGTTATATAAATACGCTAGACAAATAAGTCTATAAATTTGGAGGTTATATGAAAGAAAAATTAGTAGGAGCTTGTATTTTTGGGCAATCTGGAGGACCAACATCGGTTATTAATTCTAGTGCGGCAGGGGTTTTTACAGAGGCGTTAAAACAAGATTGTATTACTGCGGTATATGGTGCTGCTCATGGAGTAAGAGGAATTTTGAATGAAGAATTCTATGATATTTCTTTAGAAGATGCAAAGGAATTGGATTTGTTAAAATACACCCCATCTTCTGCTTTAGGTTCAGTAAGATATAAATTAAAGGATGTAAAAGTTGATGAAACGGATTATAAAAGGTTGTTAGAGGTATTCAAAAAATATAATATCAGATATTTCTTCTACAATGGAGGAAATGATTCAATGGATACTTGCAACAAAATTAGTAAGTATATGAAAAAAGTTGGATATGAGTGCCGTGTAATAGGTGTACCTAAAACAATTGATAATGATTTATTTGGAACTGATCATTGTCCGGGATATGGTTCTGCTGCAAAATATGTAGCAACTACATGCATGGAAATTTTCTTAGACGCCAATGTTTATGATACTCCAATTATTACAGTCATTGAAATTATGGGAAGAAATGCAGGTTGGCTTACTGCAGCATCTAGTCTTGCAACAGCAAAAGGCATGGGACCAGATTTAATATATTTACCGGAAGTTCCATTTTCATTTGAAAAATTTTATGATGATGTTCAAAAAGTTTTGGATAAGAATAAAGGGAAGTGCATTATTGCTGTTTCGGAAGGCATTAAAACAGCTGAGGGGAAATATGTTATGGAATTATTAGCATCAGCGGGCGCAAAAGATTCCTTTGGACATACTCAATTAGGTGGTTTAGCAGCAGGGTTATCAGCTGCTTGTGCTAATAAATTCTCTTGCAAAACACGTGGAATTGAATTTAGTTTAATGCAAAGATGTGGTGCACATATTGCCTCTAAAGTTGATGTAATGGAAGCATTTAAAGCCGGTCAAGCAGCAGTTAAGTTCGCTGTAAGAGGGGTAACTGATAAAATGGTAATCATTGTAAGAACAACTGATTCTAAAGGCAATTACAAATCTGTTATGAAGTCATTAAATTTATCAAAGAGTGCAAACGAAGAAAAGAAAATTCCGCAAGATTGGATTGGTGAAGATAAGGTATCATTAAAAAAGGAATTTATTGATTATGCCTTACCATTAATTCAAGGTGATATAAAGGCCCCATTAGAGGATGGCTTGCCTAGATTTGCCAAGCTAAAGAAAGTTTTAGTTAAAAAGGGATAAAAATGAAAAATTATATAATAATAACGGATGAGACAGCCGGTATACCAATCGACATTGATCTTGAACAAGATGTTGTGATTTTAAATATGCCTTGTGTTGTTGATGCAAAAGTTTATAATGAAACTAATCCAATTGATATCGTTGAATACTATAAGCTTTTAAGGCAAGGTAAAGTTCCTAAAACTTCTCAAATTAATGTAAGTTATGTAGAGAAAATTTTCAGAGAATATTTAGAGAAAAATTTAGATATTATATATTTCTCTTTTTCTTCAGGAATGTCAGGAAGTTATGAAAATGTTCATAGTATGGCGACCAATCTGGAAAAGGAATATCCAGGTAATAAGATAAGAGTTGTTGATACATTATCTGGTGCCGGTGGTGAGGGTTTATTAGTTTATTATGCTTTTAAAATGAAGCAAAGAGGTAAAACTATTGAAGAACTTGAGCAATGGGTTAATGATAATCGATTGAATACGCATCACTATTTTATTATTAGAGATATAACATTTTTAGCAAAAGGTGGAAGAATAAGTTTGGCGAAAGCACTTGTAGGCGAGATTTTACAAATTAATCCAATTTTATCGCTAAATGTAGCAGGTAAAATAACGCCAGTAGGGAAAGTTGTAGGAAGAAAAAAGGCATTGCGTGAAATGATCTCATATCTTCAAGAAAGCTATATCCCTGAGATGAATGAGTACATTTTAATTGAGCATGGAGATTGCTTGGAAGACGCAGAAGCGTTTGCTGAACAAATCCAAAGATCAATACCGGATGTACAATTTAAGTTTGGTTATGTAAATAAAGTTGTTGGATCACACGCTGGAGCTGAATCTTTAGCTGTATTCTTTTTAGGTAAGAAGAGAAAAAAATAAATAAAAAGAGGTACATATAATGAGTGAAGATGGTAAAAAGAAGGGTTTTTTTAAGGAATTCATAGAATTTATAAACAAAGGAAATGTTATTGATTTAGCGATTGCTTTTGTTATGGGTGTTGCTTTTCAGGCAATTGTAAAGAGCTTGGTTGATGATATTATAATGCCAGTAATTTGGTGGATGTTCAGGGTTGATATGACAAAACTTGAAACTGAGTTAAAACATGGAGATACTGTGTCAAGTATTTTGAAATGGGGGAACTTTATACAAAGTGTAATCAATTTCCTATTGATAGCATTAACTATTTTTGTTGCTTTAAAGATTGCTATGAAGGTATCAAATGTAATGCACAATATTTCAAAGCCATTACATAAGAAAGAAATAGAGAAGTCAGACAAAGCAACTGAAGAAAAGGTAGCTGAATAGTCTCTTTAAAAATTAATAGTTAAAATTTTACACGAGCGTTTCTCCTCGTAAGAGTTTTGGTTGATTAAGATTGTAATGAAATATAAAAAAAGCAGTAAAGTTTTACTGCTTTTTTTATGGTGTATTGCTGTACTAAAAAGTAATAAGAACAGATTTTTTAGTAAAAATAATTTAGAATTTTAATAGAAAGAAATGTTAAACATGTTTAATTTTTATTGACAGCAATATTTTTCAATAGTATACTTACAAGTGGTTAGCCATAGTTAACTAAAGAGGGTTAGTATGAATATTCATGAATCAGGAGAAACGTATTTGGAAACGATTTTACACCTTTCGTATAGGTTGGAAAATGTACGTTCAATAGACGTGGCAAATGAACTTGGTTATTCAAAAGCGAGTATATCAAGAGGCATGTCAATATTAAGGAAAAATGGATTTATAGAGATTGATGAAAATGGATATATAACTTTTACTCAATTGGGAAAGATACATGCTGAAAGTGTTGCAGAAAAACATAAAACATTGACAGACTTTATAAACAAAGTGCTAGGAGTTAATGCTGAAATTGCAGAAAATGATGCTTGCAAAATAGAACATGTGATAAGTGAAGAGACATTTAATGCTATCAAGAATAAATTGGAGGAAGAATAAATGCCATTAAACTTAGCACCATTAGAAACAGAATTAAAGATAATAAAAATAATAACAGAAGATAAAATTAAAAAACATTTGGAAAATCTGGGCGTTTTACCAGGACAGAAAATTGTCATAATGTCTGCGTCGAAAGGAGATTTAATATTAAAAATAAAGGATGGCAGAGTAGCTATTAATAAAGAATTAGCAATGAAAATATTTGTAGCAATACAATAAAGGAGTTTTATGGAAGTTTTATTATCTAATATGGTTTTAGGGCAGAAAGGAATTGTTAAAAGTTTGAATGTTGAAGGTGCTATAAGGCGAAGATTATTTGATATGGGTATAACACCTGGTGCTGACGTAGTAATGGTTAAAAGAGCGCCACTTGGAGACCCTATTGAAATCACTTTAAGAGGATATCAATTGAGTCTTAGAAAATCGGAAGCAATAGGCGTATTAGTGGAGGTGAATAATTAATGAGAGTAGCTTTAGCTGGAAATCCAAATTCAGGAAAAACAACTTTATTTAATTTATTAACAGGAAGTACTGCACACGTAGGCAACTGGCCAGGTGTTACAATTGATAAGAAAGTTGGGGTGTATAGAAGTAAAAGTGAAAATTTAAAAATTGATATTATTGATTTACCTGGAATTTACTCATTGTCACCATATACACCAGAAGAAATTATAACAAGAAATTATATTATTGATGAAAAGCCAGATGCAATTATTAATATAGTTGATGCAACCAATTTAGAAAGAAATTTGTATTTAAGTACGCAACTTATTGAATTAGGAGTGCCTTTAGTTATTGCGCTAAATATGATAGATGTTGTTGAAAAAAGACAAGGGTCTATTGATGTTGAAGCAATTAGCAAGAAAATGGGAGTCCCTGTTGTGGAGATTAGTGCATTAAAAAATAAAGGCATTAAAGACCTAATGTTAAAAGTTAATGAAGTATCACAAGAAGGGATTAAAGAAAGAAGTTTACTAGAAGGCTCAAAACATTTTCCTTTAGTTTTACAAGTCAAGGCCCTACTTGATGAAAAGAAAGTTGGGTGTTCATTATTTCATGCTATTAAATTGCTAGAAAATGATGAAGTTGAAATGCAAGTGCACCAAGAATTAAAAGAAACATTAGCAATATTGAGAAGCAATCATCAAGATGAATTATTTGGAGATGACTTTGAAGCTATTATTGCTGATGCGCGATATAAGTTTATTAGTAATAACTTATCAAAACATGTAATTAAAGGTAGTGGTTCTAAAAATATCAAAATTTCAGATAAAATAGATAAGGTTTTGACTAGTAGAATATTTGGACTACCTATCTTTGCGCTAGTTATGTTATTTGTTTTCCATTTTACGTTTTCTGAAGATTTATTCTTTATTAAAGCAATTTGGAAGGGTGGAATTAAAGTTGGAGATGACTTGGTTGGGATCCCATCTTTAGGATTTTTCTTGCAAACTTTAGTAGGAGATGGAGTTGAAGGTCTTTATCCGGGGTTGATGGCAACATTAAGTGAATTGGCTAAAAATTCTCTTGCATCACAAGCCCCATGGGTATCTAGTTTAGTTGTTGATGCCTTGATCGGAGGTGTAGGAGCAGTCCTTTCGTTTATTCCTCAAATTATGCTTTTGTACTTCTTCTTATCATTGTTAGAAGATTCTGGGTATATGGCAAGAGTTTCATTTATTTTAGACAAGCTTTTAAGAAGATTTGGAATTACTGGAAAAGCGTTTATGCCACTAATTATGTGTTTTGGTTGTGCTGTTCCTGGTATATTTGCAACAAGAACATTGGAAAATGCAAAAGAAAAAAGATTGACTATTATGCTAACACCATTTTTCTCTTGCGGTGCCAAGTTGCCTATCTGGTCAGTATTTGCAATCATTTTATTGAGAAAAACAACAATTCCTGCACCAGAGTTAATTGTATTTGCTATGTATTTGATAGGTATAGCTGTTTCAATTATTGCTGCAATAATTTTAAAAAGAACAATATTTAAAGGAGAAACACCTCCATTTATACTTGAATTGCCAGAATATAGAATGCCAAAATTTAAAAATACAATGGTGTTTTTATGGGATAAAATGAAACATTATGTTTATAAAGCTGCAACAATTATTGCTGCATCAACGATTGTTATATGGTTTTTGTCAAATTTCAATTGGGAATATAAAATGGTTGAAACAATAAACGATAGTATATTAGCAGATATTGGTAAAGGCATCAGGTGGATATTTGTACCACTAGGCTTTGCTATGAACCCTACAAATGCACCAGCAAAAGGATGGATGTTTGTTGTTGCTGCATTTACTGGACTATTAGCAAAAGAAGTTGTTGTTTCTACATTAGGAATGTTTTCATCATCGATTTCCGGGGAAGCTTCGGACGCAGATGCTTTTGATGGGGAAGAAGCTGCTGGTGATGCAGGAAGTGCGTTTGCAATATTATTAGGAAGTTTAAGTGCTCCAGCGTTATTCTCTTTTATGGTATTTAATTTACTAACAATACCTTGCTTAGCCGCTGTTGCTGCAGCAAGAAGTGAGTTAAATAATAAAAGACATTTAATGGCAGCATTGTTATTCTGGTTTTTAACATCATACATAATATCTTTATATGTCTACTGGGTTGGGACATTAAAGTGGTTGCAAATTGTGTCATTGATAATATTGATTAGTTTTGTAGTAGTAGGTTTAGTTGCTTTTATAGGAAAGAGAAGATCTCAAAAAAGATCTAGTATTGTCGATATGGAGTAAGATTTATGAGGCCTATAGAAATAGTTATTTTAGTACTTGTAATTGCATTTCTTGCAATTACAACCATAACAGCTATTATAAGGAAAAAGAAAGGGAAACATTCTTGTGGTGGTAATTGTAGTTCATGTTCTGGCTGTTATTTAAAGAACAAGGAAACTGTAAAAATAGATGAGAATGAAAATAGATAAACAAGTAAAACAAACTAAATACCTCTTTTTTTTAAAAAATGTTGTCTTTTTTGACAACATTTTTTTATATAATAATATTTAAACCTATTTAGATGCTATAATAATAAAAAAGAAATTAAAGGGTATACAATGAGCAAAAAAAATAACTATGAAATTGTTTGTAAATCTGATGCAGAATATACAGAGGAAGAGTTTATTAAAGAGTGTGAAATAAACGATATTAAAATCGTTAATGTTTCCATAAACAATACATTTGAAACTGTTGATGATAAACAAAAAAGAAGAAGATATGATATTCTTTTTAATAAGCAGCAAACAATTCAGTTACAAGAAATTTTACCATTAAGCATAAAGACATTTTTGACTATTTTTATAGCAGGTTTTATTAATGCTTTTGGGGTAGGATGTCTTTTAATGCCTGGATTGTTAATTGACGGGTCAATGTCCGGTACTGCAATAGTTATAAACAAGGTTTTTCCACAAGTATCGATGAGTACATTATTGATTGTTATGAACTTGCCATTTTTTATTTTTGCTGCAAAAAAATTGAATCGTAATTATTTAATATATTCAATTTATGCAGTTATTTGTTATTCATTTGCCATGTATATAGAAGTAACAGTTTTAAAGTTAGATGTAAAAATAATAAAAGCATTGTCTACATTGGATACAGAGTTATTCAAAGCTGATTATGTAATGTTATTATGCGCGATGTTTGGTGGAGTGTTTTCTGGTTTAGGTTCTGGAATAATAATAAGACAGGGTGGAACACTGGATGGTGTTGAAGTAACAGCTGTTATGTTGTCGAAAAAAATAGGATTTTCTGTAGGCCAAATTATCATGGCATACAATTTAGTGTTATTATCTGTTTCCGCATTTGTGTTTAATTTAACTTCAGCATTAATGTCAATTTTTGCATATGTCATTGCAAGTAAAGTTATAGACGGAGTTGTAGAAGGTTTAGATAAGGCAAAAGCGGCAATGATTATTTCAGACAATGGTTTAGAAATAGCAAAAGCATTGAATGAAAGACTAGGTCGAGGAGTTACCATTATTAATGGCAGTGGTTACTTTCAAAATAATAATAAGAAAATTGTCTATTATGTTGTTAACAGATTTGAAATTGCTATGATGAAAGATATTGTATTAAGTGTTGATAAGAATGCTTTTATTGCAATTAATGAAGTAACAGACGTTTTAGGGCAAAGTATAAAAAAATAATATGAAAAGAGAAAAACAAAAATTATTATTGCATGCCTGTTGCGGCCCTTGTAGTTCGTCAGTTTTAGAACGATTGGTTAATGATTACAAGGTAACCATATATTTTTATAATCCAAATATTTATCCGGAAACAGAATATTTAAGAAGAAAAAAAGAATTGATAGATTTTATAAATTTAAAATATGTTAATGAAGTTAATATTGTGGATGCAGACTATAATCAAAATGATTTTTATCAAGTAATAGCAGGGCTAGAGGAAGAAAAAGAGGGCGGTAATCGTTGTATTGAGTGCTTCAAATTAAGATTGCTAAAGACTGCTGAATTTGCTAAAAATAACTATTATGATATTTTTACTACGACACTGACTGTTAGCCCACATAAAAATTCAAACAATATTTTTAATGTTGCTAAAGCAATCGAAGAGGAATATAAAGTAAAATTTTTATATGAAAATTTCAAAAAAAACAACGGCTATTTAAGATCAATTGAGATTACTAAAGAAACTGGCATGTACAGGCAAGAATATTGTGGTTGTCAGTACTCCATTAGAAAATAAATATAGATAATTTTAATATGGTGATCAATTTTATGGATTCAAAATATGTAACAGAGATTCTTTTAAAAGTTGTAATTTGTCTTCTCATAGCGTAAAATATATTTATCGTGATAAATGTTTTATTTTTGAACGATAAAATAGTTAAGGAGGAGCAAATATTTTTTGCTAATACAAGAGAATGGATATAAATTTATTTAATCAAAAAATTGATAACGCCGTTAGACAGATTTTATTAAACCTATCTTCTAATATTAATAGTGCACTTTTGCCTTATGAACTAACAAAATCACAGGCTGATGTTTTGGTGGCTTTAAAAAATGAGGGAGCAGCAATGATAGTTACTGCATTAGCAAATAAGTTGAACATGCCAGCTAGCAATATCTCGAATATATGTACAAGATTGGAAGATCGCGATTTGATAGAAAGAGTTCGTTCAAAAGAAGACAGAAGAATTGTGAAAATTAAGATTACAGCTTTAGGAGATAGAGCTGCAAGAAACGCTGAAGAGGTTATTGAAAGGATGACATTTTCAATTGCGGTGAAAAGTACAGATAAAGAACGTGAAGATATTGTTCGTGGTCTTGAATTATATGCCAAATTGCTTGAAGGGGAAAACTAACTATTTATGAAAAATTATAATGGTAAAATTGTTGATATCGTAGAAAATCTTGAAACCAATACTCAATCTGGGTTAGATGAAAAGCAAGTACAAGAAAGAGAAGCGCAATATGGCAAAAATATTTTAGAACAGAAGAAAAAAGAATCTTTATTTATGAAATTTTTGAATCAATTTAAAGATGTAATGATTATTATTTTATTAATTGCTGCTGTTATTTCTTTAGTTGTTACAATATATGAAAATAGTAAAGGGAATATTGAAAAAAGTGAATTTATTGAGCCTATTATTATTTTTGTTATAGTCTTTTTCAATGCTATTTTAGGAGTGTTTCAAGAAAATAAAGCTGAAAAGGCATTAGAGGCTTTGAAGAAAATGTCTGCTCCTAAAGTGAAAGTTATAAGGAATGGGCAAACACTTATTATAGATAGTGAAGATCTTGTAAAAGGTGATTTAATCGTTCTTGAAGCGGGGGATATTGTTCCTGCCGATTCTCGTTTAATTGAATCAGCATCATTAAAATGTGATGAATCTTCCCTAACTGGAGAATCATTACCTGTCGAAAAAGACGCTCTAGCTATGATTGAAGACGAGGTTGGCGTAGGAGACAGAATAAATATGATTTTTTCCGGCTCATATGTTAATTATGGTAGAGCCAAAGCAGTAGTATGTGATACTGGAATGAATACTGAAATAGGGAAAATTGCTAAACTTTTAAATAATGAAAAAGAATCATTAACGCCATTACAATTAAAATTGTCCAAATTAGGAAAAATTTTAGGAGCCGCAGCGTTAATTATATGTCTAATAGTTTTTATAGTTAGTTTAACTATTCAAAAAGATGGAATGGATATTAAGCAAAGAATACTTATAACATTTATGATGGCCGTTTCTTTGGCAGTGGCTGCGATACCTGAAGGTTTGCCAACAATAGTTACATTGGTATTGGCAATAGGTGTTCAACGTATGGTGAAAAAGAATGCAATAATTAGAAAATTGCCTGCTGTTGAAACATTGGGGAGTGCATCAACAATTTGTTCTGACAAAACCGGAACATTGACTCAAAATAAAATGACAGTAGTTCAATTATATGCTGGTGGTCGAATGGTTGATGCGATGGTAAAAGATAATGATCAAGTAGTGAAGCTATTAGAAAGAACTCTTTTATGTTGTGATGGATACATTGAGGAGAAAGAAGGAGAAATAGTTTCAATTGGTGATCCTACAGAGACTGCAATTGTTGCATTAGCTAAAAAGTTTGGTATAGACAAAAGAAAGTTGGAAGAGAAAAATCCTAGGTTAAATGAAATTCCATTTGATTCTGACAGGAAACTTATGAGCACAATTTGTGATATCAACAATAAGAGGATTGTTATTGTTAAGGGTGCATTTGATGAACTAATTAAACGCTGTGTTGCAGGTGATAAAGAAGGAGCATTAATTGCGAACGAAAAAATGGCTAATGATGCTTTGAGGGTAATTGGGGTTGCCTATAAAGAGATAGATAAGATACCAACAACATTAATTTCTGATGAGGTTGAAAATGAATTAGTTTTATTAGGGTTGGTAGGAATGATCGATCCTCCAAGAGAGGAGGCAAAAGAAGCTGTTAAGATATGTATACAAGCTGGGATTAGGCCTGTTATGATTACTGGTGATCATATTACAACTGCAATTGCTATAGCTAAACAAATAGGAATATTTAATGAAGGAGATAAAGCTATAACAGGATCTGAACTAGATAAAATGTCAGATGAAGAATTAACTAGTGTGGTAAGGCAAGTATCTGTTTACGCAAGAGTATCTCCAGAAAATAAAATAAGGATAGTAAAAGCTTGGCAATCCCAGGGTGATGTTGTGGCGATGACAGGCGATGGAGTTAATGATGCTCCGGCATTAAAAGCAGCAGATATTGGTTGTGCAATGGGTATTACAGGTACAGAAGTTGCTAAGAGTGCGTCGGATATGACATTAATGGATGATAATTTTGCAACCATAGTTGATGCTGTTAAAGAAGGACGTGGAATTTACGATAATATCAAAAAGGGTGTTCAATTTTTGTTAAGTTGTAATATTGGAGAAATTCTTGCTGTATTTTTATCTATTTTAATATGGCGTGAGACACCACTTGCTGCAATGCAATTGCTGTGGATTAATTTATTAACTGATGGTTTTCCTGCAATTGCTTTAGGTTTAGAAAAGCCTGAAGCAGATGTTATGATGCGAAAGCCACGGAGTAAAAATGAAAGTATTTTCTCTGATCATTTAGGATTAAACGTGGTTTTACATGGGATTTATTTTGGTGCTATTACATTGGTGGCATTTGCTATTGGATTATATTTAATACCATTAGAGGGCGCTATGTTAAATGTTAAAGCAGGAATGACTATGGCTTTTATTGTTTTATCCGTTTCACAATTAGTACATTCGTTTAATGTACGAACACATAAATCACTAATAACAGAGAATCCATTTTCTAATCTATGGTTAGTATTAGCATGCTTTGGATCATTTATGTTGGTTGTATTGGCAATATTAGTGCCTTGGTTTGGAAGAATATTAGGACTTATACAATTGGAAGCAAAATGGGTTTTGGTGGCATTAGCATTATCTATATCACCATTATTAATTGTTGAAATAGAAAAATTAGTCAAAAAAATTGTTAGTAGGAGAAAAAACAAATAATGAAAAAATTCGGCTGGTTATTTATAGGAACAGGTGCCATTGCAAATAAAGTTGCAAAAGAAATTACTCGAAAAGGAAAACATTGTATAGTTGCATCATTTTCGAGGAATAAAAAAAATAATCAAAAGTTTGCAAAAAGATTCAACGCTAAACCTGTAGAAACGCTAGATGAGGCTTTGGCAATGGAAGAGGTTGAAGGTGTGTACATTGCAACTCCACATGCTTCGCACTATGAATTAATAAAAAAGTGCATTAATGCTAATAAGGCTGTATTATGTGAAAAAGCTTTTACTATAAATGCTTTTCAAGCTGCAGAAGTGTGCAAATTATCCAAAGAGAAAGGAGTTTATCTTGGTGAAGCAATGTGGATGAAATTTAATCCTATAAATAAAAGAATTTTAAGTCTGCACAATAGCAATAAATTAGGTAATGTTGAATACTTCGGCTGCACATTTGGTTATAACCGTAAATTTGCGTATACAAGTGGAAGGTTAACAGACCCTAATTTAGGTGGAGGATCGCTTTTGGATGTTGGTGTTTACTGCGTCGAATATGCACTTTCGTTATTTGGTGAGCCTGATAGAATTAATGTTGAAATCAAAAAAGATAAATATGGTGTTGATTTAGAGGGATATATTGAATTCCTTTATAAGGGTGGAGAAAAGGCCAGATTTTTTTACTCACATGATAGATTTACATTATGTAGAGCGATAATTGTAGCAACAAAAGTAAGTATTATATTTCCTTTTCTATTTTTTAAACCAAATAAGGCTATTTGTAAATATATAAATGGCAAAAGAATAGATATTAAAACTAAAAGGGGATATTCATACGAGTTTGATAAGGTTGCGGCTGATATTTTAGCAGGAAAAATAGAAAGCGAAGAAATGACACACGCTGATAGTATAAGGTTGATGAAAACATTAGATAGAATTAGGCTTTTAGCTGATATAAAATATCCTCAGGAAATTGAAAAATTTCTCTAAATAGTAAGTTAAAATTTCATTTTTTGTAAACTTATGGTTATTATACTGAGGAAGAATCATTGTTTAGTTTTTCAATTTGTAAATATTTTCTATGTTTTATAAATGCTTTGTTTACAGTTGAGATAAAAAGAGGGATAAAAATTAGACAAGTTACCACTTCTGAAATAGGGAAAGCAAGCCATGCACCTTTCAATTTTAATTGAGTAAAATTTATGAATATGTATGTGAAAGGTATTAAAACAATGAATTGTCTGGATAATGATAAAATTGCTGATTGCACCGCATGTCCGATTGATTGAAACGCTGCGGTTGCTAATATTGAAAAACAGGCAGGGATGAAACTGAAGCTTATAATTGTTAATGCTTCAACACCTATTTTCATAGTTTCACTTCCAGGTTTAATTGAGAATAATTGAAGTATTGGAAGTGATGCGAATTGTATTAACAATGTGTTTGAAATACCTAAAACTAAACTAATTATGATAGCGTATAAAAAAGTTTTATTAAAACGTTGTCTATTATCTGCGCCAAAACTATATCCAAAAATAGGCATTGTCCCTTGATTTAGTCCAAATAAAGGCATAAATACAAACGATTGAATTTTAAAATAAATACCTAATACAGCAACAGCAGATTTTGAAAGTTGTCCTAAAATAATATTTAATACAGTAGTAGTGAGGGAGAAAAGACAGTTAATAATTGCTGCTGGTAGGCCGACTTTTATGAGGCTGAAAATATATTTTTTATTAGGTTTAAATGTTTTTGAAAATAGTTTAATAGTTTGTTTTTGGAATTTAACAACTAATAAAGCATAAATAAGAGCTAGTGCTTGACTTATAACTGTAGCAATAGCAGCTCCTTTTACCCCCATTTTAAATGTAAAAATGAAAAGAGGGTCTAGTGCAATGTTTGATATAGCACCAATTAATTGTGCAAACATAGGGACAGTAGGTCTTCCTGTTGCTTGTAATGTTCTTGCTATTAAGATTTGCAAATAAATAAATATTGTTAAAGATATGCAAATAGCTGTATATTCTAATGCTTCTTTGAAAATTAATGTTTCAGAAGCAGGAATTATAAGTTTAAAATATAATAAGGAAATAGGGTAACCAAATATTGCGAAAAACGTGCCTAGCATAATGGCCATAAAAACGCCATTTTGCGCAGCTTCTGAAGCTTCTTCTGGACGTCTTTCACCTAGTTTAACAGATACTATAGAATTTGCTCCAATGCCAAGTCCTAAACCAAAAGCCATTGTAAAAGCTTGAACTGGGAAGGCGTAGGAAAGGGCAGTAATTGCATCTTCGCTAATTTTAGCAACATAAATGCTATCAACAACATTATAAAGTGATTGAACCAACATAGAAATCATTGCTGGAACAGATAATATTGTTATCAATTTTAAAATAGGCATTTCGCCTAGTCTTTGAGTTTTTTGATTGCTTAACATGAAAAACCAGAGTTTCTCCTTTATGTGGTCTTTTAATATTTGTTGTAGATTTTATTATATATTGTTTTTGGGATTAATGTGTAAATTATTATCTTGTATTATTTATAATATTATGTTATACATCAAATAAAAAAAGGCAACTATAGAAGCCTTTTTAAAGAAGTTAAATATTTATAAAAATGGTGCGCGATCAGGGATTCGAACCCTGGACCCACTGATTAAGAGTCAGTTGCTCTACCAACTGAGCTAATCGCACAAAAAAAATGGAGCGGAAGACGAGATTCGAACTCGCGACATTCGCCTTGGCAAGGCGACGCTCTACCACTGAGCCACTTCCGCTTATAAAGAAAATTGGTGCGGATGAGAGGACTCGAACCTCCATGTCGTAGACACTAGATCCTAAGTCTAGCGCGTCTGCCAGTTTCGCCACATCCGCATAAAATTTTAATGTGCAATTATTTTTTGGTGGCTCATCCGGGAATCGAACCCGGGACACCATGATTAAAAGTCATGTGCTCTACCATCTGAGCTAATGAACCATACTTGACTTTGGCTGGGGTAGTAGGATTTGAACCTACGAATGTCAGAGTCAGAGTCTGATGCCTTACCGCTTGGCGATACCCCATTGATTGGCTGGGGTGGCAGGATTTGAACCTGCGAATGCCGGAATCAAAATCCGGTGCCTTAACCACTTGGCGACACCCCAATAATGGTAAAGCATGTTTGTTGTGGGGTGAGTAAAGGGATTCGAACCCTTGACCTCCAGGGCCACAACCTGGCGCTCTAACCAACTGAGCTATACCCACCATATGGTGAGCCTGAAGGGATTTGAACCCCCGACCCACGGCTTAGAAGGCCGTTGCTCTATCCAGCTGAGCTACAGACTCAAAAAAAATGGAGCGGGTGATGGGAATCGGACCCACGCATCCAGCTTGGAAGGCTGATATTCTACCATTGAATTACACCCGCATAATTTTTAATGTACGTTCTTGAATTGCTCTAAGATTTTAACATATGCATATTGTGATGTCAACAATATATTTTTAAAAATGCAATGAAAAACTAACACTACAAGAAACGCTATTATTGGGGGTAAAAATAATGTTTTAAAAATTTAGAAAATCCGGATTTTTTTCAAGTTTCTCTAATAAATTTTTTAGTGCTCTTGATCTATGACTTATTTTATTTTTTTCTTCTAAACTGCACTCTGCGAAAGTTTTATTTAAGTCATATGAAAAAAACAAAGGGTCATAACCGAAGCCATTATTTCCTCGATATTCTCTTAATATTTCACCTTCTGTATATCCGTATGCATCAAGGTATGAGTTAGTGTGAGGATTATATATAACTATACTGGAAGCATAGTATGCTTGCCTATTATCGTTATGTTCTAATTCTTTTAATAATAATTTATTGTTATTTTCATCATTGCAAGGGGATCCTGCAAATCTGGCCGAATAAACACCAGGTTTTCCGTTTAAAGCGTTGACGCAAAGTCCACTATCATCTGAAATTGAATAGCAGTTAGTTAGTTTGGATATTTCTCTCGCTTTAATTAATGCATTTTCAAAAAAAGTTGTACCTGTTTCTTCTATTTCAATACTTAAACCAGCTTCGCTAAGAGATAATATTTCGTCGAAATAATTAGACAATAGTTGCTTAAGTTCTATTATTTTGTGCTTATTATTGCTCGCTATAATTATTTTTTTCATTTTCACCCCTTAAAAGCTCATATTTAATTGCAGTATTATTATCTCTTAAATCTTTTATAAAATCATCAATATATTTCTTGTCAATATTAATTCTTATGTATTGTACATTTTCGTAAGAGAATGCTGGTGGAATCAAGTAAAAAATAATTAAAATATCGGTTTTTTCTTGGTATTGAATGAGTAAAATATTTTGATAATTAATTTTTTTTGAAATAAAGCCAAAAACGCAAATTAATTCTTTATCTATTATATATGATGAATTAAATAACACGAGTAGTATTAATGTCATTATAAATAAAGAAAAGCATAGAGCAAAAATATCCATATTAGGATTTGTTGAAATCATATCATTAACTTTTAACAGTCTAAGCAAATTAAAAATAGAAAAAGATAAAAATAATACAATAAAAATTGTTGCTAAAATATATATTGATTTTGGAAGTTTATATTTATATTTCTTTTTCATATGTTTAATTATATAATAATTTTTTTTGCATATAAAGGATAACATTAAGGAGAATAGTAAAGTATATATTTATTTTATATTAATGAAAATTTTTACTATATGATTATTAAATTAGGAATTGAAACTATTTTTATTATAAAGTATGTTAAAATAAAGTAAATTTATTAATAAAGTGTATTTAATAAGGTGGTTTATGGAGTTTAGGAAAACCCGAATAGAAGATATAAAAACATTTCAAACATTTTTTAAAAATCAACAAAACCGAATTTTTGATTTTACAGCAATAGGAACATATATGTGGGGGAAATTTTTTGAGCAAGAGTTTTGTGTCGATGAAGATATATTGTATTTAAAGTATAAGATTTTTGGTAAAAAAATAGCGTTTAATGTTCCGTGTTCAGATGAATCAAGAAGAAAGAAAGCGTATTGTAAAATCAGAAAGTATTGTAAAGAAAACAATATTAATTTAGTGTTTAAAGAAGTGACGCCCGAATCGTTGCAGGAAATTTCAGAAATTTTTCCAGGATACGAAGCGTATGCAGACGATGATTGGGCTGAGTACATATACTCAATTAAAGACTTAGCAACACTAGAAGGAAAGAAATTTAATAAAAAAAGAAATCATGTTAATAAGTTTCATCAACTTTATGACGGGAACTATGAGTTACAGTTATTAAATTCAACTAATATTTTAGATGTTATAAAATTTCAAGAAGAATTTTTAGCAATAAAGGAAGATCAAGAAGAGGTTAGCCATATTGAAGAATTTGAAAATGAAATGGCAATAGAAGTGTTAAAAAATTTTGAGCAGTTTCCCGCGATAGGATATGTTTTATATGTTAATAATGAAATAGCAGCATATACTATCGGGGAAGTAATTGAAAACATGTTATTTGTTCACATAGAAAAGGCGCGAACCGATATTGCAGGGGCATACAATATCATTAATAAGGAATTTGCATCATTTATAAGAGATAGATTTGAGAATGTTGAATTTGTTAATAGATCAGATGATGCCGGCGATTTAGGTTTAAGGCAAGCTAAAAAATCTTATAATCCAATTAAAATGTTGAGTAAATATGTTGTGGAGATTGATTTAAAATATGGATGTTGTAAATCTGAAGAAATTATATAAGGAAGCATTTCCATACGATACTGAGAAATATATAGATTATTTCTTTTCAACAAAGGTAAATTACGAAAAAATATTTACGCTAGTTAGAAGTGGTGAACTTATATCAGCACTTTATTTAATTGATAAAAGAGTTTCATTTAATGATCAAGTTGTAACTGTTCCATATATAGTTGCGGCAGGAACAAAGTTGGAATATAGAGGACAAAAACTTTTAGAAGATGTTATGCGGGATGCGTTTAAATACTTAGAAACAAATAATTTCCCTTTTGTTGCTTTATATCCATTCAAGCATGATTATTATAAAAAATACGGCTTTATAGTTTCAGATTATTCATATAAATTAAATAGTTGTGGTAAAAACAACAAATATATCTTTAAAGAAACTACAGATATAGACACCATGCTTGAGATGTATAATCAATATTTTCAAGGGGTTAATCATATTTACAGAGACAAAGATGTGATGAACAAACGCTTGCATGAACTTGCAGCAGAAGGCGGAAGAGCATACTTAATATATAAGGATGAACAACTACTGGGATACACTTTAGTTAGTGATGAAGTTGATGAATTAGTGTTTTTTGGCGATATATTTGATTTAGAAAAGGAACAATTTTTTGAAGGTAAAAAATCTGACATATTTTTAAATGAAAGTACAAGGAATCACGATAATAGTATGATTAAAATTTGTAATTTAGAACAATTTTTAAAATTATTAAAATATCAACCAGATTTTGAATATGATGGAATAATAAAGTTTGAAATTAAGTATTTAGAGTCTAAAGTGTTTAAAATTAATGTTAAAAATAGAATAATAAGTATTATTTCGGTTAAATCCGAAAAATACGACGATGTAATCTGTGAAGAGGAATTGGCAATGCAGGCCTTTTCTCTTTTAAGTAAAAATAATCAGTCTAAATTCATTTCAGGGATTATTCCGCAAAAGGCATTTTTTGTTGAAAAATTTTAGAACGGGCGTTACTTTATTTAGTTTAGGTTACGCTTTAATATTGCGCAATATATTCATAATTTTTTGACTTATAATGATTATTTATATATACTCATGCTTGACTGTACTTAACAAAGTTATGGAGGATTTATGTCAAAAGGTATAAAGTTATTTGATGAAAATATGTATTTGATAGATGGCAAGCTTGTGCAAAAGAGAGAAGCCGTTATGATGGGGCTAAATGATGAAATTGATAAAACATCTTATAAGAAGACCATTTCGTATAAAATTCTATCAGCACATAATAATACTCCTGAAGTAGAAAAAGATACAAAACTTAAAATTAGATTTGATGCTTTAGCTTCTCACGATATTACATATGTTGGAATTATTCAAACTGCTAAAGCTAGTGGATTAGAATATTTTAAATTGCCGTATGTTTTAACGAACTGTCATAATTCATTATGCGCAGTAGGCGGAACAATTAACGAAGATG
This sequence comes from Bacillota bacterium, assembly GCA_023396095.1. Taxonomy (GTDB): domain Bacteria; phylum Bacillota; class Clostridia; order Christensenellales; family UBA3700; genus JAEWXG01. The sequence continues at coordinate 47,961 of JAEWXG010000012.1, read as the reverse complement.
ATCATGTTTTTGGATTATCTGCTGCTAAGAAGTATGGTGGAATATATGTTCCTCCACATCTTGCTGTCATACACACATATATAAGGGAAAAAATGTCGAAGTGTGGCAATATGATTTTAGGAAGCGATTCACACACAAGATATGGAGCATTAGGGACAATGGCAATTGGTGAAGGTGGCCCAGAATTAGTAAAACAGTTATTAGATAGAACATATGATATTAATTATCCAGATATTGTTGCAGTATACCTAGACGGCAGAGTGAGACATGGAATAGGGCCTCAGGATGTTGCTTTAGCAATAATAAAAGAAGTATTTAAAAATGGTTTTGTTAAAAACAAGGTTATGGAGTTTATTGGCCCTGGAATAGCCAATTTGCCTATTGAGTTTAGAAACGGTATTGACGTTATGACAACTGAAACAACATGTTTATCATCTATATGGGCTACAGATAATACAACAAGAGAGTATTTTGCAACGCATGGTAGACTTGATGCGTATAAAGAAATCAATCCAGAAAATTATGCAAGATATGATAGAGCTGTAGTAGTTAATTTAGATGAAATAACTGCAAAAATTGCAATGCCATTCCATCCTGCAAATGTTTATGATATTAAAGAAGTTATAAAGAATCCATATGATGTTTTTGCGCAAGTTGAAAAAGAATATGAGTATCTAAATAAAGGAGATGTTAATTTTACACTTCAAGATAAAATTGTAAATGGTAAAGTACAAGTCACTCAAGGTGTGATAGCTGGTTGCTCTGGTGGAACATACGATAATATATACACGGCAGCTAATATTCTAGATGGCAAACCAATAGGGCATGATGATTTTGCGTTGAATATATATCCTGGGTCGCAACCAATTTATATTGATTTAGTGAGAAAAGGAATCATTGAAAAGTTGATGATGTCAGGAGCTATTATAAAAACAGCGTTTTGTGGACCTTGTTTTGGAGCCGGTGATGTTCCAAGTAATAATGGTTTCTCTGTTAGACATACAACAAGAAATTTTGAATCAAGAGAGGGTTCAAAACCAGGAGAGGGGCAAATATCGTCAGTTGCTTTAATGGATGCAAGATCAATTGCGGCTACTGCTTTGAATAATGGGATTTTGACATCAGCAGAAGATGTTGAATTTGATGATCAAATCGAAAAATTTAATTATAGTAACGAGATTTATAATACGAGAGTATATGATGGATATGGGAAAAGTGAAGTTGAATTTGATTTAAAGTATGGCCCTAATATAAAAGATTGGCCAAATCAAATAGCATTAACAGATAATATTGCAGTTAAAGTTGTTTCTGTTATTAAAGATCCAGTTACTACAACGGATGAATTGATACCTTCTGGAGAAACATCCTCTTATAGATCAAATCCGTTAAGATTGGCCGAATTTGCATTATCAAGAAAAGATCCAGAATATGTAAATAGAGCTAAATTAGTGAAAAATGAGGAGCAAGCGAGACAAGAGAATAAGGGGTCAAAAGAATTTGAAGATATAATAAAGCGCGCAAATATTAAACTGGATGGCAGTATTTCATATGGCAGCTCTATTTTTGCAAACAAGCCAGGAGATGGTAGCGCGAGGGAACAAGCCGCATCATCACAAAGAGTCTTGGGTGGGGTTGCCAACATAGCAAAAGAATATGCGACTAAAAGATATAGAAGTAATTTAATAAATTGGGGAATGTTGCCTTTTATTTCAGATCATGATGATTATAAAGTGGATGATTATTTAATAATCCCAAATGTTAAAGAAAAAATTTTACGTGGTGATTTAAAATTCGATGCGATATTAGTTAGAGGAACAACTATAAAAAATATTGAATTAAGAATAGACGAATTAACAAAGCAAGAAAAAGAAATCATTGTTGCTGGATGCTTGATGAATTATTATAAAAAATAGAATGGATAAATCTTCTGCTAGAAAAATTGTTAAAGAAAAACTCTTAGAACAAAAAGAATTTTTGGAAAAAAAGTCTTGGATGATTACTTCATTGCTTTTAGAGTTGGATGTAGTTAAAAATGCACGATCAATTTCAATATATAATTCATTAGATAAAGAAGTTAATACAAAGGCTATAATTGAAAGAATGCTTGATTCAAAACGAGTGTATTTGCCACGTGTCATAGAAGACAATATTGAAGTTGTTGAAGTAAATAAATTTTCACAATATCAAGTTGGAGCTTTTGGTATACTTGAACCTAGCGGACAAAGTGATACAAGTTCGCATATAGATGTTGTTATCGTGCCTTTGGTTGCATGTGATAAGTTGCGAAATAGAGTTGGAAAAGGTAAGGGTTATTACGATAGATTTTTTGCTAGCCACAAAGATTGTTACAAAATCGGGCTTGCTTTTGATTTTCAAGTAATGAACGATGTTATTGAAGTTGAATCGTATGATGTAAAAATGGATTGTATTATAACTAACAAGGAGATTTTTTAATGAGAATCATATCCGGCAAATACCGTGGGAGAATTTTAAAAAATCCGACTGATGATAATATAGTAAGGCCAACTACCGATAAGGTAAAAGAAGCCATTTTTGATTCAATACAATTTCTTGTTCATAATGCTAAATTTTTAGATTTATTTGCCGGTAGTGGTGCAATTGGAATAGAAGCGATTTCTAGAGGCGCTAGAGAAGTAGTGTTTGTTGATATTTCTAGAAAAGCAATTAAAATTATCGAAGAGAATTTAAATTTAATAAAAGAAACATCAAGAGTTATAAATTCAGATTACAAAAATGCAATTAGTCTTTTAAAAGGAAAAAAGTTTAATATTATTTTTTTAGATCCACCATATGCGCAAAATGATGCGGCTTTAATTTTAAATCTAATAAATGAGTGTGATATTTTAGAAAATGATGGCCTTATTATTTATGAGCATTTAAAGAATATTGATATCAATTTGAGTGAGGATTGGGAAATTATTAAAACCAAACTTTATGGAATAGTACAAGTCGATACTATTAAAAGACGGGCAGTGTAATATTTTTTGTAAACATCAGTTGAAAAGTGAGATGCAAATAATAAAAGCGATATATTTATAATAAATATGTATTTTTAGATATATATAATTTGGAATTACTTGTCACACAGAGGTTATTGATTTATCATATATTCATAATCTAGATTTTTCTAGTTTAAGTTGTTTTTTGGGTAAAAATTAATGGTAAACAAAACAAAAACAAATTTAACAAGGTGTGCTGTAACAGGAAGTTTTGACCCTATTACTAACGGTCATTATGATATAATCATGAATGCTTTGTCAACATTTGATTTGGTGTACGTTGTTGTGCTTATTAATGAAAGTAAAACTTCTTTTTTTACCATGGAAGAAAGAGTCCAAATATTGAAGGAACTTTTTTGTGATAAAGCAAATATTATAGTTGATTCATATGAAGGATTAACAATTGATTATTGTAGAGCGCACGGAATTAATGTTATATTACGAGGATTTAGAGATAGTAGAGATTTCGAGTATGAATCATTAATGTCAAAATACAATTTCGAAAACGGGGCTGTTAAAACACTATTAATACCAGCTAAAGAGGAGAATGGATTTGTTTCATCATCAAAGGTTAGGATTGCTCTCGAGGAAAACAAAGATTTAAGTGCGTATTTACCTAAAAAGATAATTAATAAAGTGAAAGAAATATATTACACAAAGGTGGAAAGGATAAATGAATCAAGTTAATATTTATGATTTGCTAACGCAATTAGAGGAAAAAATTAAAAATTCTAAAACAGCAACATTTAATAAAAGTGCTGTAATTATTGAATTAAGAGATGTTTTGGGATTGATTAATTCAATTAGAACTTCATTACCGGACGAGATACTTCGTGCTAAAGAAATCATTAGAGAAGAGGAAGGGATTAAACAAAAAGCCTTAGACTATGAGAATGAGACTAAAAAATATTGCGAAGAGGCTGTGATAAAAGCAAAGCAAGAAGCACGTAATCTTGTTGAAGAATCAGTTATTGTTAGAAACGCGAAAGTTGAAGCAAGTAACATAATGAAAAAGGCAACAGATTATTGTAATGCAATGAACGATTCTTCTAAAAAATTTATTGATGAGGAATTATCGAAAGCTGAGATTTATCTTACTGAAATTTTAACAAAATTAAGAACCTCTAGAGAAGAAATGAGTGGGGGAGTTATTACAAAGAAAAATTAAAGTTATCTTGACATATTAATTTAGTTTTTGGTTTGTACGACCACCATATTTTTGAATGTGAACTCTTTATTGTTTATTATTGAATGCAATTTATCAATACTATTTTGCAATTTAAAATGGTTGGAATTTAATAAATTCTTTGCTATGAAATCTTTATACTTTGTGCATAATAAATCGTTTGATAATAGATTAATACAATTTTTATTTATTGCTAAAACATTATAATAGTCTATGTTGTTAAGCATATATTTTGCATTATCCTTTGTTATTTTTAATAGGATATGTAATAAAAATCTTTGGATTTTTTGTTTTGTGTAACGACGTGTAGTTGTTAAATCTATTAATTCTTCTAGAGATGTAGCCTTTTCTGCAAAATTAAAGATTCTATTTTCAATGCCTTCTGTGGCGTCATAAATGTCATGCAATAGAATCTCCCCTGTGTTTAAGATTTTCTCTCGTAAAATTGTATATAGGCCATTGTTTGTTAGAAATGACTCTTTAGGAAAAAGAGCATGTTCTGGAACAAAATTTTTTATTGCTTCAAAATTATTCACTTGTGCAAGCTCTCTGATTGCAGTTGCGGATGGATAAAAGAAATTAATATTGCTATCGTTGTAATTATTTTCACGCTTAATTGTTTGGTATTTTATTCCATATTTTTTACATTGCTTTATATATTCAATTGCTAAAATATTATTAGGAGTAATTATGTCTATTGCAATCCCCATGTTTTTAAAAGTTTCTAATAACGAGGCTGAGTATGAGTTTCCTAATTTAATGTTTTGCTTTATGGAGTTTTGTACATTTTTTGATTGTATCAAATTATATAAATTTTCTAATTGGCTAATGTCTCCAATCTCACTGCCAAATATTATTTGCTCAACACCACAGGCTTGTAGAGTTAATACGGCTCCTTTTGCGTAGTATTCTGCTGATGAAGCAACAAAAATAGGAGGTATTTCAACAACAATTGAAGCTCCAGATTTTATGGCCATTGACGCTCTAGTATGCTTATCGATAGAGGCAAAATTTCCTCTTTGAGTTATATTCCCAGACATAGCAATGACTAGATTTTCATCTATAGTTTTCGCTATATCAATAATACGTTGGTGCCCATTATGTAAAGGGTTAAATTCTGCAATTATTCCAATCATCTTTTATGTAGATTATTATAACATGCTATAGACTATAACTTGTAACATTTATAGCTAAAAAATAGGATTGTAATATTAAACCTTACATTAAACAATAAGGAAAGTTTTAATAGATAAAATTTCTCTGTTAGAGTAAAGTGGGAAAAGTGTTTAATGAGTAAATTGATCATAAAGAGTTTAATAGTGCAATTAAAAATAATAATATAAAATATAGTATATATGTATAATAATTTTAGCTTTTAAAACTATTTTTATTATTAAATATTGTAAAACAATGAAGAATTTTTATAGTATTATTTAAGTTTAATGAAATTTTTGTTTAGTAAATTTTATTATATTCTTGTTGTAATTTTTCACATTAGGTGACAAATCAAAATAATCATGTTGTATTTAGCCTTGATATAACGTGCGTTAATATATATAATATTATGCGTGAACTAAAAGCTTACTGGATAGGCTGTTTATATTAGGAGAAAGATAATGAAAAGTTTGATTGATTCATTTATGGAAAGAGCAGTTTTATTGAACAAAAGAATAGTTTTGCCGGAATCTAATGATGAAAGAGTGTTAAAGGCAGGTATTGAAATTCAAAAAAGGAAAATTGCAAATATTGTTTTTGTAGGTGATATTAAGGAGTTAGTAAAAAAAGTATCAAAAGCTGATTTAGAAGGGATAGAAATTGTAAGTGCATCAACGTTTCATGACACAGATAAATACATTGAGATGTTATATGAATTAAGAAAAGAGAAAGGAATGACTTTAGAAAAAGCTAAAGAGTTAATTTTCGGTGATCCTTTATATTTTGCGACGATGATGTTGAAAGATGGTTATGTAGATGGTATGGTTGGTGGCGCTTGTCATTCTACTGGAGATTTACTAAGACCAGCGTTGCAAATTGTTAAGACAAAATCAGGAATTAAAACTGTTTCAGGAGTTTTTTTAATGTGTTTTGATGAGAAAGCTTATTATAAAAAAGAAAGAGTTTTAGTTTTTGCCGATTGTGCTGTTAATATCAACCCGACAGCGGAGCAATTAGCTGATATTGCTGTTGCATCAGCAAATACAGCAAAAGTTTTAGGTGGAATAGGATTGCCTAAAGTTGCTATGTTATCGTTCTCGACAAAGGGAAGTGCAAAACACGAGAATGCGGATAAAGTAATTAAAGCTACTCAGCTAGTTAAAGATACTAACCCAGATTTTATTATTGATGGAGAAGTGCAAGTTGATGCGGCTATAGTAAAATCGGTGCAAGAATTAAAAGCTCCTGGTAGTCCATTAGAAGGCGAAGCGAATGTTTTTGTTTTCCCTGATTTACAGGCTGGTAACATTGGTTATAAATTGGTTCAAAGATTAGGTGGTGCGATGGCTATAGGGCCAATTTGTCAAGGCTTTGCTAAACCAGTTAATGATTTATCAAGAGGTTGTTCTGTTGAGGACATTATTGGCGTTGTTGCTATTACTGTTTTACAATCTACTATTTAGTGAAGGAGAAATATTATGAAAATACTAGTATTAAATGCAGGCAGTTCATCACTTAAATATCAACTACTTGATATGGATACAGAAAATATTATTTGTAAAGGTGGGGCTGAAAGAATAGGTATTGACAATTCAAGAATAGAGCATAAAATTAACAATCAAAAATATGAGATAGTTGCTCCAATGAAAAATCATACAGAAGCATTGCAATACATAATAAAAGAGTTTACTAACGTTGATCATACGGCGGTTAAAGATATTAAGGAAATTGATGCAATTGGACATAGAGTCTTGCATTCAGGGGTGCATTTTACAGATTCAACATTAATTACTGATGAAACATTAAAGTTTATAGAAGAAGATGAACCATTAGGACCATTGCATATGCCGGCAAACATAGCTTGCATTAAGGCTTGTCGCAATTTATTGGATGTGCCAATGGTTGCAACATTTGATACTGCATTTCATATGTCAATGCCTAATTATGCTTATATGTATGGGATTAAATATGAAGATTATGAAAAATATCATGTAAGAAAATATGGATTTCATGGAACATCTCATAAATTTATTTCTCAAGAAGCAATTAAAATATTAGGTTTGCCTAAGGATAGTAAAATTGTTACATGTCATTTAGGGAACGGGTCGTCTATTGCTGCGGTTAAGGATGGAAAATGCATAGATACAAGCATGGGATTTACCCCGTTAGAAGGTTTGATAATGGGGACTAGAAGTGGGGATATTGATCCAGCGGCAGTTGAATATTTGATGGAGAAGAAAGGTTATGACATTAAAAAAATGTTAAATTATTTAAATAAAGAATCTGGATTCTTGGGTGTTTCGCAGTTATCATCGGATTCTAGAGATCTAAATGAAGCTGCCGCAGGAGGGAATAAAAAAGCAAAACTTGCATTAGATATGTTCTACTATAGAATTAAAAGATATATTGGGGCTTATGCTGCGGCAATGGGCGGTCTTGATTGTATAGTTTTTGCTGGAGGAATCGGTGAAAATTCTGAAAATGCAAGAGAAGAATCATTAAAAGGACTTGAGTTTTTAGGGGTTGAACTTGATTTGGATAAAAACATCAAATTAAATCGGAAGTCAGGGATAATTTCTAAAGATACTTCTAAAGTAAAAGTAATTATTATACCGACAAATGAGGAGTTAGTTATAGCTAGAGATACAAAAAATATTGTTTTAAATGGGGTAAAATAATGGAACAAAGAGATATATATTGTATTTTTTGTGGTGCTAAAAATAAAGATGATGATCAGTTTTGTGGAAAGTGTGGGGCAAGGCTTAATGGCTCCACTATAGTTGATAACGATCAAATAGAAGATACTCAACCAAAAAAGAAAAATGTTGAAAAAGGAAGTTTTCTTATTGGAATACTTGCACTTTTATGGCCACTACTAGGTTTTATATTTGCAATATATTTTCGAGCAAAAAAAGATCGTACAGATAAAGATTTTGCAAATTCTAAAATTGCCGTAAGAATGGCTATAATTGGTATATTAATAAATTTTATTTTAGTAATTTTGGTAACAGTATTATCAAAAGGGCAAATAAATCTATTATAACAAGGCCAGTTTTCTAGCTAAAAATTTAAGTGTAAATAAGGTTAATGCTAACCTTATTTTTTTACTTTAGTAAGTGCAAAGCTGGGTAAATTAAAAATACTTTTCTTATTTAATAATATATGTTAAAATATTAACAAGTAAATATTGTGGAAGGAGGAAATTATATGAAAGGCTTTGCGATGTTAGAAATAGGTAAAATTGGGTGGATTGAAAAAGAGCGTCCAGTTTGTGGTCCCTTAGATGCTATTGTTCGTCCATTAGCTCTGTCACCTTGTACATCAGATGTACATACTGTTTGGGAAGGAGCAATAGGTGAGAGGCATAATATGATTTTAGGGCATGAGGGCTGTGGAGTAGTTGAAGAAGTAGGTAGCTTAGTAAGAGACTTTAAACCAGGAGATAGGGTAATGGTCGCTGCTATTACTCCAGATTGGGGCTCACTTGAGGCGCAAGGTGGTTATTCAATGCACTCTGGCGGAATGCTAGCAGGCTGGAAATTTTCTAACTTTAAAGATGGTGTTTTCGGCGAATATTTCCATGTAAACGAAGCAGATTCCAATTTGGCAAAATTGCCAGATAGCATAACTCCAGAAGAAGCTTGTATGTTGTCTGATATGGTACCTACAGGATTTCATGGCGTTGAGCTTGCAGATGTTAAATTTGGAGACACAGTTTTAGTAATTGGAATTGGACCAGTTGGGTTAATGGCAGTTGCTGGTGCCAATTTAAGGGGTGCATCAAGAATTATTTGTGTTGGGACAAGACAAGTTTGTAGAAATGCAGCAAAAGGATATGGTGCTACTGATTTTATTGGATACAAAGAAGGACCAATTGAACAGCAGGTATTAGAATTAACTCACGGGCAAGGGGTGGATAAAGTTATCATTGCAGGCGGTGGCGTTGAAACTTTTGAGCCTGCTATTAAATCATTAAAACCAGGTGGAAAAATAGGAAACGTTAACTATTTAGGAGAGGGGTTAAATATTACTATTCCACGTATTGAATGGGGAGTAGGAATGGGACATAAACAAATTAATGGCGGGTTAATGCCAGGTGGACGTTTAAGGTTACAAAAATTGGCTAGCCTAATTGAGTATAAAAAATTGGATGTAACTCCGTTGTTAACGCATAGATTTAAAGGGTTTAAGCATGTTGAAGATGCTTTATTATTAATGAAAAACAAACCTGCAGATTTGATTAAACCTGTGGTAACAATTTAATTGAAATTTTAATAGTCCTGCCATACATAAGCAGGACTATTTTTATTTACTTGATATACAATTATTTATGAAAATTATATTGATTTCAGGCTTTTTAGGGGCTGGGAAAACTACTTTTATAAAAAAGTTTACTGAACAGTTAGAAGGGAGAGTAGCAATATTAGAAAATGATTTTGGATCAATTGGTGTTGATAAAGATTTTTTATTGTCGGAAAAAACAATAATAGATGAACAAATATTTGAATTAATTGATGGATGTATTTGTTGCTCTAAAAAAATTGATTTTTCCCAATCGGTTTTAACAATTTCAAATTCTTTGGATATAGACTATTTAATCATTGAATCAAGTGGTGTTGCCCTTACAAATAAGATATTAGATAATTTAAACAAAATTCGATATGAAAGGATTAAAATTTTACCTCCTATTATGATAATAGATGGTATTCATTATGAAAAAAACATGTTGGAATATCCAGAATATTTTATTAATCAAATAAAGTATGCTGGTAGCGTACTAGTTAGTCACTCTGAAGAGTACAGTAAAAATGATTATGATAAGATAAGGCGTGATTTAAATATTAATGATAGTATATATTATCCTAATAGGCATTATGAAAATTTTACAGATTTAGATTGGGGAAACTTGTATAATAGTGAGTTATATTCAGTTGAAAACGAAAAAGATAGTCAAGAGCATAGTTTTAAATATAAAAGTGTTAAATTAGTAAAAAATGAGGCGACATTTGAACATTTTTCTTTAAATAATTTTAAATTTTATAATATTCAACATTTATTACTATTTTTTGAATTAATTATTAATAAGGCTTTTGGAAATATTATTCGGGCGAAAGGCTATTGTAAATTGGGAGATAAATCATCTGTAAAATTTGATTTAGTTGGGTCTGACTATGTAATTACTGGATGCGAAGATAATGCTGGTCAAAAACTTTTGCTAATAGGAAATAATTTTAAAACAGATTTGATTGAGAAGATAATAATTGAGTAATCGAATTATAGATACATATATATAATGATATGCATTAATTAAATGATTGACAAGTTATTAAAAAAGCATTATTAAGTCTGCATTATTTTGATAATTTATTAAAAATTTGAGGTGAAAGCATATAATATAATAATGATTTTATTTGCATTGATACAATATATATAGTAATATAAATAGGCATCAAAATAAGGCGTGTTAAATGAGTTTAAGCATATTAGGAATTCAAGAAAATATTGAGTATTGCTTTCGAGAAGAAATAAATTTAGATATTTTTCTAATTGAAGATAGACAAGCAAAATATATTGGTCCTTGTATGATTGAAGGGATTTTTGTATTGCAAAATAGAAACATAAAAGTTCAAGCAGTTTGCAAACAGGAAGTTGAATTTTTATGTGATAGATGTTTAGATGTAACAAAAAAATGTTTTGAATTTGAATTCGAGTGTATTTATTCTGAAGAAGAAGGTGAATATAGGTATTCAAATTCAGTTGTAGATTTAAAAGATAAGGTGCAAGAAGAATTTGTTATATTATTGCCTATACAGATTTTATGTAATGATAATTGCAAAGGTTTATGTAGCAGTTGTGGAGCAAATTTGAATCATAAAGAATGTAATTGTGAAGTGAAAAATGATATTGATGAAAGTAATCCTTTTTCGATATTGATGAATAAAGATTTTAACTAGGAGGCAAATAGAATGGCAGTACCAAAGGGAAAAATATCTAAAGCAAGAAAACATAGTAGATCGGCAAATTGGAAACTTACTGCTCCTAATTTATCGGAGTGTCCACATTGTCATACATTGATACAAAGTCATAGAGTATGTAAGAATTGTGGATATTATGAAGGCAGACCAGTTGTTGTAAGTAATAAAAATAATGATTAGTTATTTTTTGATGTGAAATGATAAGCCCTATATATTAGGGCATTTTTCATATTTTGAGGTTTTATGAAAGTAATAGTTGATTTATTTGGTGGAGATAATGATTATAAGGTAATTTTGCAAGGCTGTTTTAAAGCTTTGGAAAATGATAAAGATTTAGAAATAGTTGCAGTTGGTAATGAAGACATAATTAAACCTGAAATTGTTAAATTTAAGGAAAGAATCGAGATTTTAGATGCCAAGCAAATAATTACTTTTGATGATAATCCTGCAATGGCCGTTATTAAGAAAAAAGATTCTTCTATAGTTAAGGGATTAAAATTTTTAGCAGATCCAAGCAATAAAGCGGATGCTTTTGTTTCTGCGGGTTCAACAGGTGCACTATTGGCTGGAGCATATGTGATTTTAAATAAAATAAATGGTATAGAGAGACCTGCTTTAGCATTAGTTGCGCCAACATTTAATAATTCAAATGTAATATTAATTGATGCCGGAGCAAATTCTGAATGCGATGCCAAGTCATTGCATGGTTTTGCAATAATGGGAAGTGAATATATAAAGAGTATTAGGGATGTTAAAAGGCCAAGAGTTGCAATTTTATCTAATGGGACTGAAGATTCAAAGGGGACAAAGCTTGTAAAAGAGGCGGCAAAAGAAATATCCGAAATTAAAAATATAGATTTTAAAGGACAGATGGAAGCTAGAGATTTATTATCTGGGGAATATGACGTAGTAGTAGCAGATGGGTTTTCAGGGAATGTTGCTCTTAAGTCAATGGAAGGTATGGCAAAAGGTATGCTTTCTTCCATAAAAAATAATGTTAAAAATGGCGGATTAAGAGCAAAACTTGGAGCTTTATTATTAAAACCTGTATTAAAAGAAATGAAAAACACATTAGATTATTCAAAACAAGGCGGGGCTATGTTTGTTGGGTTAGATAAAATTGTTATTAAAGCACACGGATCTTCCGGAGAGGAATCTATATCTAATTCCATTCTTCAAGCTGTAAATATTGCTAAAAATCATTTGGTAGAAAAAATAGCCAAGGAAATTTCAAATGGATAATGAAAAACTTTTAGAGTTTCAAGAAAGGATTGATTACCAATTTAATAAAATATCAAAATTAAATAAAGCTTTAACGCATCCATTTAATCATGTGGCTAGTGAGTCGTATGAAGTATATGAGTTTTTTGGGGATGCAATTTTAGAATTTATAGTATCTGAAATATTATTTTTTGAAAATAAAAACACAACTCCTGGTAAATTAACCAAAGAAAGACAAAAGCTCGTTTCAAGAACAGCATTAGCTAAAACATATGATTATTTAAAACTGGATGATTATATTATAGGCAAGCCAATTAATTTAGAAGAAATATCGGAAAAAAGTAAATCAGATTTTGTAGAAGCTCTTATTGCTGCAATTTATTTAGATTCAAATGATTTGGCAATAACTAAAAAGTTCATTCTTAAATTTATTTTTCCGTTTGGAGATGAACAAATATTAGATATGAAATCTAAATTGTTTGAATATTGTGCAAAAAATAGAGTGGAATATACACTTAATTATGAAACAGATAATTTGAATCCACCAATGCATATAGCCATATTAAATATTTTTAATGCACAATTTATAGGAAAAGCAACAACAAAAAAAGAAGCGGTTAAAATTGCGTGTGAAAAGTGTGTTGAAAAAATGAATTTGGTTTTATAATCAATATCATTCACAGCATAGAATAGCTGTTTTGGTAAAAGTGTCTTTTTAAAGGAATTCTACTTGGTGAGTATACCGTATTACTAGGCAAACCTTACTTAGATATAAAACCATATATTTATTTTTATATTTTTTTGTTATAATAATTAAGTTATATAATTACTTTGTTGGAGATGACGCTTTGAATTTAAAAGAAATTAGAGTTTATGGGTTTAAGTCCTTTGTCGAAAAAACAGAAATAGAATTTAATAAGGGTATTACAGCAATCGTAGGGCCAAATGGTTGCGGTAAAAGCAACTTTTCTGATGCAATAAGATGGGTATTAGGAGAATCCAGACCCTCGATTTTACGTATCGGAAATATGTCTGGTTTAATTTTCGGCGGTACAGATTTACGTAAACCTCTTTCGTTTTGTGAAGTTTCAGTTGTTTTTGATAATTCAACCAGAATTATTAACGCGCCGTATGAGGAAGTTGTAATAACCAGAAAAGCTTTCCGCTCTGGCAATTCAGAATTTTATTTAAATGGTGCAAAATGTAGACTTCAAGACATACAAGACTTGTTGAAAGATACAGGAATGGGGCGTGAAGGGTATTCAATCATTGCACAAGGTAAAGTCTCAGAAATAATACAAAATCCACCTAAGAAAAGAAGAGCATTATTTGAAGAAGCGGCAGGAATTGCTTTGTATAAAAGCAGAAAAGAAAATGCTGTAAAAGAATTAAATGTAGCAACTGAAAATATTGAAAAGGGAAAAATTGTAATTAATGAAATAGAGAAACATTTGGGGCCTTTAAAAGAACAAGCAAAAAAAGCAAGAATAGCACGTGATCTGCAAGAAGAATTAAAATTTATAGAAGTAAACCAATATATTTATCAAACAGATAACTCTGAACAAATTCGTGGAGAAATTACAAAAAAAATAGATTCATATCAAGATGAAGTTTACTATTACGAAAGGCAATATGCAGAAAAAGACGAGCAATACAAAAAGCATGATAAAAAAATTGTTGATTTAGAGCATGAGATTGGAAGTTTAAAGAATTTAGAAATGCAACATTTACTAAAAAAAGAGAGACTTCTTGGAGATAGTAATTTAACAAATGAAAAGATTAAACATTGTGAAGAAGAAATTGCAAAAATGACGCAATTTATTGAATCTAATTCTAACGATTTAAACCAAAAAAGAGATGAAGTTTCCTCTTTAAAAGAAAAAGCATCATCATTGGAAATTTTAGTGAATAATTCGAAAGTTAAACTAAATGATAAACAAAAAGAATTAGAGAGTGTTGCGCATGAAATTGCACAGTATGCTATAGATAGTTCTAGCCGTGAAAATCAGAGATATCAAGCATTAGCCATGATAGCTGATATAAAAGTTAACGAAGGAAAATATCACAAGGAGATTGAATTAATCACTGAAGATATTAAAGAATTGAAAGAGATAAAAAATGAAAGAGAAAAGTCTATAGAGACTAAAACATATGAAAAACAAGAAGTAGAAAATAAACTTATTAGTGCAGTTAACACAAAAGAAAATGCTGAATTATTAAGAAAATCGTTATCTGATGATATTGCTAACATTGAAATGTCTCTTAATTTGTTAACAAAAGAAATAACAGATATAGAAGGAAAATTTCATGGTCAAAAAAATTATCTCGAATATTTAAAAAGTGCTAGGGAAAGTTATACAAGTTTTCAAGATTCCGTAAGAAGATTAATAGAAGAAGCTAAATACAATGAACAAGTGGCTGATAAAATTGAAGGACTACTTGTTGAGCTGATAAAAGTTCCAAAAGATTATGAAGCTGCGGTAACAGCTATTTTAGGAAATACTTTGCAAAACGTTGTAACAAGAAATGATGAAGATGCAAAATATTTGATTAATGTAGCAAAAGAAAAACGTCTTGGGGTTATTACTATTTTGCCGATTGCAGCATATAAATATCGTTATCTTGAGAAAGAATATGAAAGTTGTTTAAGAGAGAAGGGGGTTATTGGAATACTCTCTGATTTAATAAACTATGATAAAAGGTATGACCCTATTCTTATAGGCCTTCTAGGTAGAACAATTCTTTGTGATAATATAGAAAATGCAGTAGCTCTTGCTAGGCGTTATAAATATGGTTTTAGAATAGTCACACTAGAGGGGGATATAATTTCAAACACAGGTGCTATTACCGGAGGAAAGAGGAGCAACGATACCAACAGTTTACTTGCGACAGATAGAAAGATTGAAGAAATGTCAAAGGAATTAGATGAGTATTCAAATACTTTAGCTATTAAGAAAAAACAGAAAGATAATAAAGAGATACAATTATATGAGACGAAACAAGACCTAGAAAAATCCACGAAAGCATTAGATGAAGCAAAAGAAAAATGCTTTCAAAGGAATCAAGATATTGAAAAAATTCAAAACGAAATCATATATTTAGAAAGTGAATTATCAACTCAAGTTGAAAAATTAGAGCAAAAAGAAAATAGATTAGAAGTTATCCAAAGCGCACTAGATATGGTTAATCAAGAAAAAAATAAGGTTAGTCATGAAAATGCAAATATTTCAAACGAAGATGCAAAGTTGAAAATAGAGTATGGAGAGAAGTCTATTAAAAAGGATCAATTAAACCAAGAAATCACAGAGTTAAAATTAAAAATTCAAAATGCCGAAATTGAAATATCTAATGCTAGTATGAATCTTGTTAAATTAGGGCAAGAAATTGAAAAATTGAAGTTGGAAAATAGTGATTATGAGTTCGCACGCAATGCCTTTACTTCACAATTAAAAGAAATGAAGGATATGTTAAAGAATACAAAACTTACCGAGAAAGAAGAAGATGATTATCAAAAGATCATGCAAAGTATTGCGGAATTCACAAAAGATAAGGAAGAAAGTAAAAAGATTTGCCATGATATTATTATAAGAAAAGAAGAAATTTTAAATGATATCAACAATAAAAAGCAACTTATTATCAAACAAGAAGAAAGATTAGTTAGAGTTAATGAAAGTATAGAACAGTTAGAAAAACATATTTTTGAAGAATATAATCTTTCTTATGATACAGCTCAAGAGTATAAGAGAGCGGAGTTTAATTATGAAGAGTCTATTTCCAAGTTAACAAATGTTAAAAGGGAGATTTCTAAATTAGGTCCTGTCAATTATAATGCGATTGAAGAAAGTCAAAAACAACAAGAAAGATATGATAAACAATTAGCATGTGTGCAAGATTTGATAACAGCGCAAAATAATTTAAATCAAGTAATAAAAGATTTATCTGAGTCAATGCTTACGCAGTTTAATAATGAATTTGAGAAGATTAATAAAAACTTTGGCGAAGTATTCAAGGAGTTATTTGGTGGGGGGAAGGCTAAATTGGTAATATTACCACCTGATGAAGGTGAAGACGAATTATCTGCAGGGATAGAGATAGACGCACAGCCTCCTGGTAAAAATGTCCCTAGTATTAATGCTTTGTCAGGAGGGGAGCAGTCCATGACAGCTATTGCAATACTATTTGCTATTTTAAAAGTTAAGGCTGTTCCATTTTGTATACTTGATGAAATTGATGCGGCATTGGATGATAGTAATGTATATCTTTTTGCAAACTATTTAAAAAAGTTTTCTCAAGATACGCAATTTATTGTAATTACTCATAGACAACCAACAATGCAAGCGTCAGATATTTTAAATGGTGTTACAATGCAGGAACGAGGTGTTTCAAGAGTTGTAAAAGTTACAATTTCAGAAGCTATGGAATCATTAAAAGATCAAGAAAAGATTACGGGGTAAAAATGGGATTTTTTTCTAAAATAAAAGATAGTATTAAAAAGACAAAAGAAAATTTTTCAAAAAAAATATACTCAATGTTCACTGGTAGAAAATTAGATGATGAATTTTTTAATGAACTGGAAATTGCATTAATTTCTGCCGATATCGGGGTAAAAGCGACAGAAGAAATTCTTGAAGGGTTTAAAGATAAATGTTTTAGAAAAAAGATTAATAATACAGAAGATGCCAAGGAATTATTAAAAGAAACTATGCTAGAAAGTATAGATTATGATATTCCTGAATATCAATATCCCCTTGTTATTTTAGTTGCGGGAGTTAATGGTGTTGGCAAAACCACTGCGATAGGGAAATTAGCTAAATATTTTAAAGATCAAAATAAATCAGTTGTTGTAGCTGCAGGAGATACATTTAGAGCAGCTGCTGCAGATCAACTAACAGTGTGGGCTGAAAGAGCTGGTGTAAGGATAGTTAAGCAATATGAAGGAGCGGATGCCGCAGCAGTTGTATATGATGCTATTTCGTCAGCTAAATCGAAAAAAGATAATGTTGTTTTAATTGATACTGCAGGAAGATTGCAAAATAAAAAGAATTTAATGAACGAACTAGCAAAAATTAATAGAGTAGTAGGCAAAGAATGGCCTGAAGCAGATTATAGAACATATATTGTAATTGATGCTACAACAGGACAAAATGCAGTTTCTCAAGTAGATACATTTAGTGAATTTATAGATATTGATGGGATTATATTGAATAAGCTTGACGGAACAGCAAAAGGAGGAGTAGTTTTTGCAATTAGTGCTGAAAACGAGATTCCAGTTTGTTTTGTTGGGGTTGGTGAAAAAATAAATGATTTATTAAAATTTAATGCTTCTGAATTTATAAATGAATTATTTGACTAGTAACAAAATTGCTGTAGGTTTTTAAAAAAAGTTAATAACAAAGAATAGATTATATTAAATGTCAATAAAAAAGTGCTCTATTGTTTTAGTAAAAACAAATATAGCACTTTTTTGAAAGAAGAAATATAATATGTTAGATTGTATTTGTGATTATAAATTGATCATCAATATAGTCTATGTGTAGCGTTGTATTAGGCTGATAATCATTTTCTAATATAGATTTTGCAATTAAAACTTCAACAGTATTTTGTATATAACGTTTTAATGGACGGGCGCCATAATGTATATCATATCCTTGCTCAATAATAGCATTTTTTGCTCTATTGGAAATATCTAAATTTAAAGAACTATCTGCAAGTCTGTTTTTTAATTTTGAAATAATTATATCAATTATTTTTGAGATACTATCTTTTAATAGAGGTTTATACAATACTATTTCATCAATTCTATTTAAGAACTCAGGTCTAAATGTTTGCTTTAGAATTTGATTAATTTCTTGCTTTGCATCTTCTTCAATTTCTCCATTTTCTTTGATACCGTCTAAAATAGTTTGAGAACCTAGGTTTGAAGTTAATATGATTATTGTATTTTTAAAATCAACCACTCTACCTTGCGAATCAGTTGCTCTTCCGTCATCTAAAATTTGAAGTAGTATATTGAACACATCCGGATGAGCTTTTTCAATTTCATCAAACAAGATTACTGAATAAGGTTTGCGTCTTACGGCTTCAGTTAATTGTCCGCCTTCATCGTATCCAACATATCCTGGAGGGGCCCCTATTAACCTAGAGATTGAGAATTTTTCCATATATTCAGACATATCTATTCTTATCAAATTGTTTTCATCATCAAATAAAGCTTCCGCGATTGTTTTTGATAATTCTGTTTTTCCAACACCAGTAGGTCCTAAGAATAGGAATGAGCCAATTGGTCTATTTGGATCACCTATGCCGGCTCTTGATCTTAAAATAGCATTTGCCACTGCTTTAATAGCTTCATCTTGCCCGATAATTCTTTTCTTGAGAATTGACTCAAGAGCTATTAGTTTTGATTTTTCACTTTCAACTAATTTTGTCACTGGAATGCCTGTCCATCTAGATACTATTTTTGATATCTCATCTTCTGTAACAGTGTCTCTTAATAAGTTGCTGCTAGAAGGAGAAGAAGTTGTTAAAGATTTTAATTTTTGTTCTAGTTCTGGAAGTTTTCCATATTTTAATTTTGAAGCTTCTTCATAGTTCATCATTCTTTGTGCAGTCTCAATGTCTAAGTTGATTTTATCAATTTGAGATTTAAGATTTTGAATATCATCTATTGAGCTTTTTTCCTTTAGCCATTGTGCCTTAAGAGTATTAAGTTTTTCTTTTAATTCAACATTTTCTTTTTGAATAATAGCAAGTCTGTTTTTGGAAATTTTATCTTCTTCCTTCTTTAAAGCCATCTCTTCAATATCAAGTTGCATGATTTTTCTGGAGATTTCATCCATTTCAGTAGGCATAGAATCAATTTCAGTTCTAATCATAGCACATGCTTCATCAATTAAGTCTATGGCCTTATCTGGCAAAAATCTGTCCGTAATATATCTGTGGGAAAGAGTAGCTGCTGCAACTAATGCTTGGTCATTTATTCTTACGCCATGGAAAATTTCATATTTTTCTTTTAGTCCTCGAAGAATAGTGATAGTGTCTTCTACAGTTGGTTCATTAACTAGAACTGGCTGGAATCGTCTTTCTAATGCAGCATCTTTTTCAATATATTTTCTATATTCATCAAGAGTAGTAGCCCCGATACAATGTAATTCACCTCTAGCTAGTAATGGTTTTAGCAAATTGCCAGCATCCATGGCTCCATCTGTTTTACCAGCACCAACAATAGTATGTAATTCATCAATGAAAAGAATTATTTTTCCTTCACTTTCCTTTATCTCATTTAAAACTGCTTTTAATCTTTCTTCAAATTCACCTCTATATTTAGCGCCTGCAATTAGTGCGCCCATATCTAATGAATAAACTGTTTTATTTTTTAAACCATCAGGGACATCCTTATTTAATATTCTTATTGCTAATCCTTCAGCAATTGCAGTTTTTCCTACACCGGGCTCCCCGATAAGAACAGGATTATTTTTTGTTTTTCTAGATAAAATTCTAATTACATTTCTAATTTCTGTATCACGTCCTATAACTGGATCAATTTTACCTTCTCTTGCGCGTTCAACTAAATCATATCCATATTTATTTAATGAATCATAAGTTGCTTCCGGATTATCATTATCAACTCTTGAATGGCCTTTAACTTTTTTGAGTGTTTCCAAAAAAGACTCTTTAGTGACCGAATAATTTGAAAGAGAATTGTTGATTTGATTAATTTTTGCATCTAGAATAGCAAGCATTAAATGTTCAACAGAAACAAAAGAATCATTCAATGATTTAGCAATTTTTTCTGCATTTATTAAAATATTTTGCGCAATTTGTGATATGTATATTGAGTCTTTTGACCTACCTTCAGTATTAGTGACTTTAGGTAATTTTGATATCTTATTATAAAATACATCTGTCAAAGCAATAACGTCGACATTCATCATTTTTAAAATTTTCGGTATTAACCCATCTTCTTGTGTAAGTAAGGCAAGTAGTAAATGCTCTGGAAGAAGTTCAGAGTTGTAATTTTCAAATGCAATGTTTTGAGCAGAATTTATTGCTTCAATAGATTTTTGTGTAAATTTTTCAGCATTCATTGTTATTAGCCTCCTACTAAATTAGTATTTTATTGTTTGATAGAAAAAGCTTTACATAGTCCTTTTCTAGGCAATATTCATTTTTATATTTTTCATTTATATATTTATTCAACATTATATCTATACTTTTTACATAACTTGCTATTAATGCGGCAAGGTAATCTTCATTATTAATTGAATTTGAGTTTGACATAAAAAATCTAGTAAATTTAGTATTATCAAATTTATAGCCATAGTATTGGTCTGGGAAATATGTTTCTAAATATTTTTTTTCAATACTAGTAAAGATTTCAAAAAAAGAAAAAATTGTATCAAGTAGAGGTTTATATTGTGTTCTAAACATTATTTTTAATTCACCTATAGTATTGTCAAAAAAAGATTTATAAATTTGAATATCATATTTTACAGTCGGCTTGTATTTATATGTAAGAGGAGCTTTTATTGATAATGTTGAATCGTTTGGCTCAAGTAAAGATTCGAAATTAGATAATTTATCAAAAAAACTCTCTATGCTTTCATATATTGAATTAATTCTTTGCTCTGGTGTGGTCAGATTAGTATAATCAGCAAGTATTTTATTAATTAAATTAGATCTATTAGTTCCTTGATCCTCAGCTAACTTATCAATTTCATTAATAATTTCATCGTTCAACATTAAACTGTACATACTTTTTTTCATATTTCTCACTTCCTAGCTAAATTATATTCCTTTTAAAAAACTTGTCAATAATTTTACATAAATTATCTTGCAATGTTTAAAAAATATTGTTGCCAAATTTATATAATATCATTATCAAAGTTATTGCATTTTAAAATTGTCATGAAATTTTCAATAAGGTTTAAATGTAAGAGAGACGAGGGGATATTTTTAAATTTTATATTTAAGAAAAAAACAGTTGAAAATTAATATAAATTAAATGGAAATTAACCTGAGTTGTTTAGTGCTGATATTTAAAAATGAAAAAAAATATGATATAAAAGAAAGTAGATGTATTTTAAGAGGTTATGATAATGGGTGAAAAAAATAAATTAATAATGGCTATTGATGTTGGGACACAAAGCGTTCGAGCTGTTGTCTGTGATTCGCAGGGGAATATTGTAGCTAACGAGAGAATCGTAAGTAAGCCCTGTATTGTAAAGAAATTTGGTTGGGCTGAAGCGGAGCCGGATTCTTTTTGGGATAATGTTTGTTATTGCACTAATAAAGTTAAAGAAAAGCTTAAAGATGATATGAAAAACATCCAAGGTGTCAGTATCACAACAAACAGAGATAACATATTGTGTGTAGATAAAGATGGAAAACCACTAAGAGATTGGATTACTTGGATGGATCAAAGATTATCTCCTGAAGCTGTAATTAGTACGAAGAAAGAAACTCAAGGATTATCGAAGGTTATAAGGTATGTGAAGAAATCATTTTTTGACATGGTTTCGACAAGATCAAAATTTAATTGGATTAAGATCCATGAACCTGAAATATACGCAAAAACATATAAGTTTTTAACATTATGTGGACATATAACTTATAAATTTACTGGCAAATTCAATGATGCGATTGGTTTGCAAATGGGAGTTTATCCATATGATATTGCACATTTTGATTTTTATAATTTAAAGGCAATTTATGATATTGTAGGTGTTACGAGAGATAAATTGGCAGATGAGGTATTTCAATCAGGGGAAATAATGGGTCTTGTTACAAAGGAAGCAGAGGCAATATCCGGCATTCCTGCAGGAACACCAATTATTGCTGCCGGTGGAGATAAGCAGTGTGAAGTAATTGGAGCAGGATGTTTTAATTCAGATGATGCTGTTGTAAGCTATGGAACAATGGCGGCTGTTTGTACTGTAATAGATAAATTTTTCGAAGGCAAAAATAAATCTTTTTATACTTGGGCGAGTTCATATCCAGGGAAGTGGACGCCTGAATTTTATGTAGACAGAGGATATTGGTTAGTAACTTGGTTTTGTAATCAATATGCTAAAGAAAAAGATTTTCCAGCTTTTTTAGAAGAAATGAATAAGCAATCTGAAAAAATTCCCGCTGGTTCTCAAGGGTTGCTTGTTTTTCCATTCTGGGCTCCTCATTATGTATTATATCCAGATGCTAGAGGTGTTATATTTGGGTTTACTGACGATCATACGCCTGCACACGTTTACAAAGCAATATTAGAAAGTATAGCTTATATATTAAGAGATGGATTAAATTTAATAGAAAGAAAAAATGGGAAGAAAGCGAGTAGGCTTATTGTTGTTGGCGGTGGAAGCAAGTCAGATGTTGCGATGCAATTAACAGCTGATATATTCAATAAAGAGGTTGTTAGAGTAAGCAGTGGTGAAATAGGTGCTGTCGGAGCTCTTGCTATAGGTGGTGCGTCTGTTAAAATATTTGACAGTATAGAAAGTGGGGTTAATTCATTAATCAAACCAGTAAAAGTATTTAAGCCTATACCTGAAAATGTGAAAACTTACGAACATATCTATAAAGAAATTTATAGTAAGATTTATAAGGATAACATTGTGACATTTAGAAGACTAAAAAAACTTACTGAAAAATAATTTAATTTTATTTACATATAGAATTTTAAATATGCTGTTTTAGTGGCAGCATATTTTAATGAAGAATTGCTTTTATCCCTTTTAATTTGTTTTCTAAATAAGTATCTAACCTTGTATCATAATCTAAACGCATTTGTTGAACCTCCTTTCTGGATTGTCCAACTTTTTGGGTTCACCTCAAAATTATAAAAATTTAAAAAAATTGGTCTTTGTTATAAAATAAATTGTTGATTTTAAAAATTAAAGATGTTAATATATACAAGACTTCGGGTGTTCCAATACTTTAACCTAGGCATGAACACTGCGTAATTAGGAGGATAAGTTAAGATGAGTAATATCATTGAATTAATTGAAAAAGATGCTTTAAGAACAGATTTAGCAAATGTACGTATAGGTGATACAGTAAAAGTTTTTATCAAGGTTAAAGAAGGTAACAGAGAAAGATTACAAGGATTTGAAGGAATTGTAATTGCAAGATCTGGTGGCGGAATTAGTGAAACATTTACAGTAAGACGTTTGTCTTTTGGTGTAGGTGTTGAAAGAGTTTTCCCAATTCATTCACCAAAAATTGATAGAATTGAAGTAGTTCGCCATGGAAGAGTTAGAAGAGCTAAATTGTACTATTTAAGAGGAAGAATAGGTAAAGCTGCAAAATTAAAAGAAATTATAATTAAAGATTAACAAAAAAAGGACTTTCAAAAGTCCTTTTTTATTACTTTTGTTTTTATATGGTTTATATTTTTTCCCAAGAACTTGGGATGAATATCCTTGTAAATTGTTTTACAGCATATCTGTCTGTCATTCCAGCGATATAGTCGCATAAAACTACAGTTTTATCCCAATTATCTAATAATGAAATATATAGTGGGGGAAGTTCATCAATATGTTTTTCATAATATTCATAAAGTAATGTTAGAATATGTAGAACTTTTTGTTCTTCGAATTTTGCAATATTATTTGAATAAACATTTGAAAACATAAATTTACGTAAGTTTTGCATTGCCTCAAAGTGAGTAGAATCTAGTTTAATTTCATTTAAACCATAAGAATTTTCGACAAGGTTATTTATTAAATTTGTTATACGTTCACTTTTTGTATTTCCCAAAATTTCTGTACAATTTTTTGGAAGTTGATTTTCTAACAAAATCCCTGCTCTGATAGCATCATCAATATCGTGATTAATATAAGCAATCCTATCTGCAAATGATACAACTTTGGCTTCAAGAGTAAAAGGAGAACCATTTGAGGTATGATTGTATATACCATCAATAACTTCCTTAGTTAAATTTAACCCAGCGCCATTTTTTTCTATATATTTAACAACGCGTACACTTTGTTCATTATGTTTAAAGTTAGGATTAATTTGTTGCAAAATTTTTTCACCCTCATGACCGAATGGGGTATGACCTAAATCATGTCCTAAAGAGATTGCTTCAACTAAATCTTCATTTAATTTTAAAATTCTAGCAATTGAGCGAGATATTTGAGAAACTTCAAGCGTATGAGTAAGGCGAGTTCTGTAGTGATCACCTTCTGGTGATAAAAAAACTTGTGTTTTATGTTTTAGTCTTCTAAATGCTTTTGAGTGCAAAATACGATCTCTATCGTGTTGGAATGGAGTTCTAAAAGGATCGTTAGGCTCTTGTATATCGCGCCCAAAAGTGTCTAAACTGCGTTTAGCAAATTTAGAAAGATAATTGTTTTCAAATATATAAAAATCATTAATATCCATGGTTTAATTTTAACATAAAAAATTTAGAAAATATAAAACTTAATGTTATATTTAAAAACCTTCTTTATCAAAAATTTCTAATGCATTTAAAGCCAAATCGACTCCAAGCCTAATAGTTTCTGGATTTAAATTATCGGCGCAATCACGTGTATTATGATACCAAGTTGTGCCTTTTGGATTTTGCGCAGCAACACAGCATGCATGTATGCCTTGTTTTGATAAAGCTGCCGCATCTGAAGCGCCAAATGGAACGCCATGGTGAGGGAGATGATATCCACTTTTTGCTGCTGCCTTATCTAGTAGAGAAGCCACCTTTTGCGAATTTTTTACAAGGCAAGTCATATCACGAGTATATATTGTTGCATAATCTTTATCTCTTAATGTATCAAAGACAATTACAGCTGTATCAATTTCTGTTAATTCTTGTTTGTGGGCTTTACCCCACGCTTCAGCTCCCCTTAATCCAGCTTCTTCTGAACCACTTAACATAATGCAAACTTCTGTGTTTTCAAATTGTATATTTTCTTCTTTTATTGCTTTTAAAACAGCCATTGAAATCATAGTTCCAGTTAAGTTATCATTTGCTCCAGGTACAACAACATTAAAATTACACATAAAAAATAAACCTATATCTAATACGAAAGTAATTAGTCCTAATATTAACGATCCTAATTTTAAATTATTTAAGTCAGTTGCAAGAGCTGCGATAATTATTCCTAAAAAAGCTAAATTAGCAATAGCAATAGTCCCTAAAACAAATATCATAAAATTTTGATGTATTTTCATTAATGACCACTCATAAGCTGAGTCTGTATGCCCATTAAACACTATTCTTTTCTTTATTTCACCACTAGGTTTGATTTTCGCGTATAAATTAGTTGAAATCGATTGTGGTAAAAATTTATCAATAACTTTTAAATACAGACCAAACTCTGTTATGAGAATAAAAAATGATGAAATTACCAGAAATAAAGATATTGTGCTAAAGATTTTATAGTACAAGTTGTTAGCAAAAAAAGTTAACTGAAAAATACTCGCAATCATTAACATTACAGCAATAATTTTTGTAAATCCGACAAGAGCGTGACGAGAAACAATAAACGGCTCAATTTTTACCTCATTAGCCCAATTGTTTTTTTCAATTTCAGATTTTAGCCATTCTTGGCACTTTAATTCTGAAGCAGTTCCAGGTTCTCTAGGACCTATTTCTTTGCAAATATATTTAATTGAGTCTTCAACATATTTAGTTGAATTTTCACGAGTTTGATTAGAAAACATTGCTTACCCCCAAAATCATTTTGTTTTTTAAATAAATCGTTAAAAATTTTCAAAATCAACATTTATTATACCATACCTTGAACATTTTAAAAGAGTAAAGTTGATGATGATAAATTGCTTAAGCACTATTAATTGAGTCACGTTATGAGCGATTAATTTATTTATAAGCATACATATTTAGTAGTATAAAAAATATAGTTTAAAAAATAGATTATTAAATGCGATGTATTATGGATAGCTTTTAAACGTGAGAAAAAGTGTTGTTTAATAGATTAATAGTTTATGTGCAATTTCAAAAAATGAATAATATTCAAATGTTTAATACAATCTTAAAATTTTTAAGCGTTTACATTTTTTATAAATTACTATATACTATAAAGACATGTCTAAAACATTATAAGGTTTTGTTATTGATAGTGGAGTGAGTATGGCTGATTTTAATCAATTTATAGATGATTTAAAAAACAATATTGATATTGTTGAGTTTATTTCATCAAAAATTAACTTATCAAGAGTTGGGAATAAATATGCTGCAATTTGCCCATTTCATCAAGACACTAACAAGTCATTTTATATTTATCCAGATTCAAAATCATACTATTGTTTTGGATGTAAGGCAACAGGTGATGTAATTAAATTTTTACAAGAGTTTGAAAACATATCGTTTATTGAAGCTTTAAAACAATTAGCTGCAAGGGCTGGTATGAGTTTGCCTGAGAATTTTGATGTTGATGAAACATTAAAAAATAAGAAAATTAAAAATGATATTTTGGAAATTAACAAACAAGCAGGATATTATTATATTCAAGAATTTAAGAAAAAACCAAATCCAGCATTTGATTATTTAATAAGTAGACAATTTGATGAGAAGGTTATGACAAATTTTGGAATAGGATATTCGCCTTCGCCTAGCGGTTTAGTTCGTTACATGAAAAAAATAGGTTTTTCTGATAAACAACTACTAGAAGCAAAATTAGTGAAGAAAACAAGTGTTGGGTTAGTTGATTTTTTTGAGGGTAGACTAATAATTCCAATTATTACTCCTGAAAAAACAGTTGTTGGTTTTGGAGCAAGGGACTTGACAAATAATAAAGATGTGAGTAAATATGTTAATTCCAGTGAGTCGCTTGTATTTCAAAAAAAGAATATTTTATTTGGTCTTAATAATTTAAAAAAATATTTAAGGACATTGAACAATCCAAAAGATGTAATTATTGTTGAAGGATATATGGATGTTATGGCGTTATATCAATATGGGATTGAGAATGTCGTTGCATCTATGGGGACGGCTTTAACGTCAGAACAAATATTAAAATTAAAAGCTTGCCATATAAACAATGTATATTTTTGTTATGATGGTGATTCTGCAGGACAAAACTCAATGATGAGATCCTTTCCACTTTTTAAAGCGAAAGGATTAAATATAAAAGTAATAAAAATTCCCGACAAAAAGGATCCGGATGAATATTTAAAGGAATTTGGAAAGGAGAAATTTTTGGATTTGCTTAACAATGCCAGGCCATATATCGAGCATATTATTGATACTATTGCAGAAAAATATGATTTGATAAATAGTAGTGAAAGTCGTGAGAAATTTGCTAAGGAGGCTATTGGTTTCTTAATTGATACAACTGACAATTACGCAATTGAGGCATATTTAAGTGAGATATATAAACGCACAAAAATTTCTGAACACAATTTAAAGATTATTTTAAAAGAAAAAATGAAAGAGAAAAATAAAGTAGAGGAGAACATTCCAAAAAAGGATGTTTTAACAAAAGAGCAAAATAATTTAATATGTTTTTATATCTATTCTTTGTACAGTGATAATTTGGATTTTAAGATACCATTATTCGAAGATATAGAAATAGGCGATTCATATAAAAAATTAATTAACAACTATTTCTTGATTAGAGATAAAAACGAAAAGGCAGATTTAGAAATGATTAAGGAGTTTGTTGGTGAAGAAGAATTTGCTAAAATAACTAATTCAATCGCTAAAGACTTAAAAAAGGAAGCAAGAATTGAATATTTAAAAAGTATGGCAAACAAAATTTTACAAAAAGAAATACAAGAAAGAATAAAAAATCTAGCTGTGCAATGTGATGATGAAAATATAAGTGCAGAAAAAAAACAAGAATTACAATTGGAAATTAACTCGTTATATAATACGTTGAGAGGTGAAAAATGGGTAGAAAGAAAAAAGAAGTAAACACAGAATTGTTGGATGATGAAGTTTTAAACTTGGATGATTCTAATGCTAAAGAAGATGATTTTGAAGAAGAAAATTTAGATGAAAAGGCAGAGAAAACTTTAAGCCAAGAAGAAATTTTAAGAAGATGGGAAGAACTACAAGTAGCTAAGAAAAATGTAATTAGTATTCTTTTATCTGAAAATAAAAAAGTTGTTTCTAAAATTGAACTTTTGGAAGAATTGCAAAAGTTAATTACAGATTATGAAATTTTGCCTCTGGAATTTGAAAATATTGTTGATGACATTGAAGCAGAACAAGTTTTAACATTAGTAGAGGAAGAGAGAGATATTGATTTAACAAAATATCCAGAGTCAAATGAAGATTCAGTGAGAGCGTATTTAAAGGATATTGGGCAGTTTCCACTATTAAATAAGCAACAAGAAAGAGAATTGGCTGAAAAAATTAAAAGCGATGATGAAAGAGAAAAAGTTAAAGCAAGAAACAAATTAGTTGAAAGCAATTTACGTTTAGTTGTATCTATAGCAAAAAAATATGTAACAAGAGGAATGCCTTTTATGGATTTAATTCAAGAAGGTAATCTTGGATTAATTAAAGCTGCGGAAAAATTTGAAACAGAAAAAGAGTGTAAATTTTCAACTTATGCTACTTGGTGGATTAGACAAGCAATTACAAGATCGATCGCAGATCAGGCAAGAACAATTAGAATCCCTGTTCATATGGTTGAGACAATTAATAAGGCGGCTAAGGAGCAAAGGAAATTTATTCAAGATAACGGAAGAGAGCCTACTCACGAAGAGTTGGCGGAAAGAATGGGAATCACGATTGAAAAAATTGATGAAATATCTAGGATTGGGAACGAGCCAATATCTTTAGAAACACCTATTGGTGAAGAAGAAGATAGTAGATTGGCAGATTTTATTCCAGATAATGATACATTAACTCCAGAAGAATTTGCAGATAATGAAAGTAGAAAAGAAGTATTAAATTATTTATTAAGTACTTTAACAGCAAGAGAAAGTGAAGTTATTCGTAAGAGATATGGGTTAGATGATAATAGACCAAAAACACTAGAAGAAGTTGGGCGTGATTATAATGTAACTCGTGAAAGAATTAGACAAATTGAATCTAAAGCATTTAAGCAATTAAGGAAGAAAAAAGCTGAACTAGAAGAATACATGTAATTTAGAGTATGCAGCAAAAAAGATTGAATTCGCTCCTTGAGGCAATTGATAATTGTGACACATTTTTTGATATTTGTGCGGATCATGGGCATTTAGCTTATCAGGTTTACAAAAATGGTATTGCAAAGAATGTAATTGCCAGTGATATTAGAGAAACATGTTTTAAACAAATGCAACAAAAATATGGGCGCTTTATCGAAGTCAGAAAGGGAGATGGGTTTGATATACTTAAAGATGATGATAATTTGGATACAGTTTTAATTGCAGGTGTTGGGGCAAAGACTATTGAAAAGATATTAAATAAGGCTACTGTAAATTTTGAAAAATACATTTTCTCTCCTCATCAAGATGTTGAAGAGTTTAGAGAGTATTTAGTCTCAAATAATTTTCAAGTTTACGCAGATTACATGATTAGGAGTGGTCAGAAATATTATAGTATTATTAAATGCAAAAGAGGAAAAATGCAAAGAACAGAGCAATATATTTATTTTGGGTTGAATACATTAGATAATGAAATATTTAAAATGTATTTAAAAGATTTAAATGAGTATGTTGAAAAAGCATTAAATGAAGCGACATCACAACATAAAGAAAAGTTGGAAAAGTTAAGAGAATTGAGTGGGAGATATTTTAATGGCTAAAAAGGACATATTAATAGGAGATTTGGTATCATATTTTGACAAAAAATATGATATTGGATGTCAATTGCAATACGATAATTCTGGATTTCAAATAGGTGATAAAAATGAATCCATAACAAGTATTGTTTTAACATTGGATGTCACAAATGCGGCTATCGAGTTAGCCATACAAAACAAGGCTAATCTTATTATTTCTCATCATCCATTATTTTTTAATGCTGTAAAAAATATGGATTATATTCAGCCACAAACTACTTATATAAGGAAGTTAATAGAAAATAAGATTGCGGTTTATTCAATGCATACAAATTATGATATTAAAGGAGAACTTAGAGAGTATTTAGCTGATATTATAGGTGGATCAATAAATAAAAAATATTCTAATGACGAGTTGGTTGTATGTGATATAAAAAATGAAATATTTGAAAATATAGCAAATAAATTACAAAAAAATAATATTATGATATTGCATGGGAGAAGGACAAAATCTGTATATAATAGAATAGCGTACATTAATGGTTCTGGCGGCAGAAACGAAGATATCGCGAATGAATTAATGTATTTTGATGTGGATTTATTTATAACCGCAGAAATGAAGCACTCTTTTGCAATTAAGTTAATTGATATGGATATTGATTTCATTGAATTAAACCATGCACAGATGGAAAAAAGTTTTATTAAATTATTAAAAAAAGATTTAATAAAATATATAAATGTTAACATTTATGAAAATAATGAGGAAGTATATAATTTTTAGTTTAGATAGCTAGAAGGAGGGCGTTATGAACGATTTACATTTAAACAGAGAAAATTTGATTAGTATTATAGAGTATGACCAATTAGAGCAGGAAATAAGCAAAATAAGACAAGAAATGGCTATTAAATACCCAACAGGCAAGCAATTAACTGATGAATTGCAACTTTTAATTAAACTTGATGAATTAAAAAAAGATGATGCTGAAAAATTGAGACAATGTGAAAACGAAATAAATGATGAATTAGCTCACTATGAGACAGAATTGAATCGTTTTAAAGCCGATATCGCTAATAGTCAAGAAAAAATAGAAATTAGCAACTTGAAAAATACACAAGAATCCATAGAGCAAATCGTTAAAAGGTTGGATGAGTTAAAGAGCATGGCACAAAACTTGCTAGAAGAAAATTTGCAAAAAGAAAAGAAATATCAAGAAGTTCAAAGTAATGAGAAAATGTTACAACAATTTGATAAAGATTTGAAAGAAAATATTAATGCAAGAAAACCACTAAAAGATAAGCAAAGTGCTTTGAAATTAAGTGAACAATTTAAAAATTACTATAAAAATAACTTAGGCAGGGTAAAAGATAAAATTTTAGTTTTGGAAGAAGGGGAACACAAATGCAAATGTGGAATAAGTGATGATATACAGGAAATAAAAAAATCTATTGCGCAACAAGGATATCATTTATGTGGAAATTGTGGAAGAATAATTTTGATGAAAGTGAAGTAGTTAAATAAGAAATAAAAATGTAAATAAAAATATAGTCCTTGATGACTATATTTTTTTGTAGAAAATATTTAACTTAAAGAATAAATTATTTAAGAATGTCGTTTAAAAGATCTGACATAGAGTAAAAGCCATTCTTTTTTGTGATTAAAAATTGAGATGCCTTTAATGCGCCTTCTGTAAAAATTGATTTGCTTTGAGCTTCATGTTTTAAAGTGATGAACTCATCGTTTCCTAGAAATAAAACTTCGTGTTTTCCAATTACTGAACCTCCACGTACAGAATGAATTCCGATGTCATTAATGTTTCTTTTTTCATTTGCAGAGTGGCGACCATATACAAAGTTTTTAGAATTGTTATAAACTTTATTAATTTCTTCTGCGATGGTTGCTGCTGTTCCGGAAGGAGAGTCTACCTTAATATTATGATGTTGTTCAATAATTTCAATGTCATATGATTCGCCCAAAACTTCACATGCCTTTTTTACAAGTTCAATTAATAAATTTACACCAAGTGACATGTTTGTTGTTTTAAAGATAGGAATTTGTTTGCTTGTATCTTTAATCATCTTTAATTGATCTTCGCTATGACCAGTCGTAGCTATAACGATAGGAGTTTTTGTTTTGATAGCATATGGTAAAAGATCATTTATAGCATCTGGTTTAGAAAAGTCAATAATAACATCAAAGCTATCATTTATTTCATTAATTGAATTGAAAATATTAATGTTAGAAAAATCAGTTTTTTTTGCGAATTTGTCAAATCCTGCAATATCAGTTATATAATCTTTTTTTCTAGCATCTTCCAATAAAGTTTTGCCAAGTCTTCCACCAATTCCCCATATTAGTAATTTCATAAATATTTCTCCTAATTAAATTAAATTAACTTCTCTTAAAGTATTTTCTAAGATTTTGGTTTTTTCAGATGATAAATCCGATAAAGGAAGTCTCAAGTAATCATTATATCCGTAGATTAATTTGGCAGCCTTTTTTACGGGTATAGGATTAACATCAATAAATAAATCATTCATCACCTTTAAATATTTAAAATGTAGATTTTGAGCAGTTTGTAAATCGTTATTTAAATATGCCATAACCAAATCGTGCATTTGTCGAGGGATGATATTGCTTGCTACTGAAATAAGACCTTGCGCACCAATGGCAAGCATAGGAAGAGTAAGACTGTCATCCCCTGAATATAAAATAAAATCAGTTTCTCTAATTAAATTTGATAATTCATTAATTTGAGAAATATTGCCAGATGCTTCTTTGATTCCAATAATATTTTTTAATGTTGATAATTTTTTAGCAGTTGCTGGTAAAATATTTACGCCAGTTCTACCAGGCACATTATACAAAATGATAGGAATGTTAACTGCATCATTAATTTGTTTATAGTGTAAATATAGGCCATCTTGAGAGCACTTATTATAGTAAGGAGTAACAATAAGTAAAGCGTCGGCCCCCATTTTTTCATACAATTTTGCATTTTCGACAGCTTTTGCTGTTGAATTGGAGCCAGCACCAACTAGAACTTTGACCCTTTTATTAATTTTTTTGATTGAGAAATCAATCAACTGAATTTTTTCTTCTTCAGTCATTGTGGCTGGTTCACCAGTAGTGCCACAAATTAATAGAGCATCAACATTATTAGCAATTTGCATTTCAAGTAAATCTGCGACTTGATCATAATTAATTGAGCCATCACTATTAAATGGGGTTATTAATGCAGTACATACACCTTTAAACATTTTTTGTCTCCTATAAGATATTATTTTTAATAATATATTCTGCTATTTGAACAGCATTTGATGCAGCACCTTTACGAATATTGTCGGCACATACCCATAGGTTGCATCCATTTTCAACAGAATTGTCTATTCTAATTCTTCCAACAAAAACTTCATCGTGTCCTGTTGCATAAAGTGGCATTGGATATTTATTAGTTTTGATATCATCAACTACAATGATATTTTGGAAATTTGTTAATGCTGATTTAATTTCATCTAATGTAATCTTTTTGTTAAATTCAAGATTGATAGATTCAGAGTGACTGTTAAAAACAGGAACGCGAACAGTAGTAGCAGTAATTTTCAATGAATCATCATGTAAAATTTTCCTTGTTTCATTAATCATCTTTTCTTCTTCTTTTGTATATCCATTTTCTAAAAATACATCAATTTGTGGGATTAGATTGTTAAAAATTGGATATGGAAATTTTTGAGGTTCTTCTCCGCAAATTCCATTTTGTAAATCATTCCATCCAGCAACGCCAGCTCCTGAAACAGCTTGATAAGTGCTATAAACGATACGTTTGATAGAAAATTTATCGTGTAGAGCTTTTAGAGGCAACATTGCTTGTATTGTAGAGCAATTTGGGTTAGCTATAATACCATTATGTTTTTTAATATCTTCTGGATTAACTTCAGGCACAACAAGAGGAACATTTGGGTCCATTCTCCATTGGCTGGAATTATCAATAACTACAGCACCAATTTCAACAAATTTTGGAGCGAATTCTTTCGATGTTCCACCACCTGCAGAAAATAAAGCTATATCAATTTTACCATTGAATTTTTTAACATTTTCTTCAGTTAGTTCAATAACAATATATTTTTGTCCATTGAAATCTATTTCCTTACCTGCACTTTTCTTTGATGCAAATAAATAGTAGTTTTCAACTGGCAAATTTTTTTCTTCTAAAACCTTTAGGAATTTTGTTCCAACCATTCCTGTTGCTCCAACAACAGCAATATTATATTTTTTCATATATCCTCCAAAAAAAGTGCCCTATATGTATATAGAGCACAGTAAAATTTGATTTCTTATTTTACGGCTGAGTGCTCCATCGTTAGATGACAATCGAAAGGAATTAACCTATGCGACCAACCAATAACTTTTGCAAGAAATTTATCAGTTTCGGCGAACAGCCCTTTTTTAAGCCATCATACTTGCATATTTAATGGCAAAATACTAATGCTTCCGCTCCTCTACAGCTAATAAAAAGATATCATTTTTACTTATTTATGTCAAAATAAATACGGTATTTTGCTGCGAGATTTAAAGTTTGTGAAAACAATATTTTATGAGTATATCTAGATATAAAAATTATTGCTTTACATGCTTTATTAATGTATATTTATAATGATTAACAATAAAATTTTGGAGATGAACGTGGCAAAACAAACAATTAATACAAAAAAGAAAGCTTTACTAAGTGCTGATTTTTTAAATAGATTAGTTACTATGGATGATTTAAGAGTAGGTGAATATAAGCCTATTTCATCAAGATTTTCATTCTTTTTCAAGATCATAGGAAGAAATTTTTCGCAAATACTATTAACAAACTTGTTATTTTTATTGTTCGCGACTCCTTTATTTGTTTTATACTTGTGGTATCAACCAACTCAAATAAGATCTATAACGAATTCAATGTATTTTATGTCCAATTTTGGAGTGGGCTTTGGAGGTAATCCAACTGCAAACATTGAAGCATTAACTCAAATCTATGATTTAAAAATGATGGTAGCACTTTATGCAATTCCGTGTATTGCGTTTTTGGGTATTGGCTTTGCAGGAGTATATTTTGTATCTCGAAATATGGTTTGGGGAGTAAAGGTTAATATATTAAAGCACTTTTTTAGAGGAATAAAATTACATTGGTGGAAATTTTTAATAGGCACATCATTTTTATCACTAGAGATCGGATTTTTAATGTATGCATTTTTAAATAATTCTAAATTAGCATTAACACGTTCTACAACACCGTTAAGTTGGTTTTTAGTCGTTTTATCTGTATTGTTAATAGTTTTAACAATACCATTTATGCAAATTAGCTCGCCGATGTTTGTAGCATATAAATTTAAATACAAACATGTTATTAAAAACACAATCATTTTATCTTTAGCATTGGTGTTGACGATAACAATTTTAGATTTAGCTTTATTTTTGCCATTATTACTATTTAAAGCAGGTATATTTAAGTATTTAGTGTATATTTTTGTAGTTTCTATGGGAGCGATGTACTATGGTATAGCAAATACATTATTAGCAAATTATGGATTTGAGTCATTTATCAAACCAGTGCATGATATCCGCGAAAAGAAAGAAGCGAGAAAAACTGCCAGTATCAATCCTGCTAAAAAGGAAAAAGTTATTGATGTTGAAGCGAGAGTTGAAAACAATGTTGATAAAAAACATAAACAACCAGTAGTGACAATGTCAGAAGAAGACAAAGAGAAACAAAAGAAAAAGGAAAAATATTTAAAATCTTATAATAGGAAGAAGGATAATAAAAAATAAATGGATGTAATTGAACGTAGGATCTTATTTGCTGGAAGGGCGATTGTTACTTGTTTAGACACAACAGATATTGTTAACAAGGCAATAGAAATACACTCTTTATCTGAATTAGCTGCAGCAGCATTAGGTAGAACTTTAACGATGGGCGCATTTATTTCTGCTCAATTCAAGAGTACTAAGCATAAACTTACTATTATGGTTGAGGGTGATGGGCCATTAGGTAAAATTATTGTTCTTGGAGATTATTGTGGCAAAGTTAGAGGATACTTACAAAATCCAACATACAATTTACCAATTAGGGAAGATGGGAAAATAGATGTTGGTAATGGGGTAGGCAAAAATGGAACCCTAACAGTTATTAAAGATTTTGGATTAAAAGAACCATATGGCGGAAAAATAGAATTAGTTTCTGGCGAAATTGCTGAAGATTTTACCAAGTATTTTTTAGATTCAGAGCAGTTACATTCAGCAGTAGCTTTAGGTGTTTTGATCAAAAATGGGAAATGCGAGAAAGCTGGTGGGTTAATTGTTCAAGCTATGCCAAATTGCACTCAAGAGCAGTTAGTAATGTTAGAAGATTCAATGGTGCATTTTTCTAACATATCTTCGCTATTAAAGGAAAAATCACCAAAAGAGATTTTAGATTTTTATTATGAATTTTTTGAGCCAAGTGTTTTAGAAAGTATTTATCCAGTTTATGAATGTAGTTGTTCTAGGGAAAGAGTAGAACAAGCTATTCAATCACTCGGGAAAAAAGAAGCATTAGCTATTGTTGATGAGATAGGTTATATTGAGTCAACCTGTCAATTTTGCAATAAAAAGTACATATTTGGAAGATCAGATGTGAAAAAAATTTTTGAGAGGAATAAATAGTGGAATTTAAAAGAAAAGATATTTTTCTTATACCAAATATTTTAACTTACATAAGATTTATTTGTGTTCCTTTTTTCATTTGGTTTACATTAGACAAAGATATTGCCAAGCCATATAATATGATGGTTGCATTAGCCGTATTTCTTTTTGCATCAATTACAGATGTTATTGATGGGAAAATAGCAAGAAAATTTAATATGATATCTGATATTGGTAAGGTATTAGATCCTTTTGCAGATAAATTATTACAAGTGTCAGCATTAATTTGTTTGTCAATAACATATAACATTCATTATGCTTTTGCAATTGTGCTTTTAGTTAAAGAATTGTATATGGTTGTTGCAGCTTCCATAATAGTAAAAAAGCTATCTAAAGATATCAATATACAAGCAAATATTTATGGCAAAATAGCAGCTGCGTTTAATGCATTAGGTATTATTTTATCTTTCTTCCATAATTTGGAAGGTGCAAGAAAAATGTTTTATATTGATTGGATTTTTGTTGGAATCGGCTGTGTATTAGCTATTTTGGCAGCAGTAATGTATTCAATAGAAATTGGTAAAAAAATAAAAATTGTTGTTGAAGAAAGAAGACACTGGAAAATATAAAGAAAGAAAATAGATAAATATAAATACAATGAAGTGAAGGAGTAAACATTCAAACCTTTCCACAGAGATCCGTTGTTGCTGAGAATACGGAGAAAGAAAATGTTGAAGTAGTCACAGAGTAGCCTTTTCGAAAAAAGAAGTAGTTAAGAGCCGTTATGATGCGTTAATTCATTAATAAGAGTCAATTTATTGGAATTTAGGTGGTACCGCGGAGCAAAACTTCGTCCTAAAATTAGATGGAGGTTTTATGTTAGCGTCAATTTTTGAATATTCATCACAAAGATTTAAAAATCCATATGTAATTACAGGATTAGTTTTTTTAGTGTTAGGAATGCTAATCATTTTTTTATTTGGGAAATTATTTGAAAAGAAATTTTTACAGTCAAAGTATGAAAAAATAAATAAAGAAGAGTTTAACGATGAAGAAATGATTAAAGAAAAAATGAAAGATATTGAACTTAAATTTAATATAATTATAAAATCAATTGGTTTTGGCGTTATAATTATTGGAAGTATTATAGCGTTGTTAGGAGTGTGATTTATGGAAGGAAAATATACACCAAGTAGTTTTGAGAAGAACATTTATGATCATTGGGTTTCAAAAGGATATTTTACGCCTAAAATTGACAAAAAGATTGACCCATTTTCTATAGTGATGCCGCCACCAAATATTACAGGTCAGTTACACATGGGGCATGCGCTTGATAATGCAATACAAGATGCAATTGTACGTTTTAAAAGAATGCAAGGTTTTTCAACTTTATGGTTACCTGGAACTGACCATGCTTCAATAGCGACAGAAGTTAAAATAATACAATCATTAGAAGCAAAAGGTATAAAAAAACAAGACGTAGGACGAGAAGGTTTTCTGGAGAAGGCATGGGAATGGAAAGAGGAATATGGTAATACTATAGTTAAACAAATGAAAAACTTGGGGTTGTCCTGTGATTGGTCAAGGGAAGCATTTACTATGGATGAAGAAAGATCAAAGTCTGTTGTAAAAGTTTTTATTGATTGGTATGAGAAAGGTTATATTTATAGAGGAGATCGTATAATTAACTGGTGTCCTTCTTGTAAAACGGCATTATCTGATGCAGAAGTAGAATATGCTGAACAAGATTCGCATTTATGGCATATAAGATACCCATTTGCTGATGGATCTGGTGATATTGTTATTGCTACAACGAGGCCAGAAACAATGTTTGGGGATACTGCGGTTGCTGTAAATCCTAAAGATGGCAGATATGCTCAATTTGTTGGAAAGATGCTTAAATTGCCATTAACAGACAAACTAATCCCATTAATTGCAGATTCATATGTTGAAATGGATTTTGGATCCGGTGCTGTGAAAATTACGCCAGCCCATGACCCAAACGATTTTGAAGTAGGTATAAGACATAATCTGCCAATTGTGAGAGTGATGGATGACGCTGGAGTAATGAACGAAAATGCATATACATATAAAGGATTTACCAGAGAAGAAGCACGTGAAAAAGTAATACAAGATTTGGATAAACAAGGATATTTGATAAAAATAGAAGACCACAAACATAACGTTGGTTGTTGTTATAGATGTTCAACAATTGTGGAGCCTATAGTTTCAAAGCAGTGGTTTGTAAAAATGGAGCAATTGGCTAAGCCAGCTATTAGTGCTGTAAAAAAGAAAAAAATAAAATTTGTTCCAGATAGATTTTCTAAGATTTATTTTAATTGGTTAGAGAATATTAAAGATTGGTGTATTTCTAGACAGTTGTGGTGGGGGCATAGAATTCCTGCGTATTATTGTGAAGATTGCGGGGAATTAATGGTAGCACCAGATAAGCCTTTAAGTTGTAAAAAATGTGGATCTACAAATATTAGGCAAGATGAAGATGTTTTAGATACATGGTTTAGTTCTGGGTTATGGCCATTTTCTACTTTAGGTTATCCTAATAAGACAAGAGATTTATCTTATTTTTATCCAAACTCTATACTTGTTACTGGTTATGATATTATTTTCTTTTGGGTTGCAAGAATGATAATGGCTGGAATAGAACAAATGGGGGATGTTCCTTTTTCTGAAGTAATTATTCACGGAATAGTAAGAGACAAACTTGGTAGAAAAATGTCAAAATCTTTAGGGAATGGAGTTGATCCACTTCCATTAATAGAAAAATATGGAGCAGATTCATTAAGATTTACGCTTTTGACTGGAATTGCTCCTGGAAACGATACAAGATTTGCAGAAGAAAAACTTGAAGCGGCGGGTTCCTTTATGAATAAAATTTGGAATGCAGCTAAGTTTGTTGAAATGAATTCAAAAGGAGTGAAAGTAATACCACTTAAATCGTATAGGTTTAGCAATGCTGATAAATGGATTTTGTCTAAGTTAAATTCATTAGTACGTGATGTTACAAATAATATGGATAAATATGATTTAGGTTTAGCTTTGCAAAAAATTTATACATTCTTTTGGACGGAGTTTTGTGATTGGTATTTAGAATTAATAAAGAATTCTTTAAAAAATGGTAGCAAAGACGAAAAGTCTAAAACAGTTTCTACTTTGAAATATGTATTTGAAGTTTTATTAAAACTATTACATCCATTTATCCCATTTATTACAGAACAAATTTATCAAGATATATTTAATACAAATAGTTCAATTATGGTTTCAACTTGGCCAGTTTTTGAGAAATCATTTAATTACCGCGATGTTAGAAATAAATTTGATGAAGTAATTAACATTATTAGAGCAATTCGTAATATCAGACAAGAAACATGCGTAATTCCATCCAAGAAGATAAAAGTATATATTGTTTCTAATGATGTTAATGCACGTTGGTTAAGTGGCAATGCAGATTATATTAAATGTCTATCAAATGTTTCAGAAATCATATTTATTGAAAATAAAGAGTCAATACAAGAAAAATGTTCAAGTGCCATTTTAGATGCATGTGAAATAATGATACCAATGTCAGAGTTAACAGATGTTTCAAAAGAACTAGAAAGATTAGAAAGAGAAAAAGAATCTATATTAAATGAAATAGGAAGAGCAACAAGAATGCTTTCCAATAGAGGATTTGTTGATAAAGCCCCAAAAAATTTAATAGAAAAAGAACAAGAAAAGTTGCAAATATATCAGGAGAAATTAGAAAAAATAAATGGACAAATACAGTCATTTAAAAAGTAAGTATAAAAATCTATTTATTGATTTAGATGGAACAGTTCTAAATTCATTTACGGGAATAAAAAATGGAATAGATTATATGCTAAAAAAGACAAATAGTAGTTATATTGTAGAGGATTATAATGAATTTATAGGGCCTCCAATATCCGAATCATTTTTAAGAATATATAAAGAAGATGAGTTGGAAAATGCTATTAAACTATATAGGGACTATTATTTTTCGAAGGGTATTTTTGAATGTGAGCTTTATGATGGTATTAAGGAAGTACTAAATAATTTAAAAAATGTTGGATATATGTTATATGTTTGTACAACTAAAGAAATTTCATCGGCAAAAACAGTTTTAAAAAATCATGGCATATTTGGATGTTTTAAAGATATTTTTGCTACAGTAGAGCCTACCTTGCGTGAAAAAGAAGATATTATGGCAGATGGCATTAGAAGATATAATTTAAAAGCAGAAGAAATTCTAATGATTGGTGATACAAAATATGATGTTAGAGCAGCGCATTTTTGCGGTGTTGATGTTATGTTATGCACTTATGGGTTTGATGACTATTCAAGATCATTTGGGGATGTTGTGGCTTATGCGTCATCTCCATATGAGATAAGCCAGATACTACAATAATGATTTATATATTACAACATACTATCTATATGTTTTTTAATATTTTTGAATCTTTAGATTGGATGTTGTATAATTAATTTATTGCAAGGAGAAATAAAATGCCGTACATAAAAGAATCAATAGTATATATAAAAAAATATTTTTTTAGCTTATTGATTTATTCAATTGTTCCAGGAGTTATATTAGGATTAATTTCTAATCCGATATCTATTTATGAATTTCTTGCTACAGATTATTTAAAAAAAGGCAATTTGACTTTTGTCGATCTCTATAAAGGAATGACAGATATTACAGATTGGAAAAAAGCGTTAGGAATGTTTCTAGGGATATCAATTGTTATTATTTTTCTTGCCGTATTAAGTGGAACGATTGAAAGACATTTTAGATTAGGCGAATTTTCACACAAGCATTTTTTCAAAAATGTTAATACATCATTTTTGCCATTATTTATTGCCTTTATAGTACTTATTTTATTGTTGGAGTTATATGGGGTAATAATAGTTGTTTTTGCATTTTTATGGAGATCAATTTTATATGATAATTTATATGCTGCATTTGCTTTAACATTAATATGCGTTATATTATTTTTTATTTCATTATTTATGATTGTCGCAAAATTGATGTTAGCAGTACCTTATAAAATTGCTACAGGACTGCCATATAGAAATGCTATACTTGATGTATTTGATACGGTGCAAGGTAAAAAATTCTGGCGCATATTTTTGTCAATAACTGTCCCAGTGGTTCCTATTTATGCGCTGATGATACTATTAGCTCATTTTGTGCCATCAGAGAAATTTTTTGTAATAACTTTTCCGATAATGATTATTGTATATTCTTTTGCTTCAATATATTATATAGTGTTAGCATTTGTTGAATACTTTGATTGTTTCAACTTAGAAAGAGAAGATAAAAAAAGTAAGTGGAGAAAAGCAGTATGGTTTTAAAAGATGCATTTAAAATATTGAGCTCAAAAAGCAAATTAATTTTAAAAATGGC
Organism: Bacillota bacterium; assembly: GCA_023396095.1. Taxonomy (GTDB): domain Bacteria; phylum Bacillota; class Clostridia; order Christensenellales; family UBA3700; genus JAEWXG01. The sequence goes on along the minus strand of JAEWXG010000012.1, from coordinate 5,652 downwards.
TCTTATTACATTTTTAATTTTAATTGTTGTATTAGCGATAATAAACTCAACACTGAATGCAAAATTGTCTGGTTTGTATACAGAGGTTAAAGAAGCAAACATTAGTGAGCATATTGGGAAATATCTTGATACTTTATCTTCTGATGTAGAAAATAAGAAATTTATACAAGACGATATCATGAAACTTAAAGCTTTGTTTGCTAAATACCAAAGTTCTCTAAGAGATTTACTGATTTTAATAATTATTTATGCAGTTTTAATAATATTTATTGTAGAGGTGCTATCATTCAATATTACAGCACAATATTATGAATTTATGGTTGCAGATAAAGTTTATAAATTTTTTACTTTGTGGATTCATTATTTTAAAGAGGCAATTCAATATGCATTAGTTCGAATGCTGGTGGGATTACCATTTTTAGTTTTAGAATGGACACTAATTATTGTGTTTGCGATAGCGTCATTTTCAGTATCCTTTATTTTTGCGTTAGCAGTAGCTATGTGGAGTTTTATTATACTTGATGCATTACGTATAACATTATTTTCACAAATTGCCCCAATAATGTTAGGACAAAAGTATGCACCTTTTAAGGCGCTAGTTCATAATTTTAAAACAACAATCAAAAATTTTGGCAGTGAATTTGCTTATTTTGTTGTATTATATGTATTAGCTATACCATTTATATTAACAATTTCATTGTCAACATTTGGTTTAGGTTTGCCTTTTGCGTTAACATTATCAGTGTTGTTATTCCATATAGTGCCAATTATTTTTGCATTTAGAAAAAATAATAAGTGCTATTTTGTTGGACCAGGATCAATAAGTAAGTATACAGAAGAAATACAAGAAATATAAATAATAACAACAAGCATTTAAATGCAAACACGTTTTTATGAAGTTTACAAGAATTGAATATGTTTGCAAAGTAATAGGATAGTTATATATTTTTTGTGGTCAAAACAGTAAAAATTAATTATATGATTTAACACAAAGAAATCATATTAATATCAAATTTGTTATGCTTTAATATACAATTCAAGTAGCAATAAAGTCGAATAAAAACATTGCGTTTAACTTGATAAAAGAGTACTATAATTATTAATGTTTTAAAATATGGAAGTGTAGGAATGAAGAGAATACTAATAAAAGATTTATATTCAAATTTTGAAAATTACAAGGATAAAGAAGTAATTATTGGTGGCTGGATTAAGACAATGAGAGAAAGTAAAAATTTTGCTTTTATTGAATTGAATGATGGATCCTTTATGAAAAATCTTCAAGTAATTGCTGATGATAGTATAAGTAATTATTTAGAAATCACTAAACAAAATGTTGGGGCTGCTTTAGCTATTACAGGTATTGTTAAATTGACACCAGAGATGAAACAACCTTTTGAAGTAAAAGCGATTGATATAAAAGTTTTAGCAACATCTACTCCTGATTATCCATTGCAAAAAAAGAGACATACCGTGGAATATTTGAGAGAGATAGCTCACTTAAGACCACGGACAAATTTATTATCAGCGGCATTTAGAGTACGTTCAATTGCCGCTCAAGGGCTTCACGCATTTTTTTCATCTAAAGACTTTGTATATGTGAACACGCCTATAATCACTGCCTCTGACTGTGAAGGTGCTGGCGAAATGTTTAAAGTTACAACATTAGATTTGGATAATGTTAAAAAGGATGAGTTTGGGAGTGTAGATTATAAAGAAGATTTTTTTGGCAAGCCTACAAATTTAACTGTTTCTGGACAATTAAATGCAGAATGTTTCGCTTTAGCATTTTCGAAAGTATATACATTTGGGCCAACATTTAGAGCAGAAAAAAGTTATACACAAAGGCATGCAGCGGAATTTTGGATGATAGAGCCAGAGATTGCATTTGCGGATTTAGATGATGATATAGAGTTAATTCAAGACATGATTAAATATGTTGTGAAATATGTAATGGATAGATGTCAAAATGAATTAGAATTTTTCAATGCATATGTTGATAAAGATCTATTGAATAGACTAAATAATATTATTTCGTCTGACTTTGCGCGCATTACATATACTGAGGCTATTGAGCTTTTAGAAAAAGCAAATGTTGAATTTAAATATCCTGTTTCTTGGGGGGCTGATTTGCAAACAGAGCATGAGAGATATTTGACAGAACAAGTTTATAAAAAGCCAGTTTTTGTTACTGATTATCCAAAGGAAATTAAGGCTTTTTATATGAGAGTTAACGATGACAATAAGACAGTTGCAGCAGTAGATTTATTAGTCCCAGGAGTAGGGGAAATCGTTGGTGGAAGTCAAAGAGAAGAAAGACTTGATGTACTTCAAGAGAGAATGAACAAATTAGGACTTTGTACATCTAGCTATAGTTGGTATTTGGATTTAAGAAGATACGGCGGGGTTGAGCATGCTGGATTTGGACTAGGTTTTGAGCGCTTAATAATGTACTTAACAGGTATAACAAATATTCGTGATGTAATTCCGTTTCCTCGGACAACAGGAACAGCAGAATTTTAGAATGTGCGATAAGATAATTACATTTAAAGAATCGTTTATTATTGAAAAACCAAATTATACATTTGATGATAAAAGTTGGGTGTATTTGCCAAAGTTTTATTTACCTTATAGGTATATTCTCGGGACTAAAGGTGAAAACCCATTAATATGTATAGGAATAAATCCGTCAACTGCGGCACCAGGGGATCTAGATAATACTTTGAAGTCTGTTGAGAGAATAGCTAAAGCAAATGGTTATGATAGTTTCTTAATGTTAAATATTTCTCCACAACGAGCAACTAATCCTAATAATATGGTTCACACATTAAATAGTGTTTTGATTTCTTCTAATATTGAGGCATTTGAATATGCCTTAGAAAAATCAAAGAGTAAGCATATATGGCTGGCTTGTGGGACACTTATAAGAAAAAGAGGTTATTTATTTGAAATTCTAAAAGAATTTTTTTCTATTTCAACTCGTTATAAAGCAAAATGGTTAGTCGCCGGGGCTCTTTCTCAAAATGGGGATCCGCATCATCCATTGTATTTAAAAAAAGATGAACAATTGAAAGCATTTGATATATGTTCATACATAAAAAACTATGAGAAATAAAGTCTATAAAAATATAAGTTTTGCTAAAAGCTGGAAAATGGAAACATATTTAAAAGAAAGGTGACGGTTTTAAGGATGAAAATAAAAACAACAAAGTAGCCAGAAATATTTCTTTTACATTAATAAAAACAGATTCAATATAATGAACAGACAAATATCGGGTGATTGATTTTTATTTATTGAATTTTGCAACTGGCAAGAGGCAATTAAGTTGCAATTGTATTAGATGAGATGTTGCACCCTATAATAGGTATGTGTGCAGTTATTCGCACAATCAAAAGAAGCAATTTAATAGATTTTTTACATAAAAATTTTTTAAAGATCAAAATATTATCAAAACAAGAAAAATTTTACATATTTTTCATTAAGAATATGGCAAAAATCTTTTAAATGTTATAATATATAACATATATAGTTTTTGGAGGGACATAATATGTGTTTTTGGAAAAAGAAGAAAAAGCCAGTAGAGAAAGTTGCTGAGAAGCCAACAGAAAAACCGGTAGAGAAAGTTGCTGAAAAGCCAGCAGAAAAACCAGTAGAAAAGGTTGCTGAAAAACCAGCTATTAAAGAAGAGAAAAAAGAAGTTGCAAAAGGAAAAAATGATGATACTAAAAAAGATTCTTTTAAGTATCATATTTCACAAAACAAAGATGATAAATCTGAATTTTTCAAACAATGGAGAGTTAGAAAATCTGGTTCTGATAAAACAATTAAATATTTTAAAACACAAAAAGAAGCTATTGATTATGCAAAGCAATTAGCAGATAATAACGACGCATCAATTGTAATACATAAGGAAGATGGTTCAATCAGAAAACAAAACTATTCAAAGTAATTTACATGGAAAAAGTTAATCAAATTTTTATATATATTTGGCTATCAATTTTAATTGCATCAGTTATCGTGGAAATTATGACAACTGATTTAATTTCTATTTGGTTTGCTCCCGGGGCTTTAGTGGCAATATTTTTCTGTTTATCGTCTAAAATTCCTTTTTGGGTGAGTATTATAGTTTTCTTGGTGATTTCATTTACTTGTCTTGCATCATTGAGAAAGATAGCACTTAAATTTTTACTTAAAAAGAAAACAAACACGGCTACAAATACTGATTTGTATATTGGTCAAACGTATATTGTTGAAACATCAAGTGATGATAAAGTTTTGGCTACTTGCAAAATTAATGGCGTTGTATGGAATGTTAAGGAAAAAAATGGGAAGCCTTTATTGGTCGGGGATAAAATAGAAACAATTTCTATAGAAGGTAGTAAATTTATTGTTAAAAAGAAGGAGAATTAAGTATGGAAAAAATGATAGCGGCTAATGTCGGGACGGCAGTGGCTATTATAATTGTTATTATCGTTTTATTAGCGCTTGCTATATTTGCATTGTTTAAATCATTAAAAATTGTTAGGCAAGCAACATCTTGTGTTGTTGAGAGATTAGGAAAATACAATAGAACATTAGATACAGGTATTCACTTTATAATTCCATTCATTGATAGAGCCTCAAGGCCTATTACTAGAAAGGAAATAGTTGAGGATTTTGCACCTCAACCAGTTATCACAAAGGATAATGTTACAATGCAAATTGATACAGTTGTGTATTTTCAAGTAACAGATCCAAAATTATTTTCTTATGGTGTAGAAAATCCAATCAATGCAATTGAAAACTTAACAGCTACAACTTTAAGAAATATTGTTGGAGAGTTAGAACTTGATGAGACATTAACATCTAGAGATACAGTTAATGCTAAGATGAGAGCAATACTTGATGAAGCAACAGATCCTTGGGGAATTAAAGTTAATAGAGTAGAGTTAAAGAATATTTTGCCACCAAAAGATATACAAGATGCAATGGAAAAACAAATGAGAGCTGAAAGAGAAAGAAGAGAGCAAATTCTTAAGGCTGAAGGTGAAAAGAAAGCAAACATATTAGTGGCAGAAGGTGAAAAGCAAGCAAAAATTTTAAGAGCTGAGGCAGAAAAAGAAACTAGAATTTTAGAGGCGCAGGGTAAAGCACAACAAATTGAATTAATTAATAATGCTAACCCAAGTCAAACATATATCACACTAGCAAGTTTGGATGCATTAGTAAAAGTAGCTAATGGTAATGCTACAAAATTAATCGTTCCTTCAAATTTGCAAGATATATCTGCGTTGACAGCAACTATTAGTGAGACGCTCGCTAAAACCAAACAATAACTTTTAAACATTTGATATAAAAATTTGTTAAAAAAGTAAATAGAAGAAGGCGTGGTAACAATCCACGTCTTATTTTTTATTAAACAATTTATGCTGTTACAGCGAGGTAAAATTTAATATGTGAATTTGCAATATTAATTTAGTCACTAAGAGTTTAAATTTAGTCAATAAAAAAACGGACAGTTAATTGTCCGTTTTAAATATTGTTTGGCGAATTATCATATTAAGTGCAACACTAAAGCACATTAAAAACTTAATAAAAACAAAAAGTTCATATGAACCGCAGTATAATGGAATTAACAAAAAAACATATATACGGAGGATTCATATGAACTACAA
>JAEWXG010000004.1 GCA_023396095.1 Bacillota bacterium | reverse complement strand
CATTAACCCAACTTCTTAAAAGAGAAGTGGAATGAATTGAAAACTCTAATGCTGCTTCCTTAAATGAAATATCATCTATTAAAACTCTTTTAATGGCAGAGTGTTGTAAATCAATAGGGTATTTCTTCTCTATATTCTCATTAAAAACATCATAACTAAAATTATTACCTTGCTGTATGATTTGGTAAACTGTTTGAACAGAAACCCCATATTCTTTTGCAAGAAAACCTGCTTTTTTCCCTTTTAATTTGTTTTCTAAATAAATTTCTAACCTTGTATCATAATCTAAACGCATTTGTTGAACCTCCTTTCTGGATTGTCCAACTTTTTGGGTTCACCTCAATTTGACTAAAAATGTATCTTTTTCTTAAAATAAGTGCAAAAGATATTGCACTTTGCGAGCCGTTGTGATATAATTATTATGTATAAAGTCATCTATTATCATAATCAATGAACCGAAAGCAGCGTGTCTAATGCTCTGCTTTTTCTTTGCAAGTAAGTTTAAATAGATGACATTTTACCATTTTCACAGTTCATCTATTAGTGTAATAGATGAACATTGAGTCGTAAAACGATCACCTATATACAGAAATTTGAAAAAAATTATTTTGAAGATAAGTTATTTTACGGGATAAGCATAAATTACTATTGACTTTTTTAGGAATTTTGAGTACAATACATAATATGAAGGTCATCTATTACACTAATAGGCGACCTGTTATTTTACAGCATTTTTCCAAGCCTATTCATCATTTCTTTCTTATGATCCATCATAGAATGAGCATAACGATTCAGTGTAATCGTGGGATTTTTGTGTCCCAATATCTCCGCCAAGGTTTTCACGTCCATTCCGCACTCCAAAGCGCGTGTAGCAAACATATGACGAAGCGAATGGAAACCTTTACGCTCGATATGCAAACGCTTTTGCAAAAGTTCAAAGGTTCTCTGATAAGATCGCACCGTAAGCGGTTCGCCCTTTTCCGATTCTACAATGTACTCCGAAATGCTTTTCCTTTTATATTCTTTCAGAACGGGAAGCAACTGCTTCGGAAGCGGAATCATTCTTTTGGAAGAAGTTGTTTTCGGCAAGTCCGTGATCCGACAGAGATTCCCGTTTTCGGCAAGTCCGTGATCCGACAGAGATTCCCGTTTTCATCTCGTCCGTCGTGGCAAGTTTTGTTCACCGTAAGCGTTTCTTTCGTGAAATCAATATCTACCCAAGTAAGCGCGAGCAATTCTCCGATACGCAATCCCGAATAAAGACAAATCACGATCCCGATGAATTTCCGTTTCTTACTCGATAACGCCGCCTGCTCTATCTTCTTCTGTTCGGCAAGCGAAAAACAGGATACTTCTTTCTCTTTCGTTTTCGGTCGTCTGATTTTGTCTGTCGTGTACTCTTTCAGTTCTCCGAGCGTATACGCAAGTTTCAGAGAGTTCTGAATAACCGTAATAATCCCGTTTACGGAATTAGCCGCTAACCCCTTTCCGGTTGTCAGATTGCCCGACTGCATAAGTTCGGTAATATACTTCTGTATGACGATGGGCGACAGTTCTTCAAGCTCGTACTCGCCCAACTTTACCTTCAAGTGCTTTTCGATAATCTCCGAATATCTTTCGCACGTTTTCGTTTTAGACGAAGGCTCTATGTAATTCGCAAACCATACGTCCAACCAATCTTTGTATTTCATTGAAAACTCCTTTCGATTTACTGTTATTATTATAATTTTTCTCACCGTAAATAGGAAATTACCCCTCGAAACGGCATAAAAAAAGAGAGAACATGTATCCTTGTTCTCTCTTAAAAGATTTGTATTAAATTGTAGGTGTCAGGCGGGGATTAAAACGAAGTCGTCAGTTCAAGTCCTGTTTTTTGAAAAATAGGTCAAAATGCAGCTCCTGAATTCAAATATTCCGCGAAGGGCGCGAACCACAAGATATGGTAACAAAAAAGCACAAGACCTACTAAATCTTGTGCTTTTTATGTTTTGTAGCTTTTTCGTACTACAAAGATGGTGCACCTAGCAGGAATCGAACCTGCAACTTATGAACCGGAATCACACGTTTTATCCATTATACTATAGGTGCATTTAAACAAAATTTTTTATAAAAGTCATCCGATGAATTGGACAAGGCCCATTCCTTTTTATAGCGTCAATATGTTCTTTAGTCCCATATCCTTTATTACTTGCAAAACCATAACCAGGATAAATCTCATCGTATTTAGTCATCAATGCATCTCTGTAAACTTTTGCAATAATTGACGCACATCCAATTGAATAACTATATAAATCCCCTTTAATTACACTAATTTGCTTAGGGGAAATGTCTAAATGCAAAGCATCCACCAAAACAATATCTGGAACAATAAACATAGTCTCTACTGCTTGTCTCATTGCCTCTTTTGTTGCATTCAAAATATTTATCGAATCAATAGTCTTATGGTCAATTTCATCTATGCTATATGTTATTGATTTTTCCATGATTAAATTACTAAAATATTGTCTCTTCTTTTCAGATAACTTCTTGCTGTCGGTTATCCCTCCTATAAGGTTATTTTCATCAAGTGGCATAACACAAGTAGCAACAACTACGGGCCCAGCCAAAGGTCCTCTTCCTACCTCATCTATTCCTGCAATATATTTAAATCCATCATCAAGAAGTTTTCTCTCAATTTTTAAATTATCAATAATTTCTTTCATACAAAATCAAACATTATTTTTCCTATTTTCCCGGCGCGAAGTTCTAGAATTAATGCTTTTGCACACCTATCACAATCTAACTTACCTTGCGATAAAACATATCCTCTTGCTTTAGCTATTTTTTCTATTTGCTCAAAAGTGTCCTCTAAATATTTTTCTTGCTCATATCTTTCTAAAAATTCCAAATTGTTTTGCTTTTTCAATATTTTAATTAATTCAACAGCCAACTCATTCATGTCCAAAATTTCATCATTAATGCTACCAATTAATGCGAGTTTTATAGCAATTTCCTGATTTTCAAAAGCAGGCACAAGTGTTCCTGGCGTGTCATATAGTTCGATAAACTCTCCAATCTTCACAAATTGAAGCCCTCTAGTAATACCAGCCTTATTTCCTGTAACAGCTTTTTTAAATGGAGCAAGCAAATTGATTAGTGTCGATTTTCCTGTGTTTGGCATTCCTAGTACCATTGCTCTTATTGTCTTATTAACCCCTTTACTTTTATATCTCTCAACAATCCCTTTAGATACTATATTTATTTTGTTTAAAATTATTTTTTTATCATTTGACGAAACAGACGAAACAAATATACTTTCTTTATTGCTCTCAGCAAACTTTTTTTTCCAAGGTATCAAATCACTAGATTTAACTAAATCACACTTATTAATTACATAAAGCACCTTTTTATTTTGTATAAGATCATCAAATTTTTTATTAAAACTGGATTGAATAGCTCTTGCATCAAGCATATAGATAACAACATCTATCTTATTTAAATTGTTTTCTATTTCTCTTAATGCCTTGGTCATATGACCTGGAAACCATTGAATGTGCATTATTTACCTCTTAACAAGTCTGGTCTTTTCTCTTTTGTTATCTCAAGTGATTTTTTATAACGCCAATCTTTAATTTTTTGATGATTTCCAGAAAGCAATACTTCTGGAACATCTATTCCTTCAAAAATTTGCGGTTTTGTATATTGCGGATATTCTAAAAGATTATTTGAAAAGCTTTCTTCTTCTAATGATTCACTTGAACCTAAAACTCCATCTATATATCTTGAAATTGCATTTAAAAAAACCATCGCAGGAAGTTCTCCTCCTGTTAAGATATAATCTCCGATAGATATTTCTTCATCAATATCAAGATCAATAACTCTTTGATCTACACCTTCATAGTTACAACATAATATTGTAATTTCATCGAGACTTGAATATTGTTTAACAATGTTTTGTGAAAATTGCTTACCTTTTGGAGACATATATATTCTTACTGTTTTATGTTCAAAATCAATTGCTTTAATTGCATTATGAATAGGTCCAGGAGTCATAACCATACCTGCTCCACCACCAAATGGAGTATCATCACATTTCTTGTGTTTATCTTGAGAATAGTCACGAATATTAACTATATTAATCTCTAAAATCCCTTTATTAATTGCTTTTCCAATTACACCAAATTTTAAGGCTTCAAACATTTCAGGGAAAATCGTTAATATATTAATCTTCATAGCAAGCAATCTCCTCAAATACTGACCTATCAAGTTCAATTTCTTTTTGATCAATATTAATATTTTTTAACACTTTTTTCAAGGCAGGAAACATAACTGTCTTATTGTTTTTTAATTTTATTACATAAACATCAACCTTTGAATTTTGCAAAATTTCTACAAGTTTTCCCAAATATTCACCATCAATACTTACGCTTGAATTTATTATATCAACAATATAATATTCCCCTTCCTTTAAAACTCTATCATCCCTTTCAATCTCAATATATTTATTAACTAAATTTGCTTTTTCAAAAGCTGTTCTATCAATTAGTTCATTAACTGTTAAAAAAACGTACCCCTTGTCCATTCTAACTGTTTTTATATGAAATTCTTGATTATTGATATAAATGATTTTTAAATCGTAAAAACGATTAATATCATTCGTTAATGGTTCAACTTTAAATTCACCCTTAATGCCTTGTGCTTTTAGTATTTTTCCAATTTCTATTTTTTTCATTATCATAACAAAAAAACCTAGTCGAGCTAGGTTTGATTTTTACATTTCGTTAATTTCTAACATTATTTTCATGTTTCTTTCCATACCGTAAGCTCTTAGTAAACTTCTTATCGCTTTCGCAATCCGTCCCTGTTTACCAATAACTTTGCCGATTTGATCTTTTTTTACATCAACACTAATAACATAAGATCCTTCACCTTCTAATGTACTTACATCAAAAGATTCATCGCCATCTACTAATTGAGAAATTATATAAGAAACCAATAATTCTGCATCTAACATTCTATCACCTACTTCTTAATAATATCTTGCATCTTTAGTAAATCTCTTACAGTGTCTGTTGGTTGAGCTCCATTATTTAGCCACTTTAAAGCTTTTTCTGAGTCAATTTTTAAAAAATCTTTTGAATCGTTAGGTTGAGTTGGATCATATGTTCCAATTACCTCTAAGCATTTGCCTGATCTAGCTTTTCTTTCATCAATAGCTACGATTCTGTAAAATGGATTTCCTTTTGAGCCCATTCTTGTAAGTCTTAATTTAACCATATATATTACCTCCTACTGTCTAAAATAGTCCTCTTAACCCTTTTTTAGACGAAAATTTATTCATCATTTCTTTCATTTGTTCAAACTGCTTTAATAAAGCATTGACATCTTGTATTGTTGTACCACTACCTTTTGCAATCCTTTTCTTTTGATTTGATTTTATAATAGATGGCTTTTCTCTTTCTTCGGGAGTCATTGATTGAATAATTGCCTTAACCTTTACAATTTGCTTTTCATCAATATCAATATTCCCTTTCATTTTACTTGATAATCCAGGAATCATTCCAAGCATATCTTTTATGTTTCCCATTTTTTTCATCTTATCAATTTGGTCTAAATAATCTGCTAAAGTAAATGATCTTTCCCTAATTTTCTTTTGCAAATCTTTTGCTTCTTTCTCACTAAAAGCATTTTGTGCCTTTTCTATCAATGTTAAAACATCTCCCATCCCTAAAATGCGAGATGCCATTCTATCAGGATAAAAGGCTTCTAAATCGGTTACTTTTTCACCTATCCCAGAAAATTTAATAGGTTTACCTGTTACAGCTCTTATAGATAATGCTGCACCGCCTCTAGTATCCCCATCAAGTTTGGTTAAAATAACGCCTGTAATATCTATTTCTTTATTAAATGTTTCTGCTACATTAACTGCATCTTGACCTGCCATTGAATCAACAATTAGTAACGTCTCAGTTGGATTTGCAAATTTCTTTATACTTTGCAATTCTTCCATTAATTGATTATCAATATGAAGTCTTCCGGCAGTATCAATAATTATAGTATCATAGCCTTTATTTGCAGCTTCTTTAAAAGCTTCTTTCACAATTTTTAATGGCTCAATTTGTCCCATTTCAAAAACTGGAACACCTGCACCAGATCCAACAACTTGAAGTTGCTTGATTGCAGCTGGTCTATATATATCGCAAGCAACCAATAAAGGATTTTTATTTTCCTTCCTCAATTTATATGCAAGCTTACCACACATTGTTGTTTTACCAGAACCTTGAAGCCCACACATCAAAATTACTGTAGGTGGCTTAGATGAAACCTCTAATTTGTAGTTTTCCTTTCCCATTAAAGAAATTAATTCTTCATGAACAATTTTAATTACTTGCTGATCTGGAGTTAAACTTTCCAAAATCCCGGACCCTATAGCTTTTTCCGAAATATTGTTAACAAAATCTTTTACAACATTGAAATTAACATCGGCCTCAAGCAAAGCAACTCTAACTTCTCTCATTGCTTGCTTAACTTCCAATTCGGTTAATTTACCTTTATTTTTAAGTTTTGAAAAAATATGCGATAATTTCTCACTTAATGAACTAAAAGATGCCATTATTCCTCCAATATTCTCTTGATTACAGTTTTTGCTTCTTCTTTAATGTCTTTTTGAGAATCTAGAAAATCAAATATTCTTTTGTTTTTTTCAAATAATTTAAGTTTTTCTTCATAGTGTAATAACAATTTTTCAGATCTCTTAATAACTATTGCAACAGCTTGCCTTGATATGTTGTATACTTCTGCTATCTCAGATAATGACATATCATCTTGATAAAACATTGACATTACTTCGCTTTGTTGTTTAGTAAGTAGCGATGAGTAATAATCAAAATATATACCATAAATTAATTTGTTTTCTTTTGCCATAAGCCCGACAAGCAATTTTGCTTTACACCTAAGTTTATAATTTTTTTTATAGTATGTCAACAATATGTTTTAATTTAGTGTAATGACAAAATTCTTTAAAAAAATAGCAAACAAAGTTTGCTACTTTTATTTACTAGTAAATTTTAATTAAAATTTTTCTACAAAAGAAGAAACATCTAAAGAATTAATGTTATCTTCATGGACAATAATAGAATCAACAATATCTATTCCACAAGCATTAGCATCAGCTATCCAATTGCCCATCCATTCTCCTTCCGCCCAAGCATATGATCCAAAAAGACCTACCTTTTTATTTTTAAGTAATTCTTTTACAGAGTCATAAAAAGGTTGAAATTCATCTGCTTCCAACTCTTCTGCGCCCATTGCTGGACATCCTAATAATATAATATCAGAATCAACAACGTCATCTTTCTTTGCATCTTTAACAAACTTCATTTCTGTATCATACTTTAATAGCATTGCATCATTTATAGCATTAGCCATTTTTTCAGTATTCCCTGTTCCAGACCAATAAATAATTTTTACTTTCATATTAACCTCCATTAAATAAAAACTTGCTCTATATTGCTACACAAAAGTGCTTTATTTTTAATTTCTTCTTTTATTTTTTTATATTTTTCAAAAAGTTGCTTCTTTTCTGTCACATTAGAATAAACCTTCCACATGCCAGCATACTTATAGTTTTGAGGGTTAATCATAAATCCTTCTATGTCATCTAACGGATATCCTAGAAAAACTGCTACTTCATGTGGAAACTTTCCATCGCTCATTCTTTGTTTTAATTTAAGTAATTTTTCCTCAACACTCATCTTTGATTCATATCCAAATTTTTCAAGATATAAACTTATCATGTTATTAGAGAGGTATAATTTTAATGTACTAACATTATAAATTAAGAATAAGGCACTACTTCTTCTTAAAGATAAAATGTCACAGCTCACACCTAACCTCAACAATTTTTCTTTTATAATTAAATATTCAGCATAAAAACTAGAATAATCACTAAAATGAAATGATTGTAAACAACTTATTTTATGCCCCGCTATTGCAAGTCCGGAATGATCTATTATACTCTTTTCTAAGTTTCCCATACTTCTACTCAAAAATATTAAGCATGCTTAACATTTCATGGATAAGATTAATACTTATTTCATTGAATGTCAATATAAAAATCATGAAATTAGTATCTTATCGTACTACTTTTAAAAACTTTTAACTAATGGTCACTAACTACTTTTTTGCTAATACATTTTTAAATACGGCAATATTCTAAAATACACGAATTTTTTATCTATAGATATATTTTTAATTTATGTTAGAATGTTTTTAGGAGTAATTACTAATTATGAAATATAAGTTTAATATAACAAATATGTCCTGCACTGCTTGCTCTGCCAACATAGAGAATATAGTAAAAGATTTATTAAAAAATAAATCTGTCGTTGTAACAGTATCACTTATGACCAATCAATTGGTCATAGAAAGTGAAGATGAAATAAATATCAACGAAGTTATTAATTCTGTCACTTCCATCGGGTATGGCTGTACATACGATGATCCAAATATTAAGCAAACCAATAATGAAAATTTATCAATCAAAAATTATACAAGGAATCAACAAAATATAGTTGCCACAAAGAAAAAACAACTAATTGCAGCTTTTATTTTTCTTATCCCATTAATGTACTTTTCTATGGGTCATATGTTACATATTATGCCAAAACAATTAAGCGACCTGCATTTAACATTGTCCATTTTACAACTACTCTTTTCTTTCCCTTTTGTTGTTATATTCCAAAACATTTTTAAAGATGGCTACAAGGCATTCTTTAAAAAAGTTCCAAATATGAACTCTTTAATTGCTTTCGGCTCATCTGCTGCAATATTTTACGGTATATATGTAATACTCCGTCTAACAATATCAACTACTGGCGCTTTAGCACATAATTTATATTTTGAATCTGCCGGTATGATTTTAACTTTAGTATCCCTTGGTAAATATTTTGAAGAAAAATCAAAGTTAAAAACTACAAATGCTATTACTTTATTAATGAAATTAAAACCAAAATCAGCACGACTTCTTATTAATGGTAATGAAAAGATAATTAACAGTGTAGACATAAAAATAGGCGATATTTTGATTGTTAAGCCAGGAGAAAATATCCCAACTGACGGTATCGTTATTGATGGTATTTCTTCTGTAAATGAATCATCAATAAGTGGCGAAAGCATTCCGGTAGATAAAATTAAAGGTGACAAAGTATTAACAGCAACAACTAATACTTATGGGGTATTAACAATACGAGCAACCGCTAATGGAAATAATACCTCTCTTGATCAAATTATTGAATTAATTGAAAACACATCTTCTAAAAAAGCTAATATTTCAAAGCTAGCAGATAAAATAAGTTTGTATTTTGTCCCAACAATTATTGTTCTTTCTTTGATTGTTTTTATTGTTTGGGTAAGCTCTACAAGGAATTTTGACAAATCTTTTAACTTTGCTATTAGTGTTTTAGTTATCTCGTGCCCTTGTGCTTTGGGACTTGCTACTCCTATTGCAATTATGGTCGCAACTGGAAAAGGTGCTAAAAATGGTATATTAATTAAATCGCCGGACTCATTAGAAGAATTAAATTTATGTAACACGGTTGTCCTAGACAAAACAGGAACGATTACATATGGAATCTTAGATGTTACACAAATCACTTCCTATATTGATGAAAATGATTTTAATAATCTTTTATTCGCAATTGAAAATAATTCAGAGCACCCTATTGGTAAAGCTATTGTTAATTATTTAGAAGATAAAGTTTTAGAAAAATTACCTGTTTCAAACTTCTTTGCACTTCCTGGAAATGGCGTAAAAGGTAACATCAATCAAAAAACTTATTATGCTGGAAATCTTGATTTATTAACGAGTCTAAATATAAAAATTGATGATATTGAAAATAAAAACATTTTAGATAGCACATCTATTTATCTTTGCGACAATAAAAATTTATTAGGTTACGTTGTCTTGAAAGATAAAATCAAAGAAGAAAGTAAAGATGCTATTGAACTTTTAAAATCAAAAAATAAAAAAGTAATTATATTGACAGGTGACAATAAGGAAACTGCAATTTCTGTTAAAAATCAAGTAAATGCAGATGATGTAATTTATAATGTAAAACCACAAGAAAAGGCTCAACACATTAAAAATCTGATGGATCATGGCACTAAAGTCGTTATGATAGGCGATGGAATCAACGATGCCCCAGCCTTAACACAAGCAAACGTTGGTATTGCATTAGGCTCTGGTAGTGATATTGCAATTGAAACCGGTGATATTGTCCTTGTCAAAAACTCATTAATGGATATCGTTAATACAATTGATTTAAGTAAAAAAACCATTTCAATAATAAAGGGAAACTTATTCTGGGCTTTCCTTTATAATGTTATTGCCATCCCTATTGCTGCCGGAGTGTTTTTCCCTCTAACAGAAATATCGTTATCTCCTATGATTGCCTCACTCGCTATGAGCATTAGTTCTGTATCAGTTGTTACAAACTCATTAAGAATTAACTCTATAAAAATGATAAAATCAAAACAATATAAAATTAACAATACAAAGGAAACAACAAGTATGAAAACTACAACTATTAAAATGGAAGGTTTAATGTGCAATCATTGTGTTCAAAATGTACAAAATGCTTTAATGAAAATTAAAGGGGTTCAAAATGTACAAGTAACTTTAGACAATCAAACAGCAACTATTACTCACGACAACATCGATACCGCACTATTTAAAGATGCCATTTCCACTATTGGGTATACTGTAATAGAGATTAATTAAAAGTAATTACTTTTTATTCTTCTTCTAACATCTTTTTAAATTTTTGAAAATTATCATCGTTTAGTATATTTCTGCTAATCATCTTATTGATAATGTCTCTAAATATATAAAATGTTGTAAATGCAACAAATATCACTATTGATAAGACAAGAATTAAATCATGTGAATTTAGATCATAAACTTCAAATACATTGCGTGGAATGTTATTTATACTAATATTTCTAAATGAGAAAAATGCAATAACATATGCAAAAATCATTAATGACAAAATAATAATTCTACGCAAATTGAACTTCCTTGATATATCAATTAAAACTAAAAATTGTATGATTGATATCGCCAATAATGCAATTGTACCTAAATATTTACCAAGCATGATTTTATCAAATATAACTGTATTGCCATCTATTAATTTCAACATATATAGAGGATTTTCTGGATCTGAAACAATAGCAAGTTTATTACCTAAGTATCCCATTAAAAATATTAATGAACAAACTGTTACAACTATAGCCAGCCCTCCTGGTGCCGCTTTTCTCAAAATGTTACTAATAAACCGTCCTTGAACCCTATTTTTATTAGGCTCTAAAGCTAAGAAGAATGCAGGAATACCTACAGCCAAAGCGCTAATTAAGGTCAATTGAATAGATACTACTGGATATGGTTTTCTCCAAATCAATAATATAAAAGTTAATAACATTGAATAAATTGTTTTTACCAAAAATAAAGAACCAGATAACTGTAAATTATTTATTGCACGTCTTCCTTCAACAACAACGTGTGGCATTGAGGCAAAATTTGAATCTAGTAAAACTAATTGAGATACATTTTTAGCAGCTTCAGCCCCTGAAGCCATCGCAACAGAACAATCCGCCTCTTTTAACGCCAAGACATCATTTACACCATCACCCGTCATTGCGACTATTCTGCCGGCCGCTTTTAACGCTTTCACTAAAATTTTCTTTTGATCAGGGGTCACTCTTCCAAAAACTGTATATTTTAATGCAGCTTCTTCTACTTCTTTGTCAGTATAAAGAGTTGATAAATCAATATATTTATCATAATTTTTTACACCAGCTCTCTTCGCTATTTCAGAAACAGTTATGACATTATCACCAGATATAATTTTAATATCTACTCCTTGTTCAGCAAAATATTCTAACGTTTGTGGTGCCTCATTTCTTATCTTGTCTCTTATTGCCACTAAAGCTATCATTTTTAGCCCTGAAGGTAATTTGCCATCTAGACCAAATGGTTTTTCTGATTTTGCTAAAGCAATAACTCTATTTCCACGAGATAATTTCTCAATTTTTTCTCTTAAAATAGGATCTATACTAGGCATAATAAATTCAGCAGCGCCTATCACGTAAGTAATACCATCTGATAATCTTGCCCCAGACCATTTTTTCTTTGATGAAAATGGAACAACTTCTTCAGCTTGTCTCTCTTGCTGACAATGTTTAAAATGTTCACGAATTGCATTTATTGTAGGATTGTCATCTTGCAACACCTTTGACAAATCGGATAAAATTGCTTCTATTTCTTTTTGTGAAAACATTCTACCTAGTAAAACAATTTCCGAAAACTCCATGTTCCCCTCTGTAATTGTCCCGGTTTTGTCAAGGCACAAAGTATCAACTCTTGCCAATGTTTCCGTGCAATAAATATCTTGTACCATAACATTATGTTTTGAAAGTCTAACTACTGAAACCGCAAAAATACTACTAGCTAGTAACATCAACCCTTCTGGAATCATCCCAATTAATGAAGCAACCGTTTTTTCAACGTTATCTTTAACAGGCAAATGTTGTATAAAATGCTGTGATAAATAGAAAAATATCCCAATAGGAATGATTATAACTGTTACGAATCTCATGATTTTTGCTAATGAAATCATAATATCTGATTTAGTTTGTTTAATATACTTTGCGCCTTTTAAAATAGAATATACATAGTTTTGTTCTGCTATCTTGTTAACTCTAGCATAACATTTGCCACTAACTATAAAACTGCCAGAAAATAATTCTTGCCCAACCGTTTTAGTAATTGCATCCGACTCCCCTGTTAATAAAGACTCATTACATTCACAAACCCCGTCTATTACTATGCAATCCGAAGGAATTTGATTACCTGTCTCTAAAATTATAATGTCATCTAAAACTAATTCGTGAATAGGCACTTCTATTATTTGTGCATTTCTAACAACCTTAGCTTTCGTTTCTGCAATTAAGGTTAATTTATCAATGGTTTGTTTCGCTCTAATTTCTTGAACAATAGCAATAAGTAGATTAATAATAACAACCCCCATAAAAAGAGCATTTTTATATGAACCTACTAAAAATAATATTACTGCTAAAAAAATATTTATTCCATTAAATAATGTAAACAAATTACTCGTTATTATTTTTAAATAACTTTTGTTTTTAATGTTTACATCTCTATTAATTAGGCCTTGATTTTTTCTGTCTATTACTTGTTCTTCTAATAAGCCAATATTAACATCCGGTTCAAAACGCACAGCATCTACCGGGGAGATACAATTTTTTTTCTTTTTCTTCATCTAAATTTAATAGTTATTTTCTATACTGGCGCAACTTTTATCTAAATAAAAACTAGAAAAATTTCTTTCTTGCATTTTCTTTCATTTCTTTAGATGCGCTAAATGGAATTCTTGTTGTATATCCAGCTTTTGCTGCAACTATTCTCTTTGTTGGCCATACTTGAATTGCTGCATTCCATCTATAAATTACATCATTATATTCTTCTCTTGCTGCTGTAATTTCCTTTTGTAATGATGAGTTTTGTTGCATTGCGTCTGCAATAATGTGTTGAGATTTCAATTCTGGATATCTTTCAACAGCAACATATACTGATCTAAACGCACTATCAACATTGTTTTGCAATTCGTTTCTATTAGTATCATCAGCCTTATTTCCACTTCTTAAAGCTGCAATATTAGAAAATGTCTCTTTGTCTAATGTAGTTGATTTCTCTACTAACCCTACAACATTTTCTAAAACAACAACTCTTTGTTCCAAATAATTATCTATCGTAGATGCTGCAGCTTGTATTTTTTGTTGCAACTTTGCTAAATACTCTTTAGCTTTTTGTTTCTTATACAAGAATACCAATCCAGGGATTATAAAAATCCATAAGAAGATTTCAAATGCTGTTGATTTCCAAGTAATAGTTACTGGTATTTGCTTCTCAATAACATTAATATCCCTTCCATTTTCGTTAACTGATCCAGTTATTTCATCAAGTTCATTTGCCATATTTTTCTCCTCTCTATATTCTATTATATATTAAATATTCATTTTAAGATAATAAGACAATCAATAGTTCTTATTAATATTAATCATCTACTATTTTATCAAAATTATCAAGACAAATTTCTTCTCCATTGTCTAGATTATTTTCAATTTTATTGATAATACGTTCAACTAAAGACATTTCATCCTCTTTGTGCGCGTCATTAACACTGTCTATACCAGACACTTCATTAATTTTTCCTAATGTAGATAAAACATTATTCTTAAAATATGATACACCATCTAAAATATTTAATTTCTGCAAAACAGTATTTTGAGGTAAAGCGATTGGTTTCATTTCTAAATGCGTATCTTTTTGAATAGGAATATATTCTATCCACTCAACCGGTACTTCATATACTCCCCCATTACCTGCTCGTTTGCTTACATAATCTACTCTTGGTATTCCTTTATATCCATATGCTGTGACATTTATCTCATCAAACTTATCACTTTGATTAAGCAATTGTGTTTTTAAAATTATATCTGTTGCACAATCTAATGGCATAAATGTTTCCTTCTTATAAAAATTTGCTGTAGACTCGTGCTCCCAAAATGCAAAATTAGATTTAGTAGTATCCTTATAAATGTACTCTTTAGGCTTGTGTAATTGATATTCTTGAATTGTTAAAATAGGTGATAAATTCCAATAAACATCACGTAAGTATTTTTCTTGTATTTTTAAAAAGTTATCACGTACTTGATCATACTGATTCCCCATATAATTTTCAGCAATATCAACAATTTGCATAGAATTTAATAAGCTGGATTTCAAAAAATTAATCATATTCCTCTTTTTAAATTCAAATGCATCCCCTAATCCTTCTTGAGACTTATTTATAACTAATTCTGTCATCAGTCTTCTAGTATATACAGAAAAAAGGAGTCTAAATTGTTGTTCATCACTTCTATTTCGTGCTGCATAAAAAACCTCAAAATCACTATCGGACATAAGTGTAAAATTTTTACTCTTCATTATGGCTTCATCAGCTTTTTTTTCAAGTTTTTTCTCGTTTTTTAATAAATATTTTTCCAATTTTTCATCATTTGTATATACGAAACCAGTCGGCTTTCTATCAAACGACAAATTAGGCGCTACCTCACTTGCATAAATTAATTCAGAATCTTGATAATATTCAGGGAATGGTTTCATTACACTTGCTTTTAAAACTTCTGTTCTTGTAGTATACCCATTTGAAGTTCTAATAGTATACGATACTGTCCTAAATCCTTCATATTTCTTTTGTCCCATGTAATGCTTTAGTTTTTTGGCTACAATAAATGGCGAACCATTAACTTCTCCCGTCAAACACGCCAAAGTCGATTCATTAATATTGTCATAACTGTCATCTAGTTTATATTTTTTGCGCATTAATTCTTGTCTTTGTCCGGAAATATATGGATCTATTTTAATAATTGGCAATGTCTTCATAAGAAGTTTTGACGCGGTATTAGATTCAAATAATTTATTTAAAGGCGCCATTTGTTCTGTCATTTTTTTATTTAATTCATCCATATTACGTTTATGAATATTTTCAATATTAGCATAATATTTTTTCTTTTTATTACATAAAATGGCTACAAAAATCCCACCAATTCCAATTACAACTATTAATGCAATATATGCTAGTGGTAATGTTTTCTTAAAAATCAAAAAAGATAATATGGCCACTGCTAGAATAAAAACTAACAAGTCAATAGTAAAAAATGTTGAAAAAAGTTTTTTCTTATTGGAATTTTCTTGTTTTGATGAACTTTCATTTCTATATTTTTTGACTGTTGCTCGATTTTCTTCAATATCAATTTTTGACTCAACAACAAGCGTATCAAATAAACTATTAGCATTTTCTAAATGCTTATCTTTATATAACTTATAATCCTTCTGAAAGTTATCAATTACCATGAATTACCTCAATTGCTACGACTATTATAATATATATGTACAACTTTTTAAACATTACCACCTAAAAAATAATCTTGAAAACAAAAAAATAAGTTGGTAGAACCAACTTATTTTATCATTAATCTCAAAATTACTTTCTTGCTACTTTAGTTTCTCTTGCTGCTTTTGCAACTGCTGTAGCAACTGCCTTTGCAACATTCTTATCTAATGCGCTAGGAATAATATTGCTTTCATTTAAATCTTTTTCACTAATATAATTTGAAATTGCATCTGCTGCAGCTAACTTCATTTCATCATTAATATCGCTAGCCATAACATCTAATGTGCCTCTAAATATACCAGGAAAAGCTAAAACATTATTAATTTGGTTAGGGAAATCACTTCTTCCTGTTCCAATAATTCTTGCTCCCGCTGCTTTTGCCAAATCAGGCATAATTTCAGGAACTGGATTTGCCATAGGGAATAAAATTGCATCTTTAGCCATTCCTCTAACCATATCCTCTGTAATTAAACCAGGCGCAGAGACACCAATGAAAACATCAGCACCCTTTAAAACCTCTCCAATTGTTCCCTTCTCTTTGTTTTTATTTGTTATTTTAGCTATCATTTGCTTTTCTTCATTTAAATTGTCTCTTCCTTCATAAATAGCACCTTGTCTATCACACATAATTACATTTTTAAGTCCACGTGCAATTAACAACTTAATTATTGCAATTCCTGCAGCGCCTGCCCCGGAGGTTACAACCTTTATTTTATGAATATCTTTCTTAACAATCTTTAATGCATTTTGTAAAGCCGCCAATGTTACAATTGCTGTTCCATGTTGATCATCATGGAAAATTGGTATATCGCAAGTTTCCTTCAATCTTCTTTCTATCTCAAAACATCTTGGTGCGGAAATATCTTCTAAATTCACACCACCAAAACTTCCTGCTAATAATTGAACAACTTTTACTATATCATCAACACTTTTTGATCTAACACATAGCGGAAAAGCATCGACATCTCCAAATGATTTAAATAATGCACATTTTCCTTCCATAACAGGCATCCCAGCTTCTGGTCCGATATCACCTAAACCTAGAACCGCAGTTCCGTCTGTAACAACTGCTACTAAATTACCTCTCCTTGTATATTCATAGCTCTTTGAAACATCCTTGCTAATTTCTAAACAAGGTGCCGCAACTCCTGGAGTATATGCTGTTGATAAATCATCTCTTGTCTCCAATGGAGCTTTTACAACAACTTCAATTTTCCCTTTCCATTCTTTATGTTTTTCTAATGCTAATTTATTGTAATCCATAATTTAGTCCTTTCCTCTTATTCATCTTTACCAGCGTGAGTATTATCAATAACCTCTCTCATTGATATTGCAGATTTCTTCAAAGCCTCTTTTTCATCTTTTGTCAATTCCGGCATTATAACCTCTTCAATACCATTCATACCAACTCTGCAAGGAACAGAAATGCATACCTCGCCTACCTCAGGATAATCTACTAAAGTCGAAACTGTCACTATTGATCTTGAACCACGTATCAATTGAACAACCAAGTTTGCAACCGATAAACCTATTGCATAGAATGTTGCACCTTTTAGTCTAATAATTTCTCCACCAGCTGTATGAACATGCTTCAATATAGCTTCTTTATTAAATGGAACATTATATCTCTTATAGAACGACTCCACTGATAATCCTTCGATATTTGCAAGTGACCATGGAACCATAGCAGAATCACCATGCTCACCATAAATGCTTGCTTTAACTAGTTGAGGATTAATATTTAAATCTTGAGAAATTTTATTTCTTAGTCTTGAACTATCCAACATTGTTCCACTACCAATAACTTTATTTTTAGGAACATTGAGTAAATTTTTAATGAAAGTGTATGTTAAAATATCAACCGGATTACTTACTACTATATAAATTGCGTCTTTTGCATATTGTTCAATTTGAGGAATAATGCTCTTCATTATTCTTATATTTCCTTCAGCTAAATCTAATCTTGTTTGTCCTGGTTTTCTTCCTGCTCCAGATGTAATTATAACTATATCAGAACCTTCTGCGTCACTATATTCTCCTGATCTTACAATGACAGGTGGGCAAAATGCTGTACCTTCCATTAAGTCTTTTGCTTCTCCCATTGCCTTATCTTTATTAATATCAATGAACAAAATTTCACTAACAATTCCGGTATGCATTATTGAATATGCAATTGTTGCACCCACATTTCCGGCTCCAATAATCGTAACTTTACGTGATTTTTCCATACTACTCTCCTTTAAAAAATGAATTTTTCACAAACTTCACCAAATATATTTTATAGGTACAAAAATACAATGTCAACATATCAAATTATTTGTATGATTTTATCTTGCTTTGCATCAAAACCTCACAAAAAAAATGCAAAAAATTTTCATACCTTCCTTGCATTTTTTTATCCCATCTTTTTAGTAGGTGTGTAAACTATAAATCACACTAACTATGCAAATTATTCAATTTTTTTTTGTCAATGCAAACTACAAAATAATTTTAAAATAATTTTCTATAAAATTAAGAATCCACTATCCATGTATTTGTAAAAAAATGTGCTAGAAAATAATTTTATTTTTGTTTAGACTCCCCTGTTTTATAATCTATCTCAATGCCAGGCTGATAATTAAATAGCAACACATTGAACATAAGGTCCTCACCATTATCTTCAACACTCATAGCTTCCAATAAAATTCCTCTTGGCACTAACTCATCTTCTACATAAATAGGCGTTGCTCTATATAATACGTGTTTATCCGAGTTTTTCTTCAAATAGTTCCCCATCATATTTTCATACAATGTCATTGCATTATTTTTGTTCTGAGCGTCCAATCCTCTCCCGGCATTTAATGCTTTTGTTCCGGTAAAGAGATTTTTCTTATTTGTATTTTCGCCAGTTAATTGAAAAGCAATAATATGGCATCTCTCATATAAGTGTGATCCGTCATAATTTTTTTGAACCCATCCAACAGGATTATATGTAATACTCGGCTCTCTATCATCGGTTGGCATTGTTTCTTTTCCAGCCTTAGTAAAGCCATAGCCCGGTCTGTTTAATTTATCTAATTCTGAATAAAATTCAAAAGGCTTAAGCTTTAAATCTTCTGCTGTAAAAAATGGCTTTCCTTCATTAATTGTAATAGCATTTGTAGGATTAGAATAAGTACCCTTCTTAAATTCCCCAACTATTTCTTCAACAGCGGAAATATATGCCTCACTAGTTGAAAATTCCATTTTTTGTCCGCTACTACCGCCATATAATTTTTGCAATGGTTCAGGTAATTTATCCTTGAAAAAATAGCCTGTAAGAACCACTAATGCAAAAAGCACTAAAACAACAAAATTTGTAATTATAGTTGCCTTTCTATTCATTTTTCTTCTTGATGTCTGTCTCGCCATATTCACCTCTGTTTACGTAAATACTTTTTTACAAAAAATTTATCACCAATTGAATCTTTAAATTCTCCTAATTCAATTAAAGAAAATTTATCAAAATTATTATTAATATAATCAAAATCAAAATCAGAAGGAAATGTGTTATCCCAAACATATACAATAAACTCATCAACATCATCTAAATTTAAGTTAAATAAATCATTTTCCAACCAAAAAAATTCATCATCTTTTATGGATGAAACATCATGAACAATTTTTGCATCAGGGAAAATATCTGAAAACTTTTTATATGAATATTCGCTCATATATAAGTTTGCCCCATTTATTAATTGTTTTAAATGCTTTCTTTGATTGACATCGTGACAAGTTCTCCTGTTATTAAACATTATTCCGTTCATCAGATCATGACATACAACAACTTTCATAAAATTACCTCATATTCAAAGTTTAACATAGATTTAGCAATTAAAAATCAGTTTTATATTTTTTTTTGCATAATAAAAATATTAGTTTTTCCTTAAAATAAGATTTTGGAAAACAAAACTTTTAATTATTTACCGCAATAACATTATCGTTATAAACATTAGTTAAAAATTAGTAAAATATGAAATAATACAAAAATCAGCCACGCGGACTGATTTAAATTTATTTGCTTCGTTTTCAAAAACTACATTTTTGCAACCCACAAACCATGTAAATTACAGTATTCATAAACAGCTATAACTTTCTCATCACTTGCAATTTCAAATGTTGCTTTCGGTTCATCAACAGCTGTTAATTTTCTCAATAGACCTCCCTTATTTGTTTCAATATAAATAAATTGAATCAAATGAGCTTCTGTCATTGGATGAGCAACCGTTCCAACCTCAACTACCACTTTATTTCCTTCTATCTTAACAACAGGAACGTGCTTTTCTAATGCAGCATCTGTATCATTAGCCATTAGCTCAACAAGTGAAGATCCGTTCCCATTATTTATTAGATTAATTACAATTTCTTTACTTTCTCTATTAATATAAAATTTTGCCATAAAAATACCTCCTATTTAATATTCATTCTATCAATTATCTGCTTGAATGTAAATAAAAACAGTAATGAATATCATTTTATTTTCTCTAATTAGTCAGTAAATTCTATTAACTCAACTCCGGCTTCTTTTAGTAAACTTAATGCAAATTCATCAGGATAACCATATTTGTATATAACTTTTTTTATCCCTGCGTTAATTATCATTTTGGCGCAAATAGAACAAGGTTGATGCGTACAATACAAAACAGCTCCTTCTAATGATAATCCTAATTTTGCCGCCTGAATAATTGCATTTTGTTCTGCGTGAACAGCATAGCATAACTCATGCTTAGTCCCAGAAGGAATTCCCAACTTAACTCTCATGCATTCTTGTTTCTCTTTACAACTTTTCACTCCTGAAGGGGCCCCATTATATCCTGTTGTTAATATGCGTTTATCTCTTACAATTACAGCTCCTACCTGTCTATTTTCTTTATAACAAGAAGACCAATCACCTACTGTAAACGCTAAATCCATAAATCTTTTATCCCATTTATCCATGTTTACCCCCACGCCTAATCTAATTCTTTATTCCCTGTATATAACTCATAATATACACCCTTTTTGTCTATCAATTCTTGATGTTTCCCTTGCTCAATAATATTTCCATGATCCAATACGATAATATTATCAACATTTTTTACCGTAGACAATCTATGCGCAATTATAAAAACAGTATAGTTTTTCATTAAATTTGATAAGCCTTGTTGTATAAGTTGTTCTGTTCTTGTATCAACAGATGATGTCGCTTCATCTAAAAATAAAATAGCTCTATCGGAAATTGCTGCTCTTGCGATTGAAGCTAATTGCCTTTGCCCTTGCGACAATTTACCGGACATTGCCTTAATTTTTGTGTCATATCCTTTTTCTAGATATCTAATAAATGAATCTGCATTAGATATACAAGCGGCCGTAACAACATCTTCATCTGAAGCATCTAGCTTTCCATATTTAATATTTTCTTTTATTGTTCCAGTAAACAAATTTGTTTCTTGAAGAACATACGCCATTGCTCCTCTAAGATCTTTTAATTTAATATCTTTGATATTAATTCCGTCTAACAATATTTCTCCACTATCTACATCATAGAATCTATTCACTAAAGATATTATTGTGGTTTTTCCAGCTCCAGTAGAGCCAACAAAGGCAACTTTTTCACCATTTTTAACTTTGAATGAAATTCCTTTTAATATTTCTCGACCTTCTTCGTACGAAAATCTAACATCTCTAAACTCAACATCCCCATTAAATTCTTTATACTTTACTTCACCGTTTTCAAAATATTTGTATTGCAATCGATTATTCTCTTGAACAATTTGATATTTTGAGTTTAACTGCTCAATATCCTCTATATCCATATCTATAACATCAAATATTCTTCCAGCACCAGCTGACGCCGTATTTATTGTGTAAAGTTGACTAGAAAACTGCATAACAGGCTGACTAATTGTCTTAGCAAATTGAATAAACGTCAATAATACGCCCAATGTCACCATACTAAACCCATTAACACGCGAATCTAGCATAAGCCATGAGCCAGCGAGTGCAATTATAATATAATTTACATATCCTAAATTTGTTGTTATAGGTTGTACAATGTTTGTATACATATAAGCTTTTGTTGCAGTTGTTTGTAAATTTGTATTCAACACATTAAATTTTCTTTTAATTTCATTTTCATGTGAAAAAACTTTAACAACCTTCTGCCCTTGTATCATCTCTTCAGCAAAACTATTAACGTTTGCTAAATCGCTCTGTTGACCTTTGAAAAACTTAGCACTTCTTTTGCTTACCGTAGTTACAATTAAAAGCATCCCTCCTAAAGATAAAAATGAAATAATTGTTAAGACCCAACTTAATATAAACATCCCTATAATTAAACCTATCAATATAATTGAGGAAGACAAGAAACTAGGAATTGTATCACTCAAGAACATTCTTAAAGACTCTATGTCATTTGTAAACAAACTCATTAAATTACCAGATGATTTTTTATCTAAATCAGAAATTCTTAAATTTTGAACACGCTCAAACAATTCATCTCTAATCTTAAACAGAACATCTTGAGTAATACGAATCATCAACTTTAAATATAGATATTGCGCAAAAGCTGCAACAAAATATATTATTGCCAAATACATCAACAACCTAAACATAGGTGCCAAATTAGGGTTTGTAACACCTATATTAGGCGTAATATATTTATCAACTAATGGTTGTAACAATAAATTCCCAATAACATGAAACAATGAGGATACTAAAACCATAAACATAGCAAAAAAGAACGCAAATTTATGTGTAGAAAATATATACCCCATAAGTCGAAACAAATTTTTTCTTTTTGCCTTCTTTTTTTCGCTATTTTTTCCTTTTTGCAAAATCTAATCCTCCATTCATACTAGCCTGAGTTTCATAAATTTCTCTATATATTTCATTATTTTGCACAAGTTCATTATGCTTGCCCTCACCCACTATTTGCCCTCTTTCAATTACAAAAATTTTATCAGCTTCCTGTATTGAATTAATTCTTTGCGTTATTATTATTTTTGTCAAATCAGGTCTAAACTCTTTTAATTTCTTTTGAATCATAAAGTCCGTTTTCGTATCAACGGCACTTGTTGAATCATCAAAAATTATGATTTTAGGAGTTTTTAATAATGCTCTTGCGATACACAATCTTTGCTTTTGACCGCCTGAAAAATTGCTTCCGTTTTTTAATACCCTTTCATCCAATCCTGCACTTTTTTGCTTTACAAAATCCGATGCTGCAGCCAAATCTAACGCTTTCCATATTTCTTCATCAGTTGCAGCAAGATTTCCCCACTGCATATTCTCTCGTATAGTACCTTCAAATATTGTATTTTTTTGTAATACTATTGCGACTTGATCTCTCAAAGTTTTAATATCATAATCACGAACATCAACTCCTGCAATTTTAACACTACCGTCTAAAACATCATATAGCCTAGGAATTAACTGAACAATTGTCGATTTTGCAGAACCTGTTGCACCTAAAATCCCTATAGTCTCCCCAGATTTAATTGAAAAACTCATCTTATCCAATATATATTGATCAACCTCTTTTGCGTATGCAAAAGTTACATTGTTAAATTCAATCGATCCATCTTTCACTTCCATAACTGGATTCTCTTTATTAACTATACTTGATTTACTATTTAAAACTTCACTAATTCTCACAGCTGACACTCTAGATATTATTAATACAATTAACCCTACTGAAAATAAAGTTAATGACATAAAAATTTGAATTGCATATGCCAACAATGATGACAACTCACCAATATCCATATTTCTAGCAAGAATATCTTGGCTACCCAAATATAATGATATTATTATTGTTAAATAAACAAAAAACCCCATTAGTGGCATTACTATTGCTCCAATTTTTTCTGCTCGAATAGATAATTTTCTCAATTTATCAGAAACAATATTAAATTTATCAATTTCATGTTTTTCACGACCATATGACTTTACTAACCTTATACCACTAAGATTTTCCTCTGTTACTAGATTCAACTTATCTAATTCCTTAAATAGTCTTAAAAATCTAGGGTGCATAATTGGCAAAATTATCGCTGTGCAAATGAAGAAGAAGATAACTTCAATAAGGAAAATTAATGAATACTTCCAATTTATTCTCAAAGACAAAATCATTGCAACAGTTATCATAATTGGCGCCCTAATAAAACTTCTAACTGAAACTTGAAGTGTTTGTTGAACAAAACTTACATCTGTTGTAATACGTGTTATTAATGAAGGAGTAGAAAAAGCGTCAATTTCCGTAAAAGAAAAACTTTGAATCCTATCGTACATAGCATCTCTTAGATTATATGAAAATCCACAAGAAAATTTAGCCGATAAAATACCTGATAAAATACTAAAAAATAAAGCTAAAATCGACATTAAAAACAATATTGAACCTGTTATTAACACCTGCTTAATATTAGAATCTTTAGTCGCATTTATAATATCAGCCATATATAGCGGAATTAATAAATCAATAATTGATTCAATAATAACGAACATATATGTAAGAAACAAATATGGCTTATATTTTCCTAAGTGCGCATATAGCGTTTTAATTGTTTTCATCTACTTTATTATCCAAGTTGTTTATTTCATTTTGGCCATCTGTAAGTGACACTTTTTGATCCTTTTTGTTCGCACTATCAATACTACCTCTATATACCCAAAGTACATAAACTAAATATTCTGTAATTCCGTTTATAAGCATTGTTATGCCCAAAATAATGTATGCTTTCCAAGAATTGCCTGCCGGATTAACACCCCAAGCTCTTGCCCAGGCATTAGACCAAAGAGTTGATAAGGGAATAAAAATAGCATAGTAGATTATAACTTTTAGCATTGCTATCTTAATATTTGCAACAGATTTAAATGTATATTTTCTATTAAATGTAAAACTCCAAATTACAGAACAAATTATTGCTATTAAATAACAAGGCCAGTATGCACTTGATGAAGTGTTATCCTGTTTTTGCTTGAAAATTACAGAAAATAGCAACGTGAACACTAAAATTTGCACAAGACCAGCAGAACCCGCCACCAACGCAAACTTCAACACCCTCAAAAACCCTTTAATACCTTTCTTCGTTGTCTCTTTTTCTTCTGCTTTTGTCTCAATATTCTTATTTTCCATATTCACCTAGTATAATCAAATTGTGCTTTTGATTATACACTCCTATCTTTAGTTTATAGTTATGAGCACAACATAACCTTTATGTCATTTTGATATAATTGTTATTAAGCACTGTAGTCTGTTTCATATTTTCACCTACAAGAGCATCAATGCTTTTTGGTTTTTGAGGGTTCAGCTACAGGCTTTTCTTTTATATGGTTATTAGTTGGTTACAGCTCTTATCTTAAGATGTCTGGTCATAAGGAACTAGGTTACATAAGAAAAGTCTCTGTAGATAGCACCAGTGCTTCAAATTTATTCAAGGAGGTCCAACTATGATTTACGTCGGAATTAATGTCGCCTCGCAAAAACATGACTTTTTCATGATGAGCGGTCAAGGCGAAATCTATACCAAACATTCTGTCTCTATTCCTAATACAGATGTCGGGTACAAAAAACTCCACAACGCAATACAAGAGTTTTGTGGAGCAACAAATGATTCTAAAGTTCGTATAGGGCTTGAACTACTGGGTTTTACCACAGAAATATCCTAACCTTTCTGCTGAGTAACAATTATCCTGTTATGGTAATTAATCCCACATTAGTTAACTTATACAAGAAGTCTAGAAAAGTCCACATAGCCAAAAATGATAATTTAGATTCTATGTACATTTGTAACTACATTATGAAACCAAGTGTAGAATTTAAGCCCTGTACACTCATATCTTACCATACTGAAGCTTTAAAAGCATTGTCTAGAGAACGATTTAGCCTAACTAATGAGGTAAGACTTGCCAAGATAAACATCTACAAGTTATTACAACAAATCTTCCCAGAATACCTGGATTTATTCTCTAATGTGTACCAAGGTTCAGCTTTAGATATTCTTGAACATTATCCATCGCCAAATCTTTTAGCTAAAGCTCGTATTAATAATGTTGCTAAAATGATTCATGGTAAATGCAATGTTTCAGCAGAAACTCTAATTAACGATGCTAAAGCCTCTGTAGGTATTAAAAGTGGCCATCTATCCTTTCTTCTTATCCAAGGTATTAAACGCTTAAAAGCTATTAACACTAACTTGGATGATTACAACGAGCAAATTAAGAATTATGTTGAATCTATTAACCCAATTATTTTATCTATACCAGGAATAAGTTATATTACTGCTGGTTTAATACTTGGTGAGATTGGAGATATTCATAGTTTCAAAAACGCTGAGCATCTTATCTCTTTTGCTGGATTAGATGTTAGAGTATATGAGTCTGGTAAATACAAAGCATTATATACATCCATCTCAAAGAAAGGATCCCATTACTTAAGATATGCTTTATACCAAGTAGCGAAAGTCTGCTGGGTTCATGACCCGATGTTTAATAAGTATTATCTTAAGAAACAATCTGAAAACAAACATTACTATGTGATATTAGGACACATACAAAAGAAAGTGGTTAAAGTAATCTACTCTGTATTGAAGAATAACAAAATTTATTCTCCACAAATAACCATATAAAGTTTTCAATGTGCATTATATTTTTATCCGTTGCTCCAGTTACGTTGGAGTATGGGATTTCTTTGCTTTTTATTGAGCCAAATATTTTTTTAATTTTCTCTTGATTTATTTATAGTTGACTCAACAGTAAAATTTCATAGTACATAATTCATGTTATGAATTTTTCTAATCTTATCAAGTAATTTATATAATAAAATGTATTATAACATTAATATTTATATAAGTTTTCATTTGTGCATTTTGCACAATTAAACATAGGCTTTTGATGAAAAAATCTTATTTAGCTATGCTAGATTATACTCCTTCGTTATCTTTAAAATTCGGAATAAAACTTTCCTTGGCAGTATCGCCAACTTGCATATATGCATTTTTAATTCCAATATTAATAGCAAAATCTATAACTTCTTGATATTCATCTTGTGTTACTTTTCTATCGATTTCCTTATACTTTCCTAAAAGATTATGAATTGGTGTGTATTGTGACATAATGCTAATATAAATTGAATCCTTATATTTTTCACGTAAGTACAAAAGAATTTTCTTACTGTCAGAAATATATCCGGGTAAAATTAAATGTCGAACGAGTACCCCTTTAGTCATCAAGTTATTTTGAAACTCATTTTTACCTACTTGTTTAAACATCTCTTCTATTGCCATCGTTGCAATATCAAAGTAATTTTTTGCATTTGAATATCGGTAAGAAACTGCTCGTGAATAATATTTTAAATCGGGCATATAAACATCTATTAATCCATCTAACAATTTTAGAGACTCTAAATCATCATATCCACTAGAATTATATACTATTGGCAAATGCAAACCATTCGATCTGGCTATAACAATAGCATCCTTTATTTTATCTACATAATGCGTTGGAGTAACTAAATTAATGTTGTGTGCCCCTTTCTCTTGAAGTTCCATCATTATTTGCGACAGTCTAACCACATCGACAATTTTTCCTGCTTTTCCATTAGAAATCTCATAATTTTGGCAATAAACACAGCCTAAATTGCAGCCTGAAAAAAATATGGTGCCGGATCCATTAGCTCCAGAAATACTAGGTTCTTCAAAAAAATGTAATGCAGCACGAGAAATTACTAAGTCACTTGGAACTTTACAATAACCTGCTTGAAAATTTCTTGACGCTCCACAGTGCCTTGGGCATAAATAACATTCTTTCATATTCGATAACAATATTTATTTATTTTTATTACCTTTTCTATTTTGAGAAAACTCACGTGGCTTTTTTGAAAAATTAGAGTTACCTGTTTTTTTATTGTCTTTTCTACCTTTATAACCTGTTTCTTTGCTTTGTTTAACTTTAAATTCTTTTATAGATTTTCTTGTTTTAGGTTTTTCTTTATTATTAACCTTATAATTATTCCATTTAGAAATATCCTTATTAGATGAATGTGACTTTTTTAGTTCATTAGTTTTACCTTTTTTCGAAAAATCTTTACTCTTCCCATTAAAAGACTTATCATTTCTTGTTATAGAAATAATTTTTTCACTTACATGGTTATCTGTATCATTGATAATTTGTTTTAATTGACTTATTTGTGGTTTTTTATTAACTAAGGTAATAGCTTTTCCGCTTTCACCTGCACGCCCTGATCTGCCTATTCTATGAGTGTACGATTTAGATGTTGATGGGATATCGTAATTAATAACATAATCAACATTTTTAATGTCTAATCCCCTTGCAGCAACATCAGTAGCAATTAAAATATTTACAGATCCTTTTTTTATTGAATCAATAGCTTTTTTGCGATCCCCTTGCCTTTTATCACTATGAATACTTATTGAATTATAATTTCTTTTCGCTAGTTCATCATTTAAAACATCAACCATTTTCTTCGTGTTGCAAAAAATTATACATTTCAAATTTTTATAATCTTTAATAATTTCTAGTAATGCATCCATTTTCTTATCTTGGTGAATGTATACATACTGTTGTTCAACACTTTTGTTTTCATAATTTTCTTCAACATCTATAAAATCATGATCTTTTACGATTGTGTCAATTAAAGACTTGACCTCTTTATCAAATGTTGCAGAGCATAAAATTTTTTGATTTTCTGTTTTAATTGCTTGATATATTTTAGTAATATCATCTCTAAATCCCA
The DNA here is from genome assembly GCA_023396095.1 of Bacillota bacterium. Classification (GTDB taxonomy): domain Bacteria; phylum Bacillota; class Clostridia; order Christensenellales; family UBA3700; genus JAEWXG01. The sequence continues at coordinate 4,469 of JAEWXG010000004.1, read as the reverse complement.
TATCCAACATTTCATCAGCTTCATCTAAAATAAATGTTTTGATGGATTTTAACTTTAAGCTTTTTCTTTCTATGTGATCTAATAATCTACCTGGTGTTCCCACCACAATTTTTGCACCATTTTTAATATTGTCAACTTGCCTCTGAAAAGATGTCGCTCCCACTAATGGTGCCACCTTATAACCCTCAACCTTTCTTGTTAATTTCCTTGCTTCTTCTGTTATTTGCAACGCTAATTCACGAGTAGGCGCGACTATTAATATTTGTGGGTTTTTATCTAATAAATCAATACTATTTATTGCAGGCACTAAAAAAGCTAACGTTTTTCCAGATCCTGTTTTTGCTTTCATAACAACATTTGTTTTTGATAAAATTTTATTAATGGATTTTTCTTGTATTGGTGTTAATTTAGTAATTCCTTGTGATATTAATGCTTCTTTTAAAAATTCTTGTACTTCTATTTCTTCTATTATCATTTTTCCTCAACTTCAATGTACATATTATACTATGTTTAGTTGATATCTACTAACGATATATATGATTACGCAATTATTATTTAAATTGTACTTTTAAGATAAATAGACTCAATAAATCGATGTAAAACTTTAAATGAACACATATTTTGTTTATAATTTATAATATAAGTATATTAGGGAATTAAAAGATGAGAATTGACAAATATTTAAAAGTTTCAAGAATAATAAAAAGAAGAACTGTTGCCTGCGAGGCATGTGAAAACAAAAGAGTTTTGATAAACGGGAAAGTTGCAAAACCTTCCCAAGAAGTAAAAATTAATGACATAATCACTATCCTTTTTGGTGATAATGTAGCAAAATTCAAAGTAATTAATATAAACGAAAACAACAAAAAAACAGATATCTTACTATATGAGGTTGTAAATGAGTAAAACTTATGCAGTAATTTTAGCAGCTGGGACAGGCACAAGATCTAAATTACAAGAAAATAAAATTTTTTTTAAAATTAATAATATCCATATTATTTTCCATTCAATTAATAAATTTATGGAAGCTGGTATAAATAATATTGTTATAGTCGCTAACACAAATGATATTGAAAAATTAACTAGTTTAATTAATGATACTTATAAAACCAATAATATTAAAATAATAGAGGGCGGCGCCACAAGACAATTATCATCGTTTAAAGCCTTGATATTTCTTAAAACTTTAAATTGCAATAAAGTTTTAATTCACGATGCTGCACGACCATTTATTACAAGCAATCTCATTACAATTCTATTAAATTCTTTGAAAGATCATCCAGCGATAATTCCGGCTATTCACACAGTTGATACCATTGCTATTGCCAACATGGCCGATTCTACTATAGATTCGTACCTTGATAGACAAAATTTAATAAACATTCAAACTCCACAAGCTTTTAGTTATACAATGCTTTTAAATGCATATTTACAACTAAAGAACAACTTATCAGCTTTTACGGATGATGCTAGTATTTTTAAAGAAGTATACGGAACAGTAAAATATATTGATGGTGATTATAACAATAAAAAACTTACCAATGAATATGATTTTGAAAAATTATTAAGTCATTATCGCATAGGATCTGGTTACGACATGCACAAACTTGTTGAAAATAGAAAACTTGTTTTAGGTGGTATTCACATTCCATTCGAAAAAGGGTTATTAGGGCATTCTGATGCCGATTCTTTATTGCATGCTATAACTGATGCCGTTTTATCTGCAGCACAACTAAATGATATAGGTCATTATTTTCCTAATAGTGATATTAAATATAACAATATTGATAGTTCAATATTACTAAAAAAAGCACTATCCTTAATTAAAGAAAATAACTTCACTCTGGTAAATATAACAGCTACTATTCTAGCAGAAAAACCTAAAATGGCTCCTTTTCTACAAGCAATTGAATCTAATATTGCTAAAATCACAAATATCCCTAAAGAAATGATAAAAATTAACGCCACAACATTAGAAGGACTAGGTTTTATTGGCAGAGAAGAAGGAATTGGAGCATACGCAAACTGTTTATTAAAAACAATGTAGTTTAGATAAAAATAACCAACCTAAATGTTGGTTATTTTTAGTATTCTATCATTACTTTAATCGTTTATTGTTTTTTTCTATCTATATTTTTTTATTGAAAACAACGAATAAAGTTGCTATTAGCAATACCATTGCTAGTCCAACTAAAATTACTATTGTATACATTATTACAAGTACAACATATGATGGCACTTCATTTATTGCCTCCCCTGAATTAGGCGAACTTATGCTATATTTAGCTTCATACTTACTTTCTGCTGCATCCATCTCTATGTTTGCAAGTTCAATATCTCCAAATTTGATATTATTAATTTGAATTTTCTTAGTATCACTCACAATAGTATAATCAATCGATTCAATATCTTCTTTTGTTAAATTCAAACCTTTAAAATCAATTTCTAATTTATTTTTAATAAACTCAACGGTAATTCCACTCACATCTGCTACTTGGAAATCTACAAGAGTAACAATAATTTTCTTTGCTTTTATACTCCAAGTTAAATTTTTACTATTAGTATCGTGTGTATCTGCCCACTCTGTATTATTAACATCAGTCAATGAAGCTACTACTGTGTATGAGCCTGCATTAGTTGCTGTAGTCTCTCCACTTAAAGTAATACCATCACTATTTGTTAACGCAACTGTCTTTTCAGTACCATCATACACAAATGTTGTATCATTCAATGCTGGTGCAGCTATTTGTTTCTTTGTAATACTTGCTCCTGTTACAGTAACAGAACTTACAATTTCATAGTTATCTTTATCTGCTCCAGAAACATTCACTGTTACTGTAATAGAACTTGCTTCTTCTACATTAGCTGAGTTGTATGCTCCAGTATATGTAATTGTTACATCATCGCCAGTTACTATTCCTAAATCAGCATTTGATTTCCCAGTAATTGATTCAGAAACACTGTCTGTTCCATCATATACTTTTGTTTTTGTAATTGTTAAATCACTAGCATCAATTGTAATAAGTTTCTTTGTAATGCTTGCTTCTGTTACAGTAACAGAACTTGCAATTTCATAGTTATCTTTCTCTGTTCCTGTTACGTCCACCGTTACTGTAATAACATTTGCTTCTGTAACATTAGCTGAGTTGTATGCCCCTGTGTAAGTGATTATCACATTATCATTAGATACTATTCCTAAATCATTATTTGATTTACCAATAATTGATCCAGCAATGCTTGTTGTTCCATCATATACTTTTGTTTTTGTAATAACTAACTCGCTAGCATTAATTGTAACAAGTTTCTTTGTAATGCTTGCTCCTGTTACAGTAACAGAACTTGCAATTTCATAATTATCTTTATCTGCTCCAGAGACATTCACCATTACTGCAATAGAACTTGCTTCTTCTACATTAGCTGAGTTGTATGCTCCAGTATATGTAATTGTTACATCATCGCCAGTTACTATTCCTAAATAATCATTTGATTTCCCAGTAATTGATCCAGAAACACTGTTTGTTCCATCATATACTTTTGTTTTTTGAATAGTTAAATCACTAGCATCAATTGTAATAAGTTTCTTTGTAATGCTTCCATCATTAGCAGTTAATGTTGATATTGTTAATTCATAATTAGATGCTTTTAATCCACTTAATCCTATCTCTAATGTTATGGTCTTTCCTGTTGCAACTGTCTTATCATTGTATGTTGCTGCTACAGTTAATACAACATCATCTCCTCCAACTAAATCAGCATTAGTATTAAATGTTGCTATAGCTGTAGTATTACCATCATAAACCTTTTCTTTAGTTAAATTAAAATTACTGATTAGAGGTGTTACTTGTTTCTTTGTAATTTTATTATTCAATACAACTTCTTCTGATGTTCCATCAGACCACATATATCCATGCGCCAATTGCAATGTCACAGTATACTCTCCAACATCTATTCCGTTATTAGTTCCTACTATTGTATAACCACTATTTTCATCTATAAAGTTATGGGTATTCCCATCATATTCAATAGTTATTTCAATTGGTTTATCAACGGCATCAAGATTTCCAATCTCACCATCATTTACGCTAAATTCTTCATTTAAATTTGTAATGTTATAATTGCTATTTTTGCTATTTTCTGCAAGATCAAATCCCCAAGTAATTGTTTTATTTGTTCCATTACTAGCATTGTCATATACAGCATTTTTTACTAACAAAACTATACCATCACTTGCAATAAAGGCACTATCTGAATAATTTTCATTGAAATATACAGTAGCTGTATTATTACCATCATATTTTTTATATCGATGCACATCAAAATAATCTATTGTTATTATTACATCTTTCTTTGTAATACTTGCTCCTGTTACAGTAACAGAACTTGTAATATCATAGTTATCTTTGTCTGTTCCAGAAACATTCACCGTTACTGTAATAACATTTGCTTCTGTAACATTAGCTGAGTTGTAT
>JAEWXG010000017.1 GCA_023396095.1 Bacillota bacterium | reverse complement strand
CAAGTCATTACGCCATTCGTGCGGGTCAGAACTTACCTGACAAGGAATTTCGCTACCTTAGGACCGTTATAGTTACGGCCGCCGTTTACTGGGGCTTAAGTTCATACCTTCGCTTGCGCTAAGTATTCCCCTTAACCTTCCAGCACCGGGCAGGCGTCAGCCCCTATACATCAGCTTACGCTTTAGCAGAGACCTGTGTTTTTGTTAAACAGTTGCTTGTGCCTATTCTCTGCGGCCTGCTAAAAGCAGGCACCCCTTCTCCCGAAGTTACGGGGTCAATTTGCCTAGTTCCTTAACTGCAATTCTTCCGTCGGCCTTAGGATTCTCTCCTCATCTACCTGTGTCGGTTTGCGGTACGGGCACTACTTCTCTCTCTAGATGCTTTTCTTGGAAGCATGGAATCAGATACTTCGGTTCCGTAGAACCTTCCCCATCACGCCTCAGAATTGTTGGAACGGATTTGCCAATCCCAACTCCCTAAACGCTTAGACTAGCATCCAATAGCTAGCACATCCTATCCTTCTCCGTCACACCATCGATAATAACGATTATAGTGGTATTGGAATATCAACCAATTGTCCATCGACTACGCCTTTCGGCCTCGCCTTAGGTCCCGACTAACCCTGAGAAGACAAACTTTACTCAGGAAACCTTAGATATTCGGCCTGTAGGATTCTCGCCTACATCTCGCTACTAATGCCAACATTCTCACTCGTAATCAGTCCACCGCTCCTTACGGTACGACTTCAGCCCGATTACGACGCTCCTCTACCGCTCACGTTAAACGTGAACCCGTAGCTTCGGTGGTAAGTTTGAGCCCCGGACATTTTCGGCGCAGGATCTCTTGACTAGTGAGCTATTACGCACTCTTTTAATGAGTGGCTGCTTCTAAGCCAACATCCTGGCTGTCTTAGCGGCGAAACATCCTTTACCACTTAACTTGTACTTTGGGACCTTAGTTGTAGGTCTGGGCTTTTTCCCTTTTGACTACGGGACTTATCTCTCGCAGTCTGACTCCCTGTCATAAATATCCGGTATTCGCAGTTTGTTAAGTTTCGGTAGACCGTGAAGCCCCCTAGACCATACAGTGCTCTACCCCCGGTATTCTTTTACAGAGGCTAGCCCTAAAGCTATTTCGAGGAGAACCAGCTATCTCCAGACTCGATTGGAATTTCTCCGCTAACCACAATTCATCCCCGACTTTTTCAACAGGCGTGGGTTCGGTCCTCCACAGTGTTTTACCACTCTTTCAACCTGCTCATGGTTAGGTCGTCTGGTTTCGGGTCTACGTCATGCAACTCTTTGCCCATTTAAGACTCGCTTTCGCTTCGGCTTCGTGACTTAATCACTTAACCTCGCTACATAACGTAACTCGCCGGCCCGTTCTACAAAAAGTACGATACCACACTATTAGTAGTGCTGTATCTGCTTGTAAGCATATGGTTTCAGGTTCTCTTTCACTCCCCTCCCGGGGTTCTTTTCACCTTTCCCTCACGGTACTATACTCTATCGGTCACTAGGTCATATTTAGCCTTAGGAGATGGTCCTCCTATCTTCCCACCGGATTCCTCGTGTCCTGTGGTACTCTGGATACCCACTCGCTTCTGTAAATTTAATGTACGGGACTGTCACCCTCTTTGGTCCAACTTTCCAGTTGTGTTCTACTATCTACATCTGTCGATTATTGGGTCCTTTACCCTTTCGCATATCACTATGCTAAGTTTAGGCTCTTCCCCTTTCGCTCGCCACTACTCAGAGAATCGATTATTTTCTTTCTTTTCCTCCGGGTACTTAGATGTTTCAGTTCCCCGGGTTCCCTTATTAAAACTATGTATTCATTTTAATATATCAATATCGCTATTGATAGGTTTCCCCATTCGGACATCTACGGATTAGCGTTCGTTTGCAACTCCCCGTAGCTTATCGCAGCTTGCCACGTCCTTCTTCGGTGCCTAGTGCCAAGGCATCCACCATACGCCCTTAGTAGCTTGATCATTTAATCATTTATTCTAAAGACCTTTATTGTTTCTATTTTTCCTCAGCGTTATTGTACTTGAGATATCTCTATCTCTCGTATTACCTATTTTTTTTCTTTTTTTACTTCGTCTGATATTCATTTCTGAATCTCTCTATTTACTATGTAGTTGTCAATGTGCTTTTTTATAACAAACAGTTATATGGTGGGCTCAAGTGGACTCGAACCACCGACCTCATGCTTATCAGGCATGCGCTCTAACCAGCTGAGCTATGAGCCCTAATGGTTTGGTGGAGATAAGGAGATTCGAACTCCTGACCCCCTGCTTGCAAGGCAGGTGCTCTACCAACTGAGCTATATCCCCAAAACTAAAAATGTGCGTTTGCCTCTTAGCGATAGCCTAAACATATTATCATTATTATTTTTTTTTGTCAATTGCTATTTATATATTATTTTATAGCCTTTTACGTAAAATATTTTTTAAATTTATCGGTCCTACTGCAATTAATTATCAATTTAATAATGCTTTATTTTATTTTTTAATCACACCTGCATTCTTTTCATTTTTCTGTTTTTTTTATTCGCTTTTAAAAAGTAATAAAAATATTCTGACATTATTTTTTGCAAGCAATGCTTAAGTTATTACTCAATCGCTTAATTCCCATCGAATAAATAAGAAATGTTCAATTTTATATAAAAATTTACCTAAAAAATTTTTTGTTATTTCTTCTTGAACAACAAAAATCCTACTATCGCAGACAAAAGACATGAAATTGTTGCAATAATCCAAAAAGCCCCTTTAACACTCTTTAAAGGAATGTCGTCAACATTCATTCCATAAAATGCTGCAATCATAGATGGAATTGAAATGATTAATGTAACAATCGTTAGTAATTTTATAACAATATTTTGGTTGTTTGATATTACCGAAGCAAACGCATCCATCGTTCCACCTAAAATATCCTTATAAATATTACACATTTCAATAGCTTGCTTATTTTCAATTGCAACATCTTCCAACAAATCTTGATCTTCCTCATACTTTTTCAAATATACTGAAGAGTTAGCCAGTTTGCTTATAACTAAATCATTACTCATCAATGAAGTAGAAAAATATACTAACGAGTTCTCCAAATCTAATAGCTGTATTAATTCTTTATTTCTTGTTGATTTATGTAATTCGTTCTGTATTCTTTTACTAGCCCTATCGATTTGCTTTAGGTAATTTAAATATTTTTTTGAAGTGTAATACAACAATTGGAAAACGAATCTTGTTCTCTTATTTATATCAAACCCTTTTACTCTGCCCATTATAAAATCTTTTATCAATATTGATTCTTTAAGAGATATAGTCACAAAATATTCATCCTTAATAAAAACACCTAAAGGGATTGTTGTATATGAATAATAATTCCCTTCCTCTTCTTCCATCATTGGAATATCAAACAAAATAGTTAACTTATCATCTTCTTTTTCAATACGAGCTCTTTCTTCTTCATCAAGAGGAGCTTTTAAATCTTGTTCAGAAAAAGATGTTAACTTTGATATTACTTCAATCTCTTTATCTGTGGGACTTGTTACGTGTATCCATTTTTTTACACCTGGGATTTTAGATTCTAATAGATCTGTCAATTGTATATCTATTAATTTCAAATCCTCTTTCATGTAGAAAGCTTGTATCATCTTATCTTTTTATAGGCACTTGGAAATAACGAGAAGGATTATATGGCTTATTCACTAATCCTTCAATATTGTAAACGTTTACTATACTCGGTCCAGTTTCCACAACGCCATTCACTGCAGTCTTTTTAGACGAAACATTCGACTAACAGCTCCTCCTCTTTAAAATATTTGTTTCTTTTAAAATAATACATTCTATAATTACTTAATGCAATTCATAATTAAACATTTTATTCAATACTTATCAATCTTCCTTGCAAAATGTTATAAATAAATAATTTATCAATAGTATATTTGCCAGTATCTTCAATAGCTTTCTTATATAGCAACAATTGATTTTTGTATGTTTCCTTTAATGTTTTATCGCTTTTGTTGCTTAACTTGTAATCAATAATTATATTTTCTCCTAAGCAATCTACTAACAGTAAATCTATTTGTCCGCGCAAAATGATCTTATTGGTCTCAGTATTGTTCTCTAAAATTTTATTTGCAGATTCAAATAAAGAAAAATCCAATTCACGATAGATTTTTTTTGCGCTCCTAACATATAGCCCCAAATCTCCTTGAATCGCTTGAATTACTTTTTCCACAATTTCTTCATCAGTTTGTCGACTATATTTACTTAAAATAGTTTCCACAAAACTCTTAATTTCTCTTTCGGATAATATTTCAAAATCAATATTTTCAAAAATCGAATGATAGATTAACCCTACGATCGAATCTTCCCTCTCATAGTTCTCGCCATTATTGATCTCTAAAGTTGTTCTGATTAATTCCTTATTAAGACCCGTTACAGTGTACCTGTACTTCAGTGTAGTTTCTGATAACTCTCCCAATTTCTGATACTCATCACTATTAAACAATTTTTTACCAGAAAAAACTTTAATTGACTCTTTCTCTAATGTAGCATTTGTTGGCTCTTTTGAAAAATTTGTTTCCTGAACTATTTCTTCTGCAAACAACTCTGAATATTCTTCAACAAGAGAATGCACATTCCGTGGATATAAATAATTCTGTTTTATTTCATATGGCTTTTTTGTATCAAAAAGAATGTGAATATCATTTTTAGCTCTAGTTAGAGCTACATATAACTTTCGATAATTTTCTTTAATTTGCGAATCTTCATCTAAACTTTTTAAAACATCAAATAAAATATCATCTTCGTTTTGTGCTTTTTCTCTAAACATTATTCCATAATCATTTGAAATTATATAATTATCCGGCCATTCATACTTTAATTGGTTTTTCAAAATCAAATAGACACTATCCCATTCAAGTCCTTTACTTTTATGTATGGTATAAAGTTGAATCCCTTTACTATTACTATCAATTTGACGTTCTATTTCTAGATTGTTATTAAAAACCTTAAACAAATCAACTACAGTTAGAATTCGATTTTCTATAACATAATCCAAAACTGTTTCAAGTGAATTAATTAATTTCCACGTTTGACTATTATTTAAAAAAACCTCAAACTCTTTAACCATACCTAAAATACTTGCCATAAAGTTTATAGCTGTTGAACTTCTAATTGTCGATAGAATATTAAGATATACTTCACGAAATTTCTGCATTCCATACGGCAAATTATCGGCATTATTTATCAAAACACTAAAAAATGTTTTTCTATCATTTGATTTTTCATTGTCTTTAATCTTTTTTGCAATAGTTAATATTTCTTGTGAATCAAACACAAAATACTCATTGACGAGAAAATACAAAAAGGACATATTATCATAAGGTAATAGAAACATTTTCAAAAGCATATATACATCGTGAAACACATCTTGTATTTTCCCACCACATGATTCCGCTTGAATAGCTACCCCGTTTCTTGATAGTTCATCAGCAACAAACTTAAGAAAGTCATTCGTCTCAGCAATTATAGCAATTTTGTGTTTATCGAAATCTATAGATTTCACATCACCATATTTATTAACAAGATCTTTTACAATATATTTTGCAAACTTAATAGCTTTGTCGTTAGTGGATCTCTCTCGCGCGAAACTTGCCAATACTATTTCTCCTCTACCGTCATCCGGAATAACACTAAACTTACCTTCTTTAAAATAGTCTATATCTGATAATTCTTTTTGCATTTGTACAGACATTTGCTCGTTAACATTTTCTAAAATCTTACTCTTTGAGCGGAAGTTTCTTGTAATACTATATACTTTCCCTGGAAGGACACCATTCTGCAAGTTTTCCTTAATTTTTAAAAAATACTTTGGGTCAGCATCTCTAAAAGCATATATGCTTTGTTTTTCATCTCCTATATAAATTTTGTGAGCCTTATCCCCTATTAAGTTAATAAAGTGATGTTGAACCCGTGATAAATCTTGGGCTTCATCAATTATTAGATATTTTATTTTACTTTGAACCTCTTCCCGTATTAAATCATTAGATTCAAACATTTTATTGCAAAAATATGTAACATCGCTAAACTCAAATTCTTGTTTCTCAATTTTTTTCAAACGCACCGATTCAGTGCAAAAAATTGTGGCATCAACAATATCATTAATATATTCGCAATTCCCATATGTGGTATTAATTATATTTTCTAGCGTAATTTGTAATTCCTCTAATTCTTTCTTAATAAAAGCCATTCTATCTAAGCATTTTTTATTTATCTCTTCACACTCAACGCTATATTGAATTGCAGAAATAACATTTTTTAAAATCAAATCATAATTTGTAGTATTCATTAAAGATAATTGATTTTTAACCCGAATATATAAGTCTTCTATTTTACTATCTTTAATAGATAAAATCTTCATATTACCTAAGACAATATTAACAACTAATACTATATACTCTTGAATTAATTTTTCTTTTTTATTGCTTTTTAAGTCTAGAATCCATCCATCAGGATCATATTGTTTTGCTGATAATTGCATTATTTCAAAAATAATTTTTGTGTAGTCAGCATTATACCATTTCAAAGTACTTTTTATGTTCTTATATTTTTGGGGATACTGAATATAAAACTCTTTTCTAAATATGTTAGCAATTTCTTTTTTTATCCATTCATCCATATTATCCACTATGCTTAAATCACTAGTTATATGTTCTGATACGGAAGAAAAAGATTTTAATGTTTTTAAAGCATAGGCATCAATTGTTTCGAAATTGCCATTATAAATTTTATCCATTTCAATTCTTAATTTTTGAACAGTCTCTTGGTCGACATTTGTGGATAAAATTGTTTCACTAATAGCGTTTGCTATTTTAACTTTAATTTCTTGAGCGACACTCTTGTTGAAAGCTATGAACACGATATCGTCAAGTGTTATATTTTGAGATTTATCTTGTATTAATCTCATTATTTTTTCTATCATCAATGTTGTTTTACCAGTTCCAGCAGATGCAGAAACAAGTATGGTAGAAGATTCATTATCATTCACTATTAATTCTTGTTCTCTTGTTAATTCCACACCTAATCCCCCAATGTACTATAGCAAACATCTAAATATTCGCAAGATTGACAAGCTCTATTCTTTCTATTATTAATCTGCAGATTTCTTAGCGTTTTTTCAACATACTTTTCCTTATATTTCTTGATTTCACCTAAAACATTAATCTTATTTTGTGCCATGATATTTTGATAAATTACATTACTCTCGTTATCAATATTGCTAGTAGATGAAATAACAACCTTATTCCCTGTTTTAGTTGTTTTTAAAGTTTTAATAGGATGAAAATACTCAAGCTCTATTTTTTCTAAATTAGTCTTTTCAATTAATTCAGATAATTTCGTTTTCTTATCTAATTCGATAATATTATTATCTTCAATTTCTGCTATCAAATAGGCCAATAAATATAACTCCATTTGGGTATTCTCCAATATTCCCTTACCCTGTTCCTGAAATGTCGTTTTGCCGGATTTATAATCCACAATTTTAAGAATATCCCTAGCAGTACTAACCCCTATTTTGTCACTTCTTCCAGAGATAGCAAATAATGAATCTTCAAATTTAAATTTAATATTATGAAAAACCTTTTCTGTTTCCAATTCTTCTATGCCACTTCTAATATCATCAAAAACAGCTGTTACGCAAGCTTGGGTAATGTTATCTTTATTGAAGTCAAACTCTTCTACAACATCTTTATCAAAAGAATCTTTGCTAGTTTTTTCAATCATTGAATCTAAAATATCTTTTGCCATGTCTTTAATAATCAATTCTGTTTTGTCACTTATTTCTTTATCGTGCAATATCTTTTTTATTTCAGTAGTAGAATATAACGTTTCAAACAATTCATGAATCATGTTACCTATCGTTATATTTCTATTTTCCAATATGCAACTTTCTATGTGTACAATCTTATTAAAAAAACATTTAAGTCCACACGTTTGGAATTCCGTTAGTGCGCTTGCATTTATTTTTATTGTGTCATCTTTGCTTAATATAAAATTGGAAAAATCAATTTTTCTCTCTTGATTTGTAACAATTAATTCTTCACTAACATCTATTTTTATTTTTTCTTCATCTAAACCAAAATAGTTCTTTATTTCTTTAATTACTGTACTCTCCCTTAACTCATTTACCCCACTCTTTATGTGATAAGTTAAGATTAAATTTTCTCTCGCTTTTACTAATATTTCAAGCAATTTAAATTTTACAAATTTCAAGTAATCTTTAATAGAATTCATTTCATTATGGGTTTCCTTAGATAATATAGCCCAATCTCTATCATTAAATAAATATGTATCTATAGGTTTCAAACTTTCCAAAACAGCTATATTGTCTAGTCCTAAAACAATAACATTTTTGTTTACTGCAAAACTACTAGAATGTACATCCCCGATAAAAATTTTATCTTGCGTAATAGGTGCATTCGAAATATTTGTGTTTTCTGCAAGTTTAGAAAAAATATTTATAAATGATTCTAGTGTCATCTGCACATCATCAAAAATCAATGCCATATTGTCTAATATTTCTTCTATTTTTTCAAATGAAATAATAAAGGCCTCTTTGACATGATCATCTTCATATTTATCAACATAACTTCGAGATATATCTTCTAGATTCAAGTCTTGTATAACTTTTTTAACACCCTCGACTATTTCTTTAACGTAAGCCTTGTTTTTAGGTATCTTTTCAATAGTCCCTATAAATTTTGTAAAATAATTTTGCAATAATTCTATTTCTTCTTCCGTTGCAAATCCTTTTAAAATCTTCACCCTATCTTGATTAATCGAATTATACACATTCACATCATTCGCAATTATTATATTAATGTAGAAATTAACTAACTCTATAGGTAAGTCCGAATATGGTGATAAAAGTATAGAATGCATAATTCTTACATCAAAATTATGTTTGACTAAATTTAAAACATCAAGAACAAACTTGAATGGGATATGCTCAGAAAGTGAATTTCGCTCCTCAATTAAAAATGGAATATTAAATGTTAACAAAAATTTTTTTAATGGTTCACGATATCTATTAAGGTTTAGTACTGCTACTTCTATATCAGATAATTTATACCCTTTTAATAAAAGATCAGCTATTTTTTTACAAAGCCCTAAAACTTCACTATGCAAATTTTCATACTGTAATATGCGCATATTAAGTGTCGAATCTAACGCCGCATATTTTTTTGAAGAAAAAGTAAACATGTTATCCAATAAAAATTCAATTTTTGCATCCTTAATATTTCTAACTTCTTCAATTTTGTATGGCAATTTCGTCTGTTTTATTATTTTTTCAAAATTAATAATTGCTTCATTTTTATATACAGAGTTTTCTAAATCTTTTAAATCATGCAAAAAACCAATTTCAAAATTTTTACACTTAGTGGCAATAATTTTATATATTTGCTCTTCTATTTTTGAAATCTCATCTAAATCAATAACAAAAACATTTAAGTTTGATACATCTATTTTATTGTTTTTTAGTCTTTCTAGAAAATCTTCTCTTAAACTCATCAAATCAGGATACTGTTTTTTTATTTCTTTTAAATATTCATCATATACTAAAATCAAATCGAAAAGTTTTGCTTGCAATGCTTTATCCTTGATTTTGTTTTGCACCTTAATTAGTGAGTTTATAGTAATCAAGTTTGCTCTGAAATTCGTTATTATTTTATAGAATTCATTAGGTAAATGTGTTTTTTTATCATTGTATTTAATCCATTTAAATTTTTCTTTATTTTTTTGCAATACTTTATTAATAACAGTTATGCTAATAATATCACCGCTTTCTTTGTTTTCTCCAATATTGCAACTTTCAATAAACTTGGTCAATGACATCACTTTAAAATTTAAAAAAACTTTTTTCTGTAAATGTTCATAAATCAAACTTTCAAGAGTCATAGAAAAAATAGGAGGAACAATAATTAAAATCTCCTCATCTTTTTCAACAAGAGAATTAATCTCCGGTATCATCTTTTTGAAAATTTCTTCATGAGTTCTACTTTTATATAACTTTATCATTATTACATTTTAACATATTTATCACTTGAAAAATTTTGTTTTATTTGTTGACGTTAATTAAAGTACATTTAATTTAAAACTGTTAGGTAAAAGTGAAGTTAGGGTTTTTGGTTTATTCTTAAACTTGCTTTTAATAATTTCTTTTTTTATAGTTCACCAATGTATTATTTTACAAAAAGTTAAACTGTTGTCTTTTTTTATATAATTATTTTTCCATTTCATTTTTTTAACTTATTTATCAAGCAACCAATCTATCACATTGATGACTTCTATTCCATCATAATTGCCAGTCGTAAACTTGTCTAAGGTCAAAATTATTTTTGGATAGTTGTCTTTTATCTCAATCAACGAAGATATTTCTCTATCAAAAGTGATTTGATCAATAAGTGATGCGGACACTTGAATGTATTGAATCGTATCACCTTTTTGGGCAACAAAATCCACTTCCAAATTGCTTACTTTGCCCACGCTAACTATGTAACCTCTCCTTAATAACTCTAAATACACAATATTTTCTATTAAGTAACCCAGATTGTAACTTCTTTTTTGCAATAAATATCTTCTAAGTCCTAAGTCAACAATATAAAATTTACCATTTTGTTTAAGTAGTTGCTTGCCACTTATATCATATCTTGCAATTGGGTAAAAAATAAACGCTTCAGTTAAAGATTCAATGTAATCGCTAACCGTGTTTTGTGATACCTTGCGCCCAGACGACACTATATAATCAGTAATGCTTTTTACAGATACCGAACTTCCTATCACGCTTGCTAAATATTTAGCAATATGTCTAAGCAATGCAATATCGTTAACTTTTCTTCTGCCGTTATTTTTTTCTTTTCTATTTTGGCGTTCTTCGATGTCTTTTACTATGACAGTATTGTAAACCCCTTCTATATACGTTCTTACTTTATCTTTTGATTCAGCAATTGTAGTCACATATGGGAACGACCCATTCTCCATATATTCTGCAAACAGTGCTTCTAAATCGCTTTCTCCTCTTGTCTGAATATATTCCTTAAACGAAAACGGTAGCATCTTTATTTCAATGTACCTGCCGGATAGTAAAGTTGCAAGTTCACTTGAAAGAAGATATGAATTGGATCCTGTTATATATATCCACATCTTTTTTTACATAAAGACTATCCACAACTTTTTCAAAACCATTAACCTTTTGTATTTCATCTAGAAAAATATATGTCTTTTGACCTTTTTGAAGTCTTTCAACAAGATATTCATACAAAGTGGCATAATTGAGCAACCATTCATTTTCTAACTCTTCAAAATTAACAGATACTATTTGCTGTTCACTCACACCACTTTTTATAAGATATTCCTTATACAACTCCAAAAGCATAGATTTGCCACAACGACGTATTCCAGTGACAACTTTTATTACCTGCTCGTCCTTCCACGATATTAACTTATCTAAATATTCTTTGCGCTCTATCATATTTTCCTCTTAACAGTTATTATTCATATGCGTTTTTTGTCTGCAAATTCATATAAATTATAACAATTATTATTGCCATTATCGATATTTTTATTCCCATTTGGGAATTTTTAAGTAATTTTAATAAATATTTTCCCATTTGGGAATATTCTAGCTTATTTTTATGCCGTCATCTTTATGTAAATAATAAATTTTCCTATTTATATAAACAATTTAACACTTAAGATTGATAGACTAGTCCTTCTTGTTATTATTCTTATTACACATATATTAATTCCGAATTTTTTCGCAAATGCGAATTTTTTCGGAATGCCATTAGTAAACTTATCTTATCCCAATAAACTCAAAACCTATTAATCCTTAATTATATCTTCAAGTATTTCTTTTGCAGCTTTCCTTAAATTCAATTGTGTTTACCTACTAAATATATAAAAAGATCTAAGAAATAACCTGTAAAAATTGTTTCCTAGACCTCTAGAAATTAAAAAGATGTATAACTGCGGGTGTCCCATAAAAAAATAGACTGATACAATATGTCAATCTGTTTCTTTCAGTATGGCAATATAGTATGAAATAACTATATCAAATCGTTTCACAATTATAATCCTTTTAAGCCTCACTCATACGAATTAGAATTAAAATCATCTATATCTAAAGTATTTGTTGTCTATCGTTCTATTGTTTCGATGATAACAAGCACAGAGTGTTTTACAACTTTTTTGTTGTTATTATGACATAAAACTAATATTTTTCTTCTACAATCAAGCATTTATAATTTTGATTATATTGAGATATTTATCAAAATTATATGTCTCATTTATTGTTTCATATCCATTACTACGTTTATATAATATTTCATTTTCATCATCTGTTATTTTCTTTCCTACCAAACAAAATTTCTTGTATTCAGGAATTGCCAAAAATTCTTTCAGTAGATCTTCAGTACAGTTATTTTGATATGAAAATTTCAAAATTATTCTTTCCCAATTTATCCTTTCTAGACGCCTATTCCATTTTTCTACTATAGTTTTTTCATCTTTATAATGCAAAAAAACAATTTCAACATCGTCAAGTTTTCCAATCAAAGCATTTTCCTCGCCTTTTTCTTTCAATCTTTCATAATATTTTGATTCCTCGGCAGTTTTCACTTCTAGCGGACATTCTAAATAATACTTTAGATTTTTACAAAATTTAACATATTCTTCCGCATAAAAATAAGCACCAACTGTTGGTGTAAGTTTCGGCATATTAAAATAATCATAACAACGACCGCCCCAACAATTATTTGAAATGATAGTAAAATCAGTGCGCTTCAGTTTTTTTTATATCTATTAGCATTAAGTGGAATTCTTATTTTCCAATCAATTTTATTCATAACTCTATCAATAAATAATTTCAGTTTCATATTTGATATTCCTTCTATCGTTTTATATAAATATTTGTCAAATTGGTTCTCTACAAAATTTTTTCTTATATTAAACTTTTCATTTTCTCCAAAATAGTAACATTTTTTTAATAACATTTTTTTAACAACACGTCAAGAACCTCAATTATTCCTACATATATAGTTGAAACGTCGCTAATTGTCGTAAATAAAACGTTTGGTTTTCTTTAATTTCTTCTTTCCAAGACTGCAAATATGCTGCAATGTTTTGCAAACGTCCCTCGCTCGACTCTACTCCCAAATCCTGCTCCATATAGATAGAAGCAATCCCGGCTCGTAGTTCTTCCATTGCGTATTTTTCACCCCCCCCCCCGAATCCACCGGTTAAATCGCTTTTAAACCTGCTTTCGCGTCCAGTGCTAGCCCGATTTCATTCAATGCCGTTGCGTAAAATTCTTGCATACTCTTAAAGTCCTCACGATTAGGTAAATGCACCTCGTCCATATCCTGTCGATAAAAAGTCTGACTTCCACCGTAAAGGATTCTAACTTCGTTTTTATCCCAATAATCAAAGATTGATTCTGCTCTGTCATTACGGTCATTGTCGCTGATTTGCGGCTTTTCCTTTACGGGTACGCCGTCCATCAGCGAACAATTGAATACACGATAGAACTTACGTAACAAATACACGTTTTTATCAATATTCTTACTGTTCGCTCATAGTCATCTCGTCGAGAACGCTCCTATCAAAACGCCTTTTTGTTTCTTTGTCTCGCATTTCGTAATACTCGATACTCGCTCCTTTCCCCTTTGCAAGACTGTTGCCTTCTTCATCTTTTTTGAGAGTCCAACCCTTTTCTTCCATCTGCTTGAAAGTCGCCCAACGATTCTCATCGTAGTTCTCGCTCATCGCAATAAGCGACAGGAAAAGGTTGTTAATTCCACGATATTTCTTGCTGGTAATTTCAGATTCAGGCACTCCGTTAGTTACCCACCTTGTTCCCAAAAGAAATTTCCCTTTTCAAGGTTTTCCATCACCTTATCCTCAAGTTATTTTCTCTGTGGCGTAAGTTTTTCATACGCCGTGTTCTTTTCTTCATGACTCAATGACAACTTTCACCTCCTCTATCCATGCAGGTTCTCCGTCCTCATATCCTTCGTCATCTAAATCCATAAGGTCATCTATGGACTATCCTTTCGGAATCACGATAACGGGATTATCTCGTATACTCTTTTTCTTCATTTTTCGTGTTTTCTCCTTACAAATTTTATTTTTCATTTATTTTTGTCGGCTCTAAAACAGACAAAAATATTGATTTTTGCATTTTTGTCTACTATAATAAAAGCACATCATAATAAATAAGGTGATTTTATGATTATTCGAGAAGCATATATCAGCCAAATCATTCCGCTGATAGATAAGAATCTGATTAAAGTATTAACAGGTGTTCGCCGTTCCGGGAAAACTGTTTTGCTTTCACAAATTCAGGACTATCTTTTGAAAAACGGAAGATCTAAATCGCAAATCATC
This sequence comes from Bacillota bacterium, assembly GCA_023396095.1. Taxonomy (GTDB): domain Bacteria; phylum Bacillota; class Clostridia; order Christensenellales; family UBA3700; genus JAEWXG01. Next base: position 1,473 of record JAEWXG010000017.1, on the reverse strand, counting down.
AATATCAGTCTTGAATCCAAAAAAAACAAGGAGTTCAAAGACGGCGACGTATTGTACGAATATCTCATTTCCGCTTGTAAAAAGTTGAACGCAAAAGCGTATATTTTCCTTGATGAAATACAGGTCGTTTCTGAATGGGAAGAAGTTGTATCTTCTCTTCTCGTTGATCTTGATTGCGACATTTATATCACCGGCTCAAATTCAAAACTCCTTTCGAGTGAACTTGCAACGCTGATTGCGGGACGTTATATTCAAATCCACGTTTATCCCTTTACACTCTCGGAATCCAAGCAAATGCTTGAACAAAACGGCAAATTCAAGTCCAACGAAGTGTTGTTTCAAGACTATCTCAAATACGGCGGTTTGCCGATGCGTTTTTCACTCGAAGAAATTTCGCTTGAAGCATACCTTTCGGACACTTACGATGCCATTGTTGTCAAAGACATTATTCAAAGGAACAACATTAAAGATACGAATCTTTTGAATATGATTCTCACCTTTTTGATGGACAATATTGCCAATCCGTTTTCCGCACGTTCCATTGTTACCGCATTAAAGCAAGAAGGCATCAACACAACGGTAGAAACTGTAATCGCCTATATCGGCTACATCAAAAAAGCGATGGTCGTGTATAGCGCACAGCGTTACGATATTAAGGGGAAGAAGCTTCTTACCACGAACGAAAAGTATTACACCGTCGATTTGGGACTCAGAAACTGCGTAAAAGCAAGCGGCGAAATCGACTACAATAAGCTGTACGAAAATATCGTATATCTTGAACTTTTGTACCGTGGTTACGATGTAAAAGTCGGTAAAACCGACAATTACGAAATCGACTTCATTGCATACAAAGGTTCGGATATTCTTTACGTTCAAGTCTGTTATCTCCTCGCTTCTGCCGAAACAGTCGAACGCGAGTTCGGGAACCTTGAAAGAATCAAAGACAACTATCCGAAATACGTCATATCGGGCGATCTCCCCGACTTTTCGCGTAACGGTATCAAGCATTACAATATTATCAAATTTTTGCTTACTGAATAATTTCTTAGCTACGTCTACACGTCGTAGCCTTTTTCTATTCTCTCTTTTGCCGTCTGAAAGTAATAATCGTCCACTTCGATACCGATAAACTGCCTTCCTATATTTGCACAAGCAACACCAACATCTCCAGAACCAATATAGTTATCCATTACAAACTCACCCTCTTTCGTATAGGTTTTAATCAGGCATTCGAGAAGTGCAAAAAGGCTTTTGCATAGGATGTACAGTGTTTCTATCTCTTGAAAATTTCAGTATGTCTGTCGAATAGTTCACATAATGCGTAACGTATTCCATATCTGAATTAAGTAAATCTTTCCCAAAAATAACAACTATACACCAAGAGATTTGGCAAGTTCATCAATATATTTAAGCCTAGCACAGTCAACCCAAGTGTTAGGCTTTTTAACACTTCTTCTTTTAGCACATTTAGAT
>JAEWXG010000028.1 GCA_023396095.1 Bacillota bacterium | reverse complement strand
AAATAGATAGAGGCGTTTATTACCTGACTTTTTAAAAAGTCATGTTTCTTGATTAATTATAAAAAAACAAATTATTAAAATCAAGTTTAAGAATAAACCAAAAATCCTAACTTCACTTTTACCTAGCGACTGAATTTAGTTGTTATAGGAATTTTTTAATATTGAATTATACGTGACGTGTAATATAATGATGTGTAATATAGTATAGTAGATATTGTGATTTGGGGTTATTATGAAAGAAAATTTTAATGAAAAACAAAAAAGGTTTAGGGAAACATCTATTGAATTAAATAAAAAATTCAGTTTGTTTAATGTAATTTTTTTATTGCTTGCGGTGATTCTTTTTTTAACGATGTTGATTGGCGGATACAATTTTATGACACTAATTTTAGTATTGGTTTCCGCGTTTATTGCTTTGTTCATGTTTTTAGATATTGTATTCAAAAATAGATTGAATATATTTATGCTTGCATCGTATGGCGTAATGATATGTGGTACAGTATTTACATATATAGTGAGAGGAGCTGATCAATTTTGGCTTAGGCTCGGCTATAATATAGGTCTTGCTAGTTTTGCAATTATCGGTCTTTCTATTCTTGCGTTAATTTCGAAAATTATAAATAAAAAGACGAGTTATTATTTATCGCGATTTACTTCCTTCATTATGATAGGAGTATCCATTATTTACATCTTATTTATGAGTTTAAGAATGACACCAACTGTTAAAAGTATGCAAAAAGGTCATGATGCTTATATTAGAAAGATTAAAAACGGAGAGCAAGTAAAAAGTAATGATCCAAATGTTTTAGTTATTCTTATGGATGATATGGCGTATTCTGACATATCAAGTTATAGCTATATGGGTGAAAGTGATGCAACCATTAAGACGCCTAATATAGATAGTATTGGTAAAAAAGGTGTAATGATGGAAAACTGTTATAGTTCTTCTCCAGTTAGTTCACCTTCTAGATTTGGGATTTTAACTGGCAGATATTCAGCTAGAGGATATCTTGATAATGTTATTTTCCCGACTAAACAACAAGTTGCACCTTATGGTGATACAAGATTTTATAACCCATTTGAGTTTAAAAATAATGTTGATGGTATTTTGGGTGATGAAATTACTATAGCAGAAGCCATGCAGGCTAAAGGTTACGATACGGCTCTTATTGGTAAGTGGAATCTTGGTGATTATGGTCAGTACTTACCGACCAATCAAGGGTTTGATTATTTTTTTGGTAGTCATTATGTAAATGATATGACCCCATATGATATTGTAAGAGAAGAGAATGGTGTTGTAAAAGAAGTATATTCACACAATGCAATGAAAGATCAATCGTTATCCACTCAAAGATTTACTAATGAATTAAATGCTTTTATTAATAAATCACTTGAGAATAACGGCAAGTTTTTTGCAGAATATTGGAGTCCATGGCCTCATTTTCCTATTTTTAGTAATAATGGAGGGAAAGGTGAAGGCGATAAAACGGATGATAACTACATTGACTGTATTGAAGAATTTGATAAGGCAGTTGGGACAATTTTAGCGAATTTAGAAAATAAGGGTGTATTGGACGATACATTAATAATCTTTACTTCCGATAATGGGCCTGGTAGAGAGGGTGTAACTGGTTCATTACGTGGCAGAAAAAACACACCTTTTGAGGGTGGTTTCAAAGTACCGTTCCTTGTAAGCTATCCAAATGGTGAAGTTGGGAAAAATGTTCTTGTTAACGCAGATGGAAATAAAGTGATTAGTGCAAGATGTATGAATATGGATGTATTTTCTACTATTTTGGACTATGCAGGTATTCCACTACCGACCGATCGTGTAATTGATGGTGTTTCGATGAGAGAACTTTGGAATGGGAATATTAATTCTGACGCTACTATGCACGATGCTATTTATTATTTGAAACGAGGAAAAGTGCAAGCGATTACTATGCCAGTTGAGTTTGATGGTGCAATTAATGATTTTAAGTATTATAAGGATGTTGTTACAGAAAATTCAGCTTTTATAACTCAACACTATAAAAATTATTTGTTTAATCTCGATACTGATCAAGCTGAAGGTTACAATGTTGCTATGAAGTATATTGATATTGCCGATAAACTTGCAAAACAAATGGATGCCTTCAAAAAAGAGTTGAAAGAGAATAGAAGAGGTTTTTTAAAATAATGCCTAATTTGTCCATAATGCTAAAACCTGTATCAAGTAGTTGCAATTTAAAGTGTAAATATTGTTTTTATCATTCGCTTGCGGAGTGTAGGGAACAAAAAAATTATGGAGTTATGGACAAGATAACTCTTGAAATTACTATAAAAAAGGCTTTAGATTATGTTGATGGTGGTAGATTATATTTATCATTTCATGGCGGAGAACCTCTTTTAAGTGGCATTGATTTTTTTGAAAGTGCCGTTGAATATGTCCATAAATACAATAGCAAAAACAGTGAAGTGATACTTGCAGTCCAAACGAATGGAACATTGATTGACGACGAATGGTGCAAATTTTTTAAGAAGAATGGCTTTTTAGTAGGTGTTTCATTAGATGGAACATATTTTGCAAACTCATATAGAGTTAATTTGAAAAGTGAATCAACTTTTTATAGAGTAGTTGAAGCAATAAATGATTTGCAGTATTACGAAGTTGATTTTAATATACTTACTGTAGTTACCAAGTACGTTGCAATTCATATTAAAGATATATATGAGTTTTTTACATCTCGTGGTTATAAGTACTTGCAATTTACACCGTGTCTTAAACCCTTTAATAGTAATATTGTGGATGAAGATATGTATATGACTGGAAAAGAATATGGGCAGTTTTTAATTGATTTAACGACATTGTATTTTGCTAGTTACATGCGTGGTAATTATGTTAGTGTAAGACAAATTGATAACTTCATAAGACTTGCCAAAAAATTGCCAGCTTACCAATGTGGAATGAATGGGAATTGTAGCTATCAATTTACAGTAGAGGCAGATGGAATAGTTTTTCCGTGCGATTATTATTGCGTAGATGATTACAAACTTGGGAAAATACATAATGATGACTTTGATAGTATGCAACGAGGTAATACTCAAACTAATTTTGTATTAGGCTCTATGGAAATTGAAGAAAAATGTAAAAGATGCAAATATTATGCATTATGTAAAAATGGTTGTAAACGTGAGCGCATGGATGTGGATAAATGTGAGGCATACACTATGTATTTTGATAAGATGTTAAAAGTTTTGCAGTTTTTAGGGCAAGGGATAGAAGAATAAATTTATTTAAAAAATTTTGTGTTTGGTCATAGTTTTATTTTACTTCAATAAATCTAAAAAAAGATACAATAATAGTATTTTATCCAAAAGTTTATCAAAAAAAGAACAAACAGAATAATGGCAAATCTCCTTAAAAATTTTTTATTTAATCATTTCCTTATAACCTAATATTTAATCACAAAATCATCAAACCAAACGTGGTACAAAGTTCTGGCATTTTAGCGTTTTTCGGTAAGGAATATTTACAAAAGAGTTTTTGTGGCAGTGTTTTGTTCTGTCTGATTTAACAGCGCCTTCGTGGATATTTCACGTTTACCTGTCAAAAAACGCCTTTAATCTTGCAGAGAACACAATAATTGCGAACGCTACACTTAAAAATATATTTAAACATAAAATATATAATTAGAAGCAAGCATTTAATTGAATCGAAAATTTGCAATTTTGCTTTTTTTCAGCGTTGTTATGTTGGTTATAATTTGGTATAATTAACTAGAAAAAAATAGATGTTACAGGTGATAATATTATGGGGTATGCAGACAATTTATTTATAACAATGTGTAAGGATATTTTGCAAAATGGAGTAGATACAAAAGGAGAAAAAGTGAGACCAGTATGGGAAGATGGTGAAAAGGCTTACACTATTAAAAAATTTTGTGTTGTAAATAGGTATGATCTTTCAAAAGAATTTCCTGCTTTAACATTACGTCCAACTAATTATAAAAAGGCAATTGATGAAATCTTATGGATTTGGCAAAAAAAGTCAAACAATATAGCTGATTTGAATAGCAAAATATGGGATAGTTGGGCTGATGAAAATGGCTCAATAGGTAAGGCGTATGGATATCAATTAGGAGTTAAACATCAATACAAAGAAGGGATGTTTGATCAAGTAGATAGAGTTTTATTTGATTTGAAAAATAATCCATACAGTAGAAGAATTATAACCAATTTGTATGTTCATGAAGATTTGCATGAAATGAATTTATATCCTTGTGCGTATAGTATGACATTTAATGTTACAAATGGGAAATTAAATGCAATTTTAAATCAAAGATCACAAGATATATTAACTGCCAATAATTGGAATGTTGTTCAATATGCTGCTTTAGTTCACATGTTTGCTCAAGTATCCAACTTAGAAGTTGGAGAGTTTGTTCATGTTATTGCTGATGCCCATATATATGATAGGCATATTTCATTAGTGGAGGAATTGATAAAACGAGAGCCATATCCTGCGCCTTTGTTTAGAATAAATAAGGCAGTAACAAATTTTTATGATTTTAAAGTTGAAGACTTTGAGTTGATCGATTATCAAACTCATCCACAAATAAAAAATATACCGGTGGCAATATAAATGAAGGCGATCTTAGCAGCTGATGAAAATTATGCAATTGGTAAAGATGGTCAGTTGTTGGCATATATTAAAGATGATTTGCAGTTTTTCAAGGAAAACACATTAAATAAAACTGTCATATTAGGAAGAAAAACACTATATACTTTCCCTGGACAAAAACCTTTACCAAAGAGAAATAATATTGTTATGTCACGTGATAAAAATTTTTTTGTTGAAGGTGCGACCATTGTGCATTCGTTAGAGGAAGTATTTGATTGCATAAAAAACATTCCGAGTGATGATGTTTTTATTATTGGTGGTGCAGAGATTTATCGATTATTTTTGCCATACATAGATGAGATAATTTTAACAAAGATATATAAAAAATTTGCTAATGTTGATGCATATTTTCCTAATATAGAACAAAGTGGCGAATTCGAATTAATTTGGAGTAGTGAAAAACAAAAATTTGATGATATTGAATTTACTTTTAATAGATATAAAAGAAAAAAATAAGGAAGGAAAAATTTTGTGAATAAAAATAGAAAAAAACGAATAGTTGCTTATATCCTAGGAGTAGTTATGATCGGAACTATTTTGATTTCCATAATAATCTATAAATTAAACATTGCTAAAGTGGATGTTGTTTTAATGAATACCAATGTTCATATAGAAGTTGAGGGGTTTAATGCAAAACCAACAGTTAAAATTTTAATAAGCAGAATATCTGAATTTGAGAAGAAATTTTCAACCAATTTAAAAGATTCGCTTGTTTATAAAATAAATAATGCAGATAAAGACGAAGAGATTGTTGTAGATGATGAATTTATTCAATTATATGATATGGCTCATCAATTATATACAATGACTAATGGGAAATTTGATATAACAACATGTCCATTAACTGAGTTATGGGGATTTGCACCTAATACATATAACGAAAATACAAGAGTATATGTTCCACCTTCAAAAGAAGAAATTAATAAAACTTTAGAGAATGTTGGTTTTGAAAAATTATTGTTAGATAGAGATAATAAAAAGATTAAAAAAACTAAGAAAGGTGTAAAAATTGATTTTGGCGCTATTGGCAAAGGATATATTGCTGATGTTGTAAAAGATTTAGCGAAAGAAAAGAATATTAAAAAAGGAATTTTACAAATCAGTTCTAGTATATATGTGATAGGCGGGCCATACAATATTGCAATAAAGGACCCAAGAGATTCAGGCGATAATTATATAGGCAAACTATCTTTAAAGGATATAAGTATTGTTACATCTGGTGATTATCAGCGTTTTTATGTAGATTCTACGAGTAAGCGTTATCACCATATAATTGATCCAACAACAGGGGAGCCAGCTGAAAATGGTGTAATTTCCGCGAGTATAATAAATGAAAAATCTTGGTTTGCGGATGGGCTTGCAACGGCTGCAGTTTTATTAGGATATGATGAAATATTAAAAATTATACAATCCAATAAATTGCAAGCAATTATAGTTACGGGAAGTAATATCTTTGATAATCAGTCCATATATTCAATACATACCAATTTTGAATACAATGATCATGATTTAAAAGACAAATATTTAGTAAAAAAGATTGATTAATTGCTTTATCAATCATCTTGAGGAAGAAACAGGTAAATTAATTAATGAGAGAAAATATTGCCATTGAGGCTAAAAAGAACAAGTATCCGTTTAAATATACAGATTTATTTTTAATCCCGGTTTTAGTAATTCTGATTATATTAACAGTTATTTTTTCTACTCGTCCAACAGGGTCAAAAGTTGTTATTATTCGTGAAGGGAAAGTTATTGGGGAATATAACTTGACTGAAGATAAAATTATTCCTGTTGGGGAAGTTGTTGTTAATGGAGAAAAGAAATCTCAATTAAAAGTTGTAATTAATAATCAAACTGTTAAGGTAGTTGATTCAACATGCCCTGATCACTTATGTGAAATAGGGACAATTAAACGTTCAAATTCTATGATCGTTTGTTTGCCTAATAAGATTATTATTAAAATAGAAGGTAAAACAAAAGATTATGATTATATATCCGGATAAATATGAAGAAAAATTATAAGATTGCTTTGCAATCAGCATTATTAGCGCTTGCTTTAATTATAGGTATTGTAGAGAGTAAAACGCCTCCGATATTGCCTATAATTCCATATGCAAAAATTGGCTTTGGTAATATCGTGATATTGCTATCATTATTATTAACAAGTCCAGCCGTTGGCGTTATTATTGTTATTGCAAAATCATTAATGATTGGTGTTTTTTCCGGGAATATAATGTCAATAATGTATTCAATGCCCGCAGGGTTAATTAGTTATTTAACTATGGCATTATTAATTAAGACTAAAATATTTTCATTGCCTATGATTAGTGCGATTGCAGGGGTTTTGCATAATTTAGTTCAAATTATAGTTGCGTCTATTGTGCTAAAAAGCATAAGTATATATTATTACTTTGCATATTTAGGCATTTTTGGATTGTTAGCTGGCTATGTTGTTGGAATTATTTGTTTTTATGTTTTAAAAATGTTGCCAGTAAAAATTTTATTTTCTGAAGAGTTGAATAAAAGCTAAATATCTTCGATAACGATTTTTTTGAAGGCTATAAATTCTTGTGGAATTAAATTTTCACACAAATCATTTTGGCATGAGATAATACCATTTTGTATTGAACGATAACCGTATTTTGTCCGTATTTTTTCTATTGAGTTCTCCAATTCATTTCTTTTTAGTTTTTGATTTAAATCATAAAAGTAATTAGATTGATATTCAGTTTCAGAATGCTTTAGGTTAAATATGCTAATGCCAATTTCTCTTATTGGCGTTCTAATTGCGATTAGATTATTTTTTTCAAAAATTTTTATAGCATTTTCATAAATATCTACAGAATTTAAAATTGAATTTTCAAACGACATGTTTCGTGTGATTGTAGAAAAATCGGAGTATTTTATTAATAATGCAACACCATTTCCTGTTAATGAATGGTGCCTCATCCTGAGAAACACCATTTCGGATAAAGCTAACATAACCGCACGTATTTCATTAAATTGTGAAATATCACGTTTTAATGTTGTGCTATGACCAATGCTTTTTGGTAGATCGACTTGGTTGTATGGTTTTACCGATGGGGTTTTATCAATACCGTTGGCGGCATTTTTTAAAATAGTTCCATTACTTTTTAAATAATAAGTTAAAAATCTTTCATTAGCCAAAGCTAAATCACCGATTGTTTGTATGTTAAGTTTTTTTAGGGCATTGTTAGTTTTTTTGCCGACCATTAATAAAGATGAAACGGGTAAAGGCCATATAATATCCTTATAATTATCGCGATTGATGTGCATAATATCGTCTGATTTAGCTAAATCGGAGCCTAATTTAGCAAAAATTTTTGAGAATGATATACCGATGGAGATAGTTATACCTAATTCATCTTTTATCCTATTTTTGATGCTGTGTGCAATATTGTTGACAGAACCAAATAATTTGATGGAATTAGTAATGTCCAACCAACATTCATCTATTCCAAATGATTCAACTAAATCTGTGTATGATGAATATATTTTAAAAATTTTTTTTGAAATATCTATATATTCATTGTAATGTGGAGGAACGAAAATGATATCGTTGCATTTCTTCTTTGCTTCTAAAATGGTATCACCGGTTTTTATGTTATATTTTTTTGCAAGTTCGTTTTTTGCTAAAATAATCCCATGCCTTAGTTCCGGGTCACCTGCAACAGCAACCGGCTTATCCTTCAGGTCCGGATTATTTTTAAGTTCAACTGATGCAAAGAAGTTGTTTGCATCGCAATGTAAAATTATTCTATCCATATCAATATTCATTTTAGCACACAAAATATTAATATATTTTAAGAAAATTAAATAAGCATATTTTTATTTAAAAATTTATTTTTTTATAAAATATGGCTTATAGAGATTAAAATATGTAAAAAAACAAATATTATTATTACAATATTTTTTATTGCGATAAATATATCTTTAAATTACAAAAATTAAACAATTACTATATTTTAAGATAGTTATTAATAAGATTGGCATATTAGTTTGAAACTATAAAAGGGAGGGTATATTATTTTATTAATGGTATATTAAAGGAGTTCTAACATAATATCGCGTGAAAAATTTTTACACAATGTAAAACATTTGAAATTATAATGTTATAATATTAAATAATATATGCAAGAGGTTAGATGTATGAAAATTACTAAAGCAGTTATTCCGGCAGCAGGATTTGGCACTAGATTTTTACCTGGGACAAAAGCTATCCCAAAAGAAATGTTTCCAATCATTAATGTTCCAACATTGCAATATATTGTTGAAGAAGCTGTTGAAAGCGGAATAACAGATATAATGATCATTTTGGGGAAAAATAAAAAAGTAATTGAAGATCATTTCGACATATCTGTTGAACTTGAAGAAGTCTTAAGAAAAGCAAAAAAATTTGAAGAAATTGAAAAAATGAGAAAGTTAACTCAAATGGTTAATATTGTATATGTTCGTCAGCCAGAAATGAATGGATCTGGCGGAGCTATTGCTTTATCTGAGACTTTTGTTGGTAAAGATGCTTTTGCGGTTTTATTTGGTGATGATTTAATGTATACGGATAAGGGCAAGGAACCAGTTCTTAAACAATTAATTAGCGCATTTCAGAAGTATAATAGGACAGTTGTAGGTGTGCAAAATGTCAAGAGAGAGGATGCCCCAAAGTATGGTTTGATTATACCAGGTAAAATTGAAGGTAGAGCAACGGAGATGTTAGGCTTTAAAGAAAAACCATCAATTGATCAAATACCATCAACATTGGCGAGTATGGGAAGGTATGTTTTCACCAATCAAATTTTTGACGAAATTAAGAAGGCTAAAGTTAATGTAAATGGTGAAATATATATAACTGATGCTATTGATGCCTTAATTCACAAACAAGGTGTAATTGCCTATGATTTTGAGGGAACTAGATATGATATTGGCGACCATTTTGGTTTTTTGCAAGCCAATATTGAATATGGTTTAAGAAATGAACAATTAAGAGATAAAATTTTAGAATATATAAAGGGTTTAGTTAAGTAGTGATATGATTTGCGATCTTTGTAAGAAAAAAGAAGCAACAAACGAAGTTGTTGAAATAATTAACAATAAAAGATATTCAAAAGTTGTTTGTGATGACTGTTTAAAACTTTATAGTGATGGGGGTTTTGAAAATTATTATCACACATACTCGAAAAGGGCTGAAGGTGCAGCCGCAATAATTGAATGTCCAAAATGCAAAACAACATTAAAATCATCTATGAGTGATAGAGAGTTTGGTTGTGAGTATTGTTATGTTCATTTTAAAGATTTTATTAATAAAATGTTAATGGACAAAGTTCATTATGGAAAAGCTCCAAATAAAAAACTTGCATCATATTCTAATAACATTTCTTTATCAGAGATTGAATTAAGAATTAAGGATGCAGTAGCACAAGAAGATTTTGCTACAGCATTGAAATTGAAAGAAATAAAAGAAGGATTGTTAAATAAGAATGAATAATTATATCGGGGAACATATTGTTACTGAAAATAGAGTTAGTTTATCAAGAAATATTTCTGGATATAATTTTCCACATAAACTTTTTTCTAACGCTGAATTAACAGAAATTATCCAACTAGTAGACTCTGTTTTGAAAAGGATATATACACACAATATTTTATTATTAGATACAGCGACAGAATTTGACAAACAGTGTTTAAAAATCCGTAATATTGCAACAGATGCTTTATTGGCAAACAAAGGAACAGCAATAATTACAAATTTACAAAACAACTTATATGTATTTTTAAATGAACTAGATCACATAAGGATAATATCTAAAAAACAGGGAGCAGATGTTTTCGAGCAATTCTCTATAGTAAACGCATTAGATGAAGAAATTTCAAAAAATATTGTATATGCTTTTGATAATAAATATGGATATTTAAGTGCCTCTCCTGCTTTACTTGGGACAGGGTTAAAAGTGTATGTTAAGTTTTTTTTAATTGCAACAGTGAGAAATAATGAATTTACTCGTATTTTGTCAGTTATTAAAAAGTATGGTCTTATGATTTCGAATTCAATTACATCAAATGTTGTATCAGGTTTTAATTATGTTTATGAAATAACAAATAAAACTTGTATAGGAATTAGTGAAGATCAAATTATTAAAAATGTTCGTATGGCTGTTGATGAAATTATTAATATTGAAAAGGATGAAAGACAAAATTTATTGTATAGGAATACAATAGAATTGCAAGATGATATTAGAAGGGCTGTTGGTATTTTGTCTAATGCAAAGCTTTTAACATATGAAGAATTTGTTAGATTAAATTCTTTGCTTAAAATTGCAAGCATGTTATCAATGATTAAAATACCTTTAAAAGACCTAATAAAATTAGAAAATGATGTCGAACCAGTTAACTTATGTAAAGTTTTAAATAACTTTAATTTAACTGGCAATAATGAAGAAAGAGCAAATATTGTTAGAAGTGTTATTTTGGGAGAACTTAAATGAGGTATACGGATAAGACTAATCAACTTTTAAATATTTCAGCAGAAATTGCATTGCAATGTGGAGCAAGATTTATCGGGTCTGATCATATACTTTATGCTATGTTTTTCATGCAAGATGGAAGTTCTCAATTTCTAAGAAGTTATGTAAAAGAAAACGCTATAAGTGAAAAAATGGTACGCTCACTTGGTTATACAAGAGTTGAGGGAATGTCTAATGATGCAAAATTAGTTTTAGAATCTGGGGAAGACAGTGCTAAGGATTTTGGTTTTGCAGAAGTATTTCCTTTGCATGTCTTATACGGGATATTAGATCCTTTAAAGAAAAACAGAGCAGCAAATTTACTTTATTCCTGTTCTGTTAATCTAGCACAAATGCGTACAGGATTAACAAATTTATTTAGGACGTATAAAACTAAACCAGAAAATGAAACAATAAATAGAGATTCACAAAATTTAGTTAAGGCTGGGGATAAAACAGTTTCAGTTGAAGAAAAATCCGTTATGCAATTTTTAGATGATATCACAGAAAAAGCGAGAAGAAAAATATTCGATCCTGTGATAGGTAGAGATGATGAGATTGAAAGAACCTTACAAATTTTAACTAGAAGGACAAAGAATAACCCTATTTTAGTTGGTGAGCCTGGAGTAGGAAAATCGGCAATTATTGAAGGAATAGCACAAAGAATAGTGAATAATGAAGAGCCAATGTTTTCGAATAAGCGAATACTAAGTCTTGATTTAGCGGCCATGTTAGCTGGAACACAATATCGTGGTGAGTTTGAAGAGAGAATGAAGTCTGTAATTAATTATGTTGTATCTTCTGGGGATGTAATATTATTTATTGATGAAATTCATATGATAGTTGGTGCAGGGGCAACTGAGCAAGGTGCTATGGATGCTGCGAATATTATTAAACCGCTTTTAGCAAGAGGCGAGTTATCTACAATTGGAGCAACAACTTTAGATGAGTATAAAAAATATATAGAAAAAGATCCCGCATTTGAAAGACGCTTTATGCAAGTAATAGTTAATCCCCCAAGTGTAGAAGCAACAATAAATATTTTATCTGGGATAAAGGATAAGTATGAAAAGCATCATCGAGTTAAAATAGATCATACAGCCATTGTTGCTGCAGCAACATTATCTGACAGATATATTACAAATAGATTTTTACCTGATAAGGCAATTGATTTGTTGGATGAGGCATGTTCAATGGTAGGTATTCTAGAGAGACAGGATGCTGACTTAAAAAAAATTAGACAAGAAATTAATACTCTTGAGCAACAAAAAATGAGAGATATTTCTTCTGGCAATTATGAAGGAATAATCGAGTTAGATAATAAAATAAGAATGCTTAATTATGAGTTGAGTGAGAATGAAAAAGTCCAAAAGATGAATAGTGTAAATAGTCGTAGTGTAACTGCAGAAGATATTGCCGAGGTAATTGCAAGGTGGACAAATATTCCAATAAAAAATATAACAGATGAAGAAAGTGAAAAACTTTTAAAACTTGAGACGCAACTTAAAAAAAGAGTTATAGGGCAGGATAGTGCGGTTGCTGCAGTGGCTAAAGCTGTCAGAAGAGCAAGAGCTGGATTAAAAGATCTTAATAGGCCTATTGGCTCATTTATGTTTGTTGGACCAACGGGTGTTGGAAAAACCGAATTATCAAAAGCACTTGCTGAAGTTTTATTTGGTAGTGAAAAAGATTTAATTAGATTTGATATGTCTGAATATATGGAAAAAGCTACGATTTCACGTTTAATTGGTGCAGCTCCAGGGCTAGTAGGCTTTGGAGAAGGTGGACAATTAACTGAAACAGTTAGGAAAAAACCATATGCAATTTTGCTTTTTGATGAAATAGAAAAAGCGCATAAAGATATTTTCAATTTATTTTTACAAATACTAGATGATGGACGATTAACTGATAGCCAGGGAAGGCTAGTTGATTTTAAAAATACAATTATTATTTTTACATCAAATATTGGTGCCGAATATGCTTTAAAAATGTCATATGCAAAGACAGAAATGGAAAGACAAAGTGCGTTTGAAATGCAACATAATGCATTAAAACGTGTGATGCGACCTGAATTCTTAAACAGAATTGATGAAATAGTAATTTTCAATGCGCTTGACAGGAATTCAATTGCAAAGATAGCTAATTTATTGCTAAGCTCTTTAACTCAAAAATTAAAAATGCAAGGGATTAATATCGCAATAAGTAAAAAAGCCGCCAATTATATAATTTCATTAGTAGACAATAAGGAGTATGGAGCAAGACCGTTGAAAAGAGCTTTGCAAAGTAAATTGGTCGACCCAATTTCTGATATGTTGTTGCGAAAAGAAATTGTATCAAATATGACAGTTTTTGTAGATTTTGATGGCCAAGATTTAGTTGTGCATAAATAAATTAAAAATACAAAAAATTTTTTCAATTTTGATTTTTATTAACTACGTTAATAATGCTTTTGTTTTTTAGCTTTACTTTGTTATAAAATATTTTTTGATTGTATCTTTAAAAGATGTGTTTGGTGTGTTAAAATACAAGTATACAGTAAGGAGGAAAATATTTGTATTAAACAAGTATTCTAGGGCTATGAAAATAGAAATCGTAACAAAAAATTTTACATTAAATGATAATTTGAAACAAATCGTTGAAAAGAAACTTTCCAAATTAGATAAATTTTTACAGGATGATGTTGTTGTTAAATTAATTTTGCAAGAAGTAAATAAAGAAAAGTGCATGATGGAATTAAAGGTGATTATTGACAAAAATCGTGTTCTAAGAGCAACGGCGATAGGCCCTAATATGTATGACAATATTGATATTGTAATTCCAAAAATAGAAGGGCAAATTAGAAAATTAAGAACATATAATGATAAGAAATTAAGAACTAAAGAAATTGACAAATTGATAAAAGCTTCATCTGATGAAGTTATGGTGATTAAGAGAGTAAAAACTGTTGAACTTAATAAAATTTCTGTGGATGACGCTATTAAAGAAATGCAGTTAGCAGAAAGAGATTTTTATGTATTTGTTAACCAGGAAACAAATATGATTAATGTATTATATGAAAGATTGGATGGAGAGGTTGGACTATTAGATTTAGTATACTAATAAGTAATGAATGATATTGAAATAGGAATTTCGACCGCATCTTTATTTGGTCTTGATTATACTGAGAATAACTTGAAAAAATTAAAAGAATTAGGCACAAAGACGTGTGAAGTGTTTTTGTGCACTTTTTATGAGTACACAAAAGAATTTGCTAAAATTTTACAGGATAATCAAGGAGGGTTAAATGTTCATTCTGTTCATGCAATGAATACCCAATTTGAACCACAATTGTTTAATGTCTATAGTAGGACAGTTTTTGATGCTCAAAAAATATTGAGAGATGTTTGTTGTGTTGCAAAAGCTCTAAATGCTAAATATCTAACTTTTCATGGACCAACTTCCTTAAAGCATGTGAAAATGGTGTACGATTTTGATTTTTTATCAAAACGTTTAAATGAAGTAATAGATATTTGTTTAGAGTATGGTGTTACTTTGCAATATGAAAATGTACATTGGTGTTATTCTGCTAATACAGATTATTTTAATGAAATGTTTAAATTTATTCCTAATTTAAATACTTGTTTAGATATCAAGCAAGCTAGACAATCCAAAATTGATTATAAAGAGTTTTTAAAAGTTATGAAAGGTCATTTAACAACAGTTCATGTTTGTGATTATGATCAAAATGATAATTTAAAGTTGCCAGGGCATGGGGTTTTTAATTTTAAGGATTTATTCAGACGACTTATTGATGATGGATACAATGGACCTATTATGCTTGAAGCATATGCAAAAACATATAATTCAATAGATCAGCTTGAATATGCATTTCAATTTTTAAAAAATGAATTAGAAATTGCAAAAAAAGGTTAGTGTAAGTGTTTTAGTTTAAACAAAATTTAGTTCTAAGAGAGTCTCTCATAAAAAAACAAAATAATATAGTTGATAGGTTATTTTTATTGATATATTATTTAAATGTTTGGAGGTTTAAAATGAAGTATAACAAGAAAAACTTAACAATTAAGGTTGATTTTAACAATATGATGGCAGGAGCACAAAGTAAGGCTGTAGGATTTAAAGATTCTCAATTAGATGAATTGTTACCTAACATGCAAAATGCTTTTAACACATTTAAGAAAAATAGAGGGACTGGCATGATGGGATGGACTGAGTTGCCATATAACCAAGAAAAAATCGTTAATGATATTTTAGCAACAGCAAAAGAAATTAGAAACAAATTTGAATATTTTGTGGTTTTGGGAATTGGCGGTTCAGCATTAGGGCCAATAGCTGTTTTCCAGGCACTTTGCCATTTGCACTATAATGATTTACCACGTGGGAAAAGAAAAGCTCCTAAATTTTATGTGGAAGATAATATTGATCCAGATAGAATGCTTGCCTTATTTGATGTTATTGATGTTGAAAAAACTATGTTCAATGTTATCACAAAAAGTGGCTCAACATCTGAAACTATGTCTCAATATTTGATCATCAATAAAATATTAAAAGCAAAATTAGGAGCTCAGGCTAAAGATCATATAATAGCAACTACAAGTGAAACATCAGGAGAATTAATAAAAATTGCAAAAAGAGAAGGATATAAAACGTTCTATATTCCTGATGGTGTTGGTGGAAGATTTTCAGAATTATGTCCTGTTGGATTATTGCCAGCTGCAGTTTTGAAAGTAGATATCGAAGGTTTATTAAGAGGAGCACAATATATGGATGAAATTTGTTCATCTTCATACAGTTATAAAGATAATCCAGCGATGGCACTTGCAATTTTACAATATTTAGCAATGCAAAGTGGAAGAAATATTTCAGTTATGATGCCATATTCTGATAGATTAAAATTTGTTTCTGATTGGTATGCTCAATTATGGGCTGAGAGTTTAGGGAAAGCTGTATCATTAAGTGGACAAAAAGTGCACACAGGACAAACTCCAGTTAAAGCACTTGGCGTAACAGATCAACACTCTCAAGTACAATTGTATACAGAAGGTCCTGATGACAAAGTTATTACTTTTATTAAAGTTGAAGAATTTGATTGTGAGCTTCCTATCCCAGAAGGTTGTGAAACTCAACCAAATGTTAATTTCCTTTCAGGACACACAATTAATGAATTAATATCTGCTGAATGTGCGGCAACTGAATATGCAATTACTAAGGCAGAAAAATTAAACAATTCAATTATTTTACCAGAGGTAAATGCCTTTACTTTAGGCGAATTGTTACAATTAATGATGATACAAACAGCATATGCTGGGACTTTATTAAATATTGACACATTTAATCAACCTGGTGTTGAAGAAGGTAAAAAAGCAACTTATGCATTATTAGGAAAACCTGGTTTTGAAGATAAGAAAAAAGAGCTAAATAAAGGAATCAAGAAGGCTAGAAAATATATTATATAAAGATAGATATTTCACAAATAAAAAGGTGTAGTAGCTACTACACCTTTTTATTTAATACATTGCTTATTTGCCATTTAATTTATCTATTGAAAGTGAATAAGGAGGAATGAAATTTTTCAAAAAATATTTAATTTCCGGGGCTTTTTTTGCCATTTCATTTAATGAATCCAGGATGCTTTTTTCAGCTTCTTTAAAATCAGTATTGCCAGTTTTATTCTCCTCTAAACATTTAATATATGCGGAAAATTTATCTGCAGCTTTAATTAAAAAATATTCCTCAGTATTTTTTTTGAATGATATATTGTGAAATGAATTTTGAAGTTCTATAGGTAAAGTATTAAGCAATTTCTTTTCTGATACAGCTTCGATTTTTTTATATGCCTTTTTAATTTCATCGTCATAATATTTAATAGGAGTAGGTAAATCTCCAGTTAAGACTTCTGAAATTTCGTGAAAAAGAGCACTGGTTGATATTTTGTAGGAATCATATTGTTTATTAAAAAATGTATTACCGATTTCGGCAAGAGCGAAGGCGATTTGTGCAACCTCACAACTATGTTGCATTATATTTTCTTTATATGAGTTTCTCATAAGTGACCAACGTTCAATAAATTTCATTCTGCCCAAGTAAGCAAAAAAATTATACATGTTAAGCCTCGCTGTAAATTTGATATTAACATTTTAACATAAAATAAGAATTCTCAAGACAATAAAAAATTTTTAAATTACATTTTATGTTGAGAGCATTGAAAAATGTTGTTGAACATAAGTTTTATTGCAGTTAAAATAAACATGCATGCGTGTATAATTGTTATTATGTGCTAATATAGTACATATATCATATGGAGAAATAGTGGAAAAAGATTACGTATTGACACCTAGTTTTTATAATAATGAGGAAGCTTTCTCGAAGTTTTTAGGAAATGCAAGTTATTATGTCGCTATGCAAAATGCCATAGTAAAATTAATTAAATTGACAAAAGCAAAAAACATTTTAGAATTAGGTTCTGCTATAGGATCAACTTCAATAAAAATAGCTAAAGACAACAAAATCGCCAAAATTCGCGGGATTGATGTACGAGAAAATGTTGTAAAAAAAGCTAATCTTAGTGTTATGGAAGAAAAATTAGATAATGTGGTATTTGCTGTTGAAGATATTTTAAATATTCAAAAACTTTATGCCGGCGAAGACTTCACATTTTTATTATTTGCTTTTCATCACATCCCTGATCCTTTGGAAAACAAAATAAAGTTTTTAAAAGATTATTTTAATGTTGCCAATAATAGTTCATATTTGTGTATTACAGAGACTTTCATTCAAGACGAGAAACAAACAAAAGAGAATAAAGAAAAAATATTAAATTTGTTTACAGATAGGAGAAGAGAAGGGGTGGCAAGTACCTTTTGGAATGTTTTAGATGGGATAGATGATGAATCTATTCAGAGGGCCCATGATATTGCTAGATATTGTGGTGATCATGAATATTTCGCCGGGGAGTTAGTAGCAAATAGAGACAATGAATATTTAGTAACAAAAGAGTGGTTAAGAGAGACAGTAAAATCTATTGGATATAAAGTAATATTAGAAACAGATATTGATGGGATAGGAGATGGCCTTTTTTTATTAAAAGTGTCAAAATAAAAAATTATGTACAACGAAAAAAAGAATATTTTTAAAAGTAAATTACAAACAACCGCAATAGTTGTTTTAGTTTTAATATTAGTGGGTATATCTTCAACTTTAGGATATGTGGAAGGTAAAAACGCGAATAAAACAACTTCTAGTTCTTCTTCTTCAAAGTATGAAGAGAATATTTCATTGCCAGAATCAGTATACAAAGCAATTATTGAAAATTATTATCGCGATATTACCAAAAAAGATTTAGAAAACATGAATCTAAATGCAAGTAACGGAATGTTATTAGCTTTAGACCCATATTCAACTATTTTGAAAAAGTCGCTATTACCAGGATATATATCTGAGTTATTGCAAGTTAAAAAAATTGGCTTATATATAAAATCAAATTTTTATCGCAAATATATTGTAAGCGGGTTTTTTGATGAAGCAATGATTGATTCAACATTTATTGAGGAAGTTAATGGTGCGGCTTTAACGGAGGATGAGAAGAAGATTAAAAGAGGTGATATGTTACATTCATATATTGTCTCTGGGAAGCAAATAGTTGTTGACGGATTAGATCAAGAGAGTTATGTGGAAGTTTTGAATAATCTTCCAGATAGTTTTGAATTAGTTGTTGAAAGATTTGAAAGTTTAACACAAAGTAAATATTTAAAATTTGCAGTAAATAAAAAATTGTATGATATAACAAATAGTCCAACATTAACAATAGTAGATGAGGATACAGCGCTTGTTTCTTTTGAGAGTTTTAGTGATGTGGAAGTTTTTGAACAATTTAGAAAAGACATTTCTGCAATTAAAAATAATAATTTAATTAAGCATTTGATTTTAGATTTAAGAGACAACCCAGGTGGGGATTTAAAAATTCTCCAGCAAGTAGTCATTTTACTTTTAGGTGATCTTAGTAATTTAGAATTTATAAAGCTTGAGAATGAAAGAAAAGATAATAAACAATCTGCTGCAATTAATGCAACAACAAAGATTTCTAGCGGGCATCAAATAACTAATGTCAATACTTCTGAATCACTATTACCAAACAGAAATGATATCAACTTTGTTGTTTTAGCAAATGAAAATACAGCATCAGCAGCAGAAGCTTTAATTGGAATTTTACAAAATAATATTTTCAATAATGGGAAAATGGTCGCATTAGTAGGTAGAAAAACTTATGGAAAAGGTGTTGCTCAAACACAAATTGATTTACAAAATGGATATATATTGCATTTAACAACAAATAAATATTTTGTCATGAGTGATGGCGGATGGGAAAATATAAATAATATTGGATATTTGCCTAAAGTATTTAATGTTCCTAATGGATCATTGACAGACGAAGAGGAAGAAAGTTTGCCAAATATTCCAATGACATATGAGAGTGAGCTACTTAAAGAAAATATAAAGGATGATTATATAATAAATAATGCTCTGTATTTATTAAGAAAGTAAATAGATGATTGAATAAATGGGAACAAATTGATAGAATGAACTTAGAAAAAAATTTAACAAAGCAAGACGATAAAAATAATAAAATTTTGAAATTATTAAGCTCTTATCATAAAGATGCAAAATGTGAATTAAATCACTCAACGGATTTTGAATTACTTGTGGCAGTTATATTATCTGCTCAATGTACAGATAAGAGAGTTAATATTGTTACAAATGAATTGTTTAAAACCTATAATAAGCCGGAAGATTTTGCAAATGCTAGTAGTGAAGATATAGAAAAAGCTATTTATTCTACAGGATTTTATAAAAATAAGGCAAAAAATATTATTGCGGTATCAAATGCGATATTAAATAGATATAACGGTCAATTACCAACAACACAAGAAGAATTGGAAAAATTGCCTGGTGTAGGAAGAAAAACTGCAAATGTTGTATATTCTGTCGCTTTTGGCGGTGATGCTATTGCGGTAGACACACACGTTCATCGTGTCAGTAATAGAGTAGGACTAGTAAGTTCTAAAAATGTTAAGGAAACAGAAGAACAATTGATGAGAATTATACCGAAAAAAGATTGGTCACATTTTCATCATGTTCTTATTTTTCAAGGTAGATATGTGTGCACAGCACAATCTCCAAAGTGTGAAATTTGTCCAATAGAAGAATATTGTAATTGGGCTAATGAAAATAAAAAGAGGTGATTGATAATGGTTAAAATTTTAAGAATTAGACAATTAGCACCAAATGTTAAGGAATATGTTTTTGATGCTCCAAAAGTTGTTAGAAATGCGCATCCTGGGCAATTTGTAATGGTTTTATTATCAGAAGATGGTGAAAGAGTTCCTTTTACAATTTGTGATATGGATAAAGAAAAGGGAGAATTAACTTTATTAATTCAAACAATAGGATATACGACTTCAGAACTTGCAAAGTTAAAACCTGGCGATTCTGTTTTTGCAGTTGCCGGTCCTTTAGGACATCCTACAGATTTATCTAAATATGAAAATGTTTGCTTAGTTGGTGGTGGTATAGGTACAGCAGTTATTTATCCACAAGCTAAAAGTAGAATGCAACAAGGAAAACCTTGCGATGTTATTGTTGGAGCAAAAACAAAAGATTTAATAATGTATGAAGATGAATTTAAAGCTAATTCCAAAAATTTATATATTGTAACTGATGATGGTAGTTATGGAACACAAGGATTTGTAACAACGAAATTAGAAGAGAGAATTCAGGCTGGTGCAAATTATGATTGTGTGTTTGCTGTTGGCCCGATGATAATGATGAAAGTAGTGTCAGAGTTGACAAAAAAATATGGGATTAAAACGATTGTTAGTATGAACAGTACTATGGTTGACGGTACAGGAATGTGTGGTGGTTGCAGATTAACTGTAGATGGGCAAATAAAATACGCTTGTGTTGATGGCCCAGAATTTGATGGACATCTTGTTGCCTTTGATGAATCGATGAATAGATCTAGATACTATAAAGAGCATGAGCACAATTGTTATATAAGAAATTCTGAAATTAGTAAGGAGGGCAAATAATGAACAAAGGACCAAGAAATAGTGTTATAACACAAGATTCTATTGAAAGAGGTAAAAATTTTAATGAGGTTTCATTAGGCTTTACTTATGAATTAATGAAAGATGAAGCTGCAAGATGTATTAATTGTAAAAATGCACCTTGTATGAATGGATGCCCAGTTGGTGTTCGTATACCAATGTTTATTAAAGCTCTAACAGAGGATAAACTAGATGAAGCTGTTGATATAATTAAAGCAACGAATTCTTTGCCGGCTATTTGCGGAAGAGTTTGCCCACAGGAAAAACAATGTGAGTCGTTATGTGTTAGAAAAGAAAAATTGGGTGGGTCAGTTGCTATTGGAGCACTTGAAAGATATGTAGGAGATTATGCACTATCAAAAGAGCCAAAAGTTTTAAATGTTGAAAAGATAAATAAAAAGGTTGCAGTTATTGGTTCTGGGCCAGCAGGTTTAAGTTGTGCAGGTGAATGTGCAATGAATGGCTTAGATGTTACAATTTTTGAAGCTTTCCATAAAACAGGTGGAGTTTTAACTTATGGAATACCAGAATTTAGATTGCCAAAGAAAGAAGTTGTTGAAAAAGAAATTAATGGTTTAAAAGCTTTGGGTGTTAAATTTGAATTAAATACCATTGTAGGAAAGACTATAACAGTTGAACAACTCAAAGAGGAGTACGATGCAATTTTTATTGGGTCAGGTGCTGGATTGCCAGTATTCATGGGAATCCCGGGCGAAAATTTGAATGGTGTATATTCTGCTAATGAGTTTTTAACAAGAGTAAATTTAATGGGAGCATATAAGGAAGGGTCAATTACCCCTATTAATAAAGGGAAGAAAGTTGCAGTTATTGGAGCAGGAAATGTTGCAATGGATGCTGCAAGAACAGCTTTGAGATTAGGGGCATCAGATGTTTATATAGTTTATAGAAGATCAAGAGAAGAAATGCCAGCGCGATTAGAAGAAATAGAGCATGCTATTGAAGAAGGAATTAAACTAGAGTTGTTGGCTGCACCATTAGAAGTTTTAGGGACAACAACTGTTGAAGGATTAAAATGTCAAAGGATGAAATTGGGAGAACTCGACGCCAGTGGTCGTGCAAGACCAATCCCAATAGAAGGAGAAACTTTCGTTCTTAATGTAGATCAAGTAATAGTAGCTTTAGGAACTTCTCCAAATCCTTTAATAAAGCAAACTTGTCAAGAACTTGAAACGACAAAGAAGGGAACGATTGTTGTTGATGAAGATACAATGAAGACTTCAATTGATGGAATCTATGCAGGAGGAGATGCGGTTACAGGAGCTGCCACAGTTATTCTAGCAATGGGTGCAGGAAGATTAGCGGCAAAATCAATAATTGCAAAGTTAAAAGGATAATTTAATGTTTTTAGATTTAGCTACAATATTTGTAAAACCTGGGAATGGCGGGAATGGAGCCATTTCCTTTCATACGGAAAAATATGTTTCCAAAGGAGGTCCTGATGGCGGAGATGGAGGGAAAGGTGGAGACATAATTTTTATAGTTGATAAAAATATGACTAATCTTTCTGACTATAGATATACAAAACATTTTAGAGCAGAAAATGGGAATAATGGAGCTAATAAAAACTGTGCTGGCAAGTCCGGTAAAGATATTATATTAAAAGTTCCACAAGGTACATTAATTAAAGATAAAAACACTGGTAGAATCTTGGTTGATATGTTTTATCCTGATACGAAGGTGGTTTTATTAAAAGGTGGACAAGGTGGAAAAGGTAATGCAAGATTTGCAACACCAAAAAGAAAGGCTCCACATTTTGCGCAAGATGGAGAAGTAACAAAGGAAAGGGAGTTAATTCTTGAACTAAAAACGATTGCTGATGTTGGATTAATTGGTTTTCCAAATGTTGGGAAATCGACATTATTATCTGTGACAACGGCAGCAAGACCTAAAATTGCGAACTATCATTTTACGACACTATCTCCTAATATGGGAGTTGTTCAATATAACTATAACAACTTTGTTATAGCCGATATCCCAGGATTAATTGAGGGGGCATCACAAGGGGCAGGATTAGGACATCATTTTTTAAGACATATTGAAAGAGTGAGACTATTAGTTCATGTAGTTGATATTTCAGGTATTGAAGGGAGAGATCCATATAAAGATTATAAATTAATAAATAAGGAATTAGGTGAATTTTCCAAAGAGTTGACTTATAAAACTCAAATAATTTGTTTGAATAAAATTGACTTGATTCCAGCAGAAGATAGAGAAAAAATTGTAAATAATTTTAAAAAGAAAGTTAAAAAGGAGTGCATTGTTATTTCAGCGGTAACAAATGAAGGTATACAGGAATTACTAAATAAGATTATTTATGAATTGAGTTTGATTCCACCTGCGAAGCCAATCGACTATGAACCATATGAATATGAGAAAGATGATCCAAACGAATTTACAATTACACGTAGTGATGATGGGGCATTTATTGTAGATGGTGGGTTAGTGAGATGTTTACTACGTAATGTTGTATTAACTGATTATGATTCTTTTACATATTTTCAAAAATATTTAAAAGACAAAGGTGTAATTGACGAATTGAGAAGAAAAGGTGCAGTTGATGGTTCTACTGTTAGATTGCACGGTATTGAATTTGAAATATTAGATTAGGTGATATGTATGTTAAATAACAAAGATAGAGCAAAGCTAAGAGGCTTGGCATCTACAAAAAAGGCAGTTTTTAATGTTGGGAAAGATGGAATAAGCAGTACTATTATCGAGCAAATGGATAATTATCTTAATGCGCATGAATTGATGAAAATTGCTATACTAGACAATGCAAATTTAGATATTAAGGAATCCGGATATCAACTTGCAAATTTGTTGGGGGCCGAATTGGTTGAGACAAAAGGTAAAACAGCAGTGATTTATAAGAAAACTAATAAGGATAATTTTAAACACATATTGGAATAAAATATGATGAGGTATGGAGTTTTTGGTGGAGCATTTGATCCTCCACACTTAGAACATTTAAATATTGTATTGAATGCAATAGATGAATTGTCTCTAGATAAATTAATTATCTTGATTTCTAATAATGCCCCACATAAAAACATATCTTCTGATTTCTATAAGCGTTTAGAATTGGTAAAAGTCGCTTTTCAAGGTATAGATAAAATTATTATTGATGAATATGAGTCCACAAATTTAGAAAAAAGTTATACTGTTAATACATTGAAATATTTAAAAACGAAATATAGCGATGATTTGATTTATATAATTGGTGGAGATAGTTTAGAAAATTTATATTCATGGCGTGATCCTGATGAAATAGTGAAAACTACACGTATTGCAGTTTTTTCAAGAGGTAATCTTAATAAACTAAGAAAGAATATTAAATATTGGCAGGATAGAGGTGCTAAAGAAATTATTGAAATGAGGTATACGCCTAAATTAGTGTCTTCGTCTGATTTGCGTTATAAAATAAAAATGGGACAATTATCCAAAGCTGATTTAATTGACTCTAAAGTTGTAGAATACATACTCCAAAATCAAATTTATTTAGATTATTCAAAATATTTGGAAATTTTGAAAGGGACTATTGATTTAAAAAGATTTCAACATTCTATAGGAGTATTAAAATATGCTCTATATTTAAATAAAACATTAAAATTAAATGAAGACAAAGTTATGCAAGCGGCGCTATTGCATGATAATGCAAAGAATGATTTTATATTGTCTGAATTTGTTAATAGTGAACATTTTAAAATTGATAAAAATTTTTCACGATTTGTTAGTTCAGATGGAAAGATATCCGAGGTTTTACACGCGTATGCTGGTGCATATAGAGCAAAAGAAGTTTATAATATAAGTGATGAGGAAGTTATTAGCGCAATTCGCTATCATTCTACAGGAAAGCCTAATATGACGATGCTAGAAAAGTTAATATATGTATCTGATTTTTTGGAATTAGGGCGAAAGTATGATTTGGATGAATTTAGAAGGATTACAGATGAGAATTTTGAGAATGGTTTTTTAGAAATATTAAAATTTAGTTATCATTTTCTCAATAGGACAAAGAAAAATATTGATATAGATACAATAGACGCGTACAATTACTATTTTAAAAATTAGGAGGAAAAGTAAATGCTAGATGCAAAAATTTTAAAAGATGAAATATGTAAAATATTAGACCAAAAAAAGGCATTTGATATCGTCTCAATTGATTTAACAGGGAAAACTATTATTGCAGATTGTTTTGTTATCTGTTCTGCGCAATCAACAACGCAAGTTAAGGCATTAGCTGGCGCTATAGAAGAAACATTGTCGAAAGAAGGGATTAATGGTGAAGTTATTGAACCTTTGAGAAAAGAGGGCTTACAAGAAGGGAAATGGTCTGTTATTGATTATGGTTCAATAATTGTTCATATCTTTTTAGACAGCATAAGAAATGAATTCAAATTAGATGAATTATGGGCTAATAAGGCAATAGAAAAATAAATTTTTATAGCGATTAATTGTCGTTATTAGGTATGTTGTTATTTTCTTGTATGCTTGATTTTTGTTTTTTGTCTGAGAAATCTCCTATTTTTGTAAATAGATTTTTTGTTCTCTTGTATAAAACGAGCGTAACAAGCGAATTGCCAAAAAATTTAATTACATTAAAGGCAATTATATAAACTAACAAATTATTAAAAATCATTTTCGTATTGTTCGTGTATGATTCTATTGGACCAACAAACAATGGTGTTAATAGAAGATTTAAAGGAATCATGAATAAAATAGCGGTAGTTGCACCTGAAACAAGTGCAATTATTGCTGTTTTAAAGGTTTTATGCCTTTTATAGATATTTCCTCCTACAAGAACATATGCACCGGTTGCTATAAAGTGCATTGTGATTCCGATAATTCCAGAACTTGCAGAAACGGTTATTCCTTGAATTATGGATGTAATGGCAGTTACTAAAAGACCTGACATAGGACCATACATAAATGTTGCGATAAATATAGGGACATCTGCAAAATCATATTCTAAAAATTTCACCATAGGTAAAACAGGAAAACTTAAAAATCCTAACAAAACCGAAATAGCTGTTAACACAGACAAACCAGCAATTTTTTTGCTTGAAAATTTTTTCATAACACGCACTCCTAAAATATATAATTTCATAGAGGGTTATGAGAAAGAATGCTTCTTTTCTCATCCAGACTCTAACTGTCGGTTTAGGGATTTCACCTAATCGGTCCTATTTTATTAGGATTAGTAGACTATAACTACCGGTGAGGAATTACACCTCGCCCCAAAGAACATTATTATTTTAACATAAAAGAAGGAAAGTGTTATGAAAAAAACAAGAAGTATAGTACTAATTGGCAATAGAGATTCATCTGATTGGAAAAATATGAATGTTGATCTTCATTTAATAGAAACACTAAAAGCAAGACTACTTAATGATTGTTAGTTAATTCATCTAAAAAATAATAACAATTTTAAAAGAGTAGTTTCATCTTAGTTGGCAGTTCATCATCCTTATGAAGCTATGACTTGAACTTGTTTTAAAAATTTAAAATTCTCATTAACTCTCTAATTATTTGGTAGTTAGTGAGAATATGATGATATTATACCCTAGGGGAGTTATTATCCCTGGGACTAAATACATGGGTATCGGGCTGGGCTTTGTGTAAATCTTGTTGAGTTCAAACGGGGAAAAAGTTCGAATAGAATGTTGAAAAAATCCGAATAAGTTATATATTATTTACCTAGCGCTAGCTACAAATATTTCAACTTGCCCGATTATATATTTATATTTTCTAACATATGTGATATTATTTATAAATAATGAAGAATGAATTTTGGAGCAATTTATGGCAAAATTAATAGCAAATTTTTCAGATATAGATATTTTAGCATCACTTAAACGTGGATTTGATGCGATACCGATGGAGTTTTGGTATATTTTAATAGCAATTTCTTCTTTCTGGCTAATATATTTGATAATTGGGATTGGATTACGTAGGAATGGAGTTGCAGCTATAGTAAATAGATATAGAACAATATTTTATGTTATATCTTTAATTACGGTTTTATATTTCACAATTTATTTTTATCAAATTGGAAAATCGATAAAGGAAGGAAAACTTGCCATAATAATTTCACAAATATTTATATTCCTTGCAATAGCAGTTTCAATGGTTTCCTCAATAATCATTTACTCACTTATTAAGGCAATAAAAAATTGTCCTTCTGAAAAAAAGAAAAGTTTTACGAATGTTATGTTAATCATCACTGTCATTTTTTCCGTATTGATTTTTGCGATATTGTTGCTTGCTTCAGAGATTGTAAATTTCGCAAATATAGTAGATGATAAATTAATATTTGGAAAAGAATCTTCATATATTTTCGCATATGCTTTTGCAATCTTAGCCATAGGAATATCAGTGTATTCTGCAAAAAATGACAATTATAAAGCAAACGATGGAAAAGCATTTTTTGAGGGGTTGATAACTCTAGTTTTTGCTATTGTTTTATCAAAACTTCCATTTGCTAGTATTTTTAATTTTACTGGCATTATTTATTTAGCTGTTGTACCTATTGTAATTTATTCATTTAGATATGGAACATATAAAGGAATGATAGTAGCCTTCTATTCAGGAGCTTTAGTTGGATTGTTAAATTACAATATTGTTTCACCAGTACAATATTTTGCTTTATATCCTGCGTCTTTTGTTTTATTGTCATTCGTAAGTGCTTTATTGAAACAATATCCAAAAAGGCCAATCCTTGGTGTATTTTTAGCACTATTTTTAGTTCAAGTATTGAGATTAGTACTTTCTGTTAGTGTAAATTATTTCTATACTCCAGTTAGAAAAAATCCTTTCAACATGAGTAGAATTCTTTATATGACTTTAACTGGAGGATATAAAATGATTTTTGAATGGATTTATTCCTCATTGATACTCATTATGATCATGGTTCAAAGAAGTACAAGAGAAAAAATGTTAGTTGATAGATACAATAATTTAATTACAAATATTGCACAATAATTATGTATAAAAAAGATGAAGTAATCTTGCCTTCGCTTGAAAGTTTTATTTCATATGCGAAGGCATTTTCAAAAAAACTCAAGCCAGGAGACATTGTTATATTATCTGGTGATTTGGGGGTCGGGAAAACCACATTTGTAAAGGTTGTTTGTGCTGAATTAGGTGTAGAAAAGGTGGTTACTAGTCCAACATTTACATTTATGAAAAGTTATAAATCCAATATTGGAACAATATATCATTATGACTTATATAGGGTATCTTCAGAAGATGAGATATTTGAGCTTGGCATTGAAGATAATCTTTATGGAGATGGAATCTCTTTTATAGAATGGAATAAATTTGCAAATTTGAAGGCAAACTACATTATTAGCATATCAAAAATAGATGATACGAATGGGAGGAGTGTGGAGATAGAATATGAAGTTTCTTGTGATTGATACAACTAAAAAAAATTTGCTTGTTATGCTGTATGATGGAGTTTCAGTTGAAACAAAAGAATACTCTGGTGGATTAAATCAACATAATGCTACACTATTAAAACTTGTAGATGAAATTTTAATGGAAAATTCAACGATACTTGATGAACTTGATTTTTTTGCTTGTAATGTAGGGCCAGGATCTTTTACCGGAATAAGGTTAGGAACAACAACTTTAAATGCCTTTCATTTATCAACAAAAAAGCCGCTGATTGGTTATACGGTTTTTGAACCATATGGACATAACGCAGAAGAAGAAACATTAATATGTTTAAGTGCTGGTCATGATTCGTATTATGCAAATAAATATTATCAAAAAGAATTAATTTCGGAAGGCGAAATTACAGAAGAAGAACTTAAAAAGGTGCCTTTTAAAATCATTAAAATTTCAACAACAGATTTTGATGATCAGGAATTAGCGCTCACAATTGATTTTGTAATTGATAAATATAAGAAACGACAATTTAAAACACAGTTAATACCATACTATATGAAAAAATCGCAAGCAGAAAGGGAAGAAGAAAAGCGCAATGGAAATTAAAAAAATTGAGTATAGTGAATTAGAAAGTTTGAATATTTACGAAATTTCTAAAGAAGAAACGCTATACTCTTTTGATGGATTAAAGGATTTATTAATTTCAAAATATGCATTTTGTGTAGGTGTTTACGACAAAGAATTAATTGGATATGCAATATTTTCTTTTACAGATACATATAGTACTGATTTAATTTACATCTTTATCAAAAAGAATTATAGAAACCAAGGAATAGGAACTAAATTGTTAGTAAGTTCAATATATATGTTGAGACAAAAAAATGTGCATGAAATATTTTTGGAAGTAAGTAGAAGTAATTTAGTGGCTATCAATTTATATACGGCTCTAGGTTTTGAACTAATTTTTACAAGAAAGAAATATTATCGTGATGACTCAGATGCTTTAATTATGAAGTTGCAAATTTAATTTATAAATTGCAAATTGGATAAGTTCAAGTAGACTGAGACTTATTCGTACATTCCAATCAATTTTTTGTTTCAATTGATATGAACTTAAGTAGGTTTTTTAATTAGCGTATATGGGCACTAGTTAGGAAGGTTTTATGCTTATAAAATGAGTGCAATGTTATATATTATGTTATTGAAAAAGAGGGCAAAAAGCATAAAAAGTTTTTGAAAAAAAGGACAAAAAGTGCAAAAAAATTATTGAAAAAGAGGGCAATTACTGATATGCTATAGTTGGAGATGATGCCAATGTTGTGGAGAAAAAAGCAGAAAGATATTATTGATTGGATTCATTATGATCATAAGGCTCTTTTAATTACTGGCGCTAGGCAAATTGGGAAAACGTATATAATAAGAGAAATGCTCAAACAAGAAAAGTGTGATTATGTTGAGTTTAACCTTATTGAACAATCTGAGATAATAGAAGTTCTTAAAACAGTTTCAAAAAACAATTCCCAAGTTTTTCTTGAAAGATTATCAATTGCAACCGATCACAAACTTGTTAAAGGTAAGACAATAATTTTTTTTGATGAAATCCAAGAATATAAAGAGATAGTTACTAAAATAAAGTTTTTAGTTGAGGATGGTAGTTTTAAATATATTTTTAGTGGTTCATTGTTAGGAGTAGAATTAACAAATATAAAATCGGCTCCAATAGGATATTTAAATATTATTGAGATGTGTCCGTTGGATTTGGAAGAATATCTTATTGCCTTAAACATTAAAAGAGAAACTCTTGATAAATTGTATGAATCTTTTAAAGAGAAAAAGATGATAGATAATTTTATTCATGAAAAAATGCTTGAAGCGTTTAGAAATTATCTTGTAATTGGCGGCATGCCAGAAGCAGTTGATTCTTATATAAAATATCATGACTTTAATAAAATTTGTAATATACATTTTAATATAATTAAACAGAATAAAATGGATTTTTCAAAATATGAAAAAGAGAAAAAGTTAAAATTAAAAAAGGTTTATGATTTAATACCAGCTGAACTTGCCGAAAAAAATAAACGATACATTTTTAAAGATATCGATAAAAATATTAAATACGATAGATATGAAAATAGTTTTAATTGGCTAATTGACGCAGGAGTTGCAATTCCAATTTATAATATTACTGAGCCTAGATTACCTCTTATAATCAATAAAAAAAGCAATTTATTTAAATTGTTTTTATCTGATGTTGGATTATTAACTAGTTTATATGGTAAAACTACTCAAATGGCAATATTAAATCAAAATAATTCGCTTAATTGTGGTGCTATCTATGAAAATGTTGTTGCACAAGAATTAAATACTCATGGATATGATGGCTATTTTTTTAATAGCCATCAGCAAGGAGAATTGGACTTTGTAATAGAGTATAATGATTGTGTTCTTCCTATTGAAGTGAAGAGTGGAAAAAATTATCAAACTCATAGGGCACTAGACAATGTCACAAGTAATAAATCTTATGGAATAAAAGAGGCGTTTGTGTTTTCAAACGGCAATATTTCTATGAAAGGGAACATAGTTTATTATCCTATTTATATGATAATGTTTATCGATAAAGAATTAGTTCAAACTCCAAAGTTAGAAAAGATAGATTTATCCGATATATAATCACAGCTTTTGCGTTTTTTAAATTGCAACATTCAATATAGCATATAAAAATAAATATTGAATATTTATTATTGATAGGGTATATATGAATGATTTTTTAATTAACTTATTTATCTTATAATAATGGCCTGTTGATTTGCTGATTGCATAGATTGCGTTTATTAGTTTTGATAGTTTAAGAAAATAAATTTAAGATTCTTAATATCTAAAAAATAATAGCAATATATGTTATAAATGATGATAGAGCCTATTGCTATTTAGAAAAGATTTTTTAATGAGATTTTATATAACATTTTAAATTTTACAGTATTTAAATTCATAAAGAAATGTCTATAGAAAATTTGGCGCAATGAAAGCAATAGGATGTTATTTAATCAGAGAGAAAACTTCTTATCCTATTTAGATTGTAAGTTTTCAAAATATAAGAAAATTAAAATTTAGTTTATAACAACCCTTTTTGAAGTCAACTCAAATTTCATTTTTTATTCTTGATTTTTGAGAAGAAGGTTTAATTTTACTTTATTAATATTGCATTTTATGATTATATGTTGATATCAAGTTTATTAAACGTGATTTAATTTACTTATTTTTTCAAATTCATTTTTTTAATGTGAGGTGAACCCAAAAAGTTGGACAATATCTAATTAGCATAATAAACCTTGTAATCTCACTTGGCAAGGTGTTAATCCATTTAACACCAATTGTATTCTTTTGTTATTGTAATAGTCTATATATTC